>NZ_CP121699.1:1352008-2028013 GCF_029761935.1 Microbacterium testaceum
CGGAGACCCCCGGCACCATTGCTGAGACCTCGAGGGTGCCGTCGCGGACCTCGGAAGTGATGATCAGAATCTGGCCGTTGTACGGAGCGTCCGTCGCTGCGGATCCCCCGTCAGTCGGGGTCGGCGAGGGCGTGCGGGTGGCCTCGGGCGACGTCGTGGGCGAGGCGGTCGACGCCGACGCGGTCTGACTCGGGGTGGGGGTTGCGGAGCCGGCAGCCCCGGCGCATCCGGAGAACGACAGAGCCCCGGCCAGGAGCAGCACGGGCAGCACGACGCGCGTGCGCCGGAGGGAGGACGGTACGGCAGCGTCGAAGGCGTTCTTCACGGCAACATTATGCGTGTGCGGGCGCAGACTCGCCTCCACCCACGCCGCAAGACACCAGGTCGTTACCGACGGACGACCCTGCGCCGCAGACGCCGCAATCGCGACCACAGCGGCTGATGCGCGTCGAGTTCCCGCCGGAGGTCGTCCCGTATCTCCTCGCGCATCCGGGCCGCGGTCTGTTGCAGACGCTCGTCGAGGTGCGCGGTGAGCTCCGTGTGCAGGGCAGCGAGGTACAACGGCAGCCCATCCCCCTCCCGCCCGATCCACTCCGCAAGTGCCCGGTCGCGCACCCGTGCATCGTCGGCGGCGTGCGCCTCGGTGAGCGCGAACATGCTGTTGGCGTCGAGACCGGCGGCATCCGGTCTCTGCGTCCAGAAAGCGAGCGGTTCTCCCGGGAGGAAGCCGATCCCGCCGTGCCGGAGGATCCGAAGATAGAGGTCCCAGTCCTCGACGGCGTCGAGGGATTCGTCGTACCAACCGATCTCGTCGTGGATCGACCGCCGGTAGAGCACGGAGATGGGGACGGCTCGATTGACGCTGAGCATCTCGGTCAGAGAGATGCGTTGCATGCCCGCCCAGAACGGTGCGCGCCCGACCTCGACCCACGCCCCGCCGCGCTTCTCTTCGTAGACGATCTCGGTCGGCACGGCGACGGCCGCGTCAGAGGTCGTCGCGTCGAGCCACGAGACGGTTCGGGCGAGGAATTCGGGATGCCAGCGGTCGTCGTCGTCATGAAGCACGACGTACTCGGTACCGGCTTCGCGAACGCCTCGATTCGCGGCGACGCAGCGCCCTCCCTCACCGTCGACGATGTGGAGGACGGAGACCTTGAATGCGGCCTCCGCGACGATCGCCTCGACCTCGGCGGGGTCTCCCCCGTCGTTCACCACGATGACCCGGTGGTCGGCGTAGGTCTGCGTGCCGATGTCGCTGAGCGCCCGACGGAGGAAGTCCGGCCGCCGCCGGGTACGGACGACGATCCCGACGCGCGCTGTCATGCTGTCGAGCATAGGGGCGCCCACCTCACAGCTCCGCGTGCAGCGCCCACACCCGGTCGGCCGAGGCCCCCCAGGCGAATCCCTTGGCGCGGTCACCGGCCAGCACGCGCAGGCGATCGGCGTCCTCCCCCAGGGCTCGCGAGAGCGCCGCACCGAGCTCGTCGACCGGGGCGAAGGCCGCGGCATCCGCCAGCACCTCGTGGAGCACGGGGGTGTCGACCGCCGCGATCGGCAGCCCCACCGCGAGCGCGTCGACCGCGCGCCACGGCCAGTCCGCACGCGCGGACGAGGCCACGAACGCCGCCGCGTGCGAGAGCACGGCCGCCCGATCCCAGCGGTCGAGCGCGCCGCGGGCGTGCACGCGCCCCTCGGCGAGCCCCGCGGCGGCGGCGAGGTCGATCACGGCGGGCTCGTCGCCCTCGGGCACGTCGAGGACGACGACGTCGCCCTCCCATCCCGAGGCGACGACGGCGGCGAACGCACCCCCGAGGGCGTCGGAGGCCGCACTCCCCCCGGCCGCAGCGACGAAGGTTTGCGGCAGGCCGAGGGCCCGCAAGCGGCCCACGGCATCCGACGGCACACGCATCCCCGCGGCCGGAGCCCCGCCGATCACACGCAGCTTCTTGACGAGCTTGGGCTTGGCCACCTCGGCGAGACGCTCGGCCATCGCGTGCGTGGGCACGATCACCGCGTCCGCGTGCTTGGTCACGCGCGACAGCAACGCGCGGCCGGCCAGGACCTCGGCCTTGGGCAGTTCCTCGGGGGTCTCCCACGCGCGCAGGTCCCACAGGGTCACCACGATCTGGTGCGTCTCGTTGACGCGGTCGTGGCGCACGAGAGGTGCGAGCGGGGTAGGCGAGTGGATGAGTCCCTTACCGATTCCGGGGGCGACGCCGAGCTGCCAGGATGCCGCGAGCTCGCGGCGACGCATCGACAGACGCGTCTCGGAGCTGAGGCCGGCGATGGCCTCGCCGTCGGAGATCCCGGGCGAGGGAACGATCGCGCCGACGTCGCACCCGCGCGGGGCGGTGGCGATGAGGGCCTCGGTCAGTGAGGCCGAGGCTTCGGCGAGGTCGCGGGAGGTCGGGGCGACGAGCTGATCCAGCACGACGCGCAGGGTCACGGTCACGAGGAGGGCGCCTCCGTCTCGGTCGGCGGGTGCAGTTTGTCGTGCACCATCTGCTGCACCTGGGCGTAGTCGGGGTCGAACTCGTCGACACCACCCGCCGGGGTCAGCTCGAGCGTGCCGACCGGCTGGCCCTTCGCCTCGAGGGCGAGGTTCACCAGGGTCGGGGCGATGAGCCCCTGCGGCAGGTCGGTCTCGACGATGTTGGTTCCGGCGGTGGCCACGTCCTGGAAGTGCGTGAGCACGTTCTGCGGGGTGGTCTGAGCGAGGATCGCCTCCTGCAGCTCGCGCTGGCGGCGCATGCGGTCGAAATCGCTCGTCGTGTACCGCGAGCGGGCGTACCACTGGGCGGTGTCGCCGTTCATGTGCTGCTGCCCGGGCTCGACCCAGCCGAAGGCCCAGTCGTCGACCGGCTGGCCGTCGTAGGCGGGGCCGCCCTTGGGCAGGCGTTCCTTGACGTCGATGTCGACGCCGCCGAGCGCGTCGACGAGATCGGCGAAGCCCTTCATGTCGATCAGCACGTAGTACGGGATCTGGATGCCCATGATGCCCTCGGCGGCGTCCTTCGTCGCCTCGATGCCGGGCTCGGACCCCTCGGCCTTCGCGTTCGGGTACAGCGTGTTCCCGTCCTGGCAGACCTCGACCTCGGTGCGGAGCTGGTTGATACCGCTGCCCCAGCCGCACGTCGCGTTGGCGTATCCGGTGTGCCCGTCGGGGTACTCGTCCTGCATCGGCCCCGGTGCGAACGGGAAGTGCGGCATGTCGCGCGGAATGCCGGTGATGGTGGTCGCGCCGGTGTCGGCGTTGATCGAGACGACCGAGATGCTGTCGAAGCGCATGGAGTCGCGCCCCTCGCCGGAGTCGGCGCCCAGAAGGAGGATGTTGTAGTACCCGTCGGACGGCGGGACGACGGGGGCGGACTGCGCGAACAGCTCCGAGAAGGTGTCGCGGGTCGTTCCCGCCGCCTGTGCCGCCCACGCCGCGCCCGAGCCGGACACGACGAGCAGCGCCACCGAGACGACGGCGATGGCGACGCGGGACAGGGGCCCGACCTTGACCAGTCGGACCAACCGCAGCGTGTCGATGGTCAGCACGATCCAGAGCACGGCGTACGCGACGAGCGCGATCTGCACCAGCGTCAACGGCAGCGGACGGAACCACGACAGGAAGTCGGGGATGAACGATCCGGTCGCCAGGGCGAACAGTCCGCTGGGCATGAGCAGGGCTCCGAGACCGGCGAGCACCAGGATCGTCCACATCGCGAGGGTGGCGCCGAGGCCGAACCGGCCGAGGCGCCTGTTGCCCGCCAGAACCTGAGCGGAACCGGGAAGCAGGAAGTTGAGCGCGACGAGCCACCACCCGCGACGGGTCATGACCGCCCGCGAGTTCGCGTCGGGGTGACGCATCGGGCGCTGCTCGACGACGTGCGTCCGAGAGCGGGGCCGGGCGGCGGCGAGCGTCATAGGGAATCCTTCAGGCGACGGTTCTTCTCTTCGACCTGCGCCTCGAGATCGCGCGCGTAGGCCTCGACGCGCTCGGCGAGCGCGGTGTCGGCGCTGCCGAGGATCCGCGCGGCGAGGAGGCCGGCGTTCTTCGCTCCGTTGATCGAGACGGTGGCCACCGGGATGCCCGCGGGCATCTGGACGATCGAGAGCAGCGAATCGAGGCCGTCGAGCGTCGCCAGCTGCACGGGGACGCCGATGACAGGGAGGGCGGTAACGGATGCCAACATGCCCGGCAGGTGCGCGGCTCCTCCGGCCCCCGCGATGATGGCGCGTAGCCCGCGTCCGCGCGCCTCGCGCCCGTACCGGACGAGCTTGTCGGGGGTGCGGTGGGCGGAGACCACCTCGACCTCGTGCGCAATGCCGAACTCGGTCAACACCTCGCTGGCGGCGTTCATCACGCGCCAGTCGGAGTCGGAGCCCATGACGACGCCGACCACGGGCGTCTCGGAAGAATGCAGCGGCCGGGTCACCGGTCCAGGGTAGGGCGGCTCGCTGGAAGATCTCGGAACGGCGCGCTCAGTCGAAGAACGCGGCGGCCGCGCGACCCTCGTAGACGACGTCGTCGAGGTCCTCCCCGATGACGTTGACGTGGCCCACCTTGCGGCCCGGGCGCGGGGCCTTGCCGTAGGTGTGGATCTTCGCGGCGGGGTGCGCCGCCATGGCGGCGGCGAACCGCTCGTCGAGGCCGCCCTCGGCGGGGCCGCCCAGGACGTTGATCATGACCGTCCACGGGGCCACGGCATCCGTCGATCCGAGGGGCAGGTCGAGGACCGCGCGCAGGTGCTGCTCGAACTGGCTCGTGATCGCACCGTCCTGCGTCCAGTGACCGCTGTTGTGCGGACGCATGGCGAGCTCGTTGATCAGGATGCGCTGGTCGCTCGTCTCGAACAGCTCGACGGCGAGCATGCCGGTCACGCCCAGTCCCTCCGCGACCGCGACGCCGATCTCGGCGGCGACGCGCTGGACGCGGGCGTCGGCGCGGGGCGCCGGGGCCACGACCTCGGCGCAGACCCCGTCGCGCTGCACGGTCTCGACGACGGGGTACGCGCGCACCTCGCCGGAGGGGCGTCGGGCGACCTGCTGGGCCAGTTCTCGGGTGAAGTCGACCAGTTCTTCAGCGAGGAGGGCACCGCCGTTGCCGTCCTCGGCGAGCGCGGCGAACCAGTCGTCCGCCTCGGTGGCGGCGGAGACCACCCGGACGCCCTTGCCGTCGTACCCGCCGCGCGGCGTCTTCACGACCGCTCGCCCACCGTGCGCGTCGAGGAATTCCTGCAGATCGGATGCCGTGGACACGGCGGCCCAGTCGGGCTGAGGGAGCCCCAGCTCGGCCATCTTCGCGCGCATGACGAGCTTGTCCTGAGCGACGCCGAGGGGTGCGGGTCCAGGGTGGACGGCGACGCCGGCGTCGACCAGGGCGGCCAGCACGTCCTGCGGCACGTGCTCGTGATCGAAGGTGATGACGTCGACGTCGCGGGCGAAGGCGAGCACCGTCGCGGTGTCGCGGTAGTCGCCGACGGCGGTCGCGGCGAGTGCCGCCGACATGCCCTCGCTCTCGGCGAGGACGCGGATCTCGACCCCCAGCTCCACGGCGGGCGCGATCATCATCCGCGCCAGCTGTCCGCCACCGACCACTCCGACTCGCAGCGCCATGCCGCTCCTTCCGTCGGCATCCATTCTGTCTGGCCGCCCGCGGGGGCGCGAGTCGGTCCGGGTGGCCGGGCGATGGGGACCGAGTCATCCGCCGGTGCACCTTGCGCTGGACACAACGCAGGAGATGTGCGCGCCGCGACCCCGGTCGCAGCGCGATCTCGGCAGGAGGAGCGTACGTCTCCTGTGTTATATCGTCAGGGGGCAGGTGCGCACGCCGGGGCGGACGGTGGCCGCGGCGCGCTCAGAGACCGCCGACGGCGCCCGAGCCGAAGGTCTGCGCGTCGCGGTGGGCGAGGATCTGGTTGACCTCGACCTGGTCGACGAGCGTCTCGTGGACGAGCACCGCGTGCGGGATGTTCTTCAGGCGCAGCGGAGGCTCGACGCCGTTCGAGAGCGAGAGCGTGCCCGCGCCCCACATCCGCTGCAGGATGCCGCGCCGCATCTCGATGGCGTACCCGCGCACGTGGGAGACTTCGCGCCGGTTGGCCCCGAACGGACCGGAGCGCTCGATCACGCGGCGCGTCGTGATGGTCCAGGTGTGCGAGAGCCACACGAGGTAAGGGATGACCACCAGCAACAGGACGAGCACGCCCGCCGCGGTCAGCAGCATCCAGTTCTCGTAGGGCGCCGGCAGGTTGTCGTAGAAGAAAGCCGTCGCCCCCGCGACGCCGATCAGGACGAGCGCCGACCAGAACAGGCGCCGCGCGTGCGAGCGCAGTCGTGCGATGCGCAACTCGGGCGCGGCCGTCCCCGGCGCCGGCATCCGCGGGCGCCCGATCGAGTTCGACGGCTGGGTCACGGTCTCATTGTGCGACGCGCGGGGCCCGGCGGGCCGGTGCCACGCGGGGCGCCTCGCCGTCAGCGGACGTGGACCACGTCTCCGGCCGAGACGACGGTCTCGATGGTGCCGGCCTCGACGACGAGGCGTCCGTCCCGGTCGAGGCGCGTGGCCGTGCCCTGGAGGGTGGAGCCGTCGGGCATCGCGACGGTCACCTCTTTGCCGACGGTGACGCAGAGTCTCTCGATCTCGGAGTGCACGCGCTCGACGTCGTCGTGCACGAGGCGCGAGAGCATCTTGCCGAGATCCTCGAGGTAGTCGGCGAGGAGGCGGTCGTCGTCGCACTCCGCGCCGATCGCGGCGAACGAGGTCGCGGTGGTGACCGGAAGATCGGCGCGGCTCATGCGCGTGTTGACTCCCGCCCCGACCACGACCGTGTCGGCCGCGCCGGGCACGACCTCGGCCAGGATGCCGCAGATCTTGCCCCCGTCGACGAGTACGTCGTTCGGCCACTTCAGCTCTGCCGTTCCGCCGTGGCCGGTGAGCTGGGCGCGCACCGCACGCGTCATGGCGGCGCCCGCCACCAGCGGGATCCACCCGCGCTGGGCGATCGGGATCATCGCCGCGTCGACGACGACCGAGACGGCGAGCGCGGTTCCGGCCGGCGCCGTCCAGCTGCGGTCGAGCCGCCCGCGCCCGGCGCGCTGGTCGTCGGTCACCAGCAGCGACAGGTGCGGCCAGCCCTCGGGATCGGCGGTGACCGCCGCGATCACGTCGGCGTTCGTGGAGTCGGTCGTCTCGACGACCTGTACGCGCGGGCTGTGGGCGGCGGCGAGCGGGTATCCGGCGGCGGGGATCGGCATGAGCTCACCCTAGAGAACGCGCCGGGTTCACGGCATCCTCTTGCGCTCGACGCGGCGGCCCGACACGGGAGGACATGGGCGGATGCCACAGCGCCTCGCGCATTCGCTTGTGCGCACCCTCCAACGCGGGCGCCGACGCTGTCGCTAGGGTGGAAAGCGTGACCGACCAGCCCGATCTCTTCACCACCGCCGGCAAGATCGCGGACCTGCGCAACAGGTTCCAGGAGGCGGTCGTCGACGCCGAAGCCGCCGCCCGCGACAAGCAGCACGCGAAGGGCAAGCTCACCGCCCGCGAGCGTCTCGAGATGCTGGTCGACCCCGGCTCGTTCGTCGAGCTCGACGAGTACGTGCGCCACCGCACCTCCGCGTTCGGCATGGACAAGTCGCGCCCCTACGGCGACTCGGTCGTCACCGGCACCGGCACGATCCACGGCCGCACGGTCGCGGTGTACGCGCAGGACTTCTCGACCTTCGGCGGGTCGCTCGGCGAGGTCGCCGGCGACAAGATCATCAAGGTCATGGAGCTGGCGCTGCGCAGCGGCATCCCGATCATCGGCATCCTCGACTCGGGCGGAGCCCGCATCCAGGAGGGCGTCGTCGCCCTCGGCAAGTACGGAGAGATCTTCCGCCTGAACACCGCGGCATCCGGGGTCATCCCCCAGATCTCGATCATCATGGGACCCGCTGCCGGTGGAGCGGTGTACTCCCCCGCCCTCACCGACTTCGTCATCATGGTCGACAAGACCAGCCAGATGTTCGTCACCGGCCCCGACGTCATCAAGACCGTCACCGGCGAAGACGTCGGAATGGAAGAGCTCGGCGGAGCCCACACGCACAACACCCGCTCGGGCGTCGCGCACTACCTCGCCGACGACGAGGACGACGCGATCGACTACGCGCGCGGCCTCATCAGCTACCTGCCCGACAACAACCTCGCCGAGATCCCCGTCTACGACACGCCCTTCGAATTTGAGACGACGGATGCCGACCGCTCGCTGAACACCGTCATCCCCGACTCCCCGAACCAGCCGTACGACATCCACACCGTCATCGACGGCATCGTGGACGCGGCGGAGTTCCTCGAGGTGCAGCCGCTGTTCGCCCCCAACATCGTGATCGGCTTCGGCCGGATCGAGGGCCGCACGGTCGGCATCATCGCCAACCAGCCCTCGCAGATGGCCGGAACCCTCAACATCGACGCGGGAGAGAAGGCCAGCCGCTTCGTGCGCTTCTGCGACGCGTTCTCGGTGCCCATCGTCACCCTCGTCGACGTGCCCGGCTACCTCCCCGGCACCGACCAGGAGTGGACCGGCGTCATCCGCCGTGGCGCGAAGCTGCTGTACGCCTACGCCGAGGCGACCGTGCCCCTGGTGACGGTGATCCTGCGCAAGGCCTATGGCGGGGCGTACATCGTCATGGGCTCCAAGCAGCTGGGCGCCGACATCAACCTCGCGTGGCCCACGGCCGAGATCGCCGTCATGGGCGGTCAGGGCGCGGTCAACATCCTCTACCGCGGCGAGATCAAGCGCGCCGAAGAGGCCGGCGAAGACGTCGCGGCCGTGCGCACGCGCCTGGCTAACGAGTACACGTACAACGTGGCATCCCCCTTCCTCGCCGCCGAGCGCGGCGAGCTCGACGGGATCATCGAGCCGGCGCAGACGCGTGTCTCGATCGCCAAGGCCCTGCGGGCGCTGCGGAACAAGCGCGCGAGCCTGCCCGCGAAGAAGCACGGGAACATCCCGCTGTGAGCGACACCGTCGACCCCGACGCCTCCCGACCCATCGTCGCGGAGGTCGTACGCGGCACGCCCACCGAAGAGGAACTGGCCGCGGCGATCGTCGTGGTGAGCGAGTCCTACGTGCGCGAGGTGGCCGACGCCACGGTTCCCGACGAGACGCCGCGCTCCCGCTGGGAGCTGTCGGCTCGCGGCCTGCGCACCCCGCTGAACCGCACCGCCGGATGGCGCGGTTTCACTGGCTGACACGTGTTCGAAATGTCCCCCGAAATACCTACAGACGGGCGAGGGACACTGCCGAATACTGGAGGAGCTGGAACGCATCACGCGTTCGGTCGGACCGCTCCTTAGAGCCGGATTCGACCGCGCGGACGGTTTTCGGGTAACCGTTCGCACGGGTGAGGGGCAGGCGCATTCGCCGCCCCTCACCCCCAATCCTCTTCCCCCGCGGAGGGCATGGCAGCGTCGACGGACCCCCCTCACGTCGTCGCCGCCGGCCGCGGGGGCGCGCACACGCGGGGCTCGATCACAGCCGAGGTACTGCTGCCGCCTGCGGGTCAGCGCGGGCGACGGATCTCGCGCCAGAGGTCGACCTGATCGTCGTCTCCCCCGGCGCTCTCACCACTCGAGCGCCCGACGATCGTGACGGCGATCTCGTGGTGCGGAGAGGTGCGGATGATCACGCGCTCCGACACGGACTCCCGCAGGATGCCCGCCAGCTCGGATCGGATGCCCTTCAGATCCGCGGCGCCGAGTCCCTCGAGACCGCCCTCGTCGAACAGACTCACCGCGGACCCCCGGCGGCGCGCGGCGTCGATCTCGGCCCGCACGTCGTCGTCGAGCAGGCGGTTGCCCCGCAGCTCATCGCGCAGGCTGGCCTCGGCGCGTCGAGCGGCCTGCTTGTCGGCCGCGCGCAGGTTGCCGCCGTTCTCGATGGTGCGGGCGAGGATGGGGCCCGCCGCCTGCAGCGCGCGCTGAACGTGAAGCCGACGCTCTCGTTGCCGGCCGCTCTGCGAGGCCTGCCACGCGGATGCCGCTTGCTGGAGCTCGGCGAGACGCTCGGCGTCCCGCGCCGCGCGGTCGAGGGCGATGGTCACGAGCTGCGCCGCGGTCACCCACACGATCGAGCCGACCAGGCCCAGGCTGAGCGCCTGCAGCGGCCCCAACCAGAACGATGTCGACACGGCGAGGATCAGCATCCCGACCCATGCGACGATGGGCCGGCGCCGCACCATGACGATGGTCATGAGCGCGCCGACACCGCCGATCACCCACGTGACGAAAGGCTGCGTGCGACCGGCCTCGGTGACCGCGAGGAACGTCGCGTTCGACACCACGATCGCCACCACGAGAGCGAGCACGACCCCCCAGGCGGGCAGTCGCGCACCCGAGGTCGGCGCCGGCTGTCCCCGCCGGCCGCGCGCGCCGATCGCGAAGATCCACAGCCACGTCACCGGGAGGTAGAGCACCAGGGCCGCCACGATGAGCCACCCGCGCTCGACGGTCTCGGGAGAGGTCCAGATGAGGCCGCGCGCCGCGAGGTAGGCGGTGAAGGCCAGTCCGATGACCGACAGGATGGCGCGAACGGTCACCAGCGGTCTCCGCTCTCCCACTCAAGGGTGACCGTGGTGCCGCCGGCGTGCGAATCGATCTCGCTGCGACCGCCCACGGCCGCCAGTCGCGCGTCGATCGAACCGCGGATGCCGAGTCGGTCGGCCGGGATGGCGGTGACGTCGAAGCCGGGGCCCGTGTCGCGCACCCGGACCGACACGCTTCCCGGGGAGGCGTAGCCCGTCAACTGCACCGTGAGGCCCTGCGCATCGGCGTGCTGTACGGCGTTGGCGACGGCCTGCATCGCCGCGAGGACGAGCGCGCGGGCGATCCGCCCGGGGACGTGCGGTGTGCCCTCGTCGACGTGGCGGACGACGGTCAGGTCGACCCCGAGCTCGCGAGCGGCGGCCTCGATGTCGTCGGCCAGGCGCAGCGCGGGGACCGGCTCGTCGCTTCCTTCGAGGGAGTCCTTCTCGGCGTTCGCCAGCCGGGTCAGCGCCTCGCGCGCCATGCTGACGGCGAGAGTGCGCTCGCGCGGGGTCGTGGCGCGGTCCGCCGCGAGCAGGGCGCCCAGGACGCTGTCGTGCATGAGAGCCGCCACCGCGACCCGCTCGTGCTCGGTCGCGGCCGTCGCGGCCGCAGCGGCGTAGCTCGACACGGCCGACGCGCGGGCCTGGTCGACGTTCGCGGCGATCGAGCGGTACATCCAGCCGAGGGTCACCAGGACGCTGCCGAGGATCAGCGCGAACGAGGCGTCGAGCGAGATCGGCAGGATGAACTCTCCCCGCCCGCCGGCCTGCAGCAGGCGCACCACCCCGAACAGCAGCGGTGCGGCGACCGTCCAGACGATCTGCAGCGAGAGGGGGAACGCGACCACGGTGGCGACCGTGGCGACGTTGATGAGGTAGAAGATCCAGGGGTTCTCGGTGGGGACCGGTGTGGGTCCGCCGGCCGTGGCAACGGGCCAGAACGCGAGGGCGAGCATGAAGACGACTGCGAAGACACCCGAGAACACCCGCGCGAAGCGTCCCACGGTGCAGGCGATGATCATCGCCACCAGCGGCACGAAGACGGCGAGGACGAGAGGCATGTGCCACCCGGCCGCCTCATCTCCCGGTCCGAACGCGGCGACGAACGCCTGCAGCCCCAGCACGAGGGAGCCCGGGCCCACGATCAGGGTGATGACGCGCTCGATCCGCGTCTGCGTGAACGACCCCTGCTCCGCCTGCCCCTCGCGGGTGTGGGGGATCCGCCCCCAGGCTTCGTCGAGCACGGACCGATGGTTCTCAGCCATGGCGGGGAGCATCATCGGGTGCGTCCTGCAGGATGCCGTCCTCCATGGCGCGCCGCAGCAGGTCGACCTTCGTCGGTGCCGGGCGCCCCACCTCGACGTACTTCACGCGGACGCGGGTGATGTTCTCCTTGGCGGTGGAATAGGCGACGCCGAGGCGGTCGGCGACGGCCTTGAGCGGAAGGCCCGCGGCGTACAGGCGCAGGACCTCGCGCTCTCGAGCGGACAACTGCGCGTCGGCGAACTCCCGATCGCCTTCGACGGCGCTCGCCCACTCGACGTTGTCGAGCACCTCGCCCCGGGCGACGGTGCTGATGGCGCCGAGCACCTCGTGCGTCGGCGACGACTTGCTGACGATCCCCGCGGCGCCCGCGGCGAGTGCCTCGCGCACCGCGGCGGCGCGGTCGGCGACGCTGTGGATGATGACGCTGGAGCCGTCGCGGACGACGCGGTCGACGTTCTCGGAGACCGTCGTGCCGTCACCGAGCGTCAGGTCGAGCACCACGACGTCGGCGGGGTTCGCGGCCGCCGCTTGACGCCAGGACAGGTACGAGGCGACGTTCGCGCCCGAGAAGACGACCTCGGTGGCCTCGGTGCGCGCGAGGGCGGCCTCCAGCCCGAGTCGGACCGACTCGTGGTCATCGATGAGGGCGACGCGCGTCATCCCCACATCGTATCGGCGCGGGGGCCGCCGCGCGGGTGAAGGTCGCGCGACCCGGCGCGTCAGCGGCGCAGCACCGTGACGGCCTCGACGTGGTGCGAGTTCGGGAAGAGGTCGACACCCCGGATGCCGCGCTCGGCGCGGTACCCGAGTTCGGCGAACAGCGCCAGGTCGCGGGCGAGGGCCACGGGGTCGCACGCGACGTAGACGACGGCGGACGGGGTCAGCGCGGCGATGCCCTCGACGGCGACCCGGCCCGCACCCGCCCGTGGCGGGTCGAGCAGCACGACACCGCGCTCCAGACGCTCGCGCTCCCGCTCGGAAGCGCCGGCGGCGAGGTTCTGGACGTAGCGATCGACCCGTGCCGTCTCGGCCCGCGCACCGACCCACTCGGCGAGGTTCTCACCGGCGTGCTCCGTCGCCCGGGGGTCGGATTCCACGCTCACCACGCGCGTCGACGACCCGCCCAGCTCGGCGAGCGCGGCGGCGAAGAGGCCGACGCCGCCGTAGAGGTCGAGATGCATCGCCTCGGGGTCGAGGGCCCCGACCGAAGCGGTGAGCTCCGCCGTGACGAGAGAGGTCAGCGTGGACGCGGCGAGGCGGTGCACCTGCCAGAACCCGCCCGCATCGACGCGGAAGACGCGCTCACCGACGATCTCGTCGACGACCTCGGGGGCAGCGGTCGAGCGATCGCCCTCGGGCCGCGGCAGGACGCGCACGCGTCCGTCGGCCGGCTGGACGAGGTCGATGCGCCCGGGGCGCGCTCCCCCGCGCACCTCGGCGGCCGCACGCGCGACGGCCTCTGTCGCGAGGGGGAAGTCGGGGGTCTCGACGACGTGGTGCGACCGCGCGGCGTAGGCGCCCACCCGGCCCCGGTCGTCGACGTGGAGGCTCACGCGCGTCCGCCAGCCCGTTCCGTCGACGGACTCGGGGTGATCGGCGTCGCCGGCGGGGCGCACGTCGACCGGCAGCTCGAGCCGGCCCACGCGCTCCATGGCCTCGCGGATCACGCGCTCCTTGAGAGCGCGCTGGTGCGCGAGGTCGATGTGACCGAACTCGGCCCCGCCCACGCGTTCCGCGGGATCCACATCGATATCGGCCGAACGCCAGACGTGCGGACGGCGCTGGGGAGCGGCATCCACCACCTCGACGGCCTCGGCCCGCCAGAACGCCTTCTTGCGGGTGTCGGTCAACCGCGCGCGGACGCGTTCGCCGGGCATCGTGTCCGAGACGAAGACGACCCGCCCCTCGTGCCGTCCGACGAAGACGCCGCCGTGGGCGATGCCGGTGATGTCGAGTTCGATGAGGTCGCCGTCGTGCATCCTCCGAGCCTGTCATACGCGGCCGGGAGACCGCCGGGGGCGGGCGCGGCGACGCCCGACCGCCCCCGGCGGGAGGTCCCTGAGCTCGTCGAGGGGTCCGGGCGGCGCGGAGACCGCCGCCCCCGCACGTGGGTAGCGTTGTCGCATGCGCGTGTGCTTGGCATCCACTTCTCCCGCTCGTCTCATGCTGCTGCGCCAAGCGGGCATCGAGCCTGAGGCGCGGGCACCCCAGGTCGACGAGGAAGCCGTGATCGCCGAGGTCGAGGCGGACGAGGCCCGGCGCCTGTCCGCCCCCGAGCACGTGCTGTTGCTCGCGCAACGCAAGGCCGCCGACGTCGCGCACCGCCTGCGCGCCGAGGAGCCCGATTTCGACGGCTTCGTCATCGGGGGCGACTCGATGTTCGCCCTCGGCGACGAGATCCTCGGAAAGCCGTACACCCCGGATGTCGCGACCGCACGCTGGCGCGGGATGCGAGGGCGCACCGGGGTTCTGCACTCCGGGCACAGCGTCTTCCGCCTCTCCCCCGGCTCCGAGCCGCGCGAGGCCTTCGCCGTCGCCGAAGCCTCGGTGACCTTCGCCGCCGATGTGGACGACGCCGAGATCGCCGCGTACGTGGCCACCGGCGAGCCCCTGCTGGTGGCGGGGGCGTTCACCGTCGACAGCCTCGGCGGGGCGTTCATCGAGCGGGTGGACGGGGACCCCTCGACGGTGGTGGGCATGTCGCTCTCGACGGTCCGCCGACTTGTGCGCGAACTGGGCGGTTCGTGGACCGACCTGTGGAACCGTTCGTAGACTCCCTCACACGTTTTTCGGCGTTTCTTATCGAGGAGGGTCAAAAGGCCGGGGTGACCCCTCGCTAGGCTGGGAGGATGCCGAAGATCGCCAAGGTCCTTGTCGCCAACCGCGGCGAGATCGCCGTCCGAGTCATCCGCGCCGCCCGTGATTCGGGGAAGGCCTCCGTCGCCGTCTACGCCGATCAGGACCGTGACGCGCTGCACACCCGCCTCGCCGACGAGGCCTACGCCCTCGACGGTGCGACCAGTGCCGACACCTACCTGTCGATCGAGAAGATCCTCTCGGTCGCCCGCCGCTCCGGCGCCGACGCCGTGCACCCCGGCTACGGCTTCCTCGCCGAGAACGCCGACTTCGCCCGCGCCGTGATCGGTGCCGGCCTCATCTGGATCGGCCCCTCCCCCGACGCCATCGAGGCCCTGGGCGACAAGGTCACCGCGCGCCACGTCGCCGAGAAGGTCGGCGCACCCCTGGCCCCCGGGACCCCCGGCCCCGTCTCGGGTGCCGACGAGGTCATCGCCTTCGCCAACGAGGTCGGCCTGCCGATCGCCATCAAGGCCGCGTACGGCGGCGGCGGACGCGGGCTCAAGGTCGCGCGCGAGCTCGACGAGGTCGCCGAGATGTTCGAATCGGCCACGCGCGAGGCGGTCGCCGCCTTCGGCCGCGGCGAGTGCTTCGTCGAGAAGTACCTCGACAAGCCGCGTCACGTCGAGACGCAGTGCCTGGCCGATGCCGCCGGCAACGTCGTAGTCGTCTCCACGCGCGACTGCTCGCTGCAGCGCCGCCACCAGAAGCTCGTCGAAGAGGCCCCCGCGCCGTTCCTGACCGACGAGCAGAACGCCATCCTCTACTCGGCGTCGAAGGCCATCCTGAAGGAGGTCGGCTACGTCGGTGCCGGAACCTGCGAGTTCCTCATCGGCGCCGACGGCACGATCTCGTTCCTCGAGGTCAACACCCGCCTGCAGGTCGAGCACCCCGTCTCCGAAGAGGTCACCGGCATCGACCTCGTGCGCGAGCAGTTCCGCGTCGCCGAGGGCGAGGAGCTCGGCTACGACGACCCGGCCCCGGTCGGTCACTCGATCGAGTTCCGCATCAACGGCGAGGACCCGGGTCGCGGGTTCCTCCCCCAGCCGGGCCCGATCCACGTGTTCAAGACGTTCGGCGGCCCCGGCATCCGTCTCGACTCCGGCGTGACCGCGGGCGACAGCGTCTCGGGCGCCTTCGACTCGCTGCTCGCGAAGATCATCGTGACCGGCCGCGACCGCGCCGAGGCCCTCGAGCGCTCGCGCCGCGCCCTCGACGAGTTCGAGGTCGCCGGCATGCCGACCGTCATCCCGTTCCACCGCAAGGTCGTCCGCGACCCCGCCTTCACCGCCGAGAACGGCGAGTTCGGCGTGTTCACGCGCTGGATCGAAACGGAGTTCGTCAACGACATCCCCGCGTGGGACGGCGAGCTCGAAGCCCCCGCCGCAGCCCCCGGCCGCCACACGGTGGTCGTCGAGGTCGGCGGCAAGCGCCTCGAGGTGAGCCTGCCCGACCGCATCACGGCCGCGGCTCCCTCGGTCGGTCGTCCGGCCGCCGCTCCCCCGTCCCGCCGCGCCCACGGTGCCTCGCCCACGGCCGGCGCCACCGGCGACGCGGTCAAGTCGCCGATGCAGGCCACCGTCGTCAAGGTGGCCGTCGAAGAGGGCCAGCAAGTCGTCAAGGGCGACCTGGTCGTGGTGCTCGAGGCGATGAAGATGGAGCAGCCCATCCAGGCCCACAAGGACGGCACCGTCGCGAGCATCGACGCCTCGGCCGGCACCACGGTCGCCGCGGGGCACCAGCTGCTGCTGATCAGCTGACGGGCCCCTCCGTTCGACACGGCGCCGCGCTCCTTCGGGGGCGCGGCGCCGTCGTTCGTGGGGGCTGCGCCAGCAACGGCGGGCTGCGGCGCGCTGCGGCGCGCTGCGGTGCCCTGCGGGCTGCGGCGCGTTGCGGCACGGCGATAAACGGCATCCGTACCGAAACACGCCACGACGCCGCGTTTCCCGGCAGAAACAGCGTTTGTCGCAAGGGAGCGGCGCGGTCCGGAGCGGCGCGGTCCGGCGCGGCACGATCCGACGGGGTGCGGCGGGGCGGGGCACGGTTCGGCGCAGCCGAGCGGCGCAGCCGGACGGCGATAAACGGCATCCGTACCGAAACACGCCGCTAGGCGGCGTTTCTCGACAGGAAGGGCGTTTATCGCGAGAGAGGAGGGGGCACGGCCCGCCGGGGCGCGATCAGCCGGGGCGCGGTCCGAGATGGCCAGGCGGCGATAAACGGCATCT
The DNA here is from genome assembly GCF_029761935.1 of Microbacterium testaceum. Taxonomy (NCBI): domain Bacteria; kingdom Bacillati; phylum Actinomycetota; class Actinomycetes; order Micrococcales; family Microbacteriaceae; genus Microbacterium; species Microbacterium testaceum. The sequence goes on from NZ_CP121699.1 coordinate 1,368,916, forward strand.
GTGCTGAGACACGCCGCGAGGCGGCGTTTCTCGACGGGAACGGCGTTTATCGCGCGGGAGGGAGCGCCTGGAGCCCGCGGATCGCACCGCTGTCCCGCGCCTCACCACGCCCGTGCCCGGGCGTCGGATGAGGGGCGGATGCCGCGAGGCCGCGGCATCCGGAGGGCTCAGTCCTCGCCGGGGTCGTCGCGGTCGACGATGTGCATGGCGCGCGCAGCGTCGGTGATGCTCGAGGTCAGCGAGGGGTACACCGCGAACACGCGCGCGACCTGGTCGACGGTGAGGCGGCGCTCGACGGCGATCGCGATCGGGTAGATGAGCTCCGACGCCTTCGGGCCGACGATCACGCCGCCCATCACGGTGCCGCTGCCCTCGCGGGCGATCAGCTTGACGAAGCCGTCGGTGATGCCCTGCATCTTCGCGCGGGGGTTCGCCGAGAGCGGGAGCTTACGCACCTTGCCGGCGATCCGCCCCTCGGTGACGTCCTGCTCGCTGAAGCCGACCGTGGCGATCTCGGGCGCGGTGAAGATGTTGGCCGTGATGCGGCGCGTCTCGAGCGGGATCACGATGTCGCCGAGGGCGTGGAAGATCGCCTGACGCCCCTGCATCGAGGCGACGGATGCCAGGGGGTAGAAGTTCGTGCAGTCGCCCGCCGCGTAGATGTTGGGCACCGAGGTGCGCGCGACGCGGTTGACGCGGATGTGACCGGATGCCGTCATCTGCACCCCCGCCTGCTCGAGCCCGATGCCGGCAGTGTTGGGGATCGACCCGACCGCCATCAGGCAGTGGCTGCCCTCGATGGTGCGGCCGTCGGAGAGGGTGACGGTGACTCCATCGCCGGTGTTGACGACCGAATCGGCCCGCGCCTTCGCCAACAGGGTCATGCCGCCGCGCTGGAACACGCGCTCGAGCACGGCCGCGGCATCCTGATCCTCACCCGGGAGCACCTGGTCGCGGCTCGAGACGAGCGTGACCTTGGCACCGAGGTTCATGTACGCCGAGGCGAACTCGGCGCCGGTCACGCCGGAACCCACGACGATGAGGTGCGAGGGCACCGACTTCATGTTGTAGAGCTGCGTCCACGTGAGGATGCGCTCGCCGTCGGGCTTGGCCGAGGGGAGCTCGCGGGGAGACGCACCGACCGAGACGACGAGGGTCTCGGCCTCGACACGGTCGAAGTCGGTTCCGCCGGCCTCGGTCGAGACCACCACGGCGCCGTCGCCGTCGAGACGTCCGTGGCCCGAGATGATGCGGACACCCGCCTCGAGCAACGAGGCGCGCATGTCGTCGGACTGCTGCCGCGCGAGCGAGAGCAGGCGCTGGTTGACCGCGGCGAGGTTGATCGCCACCTCGGGGGTCAGCGGCTTGCCGCGGTCGTCCTTGGCGAACAGCTGCACGCCGAGGCTGCTGGCATTGCGGATCGCGACGGCCGCGTCGGCGGTGGCGATGAGGGTCTTCGAGGGGACCACGTCGGTGATGACGGCCGAACCGCCGACTCCCGCGCGCTCGACGAGGGTGACGTCGGCGCCGAGCTGCGCGGCGGAGAGAGCCGCCTCGTACCCGCCGGGGCCGCCGCCGACGATTGCGACGGACTGCTTGCGCTCGAAGCTCTGCACCATGGCATCCATTCTGTCAGCGCTGGGCGGATGCCGATGCTCCACACAGCTGCGCCCGACACGATGATCCGAGGTGTGTGCCGTCTGGCCCGCAGGCCCCGCAGTTTCTAGAGTGGGGGAATGTCCAACAGCACCTCACACCCGCTCGACGACCCCGCGGTCGACCCGTTCGAGATCGCCGCCGCCGCGGCTGCCGACATCGCCCGCCTCTCGGGCGTCGAGCACCACGACATCGCCGTGACCCTCGGGTCCGGCTGGGGACGCGCCGCCGAGCTCATCGGCGAGGAGACGGCGTCGTTCCCCGCGACCGAGGTCGTCGGTTTCTCCAAGCCCGCCCTCGAGGGGCACGTCGGCACGCTCCGCAGCGTCCGCACCCCCGGCGGCAAGAACGTCCTCGTCATCGGCGCCCGCACGCACTACTACGAGAACCACGGCGTGCGCCGGGTCGTGCACAGCGTGCGCACCGCGGCCGCGACGGGTGCGAAAACGATGATCCTCACGAACGGCGCCGGCGGCGTCCGCGAGACGTGGAAGCCCGGCCAGCCCGTGCTCATCAGCGACCACATCAACCTCACGGCCGACTCGCCCCTCGAGGGCGCGACCTTCATCGACCTCACCGACCTGTACTCGAAGCGCCTGCGCGACATCGCCCGCTCGATCGACCCGTCGCTCGACGAGGGCGTGTACACGCAGTTCCGCGGGCCGCACTACGAGACGCCCGCCGAGGTGCAGATGGCCAAGACCATCGGCGGCCACATCGTCGGTATGTCGACCGCCCTCGAGGCGATCGCCGCGCGTCAGGCCGGCATGGAGATCCTGGGCTTCTCGCTCATCACGAACCTGGCCGCCGGCATCCAGCAGACGCCCCTCAGCCACGAAGAGGTGCTCGAAGCCGGCCGCGAGGCCGAGCCCGTGATCTCGGCGCTGCTCGCCCGCGTGATCGGCGCGTTGTGAGCGCGTACGTCGACGCGGCCCGCGCCTGGATGGCGCAGGATCCGGATGCCGTGACCCGAGAAGAACTGTCGGAGCTGCTCGCGCGCGTCGAGGACGGCGATGCGGAGGCTGCCGCCGACCTCGAGGATCGTTTCTCGACGCGGCTGGCCTTCGGCACCGCGGGCCTGCGCGGAACGCTCGGTGCCGGCTCCAACCGCATGAATCGCGTGCTCGTCGCCCAGGCGGCGGCCGGTTTCGCGGCGTACCTGCTCGAGCGCTCGGGCGGCGAGACGCCGACGGTCGTCGTCGGGTACGACGGACGCCGAAATTCCGACGTGTTCGCGCGCGACTCGGTCGAGATCTTCGCCGGCGCGGGCCTGAACGCGATCCTGCTCCCCCGCCTGCTGCCCACGCCCGTGCTCGCCTTCGCCGTGCGCCACCTCGGTGCCGACGCGGGCGTCATGGTCACCGCCAGCCACAACCCGCCCGACGACAATGGCTACAAGGTCTACCTCGGCGGCGCCGACGAGGGCGCGCAGATCGTCTCGCCGGCGGATGCCGAGATCGCCGCCCACATCCAGCGGATCGCCGACGAGGGCAACATCACCACCCTCCCCCGCTCGGTCGGCTACGCCAACGCCCCCGAGTCGGTCGTCGAGGCGTACGTCTCCGCGACCGCCGCGGTGGCACCCGCACCCGCCGCAGCCGAGGGTCTCAACTGGGTCTACACCGCCATGCACGGCGTCGGATGGGAGACCGTCTCGCGCGTGCTGACCGAAGCGGGCTACCCCCAGCCCACCGTCGTCGAGGCGCAGATCCACCCCGACGGGCGCTTCCCGACCGTCGCGTTTCCCAACCCCGAAGAGCCCGGGGCCATGGACCTCTCGCTCGAGACCGCGCGCGCCGTCGACGCCGAGCTCGTCATCGCGAACGATCCGGATGCCGACCGCCTGGCCGTCGCGGTCCCCGACGCCGACTCCGAGGGCGGGTGGCGACGGCTGACCGGCAACGAGATCGGGCTGCTGCTGGGGTGGCGCGCGGCGAAGGCCACGGCCGGCTCGGGCGGCTCCGATGCGGACGGTCCCGGGGCGCCGGCATCCCTCGCCTGCTCTCTGGTCTCGTCGCCCGGACTCCAGGCCGTCGCCGAGCACTACGGTCTCGAGTTCCACTCCACCCTCACCGGGTTCAAGTGGATCTCGCGGGCGCCCGGCATCGTGTTCGGCTTCGAGGAGGCCCTCGGCTACCTCGTCAACCCGACGACCGTGCGCGACAAGGACGGGATCTCGGCCGCCGTGGCTCTTCTGAGCATGGCATCCGAGGCTCGCGCTCAGGGCCGCACCGTGGCTGACCTGCTGCAGGAGTTCCGCGACACGTTCGGCGCCTTCGCGAGCGACCAGATCTCGGTGCGCGTGAGCGATGTCAGCGAGATCGCGGGGATCATGGCCGCGCTGCGTGCCCAGCCCCCCGCCGCGGTGGGCGAGATCGCCGTGTCGCGCATCGACGACCTGCTGCTCGGCGTCGACGGACTGCCCCCGGGCGACGTGCTGCGCCTGTGGCTCGACGACGGCTCCCGCCTGATCGTTCGCCCCAGCGGCACCGAGCCGAAGCTGAAGCTGTACCTCGACGTGCGCGGCTCGTCGGCCAAGAAGGCGCGCCGGCGTCTCGAGGCCCTGCGCGCCGGGGCCGAGGAGCTGCTGGTGTCGGTGCGCTGAGGGGTCCGGCGCGGCGGACGACGAGCGCCGACCCGGTTCGGGGCGCGAACCGTGGCCCCGGGGTGCACTCCATGGCCCCGCGGCCACGAATGAGCAGGTCACCGCGCCTGAGGGGACGTGGCCGCAGGCATCATGAGCATGCGGGGACGCGGAATCGCTGGTGCTGCCGCGCTGTGAAGCGCGCAGGGGGCCTCCCTGCTGGCTACGGTCTGCGGCGCAGATTGTGGCCCCGGGGCGTGCCCCGTGGCCCCGGGGCCACGGATGGGCATGTCAGCGCGCTCGGGCTGTATGGCCGCAGCCTGGTGGGGAAAAGGCTGCCGCGGGGTGCGCCCCTCCTCCCCATCCACGGGTTCGCGCCCTCTGTCCGCAGTCGGGGCGTCCCGGCCCGCGAGGGAGCGCCGGTGACCGCAACGATCAGGCCATGTCGAATGCATTCGTCGTTCCTCTGCGTCGTCGTCGTGACCTGGAGGATCTGGGGTGGGACTCCCGCCAGATCGCCCGCGCTCTGAAGGCCGGCCAACTCATCGCCGTGCGGCGCGGTGTGTTCGCACGCGCTTCCGAGCTGCAGGATCTGAAGATCGAGGAGCAGGTGGTCCTTCGGGCACGCTCCTACGGTGCCGTCGCGACCTCTCGCCCAATTTTCGCGGGTCGCACTGCTGCGGCCCTCCATGGACTCCCGCTGCTCGCAGATGATGGGCGACTGCACGTCTGCTCGCCCGAGAATCGACCGAGCGCTGCTTCTGACGTCGTCCGGCACCGCGGAGAACTCAGCACCGATGACATCACGGAAATCAACGGAATCGCATGTACGTCACTCGTTCGAACCGTCGCTGACGTGGCGAGATGGGAATCGCGAGAGTCGGCCGTTTCAGCGGCTGACGCCGGTCTGCGCGCCATCGCTTGGACACCATCCAACACGTACGACCTGGACAAGGCGGCGACGTTTCGCGCGTCCGCAATCGACGCTCTCGACGTCTCTCCGCGCGGGCGTCGCCGCGGGCGCCGCGCTCTGGAGTTCACAGACGGACGAGCACAGCGCCCCGGAGAGAGCATCAGCCGAATCCGACTCGACGAGCTGGGCTTCGCCTCGCCGTCACTGCAGGTTGCCGTTGACGGGCCGCGTGGTAAGACCTACTGGCTCGACTTCGGGCTCGATGAAGCGAACGCATGGGGAGAATTCGACGGCAAGGTGAAGTACCGCGAGCTCGCCGACACCTCTGGACGCTCGTCTCGCGAGGTCGTCGAAGCGGAGAAGCGGCGCGAGGACTGGATCCGAGGCACCACGGGGCGTGCCGTGGTGCGCTGGGGGTGGGAACACATCAGCGACGCCGCCGCTCTGGGCCGCCGTCTTGCTGCCTTCGGTGTGCGCCCCGGACCGCGTCCGTGAACCGCTTCGAGTAGCAGGCGCGCCCACATCCGTGGGTCATGGATCGGTGCCCAGGCCAGCCGCAGCCTGAGACGCACAGCGCATAGCGCACGACTCGTGCGCCAAACTGCCCCTGCCGTTCGACATCACGCCGTCGCCCAGCGGGGCCGGGGCGGCCGTTCGGGGCGGCGGATGTGGCCCCGGGACCACGAACCACGCCCCGGAGCCACGAATCACGCCCCACAACGACCGAGAGAGGTGCCATCCACGCCCCGGAGCCACCAACTACGCCCCACAACGCGTGAGAGACGTGCGGGCAAGCTTCGACCGGCGGCGAGGACCCGCCTCAGCCGTCGATCACCGCGACCAGTTCGTCCAGGAACGCGGGGAACGACACCGCGCGGCGGACGATGCGCTGCACGCTGTCGCGCTCGCTGAACACCTCGACGAACTGCTCGAACACCGTCTGGAAGGCCTCGCGGTCGGTCTCGCTGAAGGCCACGAGCGCCACGACCTGCACGCGACCCTCGCCCCATGCGATCGAGGGGTCGGCGATGCCGATGGCGATGCGGGTCTGGGTCGCCGTCATGCCCATCGCGTGAGGCACGGCGAGCGCGTCGGTGAACGCGGTGGACGAGATGGCCTCGCGCTCCACGGCCCGAGCCACGTAGGCGTCGTCGATCACGCTCTGCTCGACGAGCATCCCGCCGAGGCGTCGGATGACGCCGGCCTCGCCGTCAGCGGCATCCAGCCCCCGCACAAATGCCTCGGGCGCGAAGTACCGTTCGAGCTCGGCCCGCAGGCGCGCCAGACGCCGCCCGCGGCGGATGCGACCGGCGGCGGCTTGCACGCGCTCGACGTCGGCGTCGGTGAGGAACGGCTGGATCCGCACGAACCGGTCGCCCGGCCGCGGCGGGTCGATGGTCGTGAGCACGAGGTCGGTCTCGATCGAGTCCCACGCCGGGTCGATGCGCGTCTCGACGCCCACGACCTCGATCGCCTGGCCGAGCGAGCGGTCGACGCTCGAGCGCAGGAGCTCGTGCAGCTCGTAATACCCGGGGCACACGATCGTCGCCGTCAGCAGTTGGTCGGCGCGGCGGCTGCGCTCGAGGCGGCCGCCGACGTGCATCGCGATGTAGGCGATCTCGTCGTCGAGGATCGGGATGCCCAGGCCGTCCTGCAGCCCCTTGGCGATGTAGACCGCGACCTCGAAGATCATCGGGTACGTCGACTTCAGCGACCGCGTCAGCGGATTGCGCGACCACGCCTGCTCACGCGAGCGGTGCAGAAGGTTCTGCACGTGCAGCGCCAGGCGCAGGATGAAGTCGTCGTGGGCGATGTCGACGAGGAACTCGGATGCCGCGTTCTCGACGACCCGGCGCACGGCCACCTCGACCGCCGGGTCGAGGCGGGAGCGCACGTCGTCGCCGGCCGGGGAGCCGGGTGCGACGATGCGGGTCAGCACGAGGGTCGCGAGGTGGCGCAGGTCGCCCGAGCCGAGTTGCACGCCGATGTGCTTCACCGTCAGTCGGTCGAGCAGGGCGACGACGGCGGCCGCGGCATCCGACGAATCCCCGCCCGGGGAGCCAAGGGCCCGATCGCGCGTGGTGCGGTCGGCGGCGATCGCGATGTGCATCACCACGTCGCCGATGCCGATCTCGTTGACGTAGTAGCCGAGGGCGCCGAGTTCGGCGACGAGTTCGGCTTTGAACGGCCCGAACGCGCGGGCGCCGACCGACTGCTCGCCGAGCGTGCGACGCAGGGCGTCGAGGTCGAAGAGCCCGGCGTCCATCTCGTCGTGCGCCAGTTTCGACAGGAGCCGGCGTTGGGCGACCTCGGTTCCGCGCAGGCGGGCGGTGGATGCCGAGCGCTCGAGCGTCAGCTCCGTTCCGCCGAGCAGTCCCCGCACGCGTGACAGATCCGCCTCAAGGGTCGCGGCACTCACGTGCAGGGCGTCCGCCGTGTCGAAGACGTCGATGCCGTCGGCGGAATCCAGGAGCCGCCGGACGAGGGTGTGCAGACGGTCGCGGGGGGTGCCGGCATCCGTTCCGGTCAAGGCCCGAAGGGCTGCGGCGGCGTCGGACCCGGCGCGATAGCCGAGGGGCCCGGACTCGATCGCCGCTCCGCCGGGGACGCGGGCGTTGATCGCCGTGACATAGGACCGGACACTGCGCGGGGTCACCCCGAGTGCGTCGGCGAGAGACGCAGCGGTCGACCATTCCCCGTCCCGCAGCAACAGGGCCAGCAGGCGGTCTTGGCGAGCCTTCGTCGTCACGATCCGTCCTCCGCACCGCCCCGGTTGGCAGCGTTCCATCCATCCTTTCACGCCCGTCCGCACCGGGCGCGGCTCGGGACGGCGCGCGCAGGAGGCGGCTGCGGCATCCGCGTTCCGGGGGGTGGGAAACGAACCTGGTTGTCCGCTGTGAGACAGGTGCGGACAATCGAGAGGAAGAAAGGCCGGTCGATGAGGATCCTCGTGGTGTGTGGAGCGGGTGCGTCGAGCACGTTCGTCGCGCAACGCGTCCGTCGTGCTGCGCACGAGAAGGGCCTGGACTACTCCGCCTCGGCGGGAACCTCGCGGTCCCTCCCGATCGACCTCGACGCCGCCGATCTCGTGCTGGTCGGCCCGCACCTCGCCCCCGAACTCGAGCGCATCCGCCTCGAGGCCGCCCCGCGCGGCGTGACCGTCGTCCTGCTGCCCGACGACGTCTTCGCCGACCAGAGCGGCACCCGAACCCTCGCCCTGGTCGAGGACGCCCTGCGTTCCGCCCAGCCCGCGGACACGATCTGAACTCGACGGAGAGGACACCCATGCCCCACCTGACACGCACCGTCCGCATCGGATCGTCGCACGGACTGCACGCGCGCCCCGCGAAGCTCTTCGCGCAGGCGGCGAAGGACTCCGGCATCCCGGTGACCCTCGCCAAGGACGCGGGGAAGCCGATCAACGCCGCGAGCATCCTCGGGATCATCGCGCTGGGACTCGAGCAGGGCGACTATGTGACCCTCACCGCCGACGGCGACAACGCCGAAGCGACGCTGGAGCGCCTCGCGGAGCTTCTCACCACCGACCACGACGCCGAGTAAAGGAAATACAGCACCATGACGGAACTCCGTGGAGTCGGAATCGGACTGGGCGTGGCCCAGGGACCCATCGCGCGCATGGCCGAGCCCCTGCCCGCCCCGAAGGACGCCAAGAGCGAGCTGAGCGTCGACGACGAGACGGCGCGCGTGCGCGAGGCCATCGGTGCCGTCGCCCGCGAGCTCGAAGCCCGCGGCGCCCAGGCCGGCGGCGCCGCCCGCGACGTGCTCGAGGCGCAGGCGATGATCGCCGAAGACCCGACCCTCGAAGCCGAGGTCGACGCGCGCCTGGCCGCCGGCAAGACCGGCGAGTTCGCCGTGCACGACGCCTTCGCCTCGTTCCGCGAGCAGCTCGTGGCCCTCGGCGGCTACCTCGGCGAGCGCGCGGCCGACCTCGACGATGTCGCCCAGCGCGTGATCGCGCGCCTGCGCGGCGTCGCGGCCCCCGGCATCCCCGACCCCGGTCACCCCTTCGTGCTGGTCGCGAAGGACCTCGCCCCCGCCGACACCGCCCTGCTCGACCTCGACAAGGTGCTGGCCCTGGTCACCACCGAGGGCGGCCCGACCTCGCACACCGCGATCCTCGCGCGCGAGAAGTCGATCGTCGCCGTCGTGGGCGCGGCCGGAGCGAAGGACCTCGTCGACGGGCAGTCGGTCATCGTCGATGCCGCCGCCGGCGTCGTGACCGTCGACCCGAGCGACGACGAGAAGGCGCGAGCCGCCAACCGTGCTGAGGCGCGCGCAGCCGCGGCATCCGCCCCCATCACCGACGGCGCTCTCGCCGACGGCACGAAGGTTCCGCTGCTGGCCAATCTCGGCAAGCCCGGCGGAGCCGCCGAGGCCGTCGAGCTCGGCGCCGAGGGTGTGGGCCTCTTCCGCACCGAGTTCCTCTTCCTCAGCTCCAGCTCGGCCCCCACCGTCGAGGAGCAGCGCGCGGCGTACACCGAGCTGCTCAGCGCCTTCCCCGGCAAGAAGGTCGTCGTGCGCGTGCTCGACGCCGGCGCCGACAAGCCCCTGCCGTTCCTCAACGACGCGCACGAGGAGAACCCCGCGCTGGGTCTGCGGGGCCTGCGCGCCCTCCGTGCCAGCGAGGACATCCTGCGCGAGCAGCTGACGGCTCTCGCCGAAGCGGATGCCGCGACCCGGGCGTCCGAGGCCGGCCCCGCCGACCTGTGGGTCATGGCGCCCATGGTCTCGACCGTCGAAGAGACCCGGTACTTCACCGCCCTGGCGAAGGACTACGGCCTGAAGACGACCGGCGTCATGGTCGAGGTCCCCTCGTCGGCCCTCCTGGCCGACCGCATCCTCGAGATCGCCGACTTCGCCTCGATCGGCACGAACGACCTGACGCAGTACACGCTCGCCGCCGACCGCCTGCTCGGCTCGGTCGCGTCGTTCCAGGACCCGTGGCATCCGGCCGTCCTCCGCCTCATCCGCGAGGTCGGCGCCGCGGGCCGCACGCACGGCAAGCCCGTCGGCATCTGCGGCGAGGCCGCGGCCGACCCCATGCTCGCCGTCGTGCTCGTCGGGCTCGGCGCCACCACGCTGTCGATGGCCCCCACAGCCCTCGCCGACGTGCGCGCGACCCTGCTCGCCCACACTCTCGACGATGCCCGCCGCATCGCCGAGGCCGCCCTGGCCGCGGACGACGCGGCCTCCGCCCGCGAGGCAGCGCAGGCCGCCTCCACCCTCGTCCACACCCCGTAAACCCCGGGGCGGTTCCGGCCGCCCCGTCGACACCGCGGCGTCAGCCGCATCCCCCATACGGCCCCGGCCGTGCAGTCAGTCAAGGAGACACAGCAATGACGACGACGTCACCCACCAAGAAGCCGGGAGGGGCTCGGATCGCGGTTCAGCGATTCGGCACGTTCCTCTCCGGCATGATCATGCCGAACATCGCGGCATTCATCGCATGGGGCTTCATCACCATGCTCTTCATCCCCGCCGGATTCTTCGGTGCCAAGAGCCCCTTCGGCTGGCACTGGTCCCCGGTCGCCGAGATCCTCGGCGGAGGCGGAAACGCCGCGACCATCAACTGGCCCGGGGCGATGACCGCGCTCACGGCCAACGAAGACGGCAGCACCTACCAGGGCTACGTCGGCCTGGTCAGCGTCATGATCACCTACCTGCTGCCGCTGCTCATCGCCAACACCGGTGGGCGCATCGTCTACGGCGCCCGCGGTGGCGTCGTGGCGACCATCGCCGTGATGGGCGTCATCGTCGGCACCAACATCCCGATGTTCCTCGGCGCGATGATCATGGGCCCGCTCGCGGCCTGGGTCACCAAGCAGATGGACAAGCTGTGGGACGGCAAGATCCGCCCCGGCTTCGAGATGCTCGTGAACAACTTCTCCGCCGGCATCCTGGGCATGATCCTCGCGATCGTCGGCTTCTTCGCCTTCGGTCCGGTGTTCCTCGGCATCAGCGCGGTCCTCGGCAGCATCGTCGCGTTCCTCGTGCAGTTCAACCTGCTGCCGGTGCTGTCGATCATCGTCGAGCCGGCCAAGGTGCTGTTCCTCAACAATGCGATCAACCACGGCGTCTTCACCCCGCTCGGCATCGAGCAGGCGGCGGAGTCGGGCAAGTCGATCCTGTTCCTCATCGAGGCGAACCCCGGCCCCGGCCTGGGTCTGCTGCTCGCCTTCACCTTCTTCGGTGTCGGTGCGGCCAAGGCCTCGGCTCCCGGCGCGATCATCATCCAGTTCCTCGGTGGCATCCACGAGATCTACTTCCCGTACGCCCTCGCGAAGCCGATGACGATCCTCGCGCTGATCGCCGGTGGCGCCTCGGGTGTCGCGACGAACATGATCTTCCAGGGCGGACTGGCCTTCCCGGCGGCTCCCGGCAGCATCATCGCCGTCACCGTCGCCGCCATCGGCGCCGGTCCCGCCAACCTCCTCGTGGTCTACCTGTCGGTCGTCGTGGCCGCCGCGGTGACCTTCCTGGTGGCCGGCGTCATCCTCCGCGCCTCGCGCAAGCGCGACCAGGAGGCCGAGGGCGACAGCTTCGCCGCCGCGATCGACCAGACCGCGGCCAACAAGGGCAAGGAGTCCTCCGCCCTCGGTGCCCTCCGCACCCGCGCCGCCGGAACGACCGGCTCGGGCACGACCGAGGCGGCCGACCGCGACGTCGACGCCGCCCTCGGCGGCACCGCCGGCGCCGTGACGACCAAGCAGCTGAACAACATCGTGTTCGCCTGCGACGCCGGCATGGGTTCTTCGGCCATGGGCGCCAGTGTCCTGCGCAACAAGATCAAGAAGGCCGGCATCGACGGCGTCACGGTCACCAACCAGGCGATCGCGAACCTCGACGGCTCGGCCGACCTGGTCATCACGCAGAACCAGCTCACCGACCGCGCGAAGGCGCAGTCGCCTGACTCGCTCCACGTGTCGGTCGACAACTTCATGAACTCGCCGAAGTACGACGAGGTCGTGGAGATGGTGCGCGCTCAGCACGAAGCCAAGTAATTCCCTTAGCACGCCAGGGGTCGGTGCGTCAGCCCGGCCCCTGGCGTCTTCCCGTCCGGCCCGCGGTTTGCGAGGCTGGACAGCACGACGAGAAAGGCGAGAACCATGTCGAACGTCCTCCGTAGCGAATCCGTCCGCATCCACCCCGGCAGCGCCACCCGCGAGGAGGCGATGAAGGAGGCCGCCGACCTGCTCCAGGCCACCGGCGCCGTCACCGCCGACTACTTCGCCGCCATGCAGCAGCGCGAAGAGACCGTGTCGACCTACATGGGCAACGAGCTCGCGATCCCGCACGGCACGAACGAGACCAAGCAGGCGATCCTCGAGTCCGGCCTGTCCGTGGTGCGGTACGACGGCGGCGTCGACTGGGGCGGGGAGCCCGTCACCTTCGTCATCGGCATCGCCGGCAAGGGCGACGAGCACCTCGAGATCCTGTCGCAGATCGCGATCCTGTTCTCCGAGGAGGACGATGTCGCGCGCCTGAAGGCCGCCTCCTCCCCCGAGGAGCTCTTCCAGGCCCTCTCGGGCTCCGTCAACGCATGAAGGCCGTCCACTTCGGCGCCGGCAACATCGGCCGGGGCTTCGTCGGTCTTCTCCTGCACGAGGGCGGGTACGACCTCGTCTTCTCCGACGTCTCAGCGGCCCTCGTCGAGGCGATCAACTCCGCGTCGTCGTACACCGTCCACGAGGTGGGCGAGGGCGGCGTCGACAAGGAGGTGACCGGCTTTCGCGCGATCGACAGCTCCGTGGATGCCGAAGCGCTCGTCGACGAGATCGCCACCGCCGACGTGGTGACCACCGCCGTCGGCCCGACGATCCTGAAGTTCGTCGCCCCGCACATCGTCGCGGGTCTCGCGCTTCGCGACCCCTCGCTCCCGCCGCTGCAGATCATGGCGTGCGAGAACGCCATCGGGGCGACCGACCAGCTGCGCGAGCACGTGGTCGAGCTCGCCGGCGAGTCCTGGGATGCTTTGGCATCCCGTTCGGTCTTCGCCAACACCGCGGTCGACCGCATCGTCCCGGCCCAGTCCGGCGGCGGCGTCGACGTCACCGTCGAGCCGTTCTACGAGTGGGCGATCGAGCGGCCGCCCTTCGGCGACAACCCCCCGCACATCCCCGGGGCGCACTTCGTCGACGACCTCGAGCCCTACATCGAGCGCAAGCTCTTCACGGTGAACACCGGGCACGCCACCACCGCGTACTTCGGTGCGCAGGCGGGCATCGAGCGCATCTCGGACGCCCTGGCGGACCCCGAGATCGCGGCGAAGGTCGAGGCCGCGCTGGAGGAGACCAGCGCGCTGCTGGTCGAGAAGCACGAGTTGGATGCCGGCGTGCAGGGCGAGTACCGCGCGACGATCCTGCGCCGCTTCCGCAACGCCGCCCTGCCCGACACGGTGTGGCGCGTGGGGCGTCAGCCGCTGCGCAAGCTCTCGCGTCACGAGCGTTTCGTCGGACCCGCCGCCGAGGCCGTGGAGCGGGGCCTGCCCGTCGACGCCCTGGTCGCCGCCATGGCCGCCGCACTCGAGTTCTCGGACGCCGAGGACACCCAGGCCGTCGACCTGCAGCGCATGCTGCGCGAGCTCGATGCCGAGGCGTTCACGGCGGAGGTCACCGGCCTCGACCCCGAGCACGCGCTGTACGCGCGCATCGTCGAGATCGTCGCGGCGCGCAAGGCGGCACTGCCCGCCTGAGCCCCGCGTTACCCTCGAGAGGTGACCGACACGACCCCGTCCGACGCCGGCGGAGCGCCCCGAGCGCCCCGCCGGCGTCGTCGTCTTCTGCGCTGGATCCTCGGTGGTCTGGGCGCGATCGTGGTGCTGCTGGTGGGCGGCATCCTGATCTACAGCCAGGTGGGCGTCATGGGCGCCGAACCCGAACCGCTGTCTGACGCGCAGACGAACCCCGGGCTCACCATCACCGCCGACGGGTCCGGCATCGTCCTCTCCCCCACGTCGGGCGCGACCGGGCAGGGGCTGGTATTCATCCCGGGGGCGAAGGTCGCGGCCGAGGGGTACATCGCGACCTTCGCCGATACCGTCGTCGACGACGGCGTCACCGTCGTCATCACGAAGCCCTGGCTGAACCTCGCGTTCTTCGACCCGCGACCGCTGTCGACCTTCACGGACCTCGCCCCCGACGTGTCGACCTGGGCGGTCGGCGGCCACTCCCTCGGCGGCGTGCGGGCCTGCCAGTTGGCATCCGACGCCGACGCCCTCGTGCTGTTCGCCTCGTACTGCGCGAACGACCTCTCGGCATCCGGTCTGCCCGTTCTGAGTCTGTCGGGTTCGGAGGACGGCCTGTCCACACCGCAGAAGATCGCGGATGCCAAGGGCGAGCTCCCGGCGAACACGACTTTCGTCGAGATCCCCGGCGCCTCGCACGCCTCCTTCGGCGCGTACGGCCCGCAGCCGGGCGACGGCACCCCGACGGCAGACCCGGCCGAGGTCGACCGCGTGATCGCCGCGCAGCTCGCCGGCTTCCTCCCCCGGCCCTGACGCGCGGGCCCGGCGCCCAGTCGTCGCGGGGCAGGCGGACGGCGGCGCGAGCGAAACTCCTGAGAATCTCTCCGCTCAATCACCGTCGGCGGGGCAGCAGGCCCGTCTGGCGCGAAAAGTCAGGAGTCTGGCACGAGCGAGGGCTGAGACACCGGTTCCTCCCCAGCATCCGTTATCCACAGCTCGGGCCCTCGCCGCACTGGGGGCGACCAGACCGACCAGTGTGAGCGGATGACGTCCCTTGATCCTTGGCGCGACGAGAACCGGGAGTCCGTCTGGACGACCCACGAACTGCACGCTGCCGGGTGGACGCGGCGCGCTCTCAACCGCGCCGTCGCAGACGGCGTTCTGACGCGCGTGCGGCAAGGGCGGTTCGTCGCGGCGGGCGCGCACGACGACATCGTCGCAGCGGCGCGTCTGGGTGGGCGACTGGACTGCGTCGCCCTCCTGGCCCTGCGCGGGGTGTTCGTCCATCGTCACTCGCACCGCCATGTGCAGCAGGACCCGCTGGCGAGCCGCCGACCTCCGGCACCCCGCGACGTTATCTACCACTGGCGTCCGTCATCAGCGCCACGGGACCGCGCCGCGGTCGACGTCGTCGAAGCGCTCGCGCAGGCCATCCGGTGCCAACCGCCACGGTCTGCGGTCGCCACGCTCGACAACGCCTGGCACCTCGGGCTCGTCGATGAAGCGGACGTCAGCGAGGTCTTCGCACGTGTCCCCCATCGATTCCACGCCCTGCGCCCACTGCTGGACTCGCGTGCCGAAGCGGGGACAGAGTCGCTGGCTCGCCTTCTTCTGCGTCAGCTCGGCTGCCATGTCGAACCACAGGTTCAGATCGGCGGCGTGGGGCGTGTCGACCTGCTGGTCGATGGATGGCTCATCGTCGAGTGCGACAGCGAGCAGTTCCACAGCGGCTGGCACGTGCACAAGAAGGACCGGCGCCGCGATATGGCGGCTCTGGAACGCGGCTACGCGACGCTGAGGCTGCTCGCCGAAGACATCCTGTACCACCCGGACCGTGTCCGCGCCGCACTCGAGCGCATTCTGGGGCACGGCGCCCCCGGGCCGGACTCCTGAGTTCAGGACCCTGCAGCACCGCGATCCGCTCGTGGGACGGCGTCCGGGCAGATCCCTCAGGAGTTTCGCACGCCCCGCGCGCCCGGCGCGGTCGCCCCGCGCGGTCGCCCCGCCCGCACCGCCGTGGGCGGAACCGGGGGGGGGGGCGAAACTCCTGAGAATCGGTGCGGTCGCGCCCGGCTCCGGGGCCTCGCCGGCGCAACGAGCGCGAATGTCAGGAGTTTCGCGCGCCGTGCGATATTCCCGCCGCCTTTGCGAACGACGACGGCGCCCATCGAAACGATGAGCGCCGCCTCGTTCGCGCGTCAGCGCTGGAAACCCTCCGAGATGATCTCGATGAGCTCCTCGCGCTCCTCCACCGGCAGGAAGGCCCCGGCGGCCGCGTTGAGCTGGAAGGCCTCGAGGTCATCGAGGTCGTACTCGAAGGCCTGAGCGAGCAGACCCAGCTCGCGCGTGAGCGTCGTCGCGCTCATCAGGCGGTTGTCGACGTTCACGGTGACCGAGAAGTCGAGCTGGTACAGCAGGTCGAACGGGTGGGCGTCCATCGTGTCGCCCCAGGCGGTGACGGCTCCCGACTGCAGGTTCGAGGTGGGCGACAGCTCGAGCGTGATCTCGCGGTCACGCACCCAGCGGGCGAGGTCGCCGAAGGTGACCTGCACCTCCTCGCCCTCGCGCGAGACGACGTCGAGATCGTTGGCGATGCGCACGCCGTGACCGAGGCGGAGCGCCCGTCCATCGAGCAGAGCGGAGCGGATGGATGCCAGCCCCGCCCCCTCCCCCGCGTGCACGGTGGTGGGGAAGAACTGCTCGGCGAGGTAGTCGAACGCTTCGCGGTGCCGCTGCGGCAGGAACCCGTCCTCGGGGCCGGCCAGATCGAAGCCGACCACGCCGCGCCCTCGCCACGACACGGCCAGCTCGGCGATGTCCCGGGCGTTGTCGTTGTGCCGCAGGGCGGTGAGCAACTGCCCCACCCGGATGTCGCGACCGCGGGCGTCCGCGGCATCCTCTCCCGCTTCGATGCCCTCCTGCACGGCATCCACGACCTCGTCGAGGCTGAGCCCGCGCGTGAGGTGCTGCTCGGGCGCCCAGCGGACCTCGCCGTAGACGACGCCGTCCGCGGCGAGGTCTTCGACGAACTCCTTCGCCGTGCGCACGAGGCCCTCTCGCGTCTGCATGACGCCGACGGTGACCGAGAACTTCTCGAGGTAGTCCTCGAGAGAGCCGCCGTCGATGTGGTCCGAGAACCAGGCCTCCAGACCCTTCGCGTCGTCCGCGGGGAGGTCGAGATCGACCTCCTCGGCCAGTTCGAGGACGGTCTGCGGGCGCAGACCGCCGTCGAGGTGATCGTGCAGCGAGACCTTCGGAAGATCGCGCAATTTCCGGCCGCCGATGCGGAGGTCGTCGGATGCCATGGTGCTCCTCTTTCCGGATGCCATCACGCGGTGATGCGCTCGCGCACGATCGGGGACGCCGCGGGCGCGGTGTCACCGATCTCGAGGGCGCCCTCGACGGCGCCGAGGGCGCGTTCGAAGCGCGACTCATCGTCGGCCGACAGGGTGAACAACGGCTGACCGGCGGCGACCGTCTGACCGACGGTCACGTGCAGGTCGATGCCCGCGGCGTGCACGACGGCGTCCTCGGCACGCGCGCGGCCCGCGCCCAGGCGCCAGGCTCCGATGCCGAAGGGCAGGGCCTCGACGCGGGTGACGACGCCCGAGCGCTCGGCCACGACCGTGTGCGTCTCGCGCGGCGTCGGGAGGGCGGCATCCGGGTGTCCGTCCTGCGCGCGGATCATGCGCTTCCAGACGTCCATCGCGCGCCCGTCCGACAGGGCCGCCTCGACGTCGGCGTCCGGCTGCCCCGCGAGGCTGAGCATCTCGCGCGCCAGAGCGACCGTGAGCTCCACGACATCGGCGGGGCCGCCACCGGCGAGCACCTCGACCGATTCGCGCACCTCGTTGGCGTTGCCGATCGCCAATCCCAGCGGGGTGTTCATGTCGGTGAGCAGCGCCGTGGTGTTCACGCCCGAGTCGGTGCCGAGGGCCACCATCGTCTCGGCGAGCTCGCGCGCACGGTCGATGTCCTGCATGAAGGCGCCGGAGCCGAACTTCACGTCGAGCACGAGCGAGTCGGTGCCCTCGGCGATCTTCTTCGACATGATGCTCGAGGCGATCAGCGGGATCGCCTCGACGGTGCCCGTGACGTCGCGTAGCGCGTACAGCTTCTTGTCCGCGGGGGCCAGGCCCGTGCCCGCGGCGCAGATGACCGCGCCCACGTCGCGCAGCTGCGCCATGATCTCGTCGTTCGACAGAGCCGCACGCCAGCCGGGGATCGACTCGAGCTTGTCGAGCGTTCCGCCGGTGTGACCGAGACCGCGGCCGGAGAGCTGCGGCACGGCGACGCCGAACGCGGCGACGAGCGGAGCCAGCGGAAGGGTGATCTTGTCGCCCACGCCCCCGGTGGAGTGCTTGTCGACGGTGACCTTGCCGAGCGAGCCGAAGTCCATGCGCTCGCCCGAGGCGATCATCGCGTCGGTGAGCACGCGGATCTGGTCGCGGCCGAGGCCGTTCAGCAGGACCGCCATGGTGAACGCCGACATCTGCGCGTCCATGACGTACCCACGCGTGTAGGCGTCGACCAGCCAGCGGATCTCGCCCTCGGTGATGGCCCGCCCGTCGCGCTGGGCGCGGATGATGTCGACGGCGTCGTACTGCTCGGCGCTCATCGTGCCGCCTCCTCGAGGTCGCGGGGTCCGAAGGCGTCGGGGAGCACTTCGTCGATGGTCCGGATGCCGCTGACGGTCTCGAGCAGCATGCCCGGGATCGCGTGCTCGAACAGCAGCTGACGGCAGCGACCGCACGGCATGAGGGTGCGACCTTCACCGTCGACGCAGACGAAGGCCACCAGCTGGCCGCCCCCGCTCATGTGCAGGTCGGACACCAGTCCGCACTCGGCGCACAGCGTCACGCCGTAGGAGGCGTTCTCGACGTTGCACCCCGAGACGATCCGTCCGTCGGCGACGAGCGCGGCGGCTCCCACCTTGAATCGGGAGTAGGGCGCGTAAGCGCGGTGCATGGCATCCGTGGCGGCCGAACGGAGTTCGTCCCAGTCGATGTCGGTCATCGTGGAGTGGTGGATCCTCTCGTGAAGGGAAGGGGGTCAGCCCTTGATGTAGGGCTTTCCGGCGGCCGCGGGCCCCCGGATCTGGCCGGCGAAACCCGCCACCGCGATGATCGTCACGATGTAGGGCAGCATGAGCATGAACTCGCTGGGGATCGGGGTGCGCAGCACGGTCAGCAGGTTCTGCAGGTTGGTCGCGAAGCCGAACAGCAGCGCCGCGAGCGTCGCGCGGATCGGGTCCCAGCGACCGAAGATGACGGCGGCGAGGGCGATGAAGCCGAGGCCGGCGGTCATCTCTTTGGTGAACTGCCCGACCGAGACGAGAGTGAAGTACGCCCCGCCGATGCCGGCGATGGCGCCCGCGAGCGAGACGTTCCAGAAGCGGCTCGAGTTGACCTTGATGCCGACGGTGTCGGCGGCCTGGGGGTGCTCGCCGACCGCGCGCAGACGCAGGCCCCAGCGCGTGCGGTACAGGCCCCACGCGACCACGGCGACGACGGCGTACATCAGGTAGACGATGAAGGTCTGGTTGAACAGCACCGGTCCGATGATCGGGATGTCGCCCAGCAGCGGGATCTCGATGCGGGGGAAACGCTCGGGGCGGTTCAGCACGTCTTCGTTCGGGACGAGCAGCGCACCGTAGAGGAAGCCGGTCAGACCCGTGACGAGCACGTTCAGCACGACACCGACGATCACCTGGTCGACGAGGTACTTGATCGAGAACGCCGCGAGGACGAACGCGACGAGCACGCCGCCGACCATGGCCGCGACGAGCCCGAGGAAGGGATTGCGGGTGAGGGATGCCACGAGCGCGGCGCTGAACGCTCCGAACAGGAACTGCCCCTCGATCGCCACGTTCACGACACCGACGCGCTCGCCGATCACGCCGCCCAGGGCGCCGAAGATGAGCGGGACCGAGAGCGAGAGCGCTCCGAACAGCAGACCGGTCACGGGGACCAGTCCGTCGGCCGCGGCCCACACCAAGAACGCGAAGACGGCCAGCGCGCCGAAGGCGATCGGCAGCCAGAGCGGGGTGCGGCGGTAGCCTAAGGCATCCCAGACCGACCACGCGGTGAGCAGAACCAGCAGGACGAGCACGCTCCAGCTGGTGACCGCGGTGGGAACCGCGACGCTGCCGAGGTCGATGTCGGAGGCCGGGTCGCCGAGGCGGAAGGTGCTCTGTCCGTCGCGCGGGACGAGGGCGAACAGCAGGGCGAGCAGCACGGTCACGACCGCGAGGCTCACCGCCAGCTTGATGTGGCGCACACGCACCGTGGTCAACTGGATCGCGTCATCCGCGAGATGCGTCGCGGTCATGCCGCCACCGCCTTCTTGGCCGCCTTGGCCCGGTCTTTGGCCGCGCGCTCGGCCTCGCTCTTGGGGAGGAAGAAGATCGTGCGCACCAGCGGCGGCGCCGCGATGAAGAGCACGATGAGGGCCTGCACGACGAGCACGATGTCGACCGGGATGCCCTGCGACGCCTGCATGGTGAACGAGCCCGACTTAAGGGCACCGAACAGGATGCCGGCGGCGAACACGCCCCACGGACGGCTGCGGCCGAGCAGGGCCACGGTGATGGCGTCGAAGCCGATGCCGGAGTCGATGAGGCCGTCGAAGCCCGTGGTCACCGCACCCTGGATCTGGTTCATGCCGGCGAGGCCCGCGAGGCCTCCGGCGAAGAGCATCGCGTAGACGTACATGCGGGGCACCGAGATGCCCGCGGCGCGCGCGGCGTGGGGGTTCTCCCCCACCGCGCGGAGACGGAAGCCGAGGCTCGAGCGCTCCATGAGCCACCAGACGAAGACCGTCGCGGCGATCACGAAGACGAAGCCGAGGTCGAGCAGCGGGAACTGGGGACCGAACAGCTCGGGGAACTGCGCGTTCGCTGGGCTGGCCGACGAAATCGGCTGGTCACCGGCCGGGCGCTGCAGCAGGCCCGGAGTGCGCACCATCCACGTCACCAGGTAGTAGGCGACGTAGTTCAGCATGATCGTGAGGATGACCTCGTGCGCGCCGGTGCGCGCCTTCAGAAGACCCACGATCCCACCCCAGAGCGCTCCACCGGCGATACCGACGATGAGCGTCAGCGGCAGCTGGATGATCATCGGCAGGTCGAGGTTGAACGTGACGAGTCCGGCGAACGCGCACGCGATGAGGATCTGACCGCGCCCACCGATGTTGAACAGGCCGACGCGAAACGCCAGCGCGACGCCGAGACCGGCCGCGATCAGCGGAGCCGCGAACCCGAGGGTGTTCGTGAGGGGGCGGATCTGCGCACCGAAGTCGGCGACACGGGAATTGAACACGGCACCGCGGAACAACGCCTCGTACCCGCCGTACACCGAGTTCCAGATCGCGGCCAGCATGTCGCCGGGACGCGCGAAGAAGTACGCGGACGTCGTGCGCACCTGGTCGTTGGTGGCGGCCATCAGGATGCCGCCGACGATCATCGCCGCGACGACCGCGAGCACCGTGGTGATCCACGACGAACGCAGCAGCTCGGTGAGGAACTGGTTCGTGCGAGGCGGTGCCGGCGTCTCGGCCGGGGTGTGACCGGTCAGGGCACCGGATGCGGTCGGCAGCTGCTCGGGCGGGAGACCGGGGTTCCCGTTCGCGCCCGTGCTCGGGATGTGGCCGCTCACGCTGTCTCCTCCGCGGGCTGCTCGCCCGCCATCATGAGCCCGAGGACCTCGCGGGGGGTGTTCCCCGGCACGATGCCCACGATGCCGCCGCGGTACATCACCGCGATGCGGTCGCCGAGGGCGGCGATCTCGTCGAGCTCCGTCGACACGACGATCACGGGCACGCCCGCATCGCGCGCGGCGACGATCTGCTTGTGGATGAATTCGATCGAGCCGACGTCGACGCCGCGGGTGGGCTGGGCGGCGACGAACAGCTTCAGCGGACGGCTCATCTCGCGGGCGATGACGACCTTCTGCTGGTTGCCGCCCGAGAGGGTGCCGACCGGGGTGGATGCCGACTGCGTACGGATGTCGTACTCCGCGATGCGGTCGCGGGCGAACGAGCTGAGGGCCGCGCGCTTGAGCGTCCCCCCGGAGACGAACGCCGCGTCGGAGGAGCGGTCGAGGATGAGGTTCTCGGCGACCGAGAACCCGCCGACCAGTCCGTCTTCTTTGCGGTCCTCGGGCACGAAGCCGACGCCCGCGTCGAGGATCGCGCGGACGCTCTTGCCGACGAGGTCGGTGCCGTCGAGATCGACGGTGCCGGTCACGCCGTCGGCGAGCCCGACGATGGCCTCGACGAGTTCGGTCTGGCCATTGCCCTGGACGCCCGCGATCGCGACGATCTCGCCGGGACGCACATCGAGGTCGACGTCGTCGACGACCACGGTCCCCTCGGCGGTGACGACGCGCAGGTTCCGGATGGAAAGACCGCCGGATGCCACCGCCTTCGGCGCGTCCTTGACCACGGTGAGCTCGACGGCACGACCGACCATGAGGGATGCCAGCTCGCCGTTGCTGGCGGTGGGCTCGGCCTCGCCGACGATCTTGCCGAGACGGACGACGGTGATGCGGTCGGCGACCTCACGCACCTCGCGGAGCTTGTGCGTGATGAACACGATCGAGGTGCCCTCGTCGCGCAGCTGCCGCATGATGCCCATGAGCTCGTCGGTCTCCTGCGGTGTGAGAACGGCGGTGGGCTCGTCGAACACGAGCACCTTGGCATCCCGAGAGAGGGCCTTGATGATCTCGACGCGCTGCTGCACGCCCACGGGCAGGTCGCCGACGAGGGCGTCGGGGTCGACCTCGAAGCCGAAGCGCTGCGCGACGTCGCGCACGTGCTTGCGGGCCGCGTTCAGATCGAGAGCGCCGAGGGCCTTGGTGTTCTCGTGGCCGAGCATGACGTTCTCGGCCACGGTGAAGACGGGGATGAGCATGAAGTGCTGGTGCACCATGCCGATTCCCGCGGCCATGGCGTCGCCCGGACCGCGGAAACGTTGGACGACGTCGTCCAGGAGGATCTCGCCCTCATCGGCCTGGTACAGGCCGTAGAGGACGTTCATGAGTGTGGATTTACCGGCACCGTTCTCTCCGAGGAGAGCGTGGATCTCACCAGGCTGAACGACCAGATCGATGTGGTCGTTCGCAACCAGGGACCCGAACCGCTTGGTGATGCCGCGGAGCTCGAGCTTCATGCTGTGCACCCTATTCGAAGACGTTAAGAAGACGGAAAGAAACCGCGGTCGCTCGGACTCCTGGTCCGAGCGACCGCGGTTGTGATCTCAAAGGGCCTCAGGCCCGGGGGCCGCTCGGACTCCTGGTCCGAGCGACCGCGGTTGTGATCTCAAAGGGCCTCAGGCCCGGGGGCCGCTCGGACTCCTGGTCCGAGCGACCGCGGTTGTGATCTCAAAGGGCCTCAGGCCCGGGGCCTTACGGCGAGCTGGGCGAGGTGACCTTCAGCGAACCCGAGACGATCTGCTCGCGCAGCGCCGACAGCTCGTCGGCGAGGCCGGCGGGCAGCGTGAACTTCGAGTTGAAGTCGGCCAGGCCGACGCCGTCGTTCTCGAGCGTGCCGACGTAGGGGGTCACGTCGAAGTCACCCTTGGCCGCCTGCGTGACCGAGTCGTACACGGCGGTGTCGATGCGCTTGAGGATCGAGGTCAGCACCAGGTCCGACACGTTCGGGTCGGCCTTGGCGAGGTCGGAGTCCACACCGAGCATGACGCTCTTCGAGCCGCTGTCGCGGATCGCATCGGCGGCGCTGCTGTAGATCGGGCCACCGACGGGCAGGAGCACGTCGACACCCTGGTCGAGCAGACCCTGAGCAGCCTGCTTGGCCGCGTCGTTGGCGGCGAAGCCACCGGTGAACGAGCCGTTCTGCGCGGCGACGTCCCAGCCGAAGGTCTGGACGCTGGCGCTCTTGTCCTCGTCGTACTTCTTGACGCCGTCGACGAAGCCGTCCATGAAGATCGTGACGGGCGGGATCGGGATGCCACCGACGGTGCCGACCTTGTTCACGCCGTTCTCAGCCGAGTAGGCGGCGGCGGCATAGCCACCGAGGTAAGCGGCCTGGACGGTGTCGAACAGCAGCGGCTTGATGTTCGGGGCGTCGGTCTTGCCGTCGTTGTCGGTGTCGGCACGGTCGTCAATGATCGCGTACTGCAGGTTCGGGTTGGCCTTGGCCGAAGCGACGGTGTCGGCGCTGAGCTTGAAGCCCACCGCGACGATGAACGTGCAGCCCTCGGCGACGAGGTTTTCGAGGTTCGGGGCGTAGTCGTTCGCCGAGCTGGACTCGACCTCGATCGCCTTGACGCCGAGCTCGCTCGCCGCCTTGTCGATGCCTTCCTTGGCCGACTGGTTGAACGAGCGGTCGTTCCACCCACCGTCATCCGAGATGATGCAGGGGGTGAAGCCCTCGACGATGTCTCCCCCGGCAGCAGCGGTCGAGCCGTTGCTCTCGGGCGCAGCGCCGCAACCGGCGAGCAGCACGGCGGCGCCGAGCATGGCGAGACCGCTGACGACGGCCTTCTTCGTGGTCTTCACGAATGGTCCTCCAAGACGGATGCCCCCAACGGGTTTGAGGGACGATCCCGTCACGTTACCTACTGTGTCGCCGCGCTTGCGCGCCGGGAGCCCCGCGCGCGGCAATGGTTACAAAGACGCAATCTCGCGTCACGCCACCGCCACACACCCGGACATGCACGAGACCGGATGCCACGAGGTGTGGCATCCGGTCTCAGAGGCGATCAGGGGGCGGGCGCCTAAAGGACGTCGCCGCGACCGGTGAGCTTCAGCGCGTCGACGACGCCCTTCACCCGCTGGGCGTTCTCGCTCGTGGTGACCAGCAGCGCGTCGGGGGTGTCGACGACCACGATGTCGCGCACGCCGATGAGGCTGATGACGCGCTTGGTCTGCGAGACGACGATGCCACTGGAGGCATCGGAGAGGACGCGGGCGTCCTCACCCAGGATCGCGAGCTCGTTGCGCCCGCCGGAGGAGTTGAGCTTCGACAGACTCGCGAAGTCGCCCACGTCGTCCCAGTCGAAGTGGCCGGGGATGACCGCGAGGCGTCCCTTCTCGGCGGCCGGTTCGGCGACGGAGTAGTCGATCGCGATCTTCTTCAGCCCCGGCCAGATGCGGTCGACGGCGGGGCCGCGACGGTCGCGGTCGTCCCAGGCCTCGGCTAGTTCGAGCAGGCCCGCGTGCAGCTCGGGCTCGTTGACGGCGAGTTCGGCGAGGAGCACATCGGCACGCGTGATGAACATGCCCGCGTTCCAAAGGTACGCGCGGTCGGCGAAGTACTCCTTCGCGGTGTCCAGGTCGGGCTTCTCCACGAAGCGTTCCACCAGGTAGGCCTCGGGAGCGCCGTCGACGATGAGCTCACCGGCCTGCTTGATGTAGCCGAACCCGACCGATGCTTCGGCGGGCTGGATGCCGATCGTGCAGATGTACCCCTCGCGGGCGACCGCGACGGCCTGACGCACGGCGAACTCGAACTGGCGAGTCTGACGGATGACATGGTCCGCCGCGAACGATCCGATGATGACGTCGGGCTCTCGGCGGACGAGGATCGCCGCGGCGAGGCCGATGGCCGCCGAGGAATCACGGGGCTCCGACTCGAGGAAGACGTTGTGGTCGGGGACCCCCGGGAGTTCCCGCTCGACGGCCGCCCGGTGCGCGCGACCGGTGACGACCGCGATACGCCCCTCGCCGGAGAGCGGGGCGAGCCGGTCCCACGTGTCGCGCAGCAACGTCTGACCCGAACCGGTCAGATCGTGGAGGAATTTCGGAGCGTCGGCACGGGAGAGAGGCCAGAGGCGGCTGCCGATCCCGCCGGCGGGGATCACGGCGTAGAAGTCGTCGATAACGGGGTCTGCCATGGCTCCGACCCTAGCGGTCGCACCTGCGAACGCACGGGAGGTCGAGGCGGCGCCCACGGAGGGGTGAACGGCATCCGATTTATCTCGATGTCGAGAGAGTGTTAGGCGACCCTCATCCCCGCCGTTCATAGCCCGGCCGTAGTATTCAATGGCGCCCGTGTGACGCTCGGGGCCCGTGCGAGGCCCCACACCGTGTTCGATCAGGGAGGACGACCGTGTCAGCACCAGCACGTGCCACGCCGTCGGTGAAAGAGACCACCTCGAAGAGGCCCCGCGGCACTCTGTACCGGGGCCGCGAAGGAATGTGGTCGTGGGTGCTTCACCGCATCACCGGTGTCGCCATCTTCTTCTTCCTTCTGGTGCACATCCTCGACACGGCGCTCATCCGCGTCTCACCCGAGGCCTACGACGCCGTCATCGGCACCTACAAGAACCCGATCATGGGTCTCGGCGAGGTGGCCCTGGTCGGTGCGATCGCGTACCACGCGTTCAACGGCCTGCGCATCATCCTCGTGGACTTCTGGCCGTGGGCCACGCGCCACCAGCGTCAGCTGTGGTGGGGCGTTCTGGGCCTGTGGGTCGTCACGATGCTCGGGTTCACCCCGCGCCACCTGATCAACGTCTTCAGCGCCGTCACCGGGAGCCACTGATGTCCGTCGCCCAAGAAGCCGCCACGATCCCCGCCCCCCGCACGCCCAGCGTGCGCAAGAAGGGCTCCAACCTCGAGAAGTGGGGCTGGATCTACATGCGCGCCTCCGGCGTGCTGCTGATCGTCCTGATCTTCGGCCACCTCTTCGTCAACCTGATGACGGGCGAGGGCATCCACCAGATCGACTTCGCGTTCGTCGCGGGCAAGCTCGCCTCGCCGTTCTGGCAGTGGTGGGACGTGCTGATGCTCTGGCTCGCCCTCATCCACGGCGCCAACGGCATGCGCACCATCGTCAACGACTACGTCGGCAACGCGACCGTCCGCAAGATTCTCGTCGGATCGCTGTGGGTGTCGGCCGGATTCCTGATCCTGCTCGGCACGCTCGTCGTCTTCACCTTCGACCCCTGCCTCGGTGTGACCGAGAGCAGCTCCCTGTGGGACGTGTGCCAGGCGGCGTGAGCCGGCGGCATCCCTTCTCTCCCCTGACAGCAGAGGTATTGCACACGTGAGCACTCAGACCAGCTCGGACTCGATCGTCAAGGACGGCGTCCACTACCACCAGTTCGACGTCGTCATCGTCGGCGCCGGCGGCGCGGGCATGCGCGCGGCCATCGAGGCCGGCCCCGGCGCGAAGACCGCCGTCATCTCGAAGCTCTACCCCACGCGTTCGCACACCGGTGCGGCGCAGGGCGGCATGGCCGCAGCGCTGGCCAACGTCGAAGAGGACTCCTGGGAGTGGCACACCTTCGACACCATCAAGGGCGGCGATTACCTCGTCGACCAGGATGCCGCCGAGATCCTCGCCAAAGAGGCCATCGATGCCGTCATCGACCTCGAGAACATGGGCCTGCCGTTCAACCGAACGCCCGAGGGCAAGATCGACCAGCGTCGCTTCGGCGGGCACACCGCCGACCACGGCAAGACGCCCGTGCGCCGCGCCTGCTACGCCGCCGACCGCACCGGCCACATGATCCTGCAGACGCTGTTCCAGAACTGCGTCAAGCTCGGCATCAACTTCTTCAACGAGTTCTACGTGCTCGATCTCATCACGGTGAAGGACGCCGCCGGCAAGACCCAGGTCGCCGGTGTCGTCGCCTACGACCTGGCGACCGGCGAACTGCACGTCTTCCAGTCCAAGGCCGTCGTCTTCGCGACCGGTGGGTTCGGCAAGATCTTCAAGACCACCTCCAACGCCCACACCCTCACCGGTGACGGCGTCGGCATCGTGTGGCGCAAGGGTCTGCCGCTCGAGGACATGGAGTTCTTCCAGTTCCACCCGACCGGTCTCGCCGGTCTCGGCATCCTGCTCACCGAGGGTGCTCGCGGTGAGGGCGCGATCCTGCGCAACGCGAGCGGTGAGCGCTTCATGGAGCGGTACGCCCCCACCATCAAGGACCTCGCTCCCCGCGACATCGTCGCGCGCTGCATGGTGCAGGAGGTGGCCGAGGGCCGCGGCGCCGGTCCCCACCGCGACTACGTGCTGCTGGACTGCACGCACCTGGGCGCCGAGGTGCTCGAGACCAAGCTCCCCGACATCACCGAGTTCGCCCGCACCTACCTGGGCGTCGACCCGGTGGTCGAGCCGGTGCCGGTCATGCCGACCGCGCACTACGCGATGGGCGGCATCCCGACCAACATCAAGGCCGAGGTCCTCGCCGACAACGACACCGTCGTCCCGGGCCTCTACGCCGCCGGTGAGTGCGCGTGCGTCTCGGTGCACGGCTCGAACCGCCTGGGCACCAACTCGCTGCTCGACATCAACGTCTTCGGAAAGCGCGCCGGGCGCAACGCCGTCGAGTACGTCAAGACCGCGGACTTCGTGCCGCTCCCCGAAGACCCCGCCGCCGAGGTGCGCGGGCTCATCGAGGGTCTGCGCTCCAACAGCGGCACCGAGCGCATCGCGGTGCTCCGCAAGACGCTGCAGGACGAGATGGACAAGGGCGCGCAGGTCTTCCGCACGCACGAGTCGCTGGCCCACGTCATGGACGTGATCGCCGACCTGCGCGAGCGCTACAAGAACATCCACGTCGACGACAAGGGCAAGCGCTTCAACACCGACCTGCTCGAGGCCGTGGAGCTGGGCTTCCTGCTCGATCTCGCCGAGGTCGTCGTCTACTCCGCGCAGAACCGCGAAGAGAGCCGTGGCGGTCACATGCGCGACGACTTCCCCACGCGCGACGACGAGAACTACATGCAGCACACCATGGCGTACCTGTCGGGCGACCCCCACTCGTCGCACCCCGCCGATCACATCGAACTCGGCTGGAAGCCCGTGGTGTTCACCAAGAACGAGGCCGGGGAGCTGCGCTACCCGCCGCTGGAGAGGAAGTACTGAGATGGCATCCACCGTCATCGAACAGGTCGACACCTCGGACGAGGTCGCCGAGACCCCCGAGGACACCGGGATCCAGTCGTTCCTGGTCACCTTCAACATCCGCCGCTTCGACCCCGAGGTCGACGACGAGCCGCGCTGGGTCGACTACGACGTGGAGCTCTACTCCACCGACCGCGTGCTCGACGCGCTGCACAAGATCAAGTGGGAGGTCGACGGCTCGCTGTCGTTCCGCCGCTCCTGCGCGCACGGCATCTGCGGATCGGATGCCATGCGCATCAACGGCCGCAACCGCCTCGCCTGCAAGACGCTGATCAAGGATCTCGACATCTCGCAGCCGATCTACGTCGAGGCCATCAAGGGTCTGCCCCTCGAGAAGGACCTCATCGTCGACATGGAGCCGTTCTTCGCCTCCTACCGCGAGGTTCAGCCCTTCCTCATCTCGAACTCGAAGCCCGAGGCAGGCAAGGAGCGCGTGCAGTCGATCGTCGACCGCGAGGTCTTCGACGACACCACCAAGTGCATCCTGTGCGCCGCGTGCACCTCGTCGTGCCCCGTGTTCTGGACCGACGGTCAGTACTTCGGCCCCGCCGCGATCGTCAACGCGCACCGCTTCATCTTCGACTCGCGCGACGACGCGGGCGATGTGCGCCTCGACATCCTCAACGACAAAGAGGGCGTGTGGCGCTGCCGCACCACCTTCAACTGCACCGAGGCGTGCCCCCGCGGCATCGAGGTCACCAAGGCCATCGCCGAGGTCAAGCAGGCCGTCCTCCGCGGCGGTCGCTGACCCTCAGCCTCTCGAACGGCGGGTGCGCCCGATCCCTGAGCTCGTCTCACGGGCCGGCGCCCCCGCCGTTCGGCGTTTCCGCCCTCCCTCCGCGCGCGAGTCCCCGAGATCCGTCGCTTCGGGCGTGGCCGAGGCGACATCTTCCGGCGACTCACGCGGGGGAAGAAGGGCCGGATGCCGTGGCTCCGCGGAACGGCCGAGGCCGCGGCATCCATTCATTAGGCTTTTCCGGTGACCGATCACCGCCACGACCCGCGGCCGCTGCCCGCGGTGCGCGACGACGACACCTCGCTGCGCGAACGCCTCGAGGCGGCGCAGACGGCCGTACGCGAGCGGTTGGACGAACCCATCGCCCGTGCCGCGAAGATCGCGGAGTGGTTCCCGATCCGCGTGTGGCGGCACTTCCTGCGGCACAACGGCTTCCTGCTCGCCGCCGGCATGAGCTACCAGGCGCTCTTCGCCGTGTTCTCGGCGCTGTACCTCGCGTTCGCCGGCGTCGGGATCTGGCTGGGCGGCAGCAAGACGGCGATCGACGGGCTCATCCACATCGTCAACAGCTACATCCCCGGGATCATCAGTGAGAACGGCCTGGTCAAGCGCGAGCAGGTCGAGGCCGTCGCCCAGGAGAGCGGTCGACTGCTCACCATCACGGGCATCGTGGCCGTCGTCGTGGTCGTGTGGACGGCGATCGGCTTCGTCACCTTCACCCGCCGCGCCGTGCGCGACACGTTCGGACTGCCCTTCGACCTGCGCAACTACGTGCTGCTGAAAGCCCGCGACCTCGTCGCGTCGATCCTCTTCGGCATCGCCCTGCTCGTGGGCGCTCTGCTCGGCTCGATCACCACCGGCGCCGTCGATCTCGTGTTCGGGTTGATCGGGTGGGATCGCGAGACGCTCGGCTGGTCGATCGGCGCACGGATCGTGTCGCTCGTCGTGGCCTTCGGCGTGAATACCGTCGCGCTCGCGTCGCTCTTCCGGTTCCTCACCGGCACGACCCTCACCTGGCGCCGCGCCTGGCCGGGGGCGCTCGTCGGCGCGACCGGCATGGTGGTGCTGCAGGTCGCCGCCGGCTTCCTCTTCGTCTACACACCCTCGAACCCGCTGCTGGCCACCTTCACCGTGCTGATCGGATTCCTGCTGTGGTTCCGCTTCATCGGCATCGTGATCCTCGTCTCGGCCGCCTGGATCGCCGTCGCCGCCGGAGACCGCGACGTGCCGCTCCGTTCTCCCGAGGACCGACTCGCGATGGA
The DNA here is from genome assembly GCF_029761935.1 of Microbacterium testaceum. NCBI lineage: Bacteria > Bacillati > Actinomycetota > Actinomycetes > Micrococcales > Microbacteriaceae > Microbacterium > Microbacterium testaceum. The sequence goes on from NZ_CP121699.1 coordinate 1,399,648, forward strand.
ACAGGCCGCCCTCGTCATCGCCGCCCAGGTGGGGGTGCGTGAGGCGCAGAAGGAACTCGCTCTCTCGCACTGGCCGTGGCGGTGGCGGGCCCAGCGCAGGCTGAACACGGCGGAGAAGCAGCTGGCACGGGCGCGGGCCGACGTCCCGGCACCGCGTCGGGTTTCGCTCATCCCGGAGTGATCCGGCGGTGAGCGCCGTCGGATGGAGCTGTCTCGGTGGGCGCTCTGTCTGCGGGCGCTCTATCTGTGGGTGCTCTGCCTGTGCGCGCTCTCTCGGTGGGCACCCTCGCGGCGGGCCCGATGTCGGAGGTCGTCGATAGGCTCGTCGGGTGGCTCGTTCCGTGCGTATCGTCTCCGTCAACGTCAATGGCATCCGTGCCGCCGTCCGCAAGGGCATGGTCGAGTGGCTCGACGCCTCGGGCGCCGACATCGTCACTCTGCAAGAGGTGCGGGCCACCGCCGACCAGCTCGCCGAGGCCCTCCCCGGGTGGGAGATCGTCAACGACGAAGCCCTCGCGAAAGGCCGCGCGGGAGTCGCCATCATCAGCCGTCTGCCCGGCGTCGAGACCCGCACGCACCTCGGCCCCGAGCCGCTCGACGCGTCGGGGCGTTGGATCGAGACCAACTTCGACATCGACGGCGAGACCGTCACCATCGTCAGCGCCTACGTGCACAGCGGCGAGGTCGACACCCCCAAGCAAGACGCGAAGTGGCTCTTCCTCGACGCGATGGAGCGTCGCCTCGCCGAGCTGAAGTCCGAGCGCGAGCTGGCCCTCGTGACCGGCGACCTCAACGTCGGCCACCGCGAGCTCGACATCAAGAACTGGCGCGGCAACCGCAAGAACGCCGGGTTCCTCCCGCGTGAGCGTGCGTACTTCGACCGCTTCTTCGGCCCCGCGGGCGAGCAGGTCGAGGGCGTCGACGGCTCCACCGGCACCGGCCTCGGCTGGATCGACGTGGGCCGCCGCGCCATGGGCGAGGTCGACGGCCCTTACACGTTCTGGTCGATGCGCGGCAAGGCGTTCGACACCGACAGCGGCTGGCGCATCGACTACCACGTCGCCACGCCCGCCCTGGCCGAGCGCGTGACGTCGTACCGGGTCGACCGCGCCCCGTCGTACGACACCCGGTGGAGCGACCACTCCCCCGTCATCGTGGACTACACACTCGGTCGCTGACACCGAGGGCTTCCCCGAGGACGCGGGGCGCCCGCGGCCCGGGGCGCGCGGGTGTCCGGCCCGGAGCGTCGGGGTGTCCGCCCGGGGCGCGTCAGGCCCGGGACACCGGCATCCGGGTCGTCCTGCGCCGAGGGCGGTGTCCCAGATCCCTCGGCAGGCCGGGTGCCGGCATCCGGGAAACCACTTCGACGGCAGGAACGTCCCGCGCACGCCGCCTAGGATCGTACGGTGACCACCGAGCGCCTCTACTCCGGAATGCAGCCCTCCGCCGACAGCCTCCAGATCGGCAACTACATCGGGGCTCTCCTGCAGTGGCGCGACCTCCAGGACCAGTACGACGCCTTCTTCTCGGTCGTCGACCTGCACGCCCTGACGCAACCCGGCGACCCCGCCGAGCGCCGCGAGAAGACCCGCCGCACCGCCGCCCAGTACATCGCCGCCGGCATCGAGCCCTCGCGCTCGACGCTGTACGTGCAGTCGCACGTGCCCGCGCACGCCGAGCTGCAGTGGGTGCTGTCGACCCTCACGGGCTTCGGCGAGGCCGGGCGCATGACGCAGTTCAAGGACAAGTCGGCCCGCTACGGCACGGACGCCACCAACGTCGGCCTCTTCACCTATCCGGTGCTGATGGCCGCCGACATCCTGCTGTATCAGACCGACGTCGTGCCCGTCGGCGACGACCAGAAGCAGCACATCGAGCTCACCCGCGACCTCGCCGAGCGCTTCAACCAGCGCTTCGGCGAGACCTTCACGGTTCCCAAGCCCGTGATTCGGCGCGAGACCGCCCGCATCTACGACCTGCAGAACCCCACGGCCAAGATGTCGAAGTCGGCCGAGTCCGACGCGGGCGTCCTGTGGCTGCTCGACGACCCCAAGGTCAGCGCGAAGAAGATCATGCGCGCCATGACCGACTCCGAAGGGTCGGTGCGCTTCGACCGCGAGGCCAAGCCCGGCGTCTCGAACCTGCTGGTCATCTACTCGGCCCTTACCGGCCGCGAGATCACCTCGATCGAAGATGAGTACGCCGGCCGCGGGTACGGCGACTTCAAGAAGGGCCTCGCCGAGGTCGTCGTGAACGAGTTCGAGCCGGTGCGCGCGCGGGCCAGGGAACTGCTCGACGACCCCGCCGAGCTCGACCGCGTGCTGGCCGTGAACGCCGGCAAGGCGGCATCCGTCGCCGAGAAGACCCTCATCGACGTGTACGACCGCATCGGTCTGCTCCGCCGCGGCTGATCCTTCGTCTGTCCGACGCCCGCACGACTCGCCGAGTCGTGCGGGCGTCGTCGTTTCGGGGGCGGGTGGCAGGCCTCCCGAGGCCCGATTGCGTCCGACTGCCGTCGAGGGGAAGCCCGTCCTCGGGCTCCCCGGACACAGCGCAGGAGCCCCGCGCCTCTGCCCCCTCTCGCGACCGCCCCCACCGGTCGCCACGCGAGCGATTCTCCTGCGCTGCGTCAGGGAGACGCCCTCCCCGCCGAGGAGAAATCGCCCAGTAGGCGATTGAAGAACTGCAGCCGGATCCGCACGTCATCGAGACCGATCGCAGGAGATGGGCGCTCTGAGTGGGGCTCACATCCCCTCTGCGGTTGCTGGAGTCCTGTCTTCCTGCGTTACGTCTCAGCAGGCACGCCCGACTGTCATCTGCTGAGCCGAGCGGGGTGCTGCCGAAGGCCGGCAACGGCGCGCGCGAGGATCTCAGGCTCGGTAAAGATCAGCCTCGCGGAGGGACGCAGGACCACGTAACCGCGTTCAGCCAGGCGCAGGTCGCGCAATCTGTCACGCTCTTGCGCCTCCCACCCACCGTGATGAGCGCGACTGTCGCATTCGACGACGATCCAGTCATCGACCAGGAGGTCAACTCGCCCGACTCCGTCGATCAGTACCTGAACGCGAACGTCGAAACCGTTCCCACGCAAGAGAAGGCGGGCAATCGTTTCGGAACCCGCCTCTGCGCGAGCATCGGTGAGGGGTCGGAGTACCTGATATCGAGCCGAGAGGAGCCCGAACACCTCCGCAAGACCATCCGCGTCGATCGCACCGGTGAATAAGGCGCTGTCGAGTGTCGCGATCGCGGCGCGAGGAGGCTGACAACGAACCGCAGCCGCGAGAGCCTCGACTATCGGGACCGTGTGAAGGCTGCCCGCGGCGCACGCGCGCCAGTGGACGACGACCCCCTGAGAACCGGACAGTCGGGTTCGGCGGGAATGGGGCGACCTCAGCCGCGAACGCTCCGGCTCGACCTGGACGTGCAGGCCGTTCGGGTCGAGAACGAAGATGCCCGCTTCAGCGATGGCGGAAACGCAATCGAGTCGACCGCCGACACGCTGCGCTGCTCGAACGGCTCGCGGCGCTGTGCCATCGAGGTAGACGTTCCGACGGGCGCGCACCAGCACCCCCTCGGCCAGCGCCGAGCGCACCTCGGCCCGGGTCGCCCCCGATGCGCGCAAGTCGGCGTAGGTCAGCGTGTGGTCGGGTTCGATTCCCGGAAATGAAGGTGAGGTCATTCCGCACACAGTGGACGTGTCCGTCCGCGGCGTTCAGGGAATTCGGCTCGGGCGGGAACAACTCGCGCGGCGACGCCGATGGGGAGAAGCCTCGCCACAGCGCAGGAGAAGCACCTCGCGTCGCCAACGATGCCGGTGTCATTGCCCTTTCGCACCGTGAACGTCCTGCGTTGTGTCTGTCGAGGCTCGCGCCGCGCCGGACCGGTCACCGAGCTCTCGCCGGGTCGGGCTAGCCCGCCTGTGCGCGGTGCCGGGCACGACGCAGGATTCTCTCGGGCAATCCGCGACCCATGGCGTGTGAGGGCGCGGAACGGGCGGATAGTCCTGCGTTGTGTCGCCGTACGGCGCTGAGATGTGTGGCTCCCCCGGCCGATTGACGGACGCGACCACCGCCACCGCCCCCGCCACCGCCGCCGCCCCGCCACCTTCACCGCCCCCGGTAGCGTGGCCGGATGGAACCGGAGATCCTGCGCACCGCCCGCCTCGAGCTGTCGGCGCCGCGCGAGAACGACGTCGCGGCGATCCACGCGGAATGCCAGGATGCCGCGATCCAGAGGTTCACGACGGTGCCTGCGCCATACCTCCCCGAGGACGCGGAGACGTTCGTCGAGCTGACGCGCGGGTGGTGGGCAGAGGGGTCGGAGGCGACCTGGGCGATCCGCCTCGAGGGGCGACTCGTCGGCATGGTGGGCCTGGCGAAGCTGCCCTCCGGCGGTCCCGAGATCGGCTACTGGGTGTCGCCGAGGGTGCGTGGGCGGGGCCTGGCGACCGAGGCCGCGCGCGCGGTCGTCGACTGGGGCTTCGCGCCCGAGCGTCCGGCGATAGAGCGCATCGAGTGGCGCGCGGTCGTGGGCAATGCCGGCTCGGCACGCGTCGCGCGGGCGCTGGGATTCCGCTACGAGGGGCTTCTTCGGCACGCGCACGTGAACTCCCTCGGTCGTTCCGACCTCTGGGTCGGAGGGCTGCTGCGCGACGACGACCGCGCGCCCCAGCCCTGGCGGGTGCTCGAACCCTGACGCAAGGCCCCGCGCCGATGTCGGAGGTCGGTGGCACGATGGGCGCATGCCGGAGATGCCAGAGGTCGAGGGGCTCGTCGAATACCTGCGCGGGCGGGTGACGGGGCTGCGCGTCGACAAGGCCACCGTGTCGGCGATCAACGCGCTCAAGACGTACGACCCGCCGTTGACGGCCCTCGTCGGCGCGCGCATCACGGGCGTCGATCGCCACGGCAAGTTCGTCGACGTGGCGTCCGACGCCGGCATTCATCTCGTGTTCCACCTCGCCAAGGCGGGATGGCTGCGCTGGTACGACGCCCTGCCCACGACGATCATCAAGCCGGGCAAGACGCCGATCGCGCTGCGCGTGGGCTTCGACGACGGCTCGGGTTTCGACCTCACCGAGGCCGGCACGAAGAAGTCGCTCGCCGTCTACGCCGTGCGCTCCCCCGCCGAGGTGCCGGGCATCGCGCGGCTGGGTCCCGATCCGCTGAGCGAAGGCTTCGACCGGGCGACGTTCGGCTCGCTGCTCGAGGGCCGTCGCACGCAGATCAAGGGTGTGCTGCGCGATCAGTCGATCATCGCGGGGGTCGGAAACGCCTATTCCGACGAGATCCTGCATGCGGCCAAGATGTCGCCGTACGCCCTGGCCGCGAACCTATCGGAGGCCGAGGTCGACCACCTCTACAGCGCGATGACGACGACCCTGGCCGAGGCGATCGACGCGGCCCGCGGCAAGCCTCCGGCCGAGTTGAAGGACGCGAAGCGTCGCGGCATGCGCGTGCACGGACGCCGCGGCGAGGCGTGCCCGGTGTGCGGCGACGAGGTGCGCAGCGTGTTCTTCGCCGACAACTCCCTCGAGTACTGCCCCACCTGCCAGACCGGCGGCAAGCTGCTCGCCGACCGTCGACTGTCGCGACTGCTCAAGTGACCGCATCGCGAGACGCGGGGGGCGAGACGCAGCGCCGCGGGAGCCGGAGAGAACTACCACGAAACGTCGCCGTATGACCGGGAATGAAACCGCGAGAGGCACGTTGAGTAGGATCAGAAGTACAAAAACGTGCTCCGGGGTCGGTGAGAATCCGAACCGGCGGTGACAGTCCGCGAACCCCTCCGCTCACGCGGTGGGGCCGATCCGGTGGAATTCCGGGACCGACGGTGATGCGAGGGTGAGCCCTCGCTAGTCCGGATAGGAGGCAGCACGGACGGCGCGACGCGCCTTCCCGCTGGCCCTGCCCCGACTCCGCGGGAAGGACAAGGAAATGGCATCCGCCGTCGAGATCGACGCCATGCGGCGAGCTCTGCTGCTCGCCCGGCGCGGCCCGCGCGGACTCAACCCCCAGGTGGGCGCCGTGATCCTGTCGCCCGCGGGTGAGGTTCTCGCCGAGGGATTCCATCGCGGCGCGGGCACCGCCCACGCCGAGGTCGACGCGCTGTCGAAGCTCTCCCCCGGTGCCGCACAAGGCGCCACTGCCGTGGTGACCCTGGAGCCGTGCAATCACACCGGTCGCACCGGCCCGTGCGCTGTCGCGCTCATCGAGGCGGGCATCGCGCGCGTTGTCTACGCGCTCGACGACCCCACCGACGCCGCAGCCGGCGGAGCCGACCGCCTGCGCGCAGCCGGGGTCGACGTCGAGGCGGGACCCGAGGCGGATGCCGCCGAGGCGCTCGTCGCCGACTGGACGCACCTGCAACGCAGCGGCCGCCCGCACGTCACCGTGAAGTGGGCGCAGAGTCTCGACGGTCGCGCCGCGGCCGATGACGGCACGAGCCAGTGGATCACCGGACCCGACGCCCGCCGCGACGTGCACGCGCGCCGCGCGCAGGCGGACGCGATCGTCGCCGGCACCGGCACGGTGCGCTCCGACGATCCGGCGCTGACCGCGCGAGCGGATGACGGGACCCTGCTCGAGGACCAGCCGATGCCGGTCATCATCGGCGAGAGCGAAACGGCTCCGGATGCCGCCGTGCGCCGCCACCCGCGCAATCCCCTGTTCTGCTCGACGCGCGACCTGCGCGCGGTGCTCGCCGACCTCGCCGAGCAGGGCGTGCAGCGCGTGTTCGTCGAGGGCGGGCCGACCCTCGCGAGCGCGTTCGTGCGCGAAGGCCTCGCCGACGAGCTGCTCGTCTACATCGCGCCCGTGCTGCTCGGCGGTTCGCGCCTCGCACTCGGAGACGTCGGCGTGCCGAGTATCGACGCGGCGAAGCGCCTGGCGGTGGCATCCGTCACCTCCCTCGGCGACGACCTGCTGGTCGTCGCCCGCCCAGCCGAGACCGCACCCGAAAGCACCGAGACTGTGCCCGCGACCGCGGGCGAGAACGAAGGAGACGCCTGATGTTCACCGGAATCGTCGAAGAGATCGGGGCCGTCACGGCCGTCGACCCCTCGGGTGACGGCGTGCGCCTGACGCTGCGCGCCCCCCTGTCGGTGTCGGACGCCGGCCACGGCGACTCGATCTCGGTGAGCGGTGTGTGCCTCACCGTCGTCGATCAGGGCGACGACTGGTTCACCGCCGACGTGATGAAGCAGACCCTCGACATGTCGACGCTCGCCGACGTCGCCCCGGGCCGCGCGGTCAACCTCGAGCGCGCGACCGCCGCGCACGGCCGCCTGGGCGGGCACATCGTGCAGGGCCACATCGACGGCACCGGTGTCGTGCGCGAGGTGCGGCCCGGAGCGCAGTGGAGCGTCGTGCGCGTCGGCATCCCGGCCCCCCTCGCCCCGCTCGTGGTCGACAAGGGGTCGATCGCGATCGACGGCGTCTCGCTCACCGTGAGCGCCGTGAGCGAAGCCTCCGAGCCCGAGCCGTGGCTCGAGGTCTCGCTCATCCCCGAAACCCTCGCGGCCACGACACTCGGCCGCGCCGAAGCCGGCACGCCCGTGAACCTCGAAACCGACATCCTGGCCCGTCATGTCCAGCGCATGCTTGCCTTCCGCACGACAGAGAATCCCGCGGCGACCGCCGCACAGACCGAGAGGGGCTCCCGATGAGCCTGTCCACCATCCCCGAGGCCCTGGAAGCCCTGCGTCAGGGGCGGCCGATCCTGGTCGCCGACGACGAGAACCGCGAGAACGAGGGCGACGTCATCATCTCGGCGCAGCTCGCGACCCCCGAGTGGCTCGCCTGGACCGTCCGCTGGTCCAGCGGTTACGTCTGCGCCCCCATGCCCGCCGAGTGGGCCGACCGTCTCGACCTGCCGCCCATGGTCGAGGTCAACCAGGACGCCCGCGGCACCGCGTACACGGTCAGCGTCGACGCGGCATCCGGAGTCACCACCGGGATCAGCGCCGCCGACCGCGCGCGCACCCTCAACGTGCTGTCCGACCCCGCGTCGGTTCCGACCAGCCTCATCCGTCCCGGACACGTGCTGCCGCTGCGCGCCGTCGATGGCGGCGTGCGCGAGCGCGCGGGCCACACCGAGGCCGCGGTCGACCTGATGCGCCTCGCGGGTCTCGAGCCGGTCGGTGCGATCGCCGAGGTCGTCGCCGAGGACGGCAGCATGATGCGCCTGCCCGGACTCTTCGAGCTGGGCGAGCGTGACGGCATCCCGGTCATCACGATCGAACAGCTGATCGCTCACCTCAACGAGACCGACCCACTGCCCGCCACCGCGCCCGCCCGCCGCCGCGTGAGCCTGCGCGCCGAGTCGAACGTGCCCACCTCGCACGGCACCTTCCGCTTCCTCGCCTACAAGGACCGCATCACCGGCACCGACCACCTCGCGGTGGTCTCGGGCGACCTCACCGAGAAGGCGCCCCTCGTGCGCGTGCACTCGGAGTGCCTGACGGGCGAGGCGTTCGGTTCGCTGAAGTGCGAGTGCGGCCCGCAGCTCGAGGCGGCTCTCGACACGATCGACCGCGACGGCGGCATCGTGATCTACATGCGCGGCCACGAGGGACGCGGCATCGGCCTCATCAACAAGCTGCGGGCCTACAACCTGCAGGAGCGCGGACTCGACACCGTGGATGCCAACCTCGCCCTGGGTCTTCCCGCCGACGCGCGCGACTACGCCGCCGCGGCCGGCATCCTCGCCGACCTCGGCGTCGAGCAGGTGCGCCTGCTGACCAACAACACCGACAAGGTGAAGCAGCTGCGCGGCTTCGGCCTCGACGTCGTCGAGCAGGTGCCCCTCCTTGTGGGCGTCGGCCCGAACAACCACCAGTACCTCGAGACGAAGCGCGACCGGATGGGTCACATCATCGCCGAGGACGACCTGCGCGACGCGCTCGCGCACATGAAGGAAGAGAGCGCCTGATGGCCGGTAGTGGAGCACCCGAGACCGGCGGCGTCGACGCGTCGGGCCTGAACGTCGTCGTGGTCGCGGGAACGTGGCACGAGGTCATCACGAACGGTCTGATCGCGGGCGCGAAGCGCGTGCTCGACGCGACCGGCGCGACCTACCGCGTCGTGCGCGTTCCCGGCTCGTTCGAGCTCCCCGTCGCCGCCAGTGCGGCATTCGAGGGCGGAGCGGATGCCGTGGTGGCCCTGGGCGTGATCATCCGGGGAGGCACGCCGCACTTCGAGTTCGTCTCGTCGGCGGCCACCGACGGTCTGACCCGCGTGGCCCTCGACGCCGGCAAGCCGGTCGGCTTCGGCGTGCTGACGCTGGACGACGAGCAGCAGGGCCTCGACCGTGCGGGGCTCGAAGGCTCCAAGGAGGACAAGGGCGAAGAGGCCGCGGATGCCGCGATCCGCACCGCCCTCGTTCTGCGGGAGCTGCGCGGCTGACGCGTCCTTCCTGACGGGCCCGGTGACCTCTGCGGTCGCCGGGCCCGTTCTCGTCCGAGGGTGCGGGTGGCTGAGCCCGTCGACGCCACCGAGGTCGGCGCGTCGGGGCGCGCCCTTCGACAGCCTCAGGGGCGGCTCGCGGGTCCGGGGCCGTGCGCGCGGGCCAGGAAGCGCGCGCGGTGAGGCCCCCCTTCCTGGCGGGTGACGCACCGCGTCCCTACCCTGTCGGGTATGGAGATCCTGCGCAGCGTCGTCGTCCTCGTCCACCTCGTCGGCTTCGCCATCCTCTTCGGCGCGTGGGTCGTCGAGGCGGTCAGCCGCCGGGCGCGCGTCACCTCGTTGATGAACTACGCCCTCCTCATCTCCCTGGTCACAGGCCTGGCGCTCTCGGCGCCGTGGGGCCTCGATCACGAGCTCAACTACGCCAAGATCGGCATCAAGCTCGTCGTCCTGCTCGTCATCGGCGCACTGCTGGGCATCGGTTCGGCCCGACAGAAGCGCAACGGGTCGCTGTCGCCGGCGATCTTCTGGCCGATCGGCATCCTGGCTCTGCTCAACGCCGGTCTCGCGGTGATCTGGCACTGACGACGCCGCTCGTCGGCGTCCACTCAGCACGCGCATAGACTGGAGGGTCTAACGCCCCCCACTCGGAGACGTTTCCGGTGCTCCCTCGCGCACCCGCTCACACACACCCCCGTGATCGCGGCGCGCCACCGCTGCGCCCCACCCCGGACGCGATTGATCGACCTTCTCGTCAGGCAGTCATGACCACCTCCTCCCCCTCCACCCGATCCGCTGCGGCCCCCGCGAACCCCCGTTCCCGCGTCATCACCGCGAGCCTGATCGGCACCACGATCGAGTTCTACGACTTCTACGCGTACGCCACGGCTGCGGTCCTCGTCTTCCCGATCCTCTTCTTCCCGACCGGCAACGAGACCACCTCGCTGCTGCTGTCGTTCAGCGTCTTCGGCGCCGCGATGATCGCGCGCCCGCTGGGCGCCATCGTCTTCGGCCACTTCGGCGACCGCTTCGGCCGCAAGGCCACCCTCGTGGCATCCCTTCTCACCATGGGTGTGGCGACCTTCCTCATCGGCTGCCTGCCCACCTTCAACGAGATCGGTGTGTGGGCCGCGGTCCTGCTGCTGGTCATGCGTCTCGCGCAGGGCTTCGCACTGGGCGGCGAGTGGTCGGGCGCGGCGCTCGTCGCCACCGAGAACGCCCCGAAGGGCAAGCGCGCCCTGTTCGGCACCTTCCCGCAGCTGGGTGCCCCGATCGGCTTCATCATCGCCAACGGCGTCTTCCTGTTCATCAACTTCGCCCTCCCCCACCCCGACGGCACCGCGCAGCGCTCGGCCGAGTTCCTCGCGTGGGGCTGGCGCGTGCCGTTCCTGTTCTCGGCGGTCATGGTGATCGTCGGACTCTGGGTGCGCCTGCGACTGGTCGAGAGCGAATCGTTCGCGAAGGCCGAGAAGACCGGCGCCATCAAGAAGTTCCCGCTCGGCGAGGCCGTGCGTCGCAACTGGAAGCAGCTCATCCTCGGCACGTTCATCATGCTGGCGACGTACGTGCTCTTCTACCTCATGACGAGCTTCACGCTCTCGTACGGCATCAAGCCCACCCTCGAGGGGGCCCAGGCCGCCGCCGAGAAGGCGGGGACGGCGTTCAACGCGGCCGAGTTCGTGCCGGGCCTGGGCTACGGCTACACCGACTTCGTGATCATGCAGATCATCGGCGTGGTGTTCTTCGGCGTCTTCACGATGCTGTCGGGCCCGATCGCCGACCGGATCGGCCGTAAGCGCCTGCTCATCGGCGTCACGGCCGCGATCATCGTGTTCGGTCTGACGTTCTCGTTCTTCCTGGTGCCGCACGCCGACCCGGCGTTCACGCGCGTCCTGGTGCAGTCGTTCCTGATCCTCGGCTTCATGCTCATGGGGGCGACCTTCGGGCCGATGGGCGCGGTGCTGCCGGAGCTCTTCCCGACCAACGTGCGCTACACGGGGTCGGCGATCTCGTACAACGTGTCGTCGATCCTCGGCGCGGCCCTCGCCCCGATCGTCGCTGTCGCGCTGTGGGCGGCCGGTGGCGGCAACCCGTGGCTCGTGGGCGTGTACCTCTCGGCGATGGGCGTGCTGACCCTCGTCGCACTCGTGCTCTCGCCCGAGACGAAGGACGTCGACTACGACGACAACCTCGCCGCGGGAGCGACCGCGCCGTAACGGGTTCGTTCTCGACACCGGATGCCACGGGGCCCAGGCCTCGTGGCATCCGTCGTTGCGATCGGGCTTCGTCGGCGGGCGGGCCGAACTCCTGAAGATCGGTGCGCCCCGGGGGTCTTCACCCGGGAACGACGGCGCTTCGCGGGATTTCTCCGGAGTTTCGCACGCCATCGAGGGGACCGACCGGCGGTGTCGGTGGGGCGGGGTACGGTCGAAGCACCCCATTCCTTTCCCGAGGTGAGCATGTCGTTTCCCGCTCCCGCGCGTGGTCGGCGCGGCCGCCGCGCGCCCGAAGGCCCGCGCGCGTCGTTCCGTCAGCTGGTCCCCTTCCTGCTCGAGCACAAGAGAACGCTCGTCGTCGTCGCCGTGCTCAGCGTGCTCGGCGCCGCCGCCACGCTCGCGCAGCCGCTGCTCGTCGGCGAGGTCATCTCGCGCGTGCAGAGCAGCGTTCCCCTCGGCGCCCTGGTGTGGCTGCTGGTGGCTTTCGTCGTGCTGTCGTCGGTCATCTCGGGCTTCCAGCACTACCTGCTGCAGCGCACCGGCACCGCCGTGGTCTTCTCGAGCCGGCGGCGACTCATCTCGCGCATCCTGCGCCTCCCGATCAGCGAGTTCGACGCGCGTCGCACCGGCGATCTCGTCTCGCGCGTGGGAACCGACACGACCCTGCTGTACGCGGTGCTCACCCAGGGCTTCGCGGATGCCGTGGGCAACGCCCTCATCCTCGTCGGCGCGGTCATCGCGATGGCCGTCATCGATCCGCTGCTGCTCGGGCTCATCATCGTGGTCGTCGGCGCCTCGCTCGCGGTGGTCGTGCTGCTGAGCACGCGGATCCGCTCGGCATCCGCCGATCAGCAGGCCAAGGTCGGCGAGCTGTCGTCGGGCGTCGAGCGCGCGGTCGGCTCCATCCGCACGATCCGCGCGTCGGGGGCGACCGAGCGCGAGATCGCGGCGGTGACCGAGAACGCCACGGCCGCGTACGCCGCGGGCGTGCGCATCGCGCGGGTGTCGGCGCTCATCGTGCCGATCGCCTTCGTCGCCCTGCAGGTGTCGCTGCTCGTCGTTCTCGGCGTCGGCGGCTACCGCGTGGCATCCGGCGCCATCGACGTCGCCGCGCTCGTCACGTTCGTGATCTTCCTCTTCCTGCTCGTGCAGCCTCTGGCCTCGGCCATCGGCGCGATCACCTCGGTCAACCAGGCGCTGGGCGCGCTGGGGCGCATTCAAGAGGTGCTCGACCTCCCCCTCGAAGACGACGCCGACCGTCCGTCGTCGCCTGCGGCGGTTCCGGATGCCGTGGCCCTCGCGTTCCGCGACGTGCACTTCCGCTACCCCGACGACGTCGTGAAGGCGCGCGAGGCCGCCGCCGCGGAAGCCCGATCGGTGCTCGAGCAGGCGCACCTCGAGCGGGCGGCCGACGAGACCGCCGCCGAGGTCGACGACGACCGCGACGTGCTGCGCGGGGTGTCGTTCGAGGTGCCGCACGGATCGCGCGTCGCGCTCGTCGGGCCCTCGGGTGCGGGCAAGAGCACGATCCTCGCGCTCATCGAGCGGTTCTACGATCCGACGGAGGGGGCGATCCTCATCGACGGCGTCGACGCGCGCGACCTCGCCCGCGACGACCTGCGCGCGCGCTTCGGCTACGTCGAGCAGGACGCGCCGACCCTGGCCGGCACGATCGCCGACAACCTGCGACTCGCCTCGCCCGCGGCATCCGACGCCGACTGCGAGCGGGTGCTGCGCGCGGTCAACCTCGGCGACGTGCTGGAGCGCAGTCCGCTCGGCGTCGACGCCCCCGTGGGTGAGGACGGCGTGATGCTGTCGGGCGGAGAACGCCAGCGCCTCGCGATCGCCCGCGCGCTGCTGGCCGCTCCCCCGGTGCTGCTGCTCGACGAGTCGACCTCGTCGCTGGATGGCGTCAACGAGCAGCGCATGCGCGAGGCGATCGACGCCGTCGCCGCCGACCGCACCCTGCTCGTCATCGCGCACCGCCTCTCGACGGTCGTCGACAGCGACCTCATCGTGGTGCTCGACAAGGGCCGGGTGGTCGGTCGGGGCACGCACAGCGAGCTCGTGGCATCCACCCCGCTCTATCGCGACCTCGCGAAGCACCAGCTGCTGGTCTGAGCCGCTGCCGGGCGCGAGCGAGGAGCGAATCGATATACGCACGACGCCCCTCCCGCGCGCCAAGAACGGGAGGGGCGTCGATTCGAGGGCTCGCCCTGTCCGCACGAAACGGCGCGGAGGGCGAGCCGGTCTCAGGAGCGCTGCAGGCGGTAGCGCAGCGCGGCGAGCTCGGCGCGCAGGGCGGCTGGCAGGTGCGAACCGAAGGTGTCGTAGAACTCCTCGGTCAGGTCGGCCTCGGCGAGCCACGACGCGCGGTCGATCGAGAACAGCTCCTCGAGGTCGGCGGCGGGCAGGTCGAGACCCGACAGCTCGAGGTCTTCGACCTTGGGCAGGCGGCCGATCGGGCTGTCCACGGCATCCACCTGTCCGTCGACGCGGCGGATGATCCAGTCGATCACGCGGGCGTTGTCGCCGAATCCGGGCCAGAGGAAGCGTCCGTCGTCGCCCTTACGGAACCAGTTGACCTGGAAGATGCGCGGAGCGCGGTCGAAGCGGAGCTTCTGGCCGACCTTCAGCCAGTGGCCGAAGTAGTCGCCCATGTTGTAGCCGCAGAAGGGCAGCATCGCGAACGGGTCGCGGCGCAGTTCGCCGACGGTGCCCTCCTGGGCGGCGGTCTTCTCGCTCGAGACCGTCGAGCCGATGAACACACCGTGCGACCAGTCGGTCGCCTCGACGACCAGCGGCACGTTGGTGGCGCGACGACCGCCGAACAGGATGACGTCGAGGGGGACGCCCTCGGGGGCCTCCCAGTCCTCGGCGATCTGCGGGCACTGGGCGGCGCCGACCGTGAAGCGCGAGTTGGGGTGCGCGGCGGGGCGGCCCGACGCGGGCGTCCAGGCGTTGCCCTCCCAGTCGGTGAGATGCGGGGGCGCCTCGTCGGTCAGGCCCTCCCACCACACGTCGCCGTCGGGGCGGAGCGCGACGTTGGTGAAGATCGTGTTGCCCCAGAGCGTCTCGATCGCGGTGACGTTGGTCGACTCGCCGGTGCCGGGGGCGACGCCGAAGAAGCCGGCCTCGGGGTTGATCGCCCAGAGGCGTCCGTCTTCACCCGGTCGGATCCACGTGATGTCGTCCCCGAGCGTCTCGACGCGCCAGCCGGGGATCGTCGGGCGGAGCATCGCGAGGTTCGTCTTGCCGCAGGCCGAGGGGAAGGCGGCGGCGACGTGGTACGCCTTGCCCTTCGGGTCGATGACGCGGATGAGCAGCATGTGCTCGGCGAGCCAGCCCTCGTCACGGCCGATGACCGAGGCGATGCGCAGGGCGAAGCACTTCTTCGCGAGGATCGCGTTGCCGCCGTAGCCCGAGCCGAACGACCAGACTTCGAGGGTGTCGGGGAAGTGCACGATGTACTTCTCGTCGTTGCAGGGCCACGCGACATCCTGCTCGCCCGGGGCGAGGGGCGCACCGACCGAGTGGACCGTCTTGACCCACGGCGCTCCGCCTGCGATCTGCTGCGTGACCGAGGTGCCCACGCGGGTCATCACGCCGATGGATGCCACGGCGTAGGCGCTGTCGGTGATCTGCACGCCGATGTGGCTCAGGGGCCCGCCGACCGCACCCATCGAGAACGGCACGACGTACATGGTGCGACCGCGCATCGAGCCCTCGAAGACGCCGTTCAGCGTCTCGCGGATCTCGGCGGGGGCGATCCAGTTGTTCGTGGGACCAGCGTCTTCTTCGCGGTTCGAGGCGATGTACGTGCGCGACTCGAGGCGCGCGACGTCGCCGGGGTGCGAGCGGGCGAGGTACGAACCGGGACGCCACTCGGGGTTGAGCTTGATGAGCTTGCCCTCGTCGACCATCTCGCGCAGCAGGGCGTCGTTCTCGGCGGCCGAGCCGTCGACCCAGTGGATGCGGTCGGGCTGGGTGAGAGCGGCCACCTGGTCGACCCACGCGGTGAGGGCGGCGAGGCCGGGGCCTTCGACGGCGGGCTTCACGCCGTATCCGGGGCGGGCGGCGGGGGCCGCGGCGGTGCGGCCGGTGGAGCGGAGGGTGAAGATGTCGGCGAGTGCCATGTCGTTCTCCTCGGTTGAGAGCGAAATCGGTGGTCTTCCCCTATCTTGAGGGCCTCAAACGAGGATTTTCCCGCGTCTTTTGATGTAAAAAACCCGATTCTTTCGATATGGTCAAGGAATGGCTTCGTCGTTCGAACTGACCACGCTCGGTCATCGCATCCGGCATCACCGCCTCGCGCGGGGGTACACCCTCGACGAGCTGGGCGCGCTGGTCGGCGTGGCGGGCAGTCAGCTCAGCCTCATCGAGAACGGCAAACGCGAGCCCAAGCTCTCGCTGCTGCAGGAGATCGCGCGCGCGACCGAGACCGAGGTCACCGAGCTGCTCTCGCGCGACCCCCCGAACCGGCGGGCCGCGCTCGAGATCGAGCTCGAGAAGGCTCAGACGTCCCCGTTCTTCCGCCAGCTCGGCATCCCGCCGGTCAAGGTCACCAAGGGCACGAGCGACGAGACGATCGAAGCCGTGCTGGGGCTGCACCGCGAACTGCAGCGCCGCGAGCGCGCGACGATCGCGAGCCCCGAGGAGGCACGCCGCGCCAACACCGAACTGCGCTTGCGCATGCGCGAGATCGACAACCACCTGCCCGACATCGAGCGACTGGCCGAGAAGCAGCTGAAGGCCGCGGGGCACTCCACCGGGGCGCTCACCCACCGCACGGTGAGCATCATGGCCGAGCAGCTCGGGTTCGAGCTCATCTACGTAAGCGATCTCCCCCACTCGGCGCGCTCGGTCACCGACCTCGAGAACGGGCGCATCTACCTCCCCCCGGCATCCATCCCGGGAGGCCACGGGCTGCGGTCGATGGCCCTGCAGGCCATGGCGCACCGCCTGCTCGGCCACCGCCCGCCCACCGACTACGCCGACTTCCTGCAGCAGCGTCTCGAGATCAACTATTACGCGGCGTGCTGCCTCATGCCCGAGACGAGCGCGATGTCGTTCCTCGCCCAGGCGAAGAAGGACAAGAACCTCGCCGTCGAGGACTTCCGCGACGCGTTCGGCGTCACGCACGAAGCCGCCGCGATGCGCATGACCAACCTTATGACGACGCATCTCGGCATCCGTCTGCATTTCCTGCGCGTCGACGGCGATGGAGCGATCTCGCGCGTCTACGAGAACGACGGACTCCCCCTGCCCACCGACGTCACCGGCAGCGTCGAGGGCCAGGTCGTGTGCAAGAAGTTCTCGGCGCGCTCCGCTTTCGCCGAGCACAACCGCACCACCGAGCACTACCAGTACACCGACACCCCCGCCGGAACCTTCTGGTGCTCCACCCAGACCGGGACGACGAGCGACGGCGACTTCTCGATCACGGTGGGCGTGCCCTTCGACGACGCGCGATGGTTCCGCGGGCGCGAGACCCCCAAGCGCGGCGTCTCGCACTGCCCCGACGAGTCCTGCTGCCGCCGCCCCGACACCGAGGCCGCCGAACGCTGGCAGGGCAAGGCCTGGCCGAGCGCGCGCGTGCACCGGCACATGTTCTCTCCGCTCCCCCGCGGGATGTTCCCGGGCGTCGACGACGCGGAGGTCTTCTCGTTCCTCGATCGCCACGCGGACGGCTGACCGGGGGCATCACACGCGTGAGGCGCCAAGATGGGTCGCCTCGGGAGGCTCGCAAGCGACAAAACGTGGCGACTCGCGCAGGAGGACGGACGCACGGATGCCACGGCCCCGGGGCCTGGGGAGCGCGGGGTCGTGGCATCCGATCGTCCCTACCGTGCGCGCAGCAGACCCGTCTCGTCGTGGCAACCGACGTAGGTGAATCGCTGCTGGACGTCGGTCGGAACGGTCACCTCGTGGAAGAGCCGCAGGCGCGTCTCCGGCCCGAAACTCGAGAGATGTCGCATCGCCGCTCCGAAGATCTCGACGTGGGTCGGGTGAGAGGCCGCCCAGTCTTCCAGCGCCGCCATGTCGCGCCACCAACTCATTCCGAAGGTCCGGTCGGTGGGCTGATCGTCCTCGTCGAGGACCACCATGAAGCGATTGTCGTAGCACCCGATGGATCCGCCCTCGTCGCGGAGGAAATCCATCCCCGCCCGCAGCGGCGGTTCGACGGTCGACAGGTAGAGATCGCGCTCACGATCGCCGGTGTCGGTGATGTCCTGCCCCGATCGGATCAGGCAGGCGTTGCCATGCAGACGCACGTCCCGCACCCGACCAGATCCGGTGACGACGAGCTCGCCCGAGGGCCAGAGCGGATCGGTCTGCGCGAGCGGAAGGCGGTCGCGCATCGACCCCCAATAGGCGTGCTCCTCGATCATCCCGCTCATCTCCGTCCCCACCTCGGCGACACCCTCGGGGCGGTCGGAGGTGGAGAAGATCGTCTCGAAGCGCTCCAGGTCGGGCGTGACGAGCTCGAGGAAGCGCCCCACGCCGTCCTCCACGCGGTCGGGGTCGAGCCACGCGGCGCCTACGGACGCGAACCAGCGCTCGAAGGCGCGCGGGTCGCTCCAATACGCCGTGTCGATCGTCGTCGTATATCCCTGTGCGTCGATGTAGCGAGCGCGTTGCACGGAGCCGGGACCGTCGTGCGCGGAGCGCGCCTCGCGCATCTCACCCAGGGCGGCAGCGGCCCGAGGATCGTCTGCGTCCCGGCTCTGCACCCCGAACGACGCCATCACCACGGCGTCGACCTCGTCACCGAAACGCGCCGAGAACGAGGGATAGGGAGGCTGATACGAGCCGGGCGTGTGCTTCGGCCGGCGGTCGGGGCGCCGAAGCTTCGGCGCGATCGAGGACTCGAGTCCCATCGACGTCATTCCGCGCTGACGAGGTCGTCTGCCACGACCGGCTCCGCAGCAGGGATGTCACGAGCGGATGCCGCGACCTTGGGCAACCGCCCCGTGTCGCGGTGGTGGAGGGTGAAGACGTCCGGCCGAGAGTAGTGTCCCACGGGGTCGGCGGCGTTCTTGGCGGCGAGGATCGCGGAGTAGTCGATGTCGGCGAAGAGGATGCCCTCCTCGTCGGGTGCGAGCGGGTCGGCGAGCGAGCTTCCGTCGGGACCGAAGATCCGGGCGTATCCGCCGCCGAGTGGCAGCATGGCGCGCTTGGCATCGGTGTCGGCGAACAGCTCCTGCGCCGCTGGTCCTACGGTCGCGCACGGAGCGAGAACGAAGGTCTGCCCCTCGACGGCGTACTGGCGTGACGCACCGACATTGACCTCGGGCCCGAGGGCGTTGACGGCGCCGCCGAAGATCGAGAAGCTCGGCCACGCGGCGACGTGCAACTGCTCGTCTTGCGAGAACATCGCGTACTTGGTGAGCGGCTGCAGGTGCTCCCAGCAATTGAGCGAACCCACGCGACCGACGGGCGTGTCGACGACCACGACGTCGGAGCCGTCACCGTCGCCGAACTGCGTTCGTTCCACGTGGGTCGGCTTGAGCTTGCGGCGCGTGCTGAGGGTTCTTCCGTCCGCGTCGATCACCGCCTGCCCCATGTAGAGCGATCCGCCCGAGCGCTCGCTGAATCCGAACGCGAGCGAAATGCCGAGGGACCGGGCGACCGATTCGAGTCGCTGCCACTCGGGGCTGCCGATCTCGAGGGAGTTCGCGGCGTACGGCACGACGAATTGAGACTGCCAGGCGACCGAATCCAGCCACAGGAACCAGGGGTATCCGGGCAGCCAGACCTCGGGGAAGGCGACGATCTCGGCGCCACCGTCGCGCGCGTCGCGAGCGAACGCCTCGAGTTTGTCGATGCCCCCGTCCAGGTCGTGCCAGACGGGTTCGGCCTGCACGGCGGCGGCGCGGAAGCTCTTGCGGTAATCGGGCATGAGGACTCCTTCGGGTGAGCGGCATCGGATGATCCGCGGTGCCCACACGTTAGGAGGGAGGGGTGCCCGCGTCTCCGACTTCGCGCGCACGGTGTCCGGCGATGCACGCACCACCCATCGACGGACGTCACGGCATCCGGCGATTCGCGCACGATATCCGACCGCATCCCCGATCGACAGGCAGGCGAGGGGGAACCAGGCGTACCATCCCCGCATGTCACCTGTGGCTGTCTCCTCCGTCGCGGAGTGGACGCGCGCGTGCAGTGGCGCCTTCGTCCCCCTCCGCGTGAGCGCGACCGCGGCCGCCTTTCACGCCAGCCTGGCTCAGGTCAGGCTCGGCCCGGCCGTCACGGTGACCCGCGTCATGAGCGAGGCGTCGACGGTCTACCGAGACCAGGACCTCATTCGCCGTCAGCCACGCGACGACGTGCTCCTCTCGCTGCACCGTCGTGGACGCGGATGGATCCGTCAACACGGCCGTACGGCCGAACTGGGCTCCGGATCGGCGGTCATGTACGACGCCGCCTCCCCGTACGCGCTGTCATTTCCCGCTTCGATGAGCGAGGTGGTGCTGCAATTGCCCCGCCGCACGCTCACCAGCGCGGGCCACACGTTCGCCGGGCTGACCGCGGTCGACATCCCCGACTCCGCGCAGTTGCGCGCGCTCACCCTGCTGGCCTCGTCGATCCAGCGCCCGGCGGCCGAAGAGGCGGAAGCCATCGGCGATGCGCTCATCGGACTGCTCCGCGCGGTCGTCCAGGGCCGCGACGCGGGCGCGCCCGCCACCGATCCACACCTTCTCGTCGAGGGCATACGCCTCTGGATCGACGAGCAGTGCGTCGATCCCGATCTCACCCCCGAGCGGATCGCCGCCCACTTCCACCTGTCGCTTCGCACGCTGCAGAAGCTCTTCGCCGCAGACGGCGAATCCCCGGCGGCGTTCATCCGTTCCTGCCGGTTGCGTCGCAGCCGGTCCCTGCTGGGCGGCGGGATGAGCGTGGCCGAGGCCGCGCGGCGCACCGGTTTTCTTGATGTCGACGGCTTCACCCGCGCGTTCAAGCGCGAGTTCGCGCAGACCCCTTCATCCGTGCGCTCGGCCGGCCACTGACGCCGGTACCCGCGGTCGTCACCCGGAACGACGGATGCCACGACCCCGGGCCCTCGCGGGGCGCCGGGGTCGTGGCATCGGGTGGTCCTGCCCGATCAGGCGTAGGGGTTGGCCGTCAGCGTGTACTTCGTCTGCAGGTACTCGTGGATGCCCTCGTCGCCGCCCTCGCGGCCGAGGCCCGACTGCTTCCACCCGCCGAAGGGGGCCGCGGCGTTGGAGACGACGCCGACGTTGAGGCCCATCATCCCGGTCTCGAGCTTGTCGATCATGCGCTGACCGCGCGCGAGCGACTCGGTGAAGACGTACGAGACGAGGCCGTACTCGGTGTCGTTGGCGAGACGCACGGCGTCGTCCTCGTCGTCGAAGGGGATGATTGCGAGAACGGGCCCGAAGATCTCCTCGCGGAGGATGTCACTGCCCGGCTGCACGTCGGCCACGACAGTGGGCTCGAAGAAGGTGCCGGGGCCGTCGATGGGCGAGCCGCCCACGGTGACCTTCGCGCCGCGCTCGACGGCGTCACCCACGAGGGTCTTGGCCTTGTCGACCGCGCGGTCGTCGATGAGGGGTCCGATCTGCACGCCCTCCTCGGTGCCGCGGCCGATCTTCAAGCCCTGCACGCGCTCGGTGACGCGGGCCGTGAACTCCTCGACGACGCTGCGCTGCACGATGAAACGGTTGGCGGCGGTGCAGGCCTGGCCGATGTTGCGGAACTTCGCGAGCATCGCCCCCTCGACCGCCTTGTCGAGGTCGGCGTCGTCGAACACGACGAAGGGGGCGTTGCCGCCGAGCTCCATCGAGGTGCGCAGCACGCCCGGCGCGGCCTGCTGCAGGAGCTTCACGCCGACCGGGGTCGAGCCGGTGAACGAGAGCTTGCGCAGGCGCGGGTCGGAGATGATGCGCTCCGACACCGGCCCGGTGTTCGTGGTGGTGACGACGTTGACGACGCCGGCGGGAAGACCGGCGTCCTGCAGGATCTGCGCGAAGAACAGCGTCGTCAGCGGCGTGAGCGTGGCCGGCTTGATGACGACCGTGCACCCCGCGGCGAGCGCGGGGGCGATCTTGCGGGTCGCCATCGCGAGGGGGAAGTTCCAGGGGGTGATGAGGTAGCAGGGACCCACGGGGTGCTGCGAGACGATCATGCGGCCGGTGCCCTCGGGGTTCGCACCGTAGCGACCCTGGGTGTGGGCGGTGACCTCGCTGAACCAGCGCAGGAACTCTCCGCCGTAGCCGACCTCGCCGCGCGCCTCGGCGAGGGGCTTGCCCATCTCGAGCGTCATGAGCAGAGCGATGTCTTCCTTGCGTTCCTGCAGCAGGTCGAACGCGCGGCGCAGGATCTCGGCGCGCTCGCGCGAGGGGGTCGCGGCCCACGACGGGAACGCGTCGGCGGCGGCGTCCATCGCCGCGATGCCGTCGTCGACTGACGCGTCGGCGATCCGGTGGATGACCTCACCCGTGGAGGGGTCGTTGACGGCGACGGTCTTGCCGCCGGTGGCGGGGCGCCACTCCCCGTTGATCAGCAGGCCGGTGGGTACGGATGCCAGCAGTTCGCTCTCGCGCGAATCGGTCATGAATCCTCCTGGATCGATGCGGGGGTGTCCCGCCCATTCTCGTCAGCACACGGGGGTGCGCCGATAGACGTTGCGTATAAAGCGGATGCCGGGATCGCCACCGTGGATGACAAGGGCGGCGTCGCATGGGGGTGACGTCCGGCGTCGCGTGGTTGTGGGGAGACGCCGTGTGGACGCGAGGCGACGTCGCATGGTCGCGACGCCCCGCCGCGCCCGTCCGGCGCCCCGCCACCCCGCGATAAACGCCATTCCTTGCCGGAAACGCCGCGACGCAGCGTGTCTGGCGAGGATCGGCGTTTATCGGGAGCGCCCGGGCGAGGCGGCGACACCCGCGTCAGCCCGCTGCGGGCACCGCGGGCATCGCCATCACCCCGGCGAAGAAGCGCTCGAGCCCGGCGGGGTCGGTCAGCGGGAGCACGTGCGCGACATACTGATCGGGACGCACCACCACGACGGCTCCGTCGGCGGCGATCTCGCGCTCGGCGAAGATGTCGCTATTCGTCCAGGCCGAGGGGGCGGCGGCGAACACCTTCTCGAGGTCGATCAGGCCGAGCGGCCCCGAGCGCGGACGGAAGAGGGCAGGCACGTCGACGACGTCTTCCCACCGCCCCGGGAAGATCGCCTTGACGTCCAACACCGCGTCGAGGTCGGCGCCCTCGGGCGTGAAGCGCTCCACGATGCCCCGCGCGACCCCCGCCCACTCCCGCAGCGCCGAGCCGTCGGCATCCGCGAAGGCGTAGATCCGCCACCGCCCGTCGGCCTTCGCGTGATGACCGAGGTGCACAGCGTTGCCGTCGCACACCCGCACCACCTCGACGCTCTGGAAGCGCTTGCCGACGGGGAATCCGGATGCCAGCTCCTGCGCCGCGTCGCCCGCGACGATCCGCGAGGGGGCGTAGCGCGTGCCGAACCCGGAGGGGAACTCGGCCGTGGCGAGGTAATAGGTGGCGAGTTCGTCGGGGTCGGTGATCTCGCCGGGTTTGCGGGCCATGAGCGAGGACCACTCGCGGTCGAAATCGATGAGCTGCTGAGCGACCGGGCGGCGCTCGGCGTCGTACGACCGCAACAGCTCGGCGGGAGCCAGGCCGGTGAGCACGTGGCCGAGCTTCCAGCCGAGGTTGAACCCGTCCTGCATCGAGACGTTCATGCCCTGCCCGGCCTTCGCGCTGTGGGTGTGGCACGCGTCCCCGGTGAGGAAGACACGGGGGCTCTCGAGGTCGTCGACGAACTGGTCGGTCACCCGGTGCCCCACCTCGTAGACGCTGTGCCAGGCGACCTGCTTCACGTCGATCGAGTACGGGTGCAGGATCTCATTCGCGCGGCGGATGACCTCCTCGATCGGGGTCTGCCGCACGCGGTGGTCGTCGTCGGCGGCCACCTCGCCCAGGTCGATGTACATGCGGCTGAGGTAGCCACCCTCGCGCGGGATGTGCAGGATGTTGCCCGCGGCCGCGTTGATCGCGCACTTGATGCGCCAGTCGGGGAAGTCGGTCTCGACCAGCACGTCCATCACGCCCCACGCGTGGCGCGCGGCGGCGCCGACGTGCGTGCGGCCGATGGCCTGGCGCACGCCGCTGCGGGCCCCGTCGCAGCCCACGACGTACTGCGCGCGGATGGTCCGCTCTCCGGCGGCGGTGTCCACGCGCACCTCGACGTGGTCGTCGCGCACCTCGAGACCGAGGAACTCGACGCCGTAGTCGGGCGCGATGCGGGCGGGCCCGTGCGCCGCGGCCTCGGCGAAGTAGTCGAGCACGCGCGCCTGGTTGACGATGAGGTGCGGGAACTCGCTGATCTTGTATCCGTAGTCCTCGGTGCGGCTGGTGCGGACGATGCGGTCGGGGTTCTCGGGGTCGGGCGCCCAGAAGTTCATCCACCCGATGTTGTAGGCCTCTGCGGTGATGCGGTCAGCGAAGCCGAACGCCTGGAACGTCTCGACGCTGCGGGGCTGGATGCCGTCGGCCTGCCCGAGCGCGAGACGCCCGTCGCGCTTCTCGATGAGGCGCGTCGTGAGCTGCGGGAACTGCGACATCTGGGCGGCGAGCAGCATGCCCGCAGGTCCCGAACCGACGATGAGCACGTCGACCTCGTCGGGCAGTTCGGCGGGCCGATCAAGACCCGTGCCCGTGGCGTTCTGCACGCGCGGGTCGCCCGAGACGTAGCCGTGGTGGTGGAACTGCATCGTTTCTCCTGACGTCGATGTCGGGTTGTGCCGCCGCCCGCACTGTTCTATATTCGAACGTGACGTTCACCTATCGAACGAGAGGTTAGCCGAGCCATGTCGCCACGGCAAGACGCCGCCCCGGCCTCGCAGACCCTCAGTCGCGGCATCCGCCTTCTCGAAGAGCTCGCCGATGCCCGCTCACCGCTCTCGATCGACGACCTCGCGGCCCGCGTCGAGCTGCACCGCTCGGTGGCCTACCGCCTGCTGCGCACGCTCGAGGACCACGGGCTGGTGACGAGGGATGCCGCGGGCGCCGTGCGACTGGGAACGGGACTCGCCGCCCTGGCCGCGGGAGTGGCCGCCGACCTGCAGGCCGAGGCTCTGCCCGAGCTCACCGCCGCGGCGAACGAGCTGGGCATGACCTGCTTCCTCGTCGTCCTCGACCACGACGAATGCGTGACCCTCACCAGCGTCGAGCCCCGGCACGCCGTCACCGCTGTGGCGCAGCGGCCGGGGGCGCGGCATCCTGTCACCCGGGGAGCACCGGGACGGGCGATCCTGGCGCAGTTGCCCCCGCGCCGGTGGCCCGACGCCGTCGACGCCCGCCTCGCGGCCGAGGTGGCCGAGGCCGCCGAGCGCGGGTGGGCGACCAGCCACGACGAGGTGGTGCCGTCACTGCGTGCGGTGGCCGTGCCGCTGCCGGTGCAGGGCCGCGAGCCCGCCGCGGTCGCTGCCGTGCACGTGGCCACCGACCTCGACGACGCCGCGATCGCGGCGCGCCTGACCGCCGCAGCCGCGGCGATCCGCGGGGCGCTGTAGGCGCGGCGAGAAGCCCCTTGAGACACCCCTGAGGGGGCACCCGATGTCAGCCGACCAGGCCCGTTCCGCACGACGAGCAGAAGCGCGCACCGGCGGGGTTCTCCGATCCGCACCCGCCGCACGTCGCGACCACCGCGAGGGGTGAGCCGCACTCGCCGCAGAACTTCCCCCCGTGCGACTGCGCGCCGCACGCGCCGCACCGGGGGCGCGCCGGGGCTTTCAGATCGGTCCCGGCGATCAGGTCCACCGTCTCGAGTCGCTCCTGCACCTGCCGGCGTCGCGCCTCGGCCTGCAACTGCGCCAGCTCCTCCGTCGCGTTCGGAGAGCAACGGACGCATTGGCCGACTCCGTCGTTCCAGCACCCGTCGCCGCAGACCCAGTCGCTGCACCCTCGACACTGGTGGAACCGCGGCGCGATCTCGGCGGTCGCCGCGCGCAGGGCATCGTCTTTCGCCGGAGAGTTCGTGCCGCGGTCGAGGAAGCGGTCAGCCATCGATGCGAACTGCGAGACCGATCCCCCGAAGAGGTTACCGATGCCGCGGGCGAGCTTCTGCCCGGCCGCGCGCGGATCCGGGCGGAAGGCCGAGCGGTACCCGTTGCCGCAGCGCTCGCAGCGGAACTCGAACTGGAACCCGTCCATGTTGGACAGATCGGTGAAGTTATCGGTGAACGGGACGAGGTCGCTCATGTCACTCCTGATCGAGGCGAGGGGCGCCGGTGGCGCCAGGGAAGGACTCGGGCGGTGGCCCGAAGACGAGGTCGACGAGGGGGCCGAAGTCGTAGTCGCCGGCGTAGCGAGGCGCCTCCATGAGGAGCAGGTTGTTGATGAGCATCCCGCGCCCCATGAACGCCCACAGTTCGTGGTCGGACCCACCGGCGTCACGAAGGGTGCGATACACCTCGTCGAACTGCCGACGCGACTCCGCACCGATCGTCGGCTCCGCCGTGGCAGCCGCGAAGGCGTGCGCCCACACCAGCACGTCCGCCGGATGAGACAGCACCAGGAAACGGTAGGCCGCTCCGAGGCGGTGGGCGTCGAAGCCACCCCCGGAGGCCTCGCGGAACGTCCGCGTGATCGCCCCCGCGGCGTGAGCGTGCGTGCGGACGAACAGTTCGAGCTTCGACCCGAAGGTGCGGATGACGTACGGCTGAGAGACCCCCATCTCCGCGGCGACTCGAGCCGTGGACGTCCCGAAGTAACCGCGGGCCGCGAAGGCACGGACGGATGCCGAGAGCAACTCGTCGTCGCGTGCGGGACGGCGCCGGGGGTGCGGCATCCACTCTTCCTCTCCGGGGTGTTATTGAACGATAACACTGTGGTCCGCGGCCTGCGCGTCGGGATGCGCGCGGCGAAAAGCGCGATCGCATAGGATCGCACCGTCAGGCGCACGAGGTCGTGCGTCGCTGCTCGAAAAAGGGGCACGTAGCGCGAGACCCGCGCGAGACACATACGGCTCATTCCCGTTCCTGTTTCGCGAAAGGCTTCCGCATGCCCATCGTCTCCGCGCACGTCGCCCACACCCTCGGCCGTCATCTCGACCACGTCTTCGGCGTGATGGGCAACGGCAACGCGTACTTCCTCGACGCCCTGCACCGTCACACTGACGCCGTCTTCACCGCGATGCGGCACGAGGCCGGCGGGGTCGTCGCCGCCGACGCGCACTATCGCGCGTCGGGCCGCATCGCCGCCGCGACCGCCACCTACGGTGCCGGTTTCACCAACACGCTCACCGCCCTCGCCGAGTCGGCGCAGGCGCGCATCCCCCTGCTGCTCGTGGTCGGCGACGAGCCCACCTCGGGCCCGCGCCCGTGGGGCGTCGACCAGGTCGCGCTCGCCTCGGCCGTGGGCGTGCGCACCTATACCGTCGGCGATCGCGACGCCTCGGCCACCGTGCTCATCGCGCTCGAGCACGCGCTGACGTACCGCGTGCCCGTGGTGCTGGCGATCCCCTACGACGTCGTCACGCGTGAGGCCGGAGAGCTGACGGATGCCGCGACCGTCACGATCCCCTCTCCCCTGGCCCCGCACGGTCCGGCTGCGCACGCCACGCTCGACCGCATCACCGACGCCCTCGCCGCCGCCGAGCGTCCGTTCCTGCTCGCCGGTCGTGGAGCCTGGCTCGCCGACGCCGGCCCCGCGCTCGGGCGCCTGGCCGAGACGACCGGGGCGATCACGGCATCCACCGCCCTCGGTCGGGGCATCTTCCCCGACACCGCCCACGACCTCGGCGTCACGGGTGGCTTCGGCGCCGCAGGGGCGATGGAGCTCGTGCGCGAGGCCGACGTCGCCGTCGTCTTCGGCGCGGGGCTCAACCAGTTCACGATGCGCTTCGGCGAGCTCTTCGCCCCGGGCACGCAGGTGTTCCAGATCGATGTCGCGTCCACGGCGACCCACGCCCAGGTGGGTGGGTTCGTGCGGGCGGATGCCGCGGTGGCGGCCGACGAGATCGCGAACCGCCTGCGCTCTCGCGGGGCGGTCTCGTCGGGCTGGCGCGACCGCGTCGACGTCGCCCCTCTTCGCGAGCAGGAGGCCGGCGAAGGAGTGGCTCCGGATGGCCGACTCGACCCCCGCTCCGCCGCCGCACGGATCGGCGAGCTGCTGCCCGAGGACCGGGTCGTGGTATCGGACGGCGGGCACTTCCTCGGCTGGTCGAACATGTACTGGCCCGTCGCCTCGCCCGACCGCGTGATGATGGTCGGCACGGCCTACCAGTCGATCGGACTCGGCTTCCCCTCGGTCGCGGGGGCCATCGCCGCCCGCCCCGATGCCACCGTGGTGCTCACCACCGGCGACGGTGGCGGACTCATGGCGATCGCCGACCTCGAGAGCGCCGTGCGCACGGCCGGCGGTCACGGTATCGCGGTGGTGTGGAACGACGCCGCCTACGGCGCCGAGATCAACCTGTACGGCCTGAAGGGACTCGCCCGCGAGCCGATGCTCATCCCCGAGGTCGACTTCGCCGCCGTCGCCCGCGGCTTCGGCGCCGAGGGAGTGGTCGTGCGCGAGGTCGCCGACCTCGAGGCACTGGCCGGATGGACCCGCCGCGACCCCGCCGAGCGGCCCTTCCTGCTGCTCGACCTGCGCATCAGCGGCACCGTGATCGCGCCCTACCAGCGCGAGATCATCAAGGTGAACTCGTGAGCGAGCCCGCGGGGCGGGCGGGCGCGGTGCGGGACGCGGTGTCGCGCGCGAAGGCTGATGCGACAGAGGCCATCGCGGGCGCGTCGCCGAAAGACGCCCTCGCGGAGCTCCGCTCCGCGCTCGGCGATCGCCTCCTCGACGATCCCGCGAACCTCGCGGCCTACGCCGTCGACAGCTCGCGCGCGCAGCCCGAAGGCCCGCCGATCGCCGTGGTGCGGGCGACCTCGGCCGACGACGTGTCGACGACTCTCGCGTGGGCGCACGCCCGCGGCATCCGGGTCTCCGTCCGCGGAGCGGGAACCGGGCTCTCCGGTGGCGCCGTCGCGTACGCCGGCGGGCTGGTCGTCTCGCTCGAGGCGATGAACCGCATCATCGACATCGACGTCGACAATCGCCTCGCCGACGTCGAGGCGGGGGTGATCACGGCGGATCTCGATGCCGCCGCCCTCGCGCACGGCCTGTTCTTCCCGCCCGACCCGGCGAGCGCGCAGTGGTCGACGATCGGCGGCAACATCGCCACGAACGCCGGCGGCCTGCGCTGCGTCGCCCACGGCGTGACCACCGACGTCGTCGCGGCCCTCGAGGTCGTGCTCGCCGACGGCCGCGTGATGCGCACCGGCGCGCGCACGCGCAAGAACACCACCGGCTACGACCTGACCAGCCTGTTCACCGGCTCGGAGGGCACGCTCGGCGTGATCACCGCCGCGACCGTGCGCCTCAAGCCCGTGCCACCCGGGCAGCCGCGCACCTTCCGCGCGAGCTTCGACGACATCGAGGATGCCGGCCGCGCGGTCACCGCGATCGTGTCGGGCCAGGCCGCCCCCGAGGTGCTCGAGCTGATCGATGCGCGCAGCGTCGAGATCATCGAGGCGTTCCACCCGAGCGGCCTCCCCACGCCTGGTGCGGCGATGCTCGTCGGTCAGACCGTGGGTCTCACGGCCCTCGGCACCGCCGAGGCCATCACCGCGCTCTGCCGTGAGCACGGCGCCTCAGAGACCGAGATCAGCGACTCCGACAGCCTGCTCGAGGCCCGTCGCCTGGCGAATCCCGCGCTCACCGCGCAGGGACTGCGGGTGTCGTGCGACGTCGGAGTGCCGGTCGCGCAACTGGCGACGGTGTTCCGCGGCATCGGCGAGCTGGCCGAGCGTCACGGTCGCCGCATCGCGGTGGTCGCGCACGCGGGCGACGGCAACCTGCACCCGACGGTCGAGGCGGGCGAGAGCCCCGAGGAGTACGCCGCGGCCGAGCTCGTGATCGACGACATCACGCGCCTCGCCCTCTCGCTCGGCGGAACGATCTCGGGCGAGCACGGCATCGGATCGGTCAAGCGTCACGAGCTCCCCTGGCAGCAGGATGCCGTGGCCCTCGACGTGCAGCGCGCGATCAAGGCCGCGCTGGATCCGCGCGGCATCCTGACGCCCGACCGCTCGATCTGAGGTCCGGCCCGCGCTGACCGGGATGCTGGGCCATCGGCGCGGGGGGTCTCCGTCGCGCACGCGGGACGGAAGGCGACGCGCGCGACGCTGGGCTCCGGGCACTCGTTTGCCGCAGATGGTCGACCCCACGCGCACGCGGCGACCATGTCAGGCAAACGACGTGGGCAGGAGATGTCGCATGCCGCAGGTGGTCGGCACGAAGCGGACCGAACCACCATCTGAGGAAAACGAACCCCCGGGCAGACGGCGCGTTGCGCCGGAGACCCGCCCTGTTATCCACAGATCGCGGATGCCGCGCCGACGGCCCTGCGCGGTGTGCGATGTTTCGGGGGTGAGAGCTGCTCCCCTTCCCGTCGAGCTACCCGAGTCCTTCTCGGTCTCTGCGGCGAGGAATCTCGGGGTGCCGCGAAGTCGGCTTCGGGCTGCCGACCTCTCCTCTCCTTTCCACGGAGTACGGACGTGCTCTGATCGGCCGGACGGTGCGTTCGAGGCGTCCGTACGGCATCGGTCAGCCGCCTATGCCGCACGCATGCGGGAGTGCGAGTTCTTCTGTCTGGTCGCCGCGGCGGTGGCGTGGGGCGCGCCGCTGCCCTCATCGGTTTTCCACCTCCGCGACGGGAACCGGCTCGTCGAGCGCCCCATCGATGTCGGGGTGCTCTTGCCTTCGCGCGCGAGGAGGGCGCGCGGGGTGCGCGGCATCTCGCTCACAGAGGGGATGGGCAGTGTCCGCATCGAACCCGTGAGCGGGCTGCGGGTGACGAGCCCCGCAACGACCTGGGCCATGATGGGCGCCCTGCTGCAGCGGGACGACCTGGTCGCGCTCGGCGATGCGTTGGTGCGCGAGCCCATGCGCTCCGATGACCCACCAGCGCTCGCGACGATCGCCGAGCTCACGGCAGCTCTCGAGGCAGGACGCCGGCGGGGCGCCGCCGCACTGCGGGAAGCGCTTCCGCTGGTGCGTACACGCTCTCGGTCGAGGAAAGAGACCCAGACCAGACTCCTGCTTCTGGCCGCGGGCCTGCCCGAACCGTCGCTGAATCACCCCGTGGTCGTCGAGCGCGAGGTCGTAGCCCTCGTCGACCTCGCATATCCCCACCGCAAGGTTGGCATCGAGTACGAGGGCGAGCAGCACCTGATCGACCCACGACAGTGGGCACGCGACATCCGGCGCTACGAGATGCTCGCCGACCTCGGATGGCGCATCATTCGCGTGACCGCGTCCGACCTCGCGCAGCACCGGAAGGAGTTCGCGAAGAGGGCGCGCGCGGCGCTCTCCCGCGGACCGCGCCTCGGTTGACGCGCGCCGTCGGCCGGGCACCCCGCGTTGTTCGAGCCACGGCATCCGCTCACGTGCCTCGAGGGGCCGCCGGCCCGAGCAACACCGACCAACCGAGGCAAATCAATCGACAGGCCACACGCTCACTTGCCTCGAACGGCCAGCCGGCCCGAGCAGCACCGACCACCTGAGGCAAACCAACCGACAGGCCGAGCGCTCACTTGCCTCGAACGGCCAGCCGGCCCGGGCAGCACCGACCATCTCAGGCAAATAAGCTCGCCGGGGCCGCTGAGCCCGGCCGCGGCCCTGAACCGCGCGCCGCACAACGCCGAACGACCCCACCGCGCCGGAGCGCGACAGGGCCGTCCGACAACCGGCTCAGACCTTCGACAGCCCCCGCACCGGGCTCACTTCCTGCTCGGCCTCGTGGTCGGGGCCGAGGGGGATGCCGCTGCGGTCGCGCAGCAGCAGCGTCGCGACGAGACCGAGCACGGCCATGATCGCGAGGTACACCGTGACCGACACGGTCGTTCCGGTGCTCTCGACGAGGGCGGTCGCGATGGTCGGGGCGAACGCGCCACCGAGGATCGCGCCGAGCGCGTAGGCGATCGACACCCCCGAGAAGCGGATGGATGCCGGGAAGAGTTCGGCGTACAGCGCGGCTTGCGGGCCGTAGGTCAGACCGAGGCCGACCGTGAGCAGCATGAGGCCGATCGTCAGCAGCACGATGCTGCCGGAGTTGACCAGTGGGAACAGCGCCACGATGGCCACGAGCATCGACAGCCAGCCGATGATGTAGGTGTTGCGGCGGCCGATCTTGTCGCCGAGCCACCCGCCGAGCCACGTGAAGAGCAGCCACGTCACGGCCGACAGGGTCACGGCGCCGAGCACGTCGGCGGTGGCCAGGCCCAGCGGGCCCTTCGGGTCGGTCGCGTAGCGCTGGATGTATCCGCCGGTGGTCATGTAGCCCACGGCGTTGTTGCCGGCGAACACGAACGCGGCGATGATCACGAGCAGCGAGTGCTTGCGGAACAGCTGCACGATCGGCATCCGGGTCTGCTCCTTGCGCTCGGCGAGCTCGACGAAGACCGGGCTCTCTTCGACCTTCTTGCGCACGTAGTAGCCGACGAGGATCAACACGAACGACAGCAGGAACGGCACGCGCCAGCCCCACGCGAAGAAGGCGTCTCCCGGGGCGATGACGGCCATCAGGGCGAGCATGCCGCTGGCGAGCAGCAGGCCGAGGGGCACGCCCAGCTGCGGCGAGGCGCCGAAGAGGCTGCGCTTGGTCTTGGGGGCGTGCTCGACGGCCATGAGCACCGCGCCGCCCCACTCGCCACCGGCCGAGATGCCCTGCAGCACGCGCAGCAGGATGAGCAGCACGGGGGCCGCGACGCCGATGACCTCGTAGGTCGGCAGCACACCGATGAGGGTGGTCGAGGCGCCCATCATGATGAGCGTCAGCATGAGCACGACGCGGCGGCCGTACTTATCGCCGAGGTGGCCGGCGAGGAAGGCGCCGAGCGGGCGGAAAAGGAAGCTCAGACCCACCGTGAGGAACGACAGGATCTGCGCGATACCGGGACCGGCGGGCGCGAAGAACAGCTGGCCGAACACGAGACCGGCGGCCGAGGCGTAGAGGAAGAAGTCGTACCACTCGACGGTGGTGCCGACAACGGTGGCGAAGACCACGCGGCGGCGGTCCTTCGGGGTGGAGATGGTGCCGGTGGGCGTGAAGCCCTGCGGCTGAGAGCGGGACATGGGGACTCCTTCGAGACGTCATCGTCAGACCCCGGGACGTCGTCGTCGGCGACGAGGCGTGGTGTTGCTGGGGCGTTCGTCATCGTATACGATTTCGGATACGACGCAAGGGAGCTTCATGAACGACACCACCGACCCCCGGTTCACCGTCCTCGGTGCACGCCCGGGCAAGATCGTGGCCGTCCACCTCTCGTACGGCTCGCGCGCCGACCAGCGGGGTCGTCGACCGGCCGCCCCGTCGTATTTCTTCAAGCCGTCGAGCTCGCTCGCGGCATCCGGGTCCGAGATCGTGCGCCCCGCGGGCACCGAACTCCTCGCGTTCGAAGGTGAGATCGCCCTGGTCATCGGCGAGCCGGCGCGGTGGGTGGCTCCGGATGCCGCGTGGTCGCACGTGGCATCCGTCACCGCCGCCAATGACTTCGGTCTCTACGACCTCCGCGCGAACGACAAGGGCTCGAACGTCCGCTCCAAGGGCGGCGACGGCTACACGCCGCTCGGCCCCGCGCTCATCGACGCCCGTCAGGTCGACCCCGCCGCCCTGCGCCTGCGCACGTGGGTGAACGGCGACCTCGTGCAGGACGACTCCACCGCTGGCCTCATCTTCTCGCTCGCCCAGATCGTCGCCGACCTCTCGCAGCACTTCACCCTCGAGACCGGTGACGTCATCCTCACCGGCACCCCCGCCGGCTCCTCGGTGGTCGTGCCCGGGGATGTGGTGGACGTGCAGGTGGATGCCGGCGCTCACTCGACCGGCCGGCTCCGCACGACCGTGACCCAGGGCGCGCAGTCCTTCAATCCCGCGATCGGCTCGCTCCCCGCGGTCGACGACACCCAGCGCACCGAGGCCTGGGGCTCGGCCGAGGCGGCCGGGCTCACCCCTCCGGCCCCCGTCCTCTCCCCCGCCCTGCGCGACAAGCTCTCGCGCGTCCCGGTCGCCGCCCTCAGCGGACAGCTGCGCAAGCGCGGCCTCAATGACGTCACCATCGACGGCGTGCACCCGCTCACCCCGGGCAGCCGCTTCGTCGGCACAGCCCGGACGCTGCGCTTCGTCCCGCACCGCGAGGACCTCTTCGCCTCGCACGGCGGGGGACAGAATGCCCAGAAGCGCGCGTTCGACGCGGTCAGCGAGGGCGAGGTCATCGTCATCGAGGCCCGCGGCGAGACCGGCTCGGGCACGCTCGGCGACATCCTCGCGATCCGCGCGCACGCCCGCAGGGCCGCCGCGATCGTCACCGACGGCGGGGTTCGCGACGCCGAGGCCGTGGCCGCGGTCGGCATCCCCGTCTTCACCGCTGGTCCCCATCCGGCCGTCCTGGGTCGCCGTCACGTGCCGTGGGAAACCGACGTGGCCGTCGGCTGCGGCGGCACCACCGTCGAACCCGGCGACATCCTGGTGGGCGACGGCGACGGCGTGATCGTCATCCCGCCCGCGATCGCCGAAGAGGTGGTCGACGCCGCCCTCGCGCAAGAGGCCGAAGACGCGTGGATCGCCGGTCAGGTGGCATCCGGTCATCCGATCGAGGGACTGTTCCCGATGAACGCGGAATGGCGCGCCCGGTACGAGAGCGAGGTCACCCGATGAGCGACGTCACCGCCAGCAGGAGCAAGTCGCAGCAGGCTTACCACTGGATCAAGCAGCGCATCGCCTCGCAGGACTTCACCCCCGGCTACCGCCTGGTGCTCGGCTCGATCGCCGGTGAGCTCGCTATGAGCGTCGTGCCGGTGCGCGAGGCGATCCGCCAGCTCGAGGCCGAGGGTCTGGTGATGTTCGAGCGCAACGTCGGCGCGCGCGTGTCGATGGTCGACGACACGGCCTATCGCTTCAGCATGCAGGCCCTCAGCCTGCTCGAGGGGGCCGCCACCGCCCTGTCGGCGCGCGCGCTCACCGCCGACGACGTGCGCCGTGCCCGCCAGGTCAACGAGCTGATGGTCGAGACGCTCGAGCACTTCGACCCGCGTGCTTTCACCGCGCTCAACCAGGAGTTCCACGCGATCCTGTTCGAGAAGTGCGCCAACCCGCGCATGCTCGAGCTCGTGCAGGCCGAGTGGGCGCGCCTCGGGCACCTGCGCGATTCCACGTTCAGCTTCGTGCCGGGCCGTGCCGCGGAGTCGGTGCGCGAGCACGAGAACATCCTCGTCCTCATCGAGAACGGCGCTCCCCTGGCCGAGATCGAGAAGGTCTCGCGCCGACACCGCTCGGCCACCCTCGACGCGTACATGATCCACGAGCACCCCGACGAAGTGCTCGGCCTCCCCGCTTTCTGACCTCGAAAGACCCTTCCGGATGCCATGACCTCGCGCCCGACGACATCGCCGTCGCGGTTCGCCTGCCACCCGGCATCCCCCCCCTCTTCACCGAAGGAGCACCCATGACCACCCCGCTCACCACCGCCCGCCGGATCCCGGCCGATCTGCCCGAGCGCATCCAGCACTACATCGGCGGCCGGTTCGTCGACTCGGTCGACGGCGACACCTTCGACGTGCTCGACCCGGTGACCAACCAGACCTACCTGCAGGCCGCCGCCGGCAAGAAGGCCGACATCGACCTCGCCGTCGCGGCCGCACGCAAGGCCTTCACCGAGGGACCCTGGCCCCGGATGCTGGCGCGCGAGCGCTCGCGCGTGCTGCACCGCATCGCCGACATCGTCGAGTCGCGCGACGAGCGCCTCGCCGAGCTCGAGTCGTTCGACTCGGGCCTGCCGATCACGCAGGCGCTCGGTCAGGCCCGGCGCGCGGCCGAGAACTTCCGCTTCTTCGCCGACCTGATCGTGGCCCAGACCGACGACGCCTTCAAGGTGCCGGGCCGTCAGCTCAACTACGTCAACCGCAAGCCGATCGGTGTCGCGGGCCTCATCACGCCGTGGAACACCCCCTTCATGCTCGAGTCGTGGAAGCTCGGTCCCGCGCTCGCCACCGGCAACACCGTGGTGCTCAAGCCCGCCGAGTTCACCCCGCTGTCGGCGTCGCTGTGGGCCGGGATCTTCGAAGAGGCGGGCCTGCCCGAGGGCGTGTTCAACCTCGTCAACGGCCTCGGCGAAGACGCCGGCGACGCGCTCGTGAAGCACCCCGAGGTGCCGCTGATCTCATTCACCGGTGAGAGCTCGACGGGCCAGCTGATCTTCGCCAACTCGGCGCCCTTCCTCAAGGGCCTCTCGATGGAGCTGGGCGGCAAGAGCCCGGCCATCGTCTTCGCCGACGCCGACCTCGACGCCGCGATCGACGCGACCATTTTCGGCGTCTTCTCGCTCAACGGCGAGCGCTGCACCGCGGGCAGCCGCATCCTCGTGGAGCGCTCGGTCTACGACGAGTTCGTCAAGCGCTACGCCGCTCAGGCCGACCGCGTGAAGGTCGGCTTCCCCGACGACCCCGACACCGAGGTCGGCGCCCTCGTGCACCCCGAGCACTACGCCAAGGTCATGTCGTACGTCGAGCTCGGCAAGACCGAGGGACGCCTGGTCGCCGGCGGCGGCCGCCCCGAGGGCTTCGACGAGGGCAACTTCGTGCGCCCCACGGTGTTCGCCGACGTCGCCCCCGACGCCCGCATCTTCCAGGAGGAGATCTTCGGACCCGTCGTGGCGATCACCCCCTTCGACACCGACGACGAGGCCCTCGCATTGGCCAACAACACGAAGTACGGCCTGGCCGCCTACGTCTGGACCAACGACCTCACGCGCGCGCACCTGTTCGCGCAGAACGTCGAGGCCGGCATGGTGTGGCTGAACTCCAACAACGTCCGCGACCTGCGCACGCCCTTCGGCGGCGTGAAGGCCTCGGGCCTGGGCCACGAGGGCGGCTACCGCTCGATCGACTTCTACACCGACCAGCAGGCCGTGCACATCACGCTCGGCGGCGCCCACAACCCGACCTTCGGCAAGGCGCAGGCGCACTGAGCCCGCCCGACCCCGAGACGCCGACACACACGCAAGGATGCGAACCATGTCAAAACACACCGAAGAGCAGAAGACCTCCTCCGGGTTCTGGGTGACCGAAGAGGCACCGATCCAGTCGGACAACCCCATCCCCACGCCTGCCTCACCCGCACCCGACATCCTGCGCTGCGCGTACATGGAGCTCGTGGTGACCGACCTCGCGGCATCCCGTGTCTTCTACGTCGACATCCTCGGGCTGCACGTCACCGCAGAGGACGACGAAGCGATCTACCTCCGCTCGACCGAGGAGTTCATCCACCACAACCTGGTGCTGCGGAAGGGCCCGGTCGCGGCCGTCGCGGCGTTCTCGTACCGCGTGCGCGCGGCGGACGACCTCGACAGGGCCGTCGCGTTCTACACGGAGCTCGGCTGCGAGGTGCGCCGCGAGCCGAACGGCTTCACGAAGGGCATCGGCGACTCGGTGCGCGTGGTCGACCCCCTCGGCTTCCCGTACGAGTTCTTCTTCGACACCGAGCACCAGGAGCGCCTGTCGTGGCGCTACGACCTGCACTCCCCCGGCGAGCTCGTGCGTCTCGACCACTTCAACCAGATCACCCCCGACGTGCCGCGCGCGGTGAACTTCATGCAGTCGCTCGGCTTCCGCGTGACCGAGGACATCCAGGACGAAGAGGGCACCGTATACGCGGCCTGGATGCGCCGCAAGCCCACCGTGCACGACACCGCTATGACGGGCGGCGACGGCCCCCGCATGCACCACGTGTGCTTCGCGACGCACGAGAAGCACAACATCCTCGCGATCTGCGACAAGCTCGGCGCCCTTCGTCGATCGGATGCCATCGAACGCGGCCCCGGTCGCCACGGCGTCTCGAACGCGTTCTACCTGTACCTGCGCGACCCCGACGGGCACCGCGTCGAGGTCTACACGCAGGACTACTACACCGGCGACCCCGACAACCCCGTCATCACCTGGGACGTCCACGACAACCAGCGCCGCGACTGGTGGGGCAACCCCGTCGTGCCGTCGTGGTACACCGAGGGCTCGCTCGTGCTCGACCTCGACGGCAACCCGCAGCCGGTGCGCGCCCGCACCGACTCGAGCGAGATGGCCGTGACCATCGGCGCCGACGGCTTCAGCTACACCCGCGCCCCCGAGCCCGCGGCATCCGCCCCGGCCGAGTTCAAGCTCGGCAACCAGCTCTGACCCGCCCCACCGTGACACAACGCAGGAGTTCTCACCGCGCCGCCGCAGGTGGCCGCGTCGGTGTGCCCATCGCACGCGGCATCTCCTGCGGTGTGTCCGGGCGGGCTCCCGCACCGACTCCGGCGGCGAGCGCCCGCCGGCACCGACCGCGCCGAGGCACAACGCAGGAGATCCGTGCGGCGAAAGGGCCGGCAGCGGCCGATTCCGCTCGCGGCACGGTCGATCTCCTGCGTTGTGTCCGCCGCACCGAGAGGAACACATGCTCACCGACGCACAGATCGACGCCATCGCGGCCGAGCTCGCCGAGGCCGATCGCGCGCACGCGGTGATCCCGCGGATCACGGCGAGGTATCCGGATGCCGTGGTCGAAGACTCCTACGCAATCCAGGGCCGCTGGCGCGATAGGCAGATCGCCGCGGGTCGCACCCTCGTCGGGCGCAAGATCGGCCTGACGTCGAAGGCGATGCAGCAGGCGACGGGCATCACCGAGCCCGACTACGGCGTGATGTTCGACGACACGGTCTACCGCTCGGGAGACGAGATCCCGGTCGCCCTGTTCTCGAACGTACGCATCGAGGTCGAACTGGCGTTCGTGCTGAAGACCCCGCTCGAGGGTCCCGATTGCACGCTCGACGACGCCCTCGCCGCGATCGACTACGCCGTACCTGCGCTCGAGGTGCTCAACTCGCACATCGAGCTCGAGGGCCGCACGATCGTCGACACGATCAGCGACAACGCCGCCTACGGGGCGATGGTGCTCGGCGATGTGCACAAGCGCCCCGACGAGATCGACCTGCGGTGGGTCCCGGGCGTGCTGAGCCGCAACGGCGAGATCGAAGAGACCGGCGTCGCCGCGGGCGTCCTCGGCCACCCGGCGACCGGGGTGGCGTGGCTGGCGAACAAGTTCCACCAGCACGGCGCGCGCCTGGAGGCGGGCGAGATCATCCTGGCAGGATCGTTCACGCGCCCGATGTGGGTGTCGCAGGGCGACGACGTGCTGTGCGATTACGGACCGATGGGAACGATCTCGTGCCGCTTCGTCTGACCCCGACTTTCCGGGCCGCCCTCGCGGCATCCGATCGCCCCCTCGCGGGCATGTGGGTGTGCTCGGGAAACGCCACGATCACCGAGATCGCCGCGGGCTCGGGCCTCGACTGGCTGCTGCTCGACATGGAGCACTCCGCGACCTCGCTGGAATCGGTGCTGACTCAGCTGCAGGTGGCCGCCGCCTATCCGGTCACCCCGGTCGTGCGCGTGCCGTGGAACGACCCCGTGACCATCAAGCGGGTGCTCGACCTGGGCGCGCAGAACCTCATCGTGCCGATGGTCTCGACCGCCGACGAGGCACGCGCCGCGGTCGCCGCCACGCGCTACCCGCCCCAGGGCGTGCGCGGAGTCGGCAGCGCCCTCGCCCGCAGCGCCCGCTGGAACCGGGTCGACGGCTATCTCGCCGAGGGCGCCGAGCACGTCTCTCTCACGGTCCAGATCGAGACGACGACGGGCGTCGACAACGCCGCCGCGATCGCGACGGTCGAGGGAGTGGATGCCGTCTTCGTCGGCCCCAGCGACCTCTCGGCCTCGATGGGCCTGCTCGGGCAGCAGTCGCACCCCGACGTCGTGGCCGCGGTGCATCGCGTGTTCGCCGCCGCGACGGATGCCGGGACCCCGGTCGGCGTGAACGCCTTCGACCCCGCGGTGGCCGAGGCTTACCTCGACGCCGGCGCGGACTTCGTCGCGGTCGGCGCCGACGTGGCTCTGCTCGCCCGCGCGTCGGAGGCGCTGGCGGCACGCTTCGTCACCGCCCGCGCGGAGCAGCGCGAGAGCTACTGAGCGCGCGCCGTCCCGAGGGCCGCGAGCTCGGCGCGGGTCGAGACCCCGGCTTTGCGCAGCAGATTCGACACGTGGAACTTCGCGGTGTTCTCGCTGATGCCGAGGCGTTCGGCGATCGCGCGGTTGCGTGAGCCGGCCACGACCAGGCTGAGTACCTCGCTCTCGCGGGGGCTGAGATCGACCGCTTCGTCGAGGAAGTCGGGTCGCGGCGGCGGATCGAGCGGCAGGACGACCGAGAGCTCCGACCCCCACCCGGGGGTCGAAGCGACGTCGAACGCCCCGTTGAGCGCGCTGACCCGCTCGACGATCGGTCCCAGCGAGTCGTCGTGAGCGGTGAGGGTGCCTGCTCCGTCGTCGCGGATGCCGATGAGCAGGTTGAGCCCGTCGCAATCCCATTGGATGCGCACGCGGTGCGGAGTACCCCGGTCGAGCAGGGCGAGCACGGCGCTGCGAACGATCGCCCGGGCCTCGTGCGCGACTTCACCCGGCAGGGCGCGCCCGGTCGCCGGCGGCTCCACGAATTGCACGTCGAGGTCGCCGTGTCGAACGAGCGGGCGAAGGTCGGTGCGCAACCGGGCGAAGGCCCCGGTGACGGGCTCGAGCAGGGCGCTGCGATGTTGATCGGTGGAGGTCCGCAGCACGACGAGGGCGGCGGCCGCGGTCTCCACGGCCAGGGCGCGTGCCGCGCGGTCGTCGAGGCGCGTGGACCGCAGGATCGCCAGCACCGATTCGAGGGTCACGGCGTGGCGGTCGGCCTGCTCGGCGACGATGCGTTCGTGCTCGATGACGAGGGCGCGAGACGCGGGGGACGACAACTCGACGGACGGCTTCACCCGCCCAAACCTAGCCGACGGATCGGCACCTACCCGATCGGGTAGGTCGACCTGTGCCGTCGACCGGCCATGAGCGCCGCTCCGCCGGCGAAGCATGGGGCCATGACTTCCCCCGACGCCGGCATCGCGGCATCCCTCTCCCGCATCGCGGGCGAGCTGACCTCGGTCGTCGACCGCCTGGCCACCGGCGACAGCGTGGACGACGTGCTCGAGGTGCTGGGCGGCGCCGACCGCGTGTTCGTCCTCGGCG
Organism: Microbacterium testaceum; assembly: GCF_029761935.1. Classification (NCBI taxonomy): domain Bacteria; kingdom Bacillati; phylum Actinomycetota; class Actinomycetes; order Micrococcales; family Microbacteriaceae; genus Microbacterium; species Microbacterium testaceum. The sequence continues at coordinate 1,440,446 of NZ_CP121699.1, forward strand.
CCGGCCGCTCGGGCCTCGCGCTGCAGATGACCGCGATGCGCCTCATGCACCTCGGCCTCGCCGTGCACGTCGTCGGCGAGACCACCGCCCCCGCGATCCGCGCCGGGGATGTGCTGCTCACCGCCAGCGGCTCGGGAACGACGACCGCGATCGTCCGCGCCGTCGAGACGGCCACCGAGGTCGGCGCCCGCATCGTGGCGATCACCACCGCTCCCGACTCGCCCCTCGGGCAGGCGGCGGACGCCCTCGTCGTGGTCCCCGCCGCGACGAAGCTCGACCGCTCGGGCACGGCCTCCACCCAATACGCCGGCGGCCTGTTCGAGCAGGCCGTCGTGCTCGTCGGCGACGCGATGTTCGACGCGCTCTGGCGGCGCTCGGGCCTCTCGGCCGACGACCTGTGGCCCCGCCACGCGAACCTCGAATGACCCTCCACCCCGACAGTCAGGACACCCAATGAAGCTGCAGTTCGCCATGGACACCCTCTCCACCGAGGCCGCCCTCGACCTCGCCGCCGCCGCGGCCCCGCACGTCGACATCCTCGAGCTCGGCACCCCGCTCATCAAGAGCGAGGGCCTGTCGGCCATCACCGCGATCAAGAAGGCGCACCCCGACAAGATCGTCTTCGCCGATCTGAAGACGATGGATGCCGGCGAGCTCGAGGCCGACATCGCCTTCGGCGCCGGAGCCGACCTCGTGACGGTGCTCGGCAGCGCCGGAGACAGCACGATCATCGGAGCCGTCACCGCCGCCAAGAAGCACGGCAAGGGCGTCGTCGTCGACCTCATCGGGGTCGCCGACAAGCCGGCCCGCGCGAAGGAGGTCATCGCCCTCGGCGTCGAGTTCGTCGAGATGCACGCCGGCCTCGACGAGCAGGCCGAGGAGGGCTTCACCTTCGCCACGCTGCTGCGCGACGGAGAAGCCTCGGGCGTGCCGTTCTCGGTCGCCGGGGGCGTCAACGCGTCGAGCATCGCCGACGTGCAGAAGGCGGGCGCGCAGGTCGCCGTCGCCGGCAGCGCCATCTACAGCGCTTCCGATGTGGGCGCCGCCGCGGCCGAGCTCCGCGCCGCGATCGTCTGAGCGCCGACCGCGTCCTGAGAACGGCGATGGGCCGGACGATCACTCGTCCGGCCCTTCGCCGTTTCGAGGGCGAGTCCTCGTTTCGTCCGTGCGATCCCGAGCGACCGGTCTAGCGTGGAGCGGTGACGACTTATCCGACTCTCCGGGCTCTCGCCGACCGCGCCTCGTTCTTCACCGCCCTCCGCCAGGACGCACTGGGCCAGGCGGCCGAGGAGCTCGGCGACCACCGATGGGACGTCGACCTCGCGACGGGGACGTTCGCGTTCTCGTCGACCACCGACCCGACCCGCCGATTCGTCTGCGGCGCGCACCTCATCGCGTCGATCGCCCCCGGTCCCCGCTCCGTGCTGTGGGGGTGGGCGCACCCCGCGGGAGGCGGCGATCAGGGAGTAGCCGCGCAGCTGCGCGCCTACGGCGAGACCCACGGGATCGCCGAGCTCACCTCACCCGAGGTTCCGTTCCCCGCGGATGCCCCGGGCGACGCCGACTGGATCGCGCAGGTCTCGCACGAGATCGCCGGAGCCGCCGTCGACATCACCGGCCGCTCGGCGTACTACTCCGCACCCTCGGGTGAATCCGGCACGCGCGCGGTGCTGCTTCTCGATGCCCCGTTGCCCGCGCTGACCGTCGCCGAAGCGATGATCCGGATGCCACGCATCCTGTCGACCACGACGCCCGCCGATCCGCGCGGAGCCGTGTGGAACCTCGCGCGCTTGGCCGGGTGGAGCATGACGTGGACCGACGAGGCGTTCTCGGGCGCCGTCGTCACCGACTCGTCCGGCTCGGTCACCTTCGACTTCGACGAGCAGGCGCGGATCACGTCGATGAAGGGCTCCCTCGGCGGCACCGCCTGAGAACGCGAAAGGGCCGCGCCGATGCGGCGCGGCCCTTTCGAACGGGAGTCAGTCCTCGTCGGCGTCTTCGTCGTCGTCTTCGTCGTCGTCGCCGATGATCTCGATGTCCTCGACCTCGAGCTCGGGCGTGAGCTGCACGTGCACGAGAGCGTCGGGGAACGAGGTCTGACCGGCGAAGACCACGATGATCGCGTCGGCGAACACGCCCACGCCGATCGCCTCGAGGTCGGTGCGCAGGTCGACGTCGGCATCGAGCTCGTCGTCATCGAGGGCGTCTTCGATGTCGCTCGAGATCTCTTCGACGATGGCGCGCCAACGCTCCTCGCCGACCGAGAGCACGTCCTTGAGGTTGCTCATGATCGCGTCGAGGTCGGGGGCTTCGTCTTCGTCGATCTCGGGGTCGAGGTCGACCTCCACCTCGACGCCGGCGGCATCCAGGTGTCCGGAACCGATGACGCTGTCTTCGTCGATCTGGGCGTCTTCGAGCAGGCCGCTCTCGGTGACGCGGCGGAGGAGGTCGTTCAGCACGGACTCAGTCATGAGAAAACCTTGCCACGTCGCACGCGCTCGCGCCTCCCCATTGCGTGCGACGCTCCGTCTGTTCAACCGGCGGCATGCCGTGGTTCACCGTCAGGGGGTGGTGGCGCGCTCCGCCGCCTCGACGACGTTGGTCATCAGCAGGGCCACGGTCATGGGTCCAACCCCGCCGGGGTTCGGCGAGACGAAGCCGGCTACGTCGGCGACGTCGGGGTGCACGTCGCCGTACACGCGCGACTTCCCGGTCTCGGGATCGGTCTCGCGCGTGACACCCACGTCGAGGACGGCCGCGCCGGGCTTGACGTCCTCCGCGCGCACGATGTGCTTCACGCCGGCGGCGGCGACGATCACGTCGGCCTCCCGCAGGTGCTTCGCCAGGTCGGCGGTGCCGGTGTGGGTGAGGGTCACGGTGGCGTTGATCTCGCGGCGGGTCAGCAGCAGCCCGATAGAGCGGCCGATGGTCACGCCGCGTCCAACGACGACGACCTCTTTGCCCTTCAGGTCGTAGCCGTTGCGAAGCAGCAGCTCGATGACCCCGCGCGGCGTGCACGGCAGGGGCGTGTGGATCGCGGCGTTGACGTTGAGCACCAGACGACCGAGGTTCGTGGGGTGCAGGCCGTCGGCATCCTTCGCCGGATCGATGCGCTCGAGGATGGCGTCGGTGTCGATGTGCTTCGGCAGCGGCAGCTGCACGATGTAGCCGTGGCACGCGGGGTCGGCGTTGAGCCGGTCGATGACGGCCTCGACCTCGTCCTGCGTGGCCTCGGCGGGCAGCTCGACCTGGATCGAGTTCATGCCGATCGCCTCGGACTGCTTGTGCTTCATGCCGACGTACAGCTGCGAGGCGGGATCGGCGCCCACGAGCACCGTCGCGATACCGGGGACCACGCCCTTCGCGCGCAGGGCCGCGACGCGCTCGGTGAGCTCCGCCTTGATCGCCGCCGACGCGGCCTTACCGTCGAGAATCGTCGCCGTCATGGCATCCCTCGTTCTGTGTCTGTCGTTCGTGGTGTCGCGAAGTCGCCGCCCCGCAACCCCCTCAGCGATAAACGCCGATCCTGTCGAGACACGCCGCCTCGCACCGTGTTTCGGAAGGAAGAGCGTTTGTCGCGGCTGGGCGCCGCGCGAATGCGACGCGCGGGCTGCGCGGCGGGAAGCGGGGGCCGGATGCCGGGACCCGGCGCCGCGCGAAGAGCGGCCGCCCACCGGGACGGGGCCGCCTCAGCAGCCCCGCCCCGGCCGGGGGTCACTGCTGCAGGTCGGGGTACAGCGGGAAGGCGTCGGCGAGGGTCGCGACGCGCGCGCGCAGGGCCTCGACGTCGGTGCCGGGGATCAGCGCGAGCGCGATGATGTCGGCCACCTCGGTGAACTCCGCGTCACCGAAGCCGCGGGTCGCGAGCGCCGGGGTGCCGATGCGCAGGCCCGAGGTCACCATCGGCGGCCGCGGGTCGTTCGGCACCGCGTTGCGGTTGACCGTGATGTGGATGTCGTGCAACAGGTCTTCGGCCTGCTTGCCGTCGATCTCGGCCTCGCGCAGGTCGACGAGCACGAGGTGCACGTCGGTGCCGCCCGAGCGCACGGCGATGCCGGCGTTCTTCACGTCGTCCTGCGTGAGGCGGTCGGCGAGGATCGCTGCTCCGCGCAGGGTGCGCTCCTGGCGTTCTGTGAACTCGGGCGTCATCGCGAGCTTGAACGCCGTCGCCTTCGCGGCGATGACGTGCATGAGCGGTCCGCCCTGCTGGCCGGGGAAGACCGCGGTGTTGATCTTCTTGGCCAGGTCGGCGTCGTTGGTGAGGATGAGGCCCGAGCGGGGGCCGCCGATCGTCTTGTGCACGGTGGTCGAGACGACGTGGGCGTGCGGGATAGGCGAGGGGTGCACGCCCGCGGCGACGAGACCGGCGAAGTGCGCCATGTCGACCCACAGCAGCGCGCCCACCTCGTCGGCGATCGCGCGGAAGGCGGCGAAGTCGAGCTGGCGGGGGTAGGCCGACCAGCCGGCGATGATGACCTTCGGCTTGTGCTCGAGGGCGAGGCGGCGCACCTCGTCCATGTCGATGATGCTGGTCTCGGGGTCGACGCCGTAGGCGACGATGTCGTACAGACGGCCCGAGAAGTTGATCTTCATGCCGTGGGTCAGGTGACCGCCCTGGTCGAGGGCGAGGCCCAGCAGCGTGTCACCGGGGCGGGCGATCGCGTGCAGCACCGCGGCGTTGGCCGAGGCGCCCGAGTGGGGCTGGACGTTGGCGAACTCGGCGCCGAACAGCTGCTTGGCGCGCTCGATGGCGAGCGACTCGGCGACGTCGACCTCTTCGCAACCGCCGTAGTAGCGACGACCGGGGTAGCCCTCGGCGTACTTGTTCGTCAGCACCGAGCCCTGCGACTGCAGCACCGACACGGGCACGAAGTTCTCGGACGCGATCATCTCGAGGAAACCGCGCTGGCGGTTGAGTTCGCGCTCGAGGACCTCGGCGATCTCGGGGTCGACCTCGGAGAGGGGGGCGTTGAAGTACGGATCGGTCATGCGATCTCCTTGACGATGGTTCCGGATGCCGCGGGCTCGGCGAGCCCGCGTAGATACCGCATCGACCCAGGCGTGCGGTCGAATACCGTCAAGCGGTCGCTCCCCGGTGGTTCCCCACCTCAACGCCAGTCGCGACGGTGCCACTTTAGCGGGTAAACCCCTCCGGGCCCCACGCGTCGTGGCATCCACCGTTCCTCCACAGGTTCCGCCCCACCGGGGTCCGGTCCCTTCGGCCGGGCCTCGATCGCGGCGCCGTCGGCTCGACGCCGAGGGATCGCGGATGCCGCGGCCCGAGGCCCGCGTAAAATGGCGGGGTGACCGACTCCCGCAACGTCCGCGCCCAGGCGCCTCTCGCTCCCGGCATGCGCCCCCGGCCGTCGGCGTGGGAGATCGGCAGCGTCGTCTGCGGCCTGTTCGCCTTCGTGACCCTCGCGGTCTGGGGCTTCCTGGCCTGGCCGTTCCCCTGGAACATCGTGGCCGGCATCGGCGCCCCGGCCCTGGCGATCTTGGTGTGGGCGCTCTTCGTCTCGCCGCGCGCCGTTCTCGCCGTGCACCCCTTCGTGCGCGCCCTCGTCGAACTGTTCGTCTACGCCGCCGCCACGGTGGCCTGGTGGAGCATGGGGCAGGCCTGGATCGGCCTCGTCTTCGCGATCGTCGCCGTCGTCCTGGGCGCTTTGAACGGCCGCCGGCGCCTGGCATGACGCCCGACGGGACGGCGGATTCCGCGCCGTCCGCGCGCTCCCGGGCGGCGGCTGACCGCACGCTCACGCTTCTGCGGGCCGAGCTCGGCGAGCGTGTCGACACCTCGCCCGCGGCCCTCGACGCCGCGCGGGCCGACAAGTCGGGCCACGCGGCCGAGGGACTCCCCCTCGGCGTCGTGCACGCGGCATCCGTCGCCGATGTCCAAGCGGTCATGCGCGTCGCCACGGCCACCCGCACTCCGGTGGTCCCTCGCGGAGCGGGCACCGGCCTCGCCGGAGGCGCGAACACCGGCGGCGGCGAAATCAGCCTGTCGCTGCGCGGCATGGACCGCATGCTCGAGGTACGCCCCGACGATCTGCTGGCAATCGTCGAACCCGGCATCCTGAACGCCGATCTCAACGCGCAGCTCGAACCGTACGGGGTGTGGTGGGCGCCGGATCCCGCGAGTCGGGCCATCTCGACCGTCGGCGGCAACATCGCCACCGGCGCGGGCGGCCTGCTGTGCGCGAAGTACGGCGTGGTGCGCGACGCGGTGCTCGGCGTCGACCTGGTGCTCGCCGACGGACGCCTCCTCCACCTCGGTCACCGCAGTGTGAAGGGCGTGACCGGCCTCGACCTGACCTCCCTGGTCATCGGGTCGGAGGGCACGCTCGGCGTCGTCGTCGGCGCGACCCTGAAGCTCCGTCGCCTCGTCGAGGGCGAGCGCGTGACCCTCACGGCTCTGTTCGAGGGCGTGCGGGCCGCCGCCGTCGCGTCGGCCGCGGTCTCGGCATCCGGTATCCAGCCCGCGATCATGGAGCTGATGGATGCCACGAGCCTCGCGGCCGTGCACCGCCTGCTGTCGCTGCCGGCCCCCGTCGCCGGCGCCGCCCAGCTGACCGTGCAGACCGACGGACCCGTTGCCGTCGACGAGGCGCGCGCGGTCGCCGAGGTGCTGCGCGCCGCCGGAGGCACGGTGACCGTCGCCGCGGACGCCGCCGAGGGCGAGGCGCTACTGGCCGTCCGCCGCGCGATGCATCCCGCGATGGAGACCCTCGGCACGACCCTCATCGAAGACGTGTCGGTGCCGCGCAGCGCCCTGCCCGACATGTTCGACGAGATCGCGCGGATCGAGCGCGAGTTCGGCCTCGTCATCCCCGCGGTCGCCCACGCGGGCGACGGCAACCTGCACCCCAACTTCGTGTTCGAGGGGCCCGAGGTGCCGCCGATCGTGTGGGAGGCGGCCGAGGAACTCTTCCGCGCGGCACTGGCGCTGGGCGGCACCCTCACCGGAGAGCACGGGATCGGCGTGCTGAAGCGGCGCTGGCTCGCCGACGAGCTCGGCGACGACCAGTGGGCTCTGCAGCGCGACATCGCGCGGGTCTTCGACCCGCTCGGCATCCTGAATCCGGGCAAGGTCTTCACCCCCTGAGCGGTGCGTTGCGTGGCCGCTCCGGCCGCGTCGCGCCACCGACGTGATCAGACCGTGATATTGCTCACGGTGTACGCGCAACATCCGCTCGTAGCATGGGAAGACTGACTATCGGGGGGTTTGACTTATGACCGACGGCGCACCTGGCACCGACGGCGCGACCTACGCCTGGGCACCGCCCGAGCCGACGAAGCGCAAGAACCGTTCCGGCCTCTGGATCGGCATCCCCGCCGGCGCGACGGCCGTGGCTCTCATCGCCGCCTCCCTCGTGCTGATCGCACCGGGTGCATCGGTCGCGGGCGTACAGATCGGCGGCCTGACCGCCGGCGCCGCCGCCCAGGCGATCTCGAACCGCCTGGCCGAGACCGCGATCACCGTCGACTCCCCCGCCGGCGCTGTCACCGTCACGGGAGCCGACCTCGGCGCGACCGTCGACGCCGCCGCCCTCGCCGACAAGGCCTTCGCCGACAACCCCATGTGGAAGCCCGCTTCGTGGTTCCCCGAGGGAACCGGCGTGCAGGTGCAGGTGAACGCCGACGAGGCCGCCACCGCGCTGAAGAGCCGCGCCCCCGGCACCTACCGCGCGCCCGTCGACGCCTCCATCGCGTACGACGCGGGCTCGCAGGCGTACGTCGCCACCCCCGCCGAAGCCGGCGAGGGCATCGACGTCGCCGCCGTGACAGCGGCCCTCCAGTCCGCGTTCGACGCGGGCCAGAGCACCGCGACCGTCACCGCGAGCCTCGTGCCCGTCGACGCCCCCGTCTCGACCGACGAGGCCGGTGCCGCTGTCGCCACGCTCAACGGCATCCTGGATTCGGTCGGCTTCTACGTCGGCGAGGAGCGCACCGTCCCCGTCGACCGCGCGACCGCCGCTTCGTGGCTCACGGTCACCCCCGACGGCAAGGGCGACTTCGCCATCTCGGCTGATCAGGCCGCGATCCAGTCCGCCGTCGCGGGCCTCCCGGGCGCGGTCGACCGCGCCGCCGTCAACGCCGACGTGATCGTCGACACCGGCGGAGAGGTCATCAAGGCGCTCACCGAGGGGCAGACGGGCCGCGCGCTCGGCGACACCAGTGGGGTGGCCGCAGCCTTCGCGAAGCAGCTCACCGAGGGCAACGGTCGCTACGCCCTGCCCGTGACCGAGACGCCGTTCGACACCACCAAGACCGAGCGCCGCATCGACGTCAACCTCAGCACGCAGACCACCACGCTGTGGCAGAACGGCCAGGTGTACCGCACGTACACGATCTCGTCGGGCGCGGGCGATCACGCCACCCACACCGGTAACTTCCGCATCGGCTGGAAGACCGCGATGCAGGACATGGGCTGCGTCCCCGGCTACGACTACTGCACCAAGGACGTCCCCTGGGTCGCGTACTTCAACGGCGACGAGGGCTTCCACGGCACGTACTGGCACAACAACTTCGGCACGCCGATGAGCCACGGCTGCATCAACATGACCATCCCGCAGGCCAAGGAGCTGTACGACTGGGCCTACCGCGGTACCGAGGTCTCGGTCCACTACTGAGCCCGGATCCCTGGAGAGGGGCGGATGCTTCGGCATCCGCCCGTCTGCCTTTCTCCCTGTGCGCCTCGCGTCTCGCGTCGCCCCGCCGTGACCGAACGCAGGACTTCCGTCCTCAAGCTCGCCCCGACACCCCGCTTCCGGGGCCCGGCGCGCACAACTCCTGCGCGCTGGCCCGTCCGGGCCCTCCCAGGGGCCCGAAACCAGCGGATTGCAGGAGGTGTGCGGCGCCGACGAGCCGAGCCGCGGCCCGGACATGCAGAAGGGGCGGATGCCGTGTGGCATCCGCCCCTTCCGGGTTTCAGGATCAGCGCAGGGCGTCGACCACGGCGTTCAGCGTGGCCGAGGGGCGCATGACCTTCTCGACGAGCTCCGTGTTCGGGCGGTAGTACCCGCCGATCTCGGCGTGGTGGCCCTGGACGGCGTTGAGCTCGGCGACGATCGTCTGCTCTCCCGCGGCCAGCTTCTCGGCGACCGGGGCGAAGACCTGGGCGAGGTCGGCATCGGTCGACTGCTTCGCCAGCTCCTGCGCCCAGTACAGGGCGAGGTAGAAGTGGCTGCCGCGGTTGTCGATGGTGCCGAGGGCGCGCCCGGGCGACTTGTCGTTCTCGAGGAACGTGCCGGTCGCGGCGTCGAGGGTCTGCGCGAGCACGCGGGCACGGTCGTTGCCCGTGGTGTCGGCGAGGTGCTCGAGCGAGGCCGCGAGGGCGAAGAACTCACCCAGCGAGTCCCAACGGAGGTAGTCCTCTTCGACGAGCTGCTGCACGTGCTTGGGGGCCGAGCCGCCGGCACCGGTCTCGAACAGGCCACCGCCCGCGAGCAGTGGGACGATCGAGAGCATCTTGGCGCTCGTGCCCACCTCGAGGATCGGGAACAGGTCGGTGAGGTAGTCGCGCAGCACGTTGCCGGTGACCGAGATCGTGTCCTCGCCCCGGCGGATGCGCTCGAGCGAGTACGTCGTCGCCTCGGCGGGGGCGAGGATCTCGATGGTGAGGCCCTCGGTGTCGTGGTCGGCGAGGTACTCGTGCACCTTGGCGATGAGGTTGCGGTCGTGCGCGCGGGTCTCGTCGAGCCAGAACACGGCCGGGACACCGGTCGCACGGGCGCGGGTGACGGCGAGCTTCACCCAGTCGCGCACCGCGACGTCCTTTGTCTGGGTCGCGCGCCAGATGTCGCCGGTGCTCACCTCGTGCTCGAGCAGCACGTCGCCGTTCGAGGCGACGACCTGCACGCGGCCGGCAGCGGCGATCTCGAACGTCTTGTCGTGGCTGCCGTACTCCTCGGCCGCCTGGGCCATCAGACCGACGTTCGGCACCGAGCCGATGGTCGCCGGGTCGAGGGGGCCGTTCGCGATGACGTCCTCGATGGTCGCCTGGTAGACGCCCGCGTACGAGGAGTCCGGGATGACGGCGAGGGTGTCGTCTTCTCCCCCGTCGGCGCCCCACAGCTTCCCGCCGTTGCGGATGAGCGCGGGCATCGACGCGTCGACGATCACGTCGCTCGGCACGTGCAGGTTGGTGATGCCCTTATCGCTGTTGACGTACGACAGGCGGGGGCCGGATGCCAGAGCGTCGCGGATCTCGGAGGCGATGGCGTCACCGCCCTCGACGTTCGACAGACCCGCGAGGATCGAGCCGAGGCCGTCGTTGGGGGTCAGGCCGGCCGCGGCGAGAGCGTCGCCGTGGCGGTCGAACACGTCGGCGAAGAACGCCTTGACGACGTGACCGAAGATGATCGGGTCGCTGACCTTCATCATCGTGGCCTTCAGGTGCACCGAGTAGAGCACGTCGTCGGCCTTGGCCTGCGCGAGGGTGTCGGCGAGGAAGGCGTCGAGGGCCGCGGCCGAGAGGAACGTGGCATCCACGATCTCGCCCTGGAGGACCTTGAGGCCCTCCTTCAGCGTGGTGGTGGAGCCGTCGGCGGCCACGTGCTGGATGCTGAGCACGTCGTCGTCGCCGAACACGACCGACTTCTCGTTCGAGCGGAAGTCGTCGTGGCCGAGGGTCGCGACGCGGGTCTTCGAACCCTCGGCGAACGCCTTGTTGCGGTGGGGGTGCTTCTTGGCGTAGTTCTTCACCGCGAGCGGGGCGCGGCGGTCGCTGTTGCCCTCGCGCAGCACGGGGTTCACGGCGGAGCCCTTGATGCGGTCGTAGCGCGCGCGCACGTCCTTGTCCTCGACGCTCGACGCCTCATCGGGGTAGTCGGGGATGTCGTAGCCCTGCGACTGGAGCTCCGCGATCGCGGCCTTCAGCTGCGGGATGGATGCCGAGATGTTCGGCAGCTTGATGATGTTCGCCTCGGGCAGCGTGGCGAGACCGCCGAGCTCGGCCAGCGCGTCGCCGACCTGCTGCTCGGGCGTCAGGCGCTGCGGGAAGGCCGCGAGGATGCGGCCGGCGAGCGAGATGTCGCGGGTTTCGACGTCGACACCCGCCTGCTTCGTGACGGCTTGCACGATGGGCAGGAACGACGCGGTGGCAAGTGCCGGCGCCTCGTCGGTGTACGTGTAGATGATGGTGGAATCGGGCACGTCAGATCTCTCCGTAGAGGCGGCCAGGGTTGCGATTCAGCCTATCGCACGTGGACAAAGTCTCTTGATATCGAGATAGTTCTCGGCATCCCTCCGCCGTCCCGTGCGGACTTTTCAGCCCCGGATGCCGTGCTCTCGCGCGGTCCGCGGGTGCCCCAGGCTCTCGCGGGGAACGTCGACCGCCCGCGCCCAGCCGGGTCCCTCGACGACGACGCCACGAGCGACGAGGTCGTCGATGGCGGCATCCACCTCTCGGGCGATCTCGGGCGCGACCTCTCCCCCGACCACCATCGACACGATGACGCGGCTGAGATCGTTCACCGTGCGCGTCGTGAGGACGACGACCGCCTGCATCGAGAGGGGTCCGACACGGGTGGTCAGCAGGGACAGACCGGTCCCGTTGAAGAGTGTTTCGGCGAGGAAGCTGCCACGTTCGTAGACGGTGAGCGTCTCTCCCGTCGCACCCGGGTTCGCGTGGGCCGCTCGCTCCGGCGCGGCACGCAGGTGCGCGCGCTGCAGAGCCTGCTCGAACGCGAGCAGAGCGGCATCCTGAACGCCTTGCGGAACGTGCACCGTGCAGGACAGGGCGATCCGGTGACGCCCCGCGCTCGTCTCGGGCGCTCGCAGGGGCCGGTCAGCATCGTGCACCCGCCCAGCGTATGCACAGGTGACGAGAACCGCATGCGACGGCATGCGATCTTGGGGGCGGGGTCGGGGTGCCGCTAGCCTGGGCCCATGGCTGACCTGCGTCTCGTCGAACTGTCCGCCGCCACGATCGTGGCCGTGAACACCCTGTCGCTCAAGCCCGGGCAGGAGCAGTTCCTCGCGCCGGTCAGTTACGGCATCGCGGCGACCGTCAGCAACCCGCAGACGTCGTGGCAGCGCGTCGTGCTCGACGGCGACGAGGTCGTCGGCTTCGTCAGCGCGAACTTCGACCCGGACGCGCACGAGGAGCACTTCCGCTCGGTGCTATGGCGCATCAACGTCGACGCCGACGAGCAGGGCCGCGGTGTCGGCAGCTACGCGATCGCCGCTGTCCTCGAAGAGGCCCGTGGCCGCGGCATGGACCACGTCGATGTCATCTACGAGCCCGGCGTCGGCGGCCCCGAGGCGTTCTTCCAGCGCGTGGGCTTCGAGCCCGTCGGCGAGACCGAGTACGGCGAGATCATCGCCCGTGCCAGCGTCTGACCCGTTCTCGGCCGCACCCGCTGTCCCCCGCTGACTGTTCTCGGGTAGACCCGCTGTGCCCCGGTGAGGGGCGCCGCCGCGCGAACGCGTCGCGCGCGGTCGCAGAGTGCTCCCGGCGATGTTCGGCAGAAACACGGATGCCACGCCCCCGAGGGAACGTGGCATCCGGTGTGCGGTGCCGGCTCAGACGAGGGACTCGCGCCAGGCGGCGTGCAGCTGGGCGAACTTGCCCGTCCCCGCGATCAGTGCGGCGGGGGTGTCGTCCTCGATGATGCGGCCGTGCTCCATCACCAGGACCCGGTCGGCGATCGCCACCGTGGACAGGCGGTGGGCGATGATGATGGCCGTGCGGTCGGCGAGGAGCGTCTGCAGCGCGTTCTGGATCTGGCGCTCGCTCGGGATGTCGAGAGAGGCCGTGGCCTCGTCGAGGATCAGAACGGCCGGGTCGGCCAGGAATGCGCGGGCGAACGAGATCAGCTGACGCTGCCCCGCCGAGACGCGGCCACCGCGCTTGTTCACGTCGGTGTCGTAGCCGTCGGGCAGCTTCGAGATGAACGCGTCGGCACCCACGGCGCGAGCGGCGGCGCGGATCTCGTCCATGGTCGCGTCGGGCTTTCCGAGGGCGATGTTGTCGGCCACCGTTCCGCTGAACAGGTACGCCTCCTGCGTGACCATGACGATCGCGCGCCGCAGATCCTTGGGGTGCAGGCGGCGGAGGTCGATCCCGTCGAGGGTCACCGCCCCCTTCGAGGGGTCGTAGAACCGCGAGACCAGTTTCGCCAGCGTCGACTTTCCGGCACCCGTCGTCCCGACGAGGGCGACGGTCTGCCCCGCCGGGAGGTCGAGCGAGAAGTGCGGCAGGATGACGCGGTCGTCGGAGTACCCGAAGGTCACCTCGTCGAACCGCACGTGCCCCTTCGCGGTCCACAGGTCGATGGGGTCGGTCGGGTCGGGAACCGTCGGCTCCTCTTCGAGAACTCCCGAGACCTTCTCGAGCGCCGCCGTCGCCGATTGGTAGGAGTTGAGGAAGAACGCGACTTCCTGCAGCGGCGAGAAGAAGTTGCGCACGTACAGCACCGCCGCGGTGAGCACACCGATCTCGAGGGGCCCGGCGATCACGCGACCGCCACCCCAGAGCAGGACGACGGCGACCGAGACCGCGGCGACCGCCATGATCCCGGGCTCGAACGTGCCGAACAGCTTGATCGAGCGCATGTTGACGTCGCGGTAGTCGGCGGCGAGCTTGCCGAACTCCTGATCGTTGCGCGGCTCCTTGCGGAACGCCTTCACCGCGCGAATGCCGGTCATCGACTCGACGAACTTCACGATGACCTGGGCACTGATCACGCGCGACTCGCGGTAGATCACCTGCGAACGCGAGTAGAACCAGCGCATCAACAGGTACATGGGGATTCCCATGACCGTCAGGATCAGCCCCGACTGCCAGTCGATCAGGAAGAGCGCCCCGAGGGTGAACAGGCCGTAGAGCACGCCGGACACGAGCTCGTTGAGGCCACCGTCCAGCAGCTCGCGGATCGTGTCGAGGTCGCTCGTCTGACGCGAGATGATGCGGCCCGAGGTGTACGACTCGTGGAACTCGAGGCTGAGCTTCTGCGTGTGCAGGAAGATCCGCTTGCGCAGGTCGAGCATGACCGCCTGCGTGAGCCGAGCGGCCACCACGACGTACCACCCGATGAGGACGGCACCGCCGATCCCCGCGAACAGGTACACGCCCACGACGCCGATGGTCGGCATCCAGTCTGATCGTTCGATGACGGCGGGCAGGGCATTGTCGATACCGAAGGCGATCAGCGCGGGACCGGCGACGCGCAGAGCGGTCGACACGACGAGGACGGCACCGGCGAGGACGAGCTGCCAGCGCAGGGGCGACACGAGCGTGCCGAGGAGGCGCAGCGAACGCTGGCGGATCGACCGGCTCTCGTCGCGCGTGTAGTCGGAGCGGTCTTCGCCGCTGGTTCCGGAGACGGTGGCGGTGCTCATCGGGTCGCCTCCTTGTCGGCCAGGGCATCATCGGTCATGACGGGAATGGCCCCGGTGCGGGCTTCGCGTTCGGCCTGCTCGGCCTCTTCGAGGCTCGAGATCACGTAGCGGTAGTGGTCGCTCTCGCGCAGCAGATCGGAGTGCGTGCCGACCGCGGTGATGCGGCCCTCTTCGAGAAGGGCGACCCGATCGGCGAGGGTGACCGTCGACGGGCGGTGCGCGACGACCAGGGCGGTCGTCTCGCTGAGGACCTCGCGCAGGGCGTCCTCGACGAGCGCCTCTGTGTCGACGTCGAGTGCCGACAGCGGATCGTCGAGCACGAGCACGGCCGGGCGCGCGGCGACGGCGCGCGCGAGGGCGAGACGCTGACGCTGCCCGCCCGAAAGGCTGAGCCCCTCTTCGCCGATGACGGTGTCGAGTCCGTCGGGCAGGTCGTAGACGAACTGGGCCTGGGCGACCTGCAGGGCTTCGCGCAGGATGTCCTCGGCCTCGTCCGACCCGGGCGTCAGGTCTTCTCGACCCAGCAGCACGTTGTCGCGCACGGTCTGCGAGAACAGCGTCGCGTCTTCGAAGGCCATACCGACGTGACGCCGCAGCTCGGCGAGCGTGAGGTCGCGGACATCGACGCCGTCGATCAGCACGCGCCCGCCCGTGGCGTCGTACAGGCGACCGGGCAGGGTCGTCAGCGTCGTCTTTCCCGAACCCGTGAGGCCGACGAGGGCCATCGTCTCACCGGGGTGCAGGACCAGGTCGACGCCGTCGAGCAGGTCGCGCTCGGTGTCGGCGGCATCCTGGTACCGGAAGTGGGCGTTCTCGAACGTGAGTTCGCCGCGGGGTTCGGTGACCGTACGGGGGTTCTCGGGGTCGACGATGGTGTTCTGCTCGTCGAACACCTCGAAGATGCGATCGGTCGCGGTGCGCGCGTCGAGGAGGAACGAGAACAGGAAGCCGATCGACTCCATCGGCCACCGCAGCACCGTGGCCATCGCGAAGAACGCGACCAGCTCGGGCACCTGCAGCTGGCCCAGCTGCGTCAGCACGATGCCCGCCCCGAGGCACACCGCGAAGGCGATGTCGGGCAGAAGAACCAGCCAGAACCAGATCCATCCGATGGCGCGGGCTTTGTCGATCTCGGTCTCGCGCAGCGACTCGGCCTGGCGGGTGAACTTCCTGAGCGCGTGCGCGCCCCGCCCGAACGCCTTGAGGACGCGGATGCCGTGGACGCTCTCTTCCACGGACGTGGCGAGGTCTCCGGCCTGGTCCTGGCTCTGGCGCGTCAGCGCGCCGTAGCGCTTCTCGAAGCGGAAGCCGACGTAGATCACGGGCGCCGAGGTGACGAGGAACAGCGCGCCGAGGAGCCAGTGCCAGCGGAAGAGCAGGACGGCGCCGATGGCGATCGTCAGCATGTTGACCACGAGGAGGATGACGCCGAAGGCCAGCCAGCGGCGGAGCATACTGATGTCCTGCATCATGCGCGAGAGCAGCTGACCGGACTGCCACCGGTCGTGGAACGCGACCGGCAGACGCTGCAGGCGCGAGTAGAACGACTGACGGAGGTCGTACTCGACCTTGGTCGCCGGCGCGAGCACGAACCAGCGGCGCAGCCACACCATCGCGGCCTCGGCGAGACCGAGACCGAGCACGGCGAGCGAGCCCCACACCAGGGCTGCAGGATCGAGCGAGGCGATGGGACCGGCGACGATCTGCTCGAGCACCAGCGGGATCGCCAGCGCCAGGAGGCTCGCGATGAGGGCGGTCACGGCACCCGCGATGAGACGCGGGAGCACGGGCCGAGCGATGGGGAGAAGCCGCGCGAGCGCGCGCGGTGTCGAAAGACGGGGCGGAGGCGTAGAGGGAGTCATGATCCTCGTGGGGTCGAAGCGGGCGCCGGGATCGGGCGCGGAAAGAGGTGCCAGGGGCGCGACGAAGGTCGTCGATCGGGGCGGAGCGGGGCGCCGGAGCGCGGACGCGGAGCCCTAGGGGCGTCGGCCGGGTCGTGCAGCACGGGAGGGTGCGGCGGCAACAGGGGCGACGGGGGCGTCGGTCTGGTCCATGGCATCCTCCTTGTTCGGTGAAGCTTCCGCGGGGGGACGGCAGCCCTCCAGGATATCCCTGAGAAAACGCTGGAGGCAAGAGCGTCTTGTGACGACGGGCCGGTCAGACGGCGGATTCGCGTGCCAGCAAGCTCTCTTTCACGTGCGTGCCCCAGGCGAAGCCGCCCATCGACCCGTCGCCGCGCAGCACGCGATGACAGGGCACGAAGAGCGCGACCGCGTTCCGCGCGCAGATGGACGCCGCCGCCCGCACGGCCGACGGTGAGCCGAGCGCCGCGGCGAAGCCCGTGTAGGTGAGGGGCGTTCCCACCTCGATCGCTCGCAGCGCCTCCCACCCGGCGAGCTGGAGGGGTGTCCCCCACTGCGAGACGGCGACGGCGTCGATCGCGGCGAGGTCACCGCTGTAGTACCTGCGCACCGCCTCGGCCGCCGAGGTGTCGCCGGGGCGGATGTCGGCGGGTCGTCGCTCAGGGCGGAGGCGCGCGAGGACGGCGTCGGTGTCGTCGGTCCAGCCGGATACGAGCACCCGGTCGGCCTCATCGGCGAGGATCGCGAACGGCCCGTCGGGGGTCTCGACGAACTGGAGGGTGGCAGCGGTCATGCGAGATTCTCGCTCTCGGTCTCGGGTGCGGGTGAGGAAGGCAGGACGATGTCGGTGCGGAGGCGGGGGCTTCGCCGGCGGGTCGGCGCCGCGGCGACCGCGGCCCCGGACTCCGCCGGCGCGCGCCAGGCCTGCGTCACGGGCGCGGCGTACCAGTAGTGCGCCATCGCGTAGCTGCGCCAGGGCGCCAGCCGCTGCGACCAGCTCGTGAAACCGGCCGGATCGGAGGGGAGGCCGAGGGCCGCCGCACCGGCGCGGGCGGCCACGTCTCCGGGGAGGAGGACGTCCGGGTCGCCGAGCACGCGCATCCGCACGTAGTCGGCGGTCCACGGGCCGATCCCCCGCATCGCCAGGAGCCGCTCCCGTTGCTCGGCACCGTCGTCGCCGGCGCCGAGCTCGAGGCTGCCGTCGGCCAGCGCCGCCGCCGTCTCGACGATCGCCCGCATGCGCGCGGCGGGGCCGCGCAAGACCTCGAGCCCGCGCTCGGCGATCACCGCCGGCGAGGGGAAGAGCGTGAACGGCCGAGGACCGACGGCGGTCTGCTCGCCGAGTTCGGTGGTCAAACGCCCCTGCATCGTGCGGGCCGAGGCCACGCTGATCTGCTGCCCGATCATGGCGCGAAGCAGCATCTCGTCGGCGTCGATCGCCCCGGGCACCCGGACGCCCGGGATCGCCGCGGCGGCGGGAGCGAGTTCGGGATGCCGTGCGAGGGCCTCGTCGATCGCGAGCGGATCGGCGTCGAGGTCGAACAGCCTCCGAACGCGGGCGATGAGGGTACCCAGATCGGCCAGGGCCGAGAGCCGGGCGCGCAGGCGAAGGCGCCCGTCGTCGGCGAGACGCACCTCGAACCACGCCGGCCCCGCCGGAAGACGCGCGACCCGCGCGAACGAGCGGTCGTCGCCCTCTTCGACCCCGGGGATCGCGTGGGCCCTCATCCATCCGAACAGACCGGTCGTATCGATCGGCCCGCGGACGGGGAGGGCGAGGTCGATCTCGCCCGCCGAGGCTTCGAGCCCCGAGTCGCGCGAGCGCCGCGCGCGGAGGTCGCGTGGCGGCATGCCGAACACCTCCCCGATGGTGTCGGTGAACTGTCGGACGCTCGAGAATCCGGCCGAGAACGCGACATCGGCCGACGACAGATCGGTGCCGACGAGCAACGCCCGGGCCGTGTGGGCCCGGTGTGCGCGGGCGAGGGCGAGAGGACCGGCCCCCAGCTCCGCGGTGAGCAGGCGCGTGAGGTGACGCGAGGAGTAGCCCAATCGGCGGGCGAGTCCCGGAACCCCTTCGCGATCGACGACACCGTCGGCGATGAGGCGCATGGCGCGCGCCACGACGTCACCGCGGACGTCCCACAGGGGCGAACCGGGAGCAGCCTCGGGCAGACATCTCTTGCACGCGCGATAACCGGCCTCGTGCGCGGCCGCCGAGGTGGCGTAGAACGTGACGTTCTCTTCCTTCGGCGTGCGCGCGGGGCAGCTCGGACGGCAGTAGATGCGCGTGGACCGGACCGCGGTGACGAACTGTCCGTCGAAGCGTCGATCGCGCGACTGGATGACGCGGTAGCGCTCGGCGAAGCCCGGGAGCTGGGGGACGGCGGTGGTCATGGCATCCACCCTGCCACCGACCTCCGACATCGGCTGGCGGAAATCGGACACGGCCGTGGGACGCCCGCCCCCCGGACTTCTCCCTCTACCCGCCCGGGCGCAACCCCGATGCGATGTCGGAGGTCGTCGGTACCGTGAACACCATGAGCGAACGCGAATACGACCTCATCGTCATCGGCGCCGGCCCCGTCGGCGAGAACGTGGCCGACCGAGCCGTCCAGGCCGGCCTCACGGCTGCCATCGTCGAATCCGAGCTCGTCGGCGGCGAGTGCTCGTACTGGGCCTGCATGCCGTCGAAGGCTCTGCTGCGCAGTGCTGCCGCGCTGCGGGCCGCTCGCGACGTCGACGGCGCGAAGCAGGCGGTCACCGGCGACCTCGACATCGCCGCCGTACTGCGTCGGCGCGACACCATGACCAGCAACTACGACGACTCCGGCCAGGTGCAGTGGTTGCAGGGCGCGGGCATCGATCTCGTGCGGGGCCACGGCACGCTCAGGGGCGAGAAGACGGTCCGCGTCACCGCCGCCGACGGCACGACCACCGACCTCGTCGCGCGCCACGCGGTCGCGGTGTGCACCGGGTCGGCTGCGCTCCTTCCCGACATCCCGGGCCTGGCCGACATCTCGCCGTGGACCAGCCGCGAGGCCACCGCGGTCGAGCAGATCCCCGCATCCCTCGCGATCATCGGCGGCGGGGTCGTCGGCGCCGAGATGGCCACCGCGTTCCAGAGCCTCGGCAGCGAGGTCACGATCATCGCCCGCTCGGGTCTGCTCGGCGGCAACGAGCCGTTCGCCGGAGAGCTCGTCGCCGACTCCCTGCGCGAACGCGGCGTCACGGTCAAGACGGGCGCCGACACCACCTCGGCTCGTCGCGACGACGACGGTCGCGCCACCCTGGAGCTCTCCGACGGAACAGCGGTCACGGCCGACGAGGTGCTCGTCGCGATCGGGCGCACGCCCCGCACGCAAGACCTGGGAGTGGATGCCGTGGGTTTGACGCCGGGCGCCTGGCTCGACGTCGACGACACCCTCCTCGTCCGCGGCTTCGACTGGCTGTACGCCGTCGGCGACGTCAACCACCGCGCGCTGCTCACCCACCAGGGCAAGTACCAGGCTCGCGCGGCCGGAGACGTGATCGCCGCCCGGGCGAAGGGCGACGAGATCGACGACGCGCCGTGGGGCGCGCACGTGGCGACCGCCGATCACGACGCGGTGCCCCAGGTCACCTTCACCGATCCCGAGGTGGCCTCGGTGGGCCTCACCGCGAAGAAGGCCGAAGAGAAGGGCCTGAACGTGCAGGTCCTCGATTACGACCTCGCGAGCGTCGCCGGCTCGAGCGAGCAGTCAGACGACTACGTGGGCAAGGCCCGCGCGATCGTCGACCTCGATCGGGGCGTGCTGGTCGGCGCGACTTTCGTCGGCCCCGACATCGCAGAGCTGCTGCACTCCGCGACCATCGCGATCGTCGGCGAGGTGCCGGTGAAGCGGCTCTGGCACGCCGTCCCGTCGTACCCGACGGTCAGCGAGGTGTGGCTGCGCCTGCTCGAGACCCTGGGGCGCGACTCGGCCTGAGTCGGGGCGGGCGTGAGACGCCGATCGGTGCTCGACCGGGCCGGGGCGTGGCCTGTCGCGTCTCACTCGTCGCCCCGCCCTCTCCCGAGGGAGTCCCACGGAATAAGGTCGCTTCATGTCACTCTCCGTCGCCCTGATCCGTGGAGTAGGTGGACCCACGGCGATGAGTATGCCCGCGCTGCGCGAAGTGCTGGCATCCGCCGGTCTGGGCGAGGTCGAGACGCTGCAGGTCGCGGGCAACCTCGTGCTCGATGACGGCGGGCGCTCCCCCGACGAGATTGCCGGGGTCGTGCGCGACGCAGTGCTCGATGCGTTCGGCTTCGACCTCCCGGTCGTCGTACGGACCCACGTCGAGCTCGCGGACGCCCACGCACGGAACCCGTTCGCCGGCACAGCCGAGGGTCGGTGGGTGCAGACGGTGTTCCTCGCCGAACCGCCGTCCGTGGGAACGACGCTCGACGTGCCGGCCCCGTACCCCGAGGAGGCCGTTCTCGACGGTCGCGAAGTGTTCGTGCGCTATCCCCAGGGCATCGGCGGGTCGAAGCTGCAGGCCGCCTGGTTCGAGAAGCGCCTCGGCGTCACCGGCACGGCGCGTAACGCCAACACGGTCGCCAAGCTCGTCGCGATGAGCGCCTGAGGATGGCGGCACCCCTCAATCGCAAGAATTCCCCGGCTCCGGCTCCCGCCCCTCGCGCGATAAACGCGCGCGGCACCCAGAAACGCCGGGGGACACCGTTTCTCGTCGCAGCGAGCGTTTATCGCGCTCCGGCGCCGGCCCTCAGCCAGGCGAGACCGGTTCTCGACGCAGCGAGCGTTCACCGCGTCCCGCGCCCCACCCCCCGCCAGCTGACACCGTTTCTTCTCCCAGCGAGCGCCCACCGCAACCCCGGCGAGCGTCATCACGCCCCACGCGCCCCCACCAGAAACCCCACACCGCCCCCGCGACCGAGGTCGCGAGGGCGGTGCGAAGCGCGACGGGTCAGTGGAAGAAGTGGCGCTCTCCCGTGAAGAACATCGTGACGCCGGCGGCGCGCGCGGCGTCGACGACCTCGGCATCCCGAACCGACCCGCCGGGCTGGATGATCGCCGAGATGCCGGCGTCGATCAGCACCTGCGGGCCGTCGGCGAAGGGGAAGAAGGCGTCGGATGCCGCGATGGAGCCGGCGGCGCGGTCACCGGCGCGCTCGACCGCGAGGCGGCAGGAGTCGACGCGGTTGACCTGGCCCATGCCGATGCCGACCGTGGCCGAGCCCTTCGCGAGCACGATCGCGTTCGACTTGACCGCGCGGCACGACTTCCACGCGAAGATGAGGCTCTCCATGTCCTCGTCGGCGGGGCGCTCACCCGAGACGAGCTCCCAGTTCT
This sequence comes from Microbacterium testaceum, assembly GCF_029761935.1. NCBI lineage: Bacteria > Bacillati > Actinomycetota > Actinomycetes > Micrococcales > Microbacteriaceae > Microbacterium > Microbacterium testaceum. The sequence continues at coordinate 1,461,984 of NZ_CP121699.1, forward strand.
TCGCGACCGACTCGATGTCGTCGGGGAAGCGGTCGGCGTCCTGCAGCAGCAGGCCGCCCGACACGAGGCGGACGTCCATGCGCTCCTGCTGCCAGTCGTTCGGCAGGCGCAGCACGCGGAGGTTCTTCTTGAGCTTGAACACCTCGAGCGCCTCGGGCTCGAAGTCGGGCGCGATGATCACCTCGGTGAAGATGTCGCGCAGGTTCTCGGCCATCTTGAGCGTCACGGTCCGGTTCGCGGCGATCACGCCGCCGAAGGCCGAGACGGGGTCGCACTCGTGCGCGCGCAGGTGCGCCGAGGCGATCGGGTCGAGGGCGTTGGGGGCGGCGACGGCGATACCGCAGGGGTTCGCGTGCTTGATGATCGCCACGGCCGGCTTGACCATGTCGAAGGCGGCGCGGAGGGCCGCGTCGGCGTCGACGTAGTTGTTGTACGACATCTCCTTGCCCTGCAGCTGCGTGGCCTGGGCGATGCCGTGACCGCCGACGCGCGTGTAGATCGCCGCGCGCTGGTGCGAGTTCTCGCCGTAGCGCAGGGTCGACAGACGCTCGGCCTGGATGGTGAGGTGCGCGGGCAGGTCGATGTCGTCGGCGAGGGTGCCTTCGGCGAACCAGGTCGAGACGGCGGTGTCGTAGGCGGCGGTGTGCGAGAAGGCGCGGGCGGCGAGTTCGCGGCGCTGCACGAGGTTCGTGCCGCCGTTGGCCTGCAGGGCGTCGATGATCGCGGGGTACGACTCGGGCGAGACGACGATCGCGACGTTCGCGTGGTTCTTCGCCGAGGCGCGCACCATGGCGGGGCCGCCGATGTCGATCTGCTCGACGACATCGTCGCCCTCGGCACCGGATGCCACGGTCTCGACGAACGGGTAGAGGTTCACGACGACGAGCTCGAAGGGGCGGATGTCGAGTTCTTCGAGCTGCGCCTCGTGCGAGGCCAGACGCAGGTCGGCGAGGAGGCCCGCGTGCACGCTCGGGTGCAGGGTCTTCACGCGTCCGTCGAGCGACTCGGGGAAGCCGGTCACCGACGAGACGTCCGTGACGGCGTATCCGGCGTCGCGCAGGAGGGTGGCCGAGCCGCCGGTCGAGACGATCTCGACGCCCGCGGCGGCGAGGGCCGCACCGAGTTCGAGCAGACCGGTCTTGTCGCTCACCGACACCAGTGCGCGGCGGATCGGGACGATGTCTCGGGGGCGGTAGTCGGCGGGGTCGTGGCGGGGTCCGGCCATGGCGTTCGGCTCCTGTGTCTCGAGTCGGGTTCGGATGCGCGACGGGCCGGCGCCCGTCGAGCGGGTCAGGCTGTTCGGGATGCCGCGGCGGCGAGGTCGAGCTCGCCTTCGGCGATCCGTCGGACGACGTCGATGAGCAGACGTCGTTCGACGGGCTTGATGCGGTCGTGCAGCGAGTCCTCGTCGTCGCCGGGGAGCACGGGGATGCGCTCCTGGGCGAGGATGGGCCCGGTGTCGACGCCGGAGTCGACGACGATCACGCTCGCGCCGGTCTGGGTCACACCCGCGGCGAGGGCGTCTCGCACGCCGTGCGCTCCGGGGAACTCGGGCAGGTAGGCGGGGTGGGTGTTGATGATGCGCGGTTCCCACGCGGCGACGAGGTCGGCGGGGAGCAGACGCATCATTCCGCTGAGCACGACGAGGTCGGGGTTCCACACCGACAGCTGGGCCCCGAGCTCGGCGCCCCACTCTTCGCGTGACGCGAAGGCGCTGAAGGGAACGAGGAAGGTCGGGATGCCGAAATGCTCGGCGTGGGCGAAGCCGTCGGCCTCGCGATCGGCACCGACCGCGATCACGCGCGCCGGAAAGTCGGGGGCGGATGCCGCCTCGAGCAGGGCGCGGAGGTTCGAGCCGGCGCCGGAGATGAGGACGGCGACCGTGAGCACGCGCTCAGTCTACGCAGGTGCGCTCGGGCGCGCGGGCCCGCCGGACAGGACGCCTGAGGGCGCGGCGCGGTCCGAGCGACCAGTCCGACCGACCCTGTCGCCGTGAGCACGGGAACCTCCGCGGTGCGCAGTGGTGGTCGTCAGTGCTTGCCGCCGGGCTCTCCGCCGTGCTCCGACCAGGCCGCGCGGATGCGCGCGCGCACCTCGTCGTCGGTGAGGTCGTCCGACGCCCCCGCACTCTCCGCCGACGTCACCGGGGCGGACGGCGTCGGATCGGAAGCGGGGGGAAGGGGCACCGAGAGGGACACTCCCGCGCCGGCCCGCGAGGACGACGTGTCGGCGTCCGCGGCGCCTCTCCGTGTCCCGAGCGCGGTGTCGGTCGCCACGGCATCCGGATCGCGGTACGAGCTCGGCCACACGTCGTGGGCGATCCCCGCCCCGAGCCGGGACCCCGTCGGGGTCGGACCCGTCGCGTGTTCATCACGGTCGAAGGGCACGTGCTCGCGAGCGGCGAAAGAGAACCCGCGGTGCTCGCGCTCCTCGAATCGGTCGTCACCCTCGTCGGCCCCGAACCTCGGGCTCAACAGCAGGATCGCGAGGCCCACGAGCACCTCGAGACCGAGGGTCAGCGCGAGCGGTCCCGGCTGCGGGCCCGTGTCGACGAGCCGGCCGGGTCCGATCGACCCCGACGAGACGACGGCGGCGAGCGCCCCCATCCCGCCGGTGAGCGCGGCGACCGCGACCGCCAGCACCAGCCGGGGCCCGAGGGGCTCGGGGCCGGTGGTGAACGGCATCCGGGATCGGAGGATCCACCCCGTCAACGCGCCGACGGCAATGGGCAGCAGGGCGAGGAGCAGCAGCCACGACGACGTCGAGTCGGGCACCGCCCCGAGCACCGGGATGCCGGGGAGCGCGCCGACCTGCGTCGCGGCCGGGGTGACCGCGGTGTCGGTGCCGAGGGCGAATCCGGGACCGGCGGCGAACGACATGCCCCAGAGCACGAGGGTCGGGAGGTAGAACAGTTGACCGAGCGCGATGACGGTCGCGCCGATGAGGTCGGCATTGCTCGCCTGGTAGAGGCCGATGACCTGCGAGGCGCGGGCGATGAGCCCGGCCACCACGACCACGGCGCCCACGCCGACGAGCCCGAGGGTGGTGAGCGCGAGTCCGCGCAGCGCGAGTCCGGGCACGGGCGCCCAGGCGGTCGGCATCCGCTCGATCCTCTCGCGGAGGGCGTCGACCGGACCGTCGTCGCCGACGCGCCACGCGCCGACCAGGGCGCCGATGAGCGAGGGGACGAGGAAGATCAGCGAGGGCAGGAGGATCGCGAGCCAGGTCTCGGAGGACACGAGGGCTGCGCCCGAGGTGAGCGCGACGCCCGCGGAGAGAGCCGCGAAAACGAGCGATCCCGAGATCCACCCGGTCAGCCCGGCACCCGCCTCGGCGGCGCGTGCCCCCGAGCGAGCCGCGAAGAGCCCGGTGAACGCCGCGAAGGCGAGGGGCGCGAGCGAGAGCGTCAAGGTCGCGAAGGTCGGGTCGATGCCGGTGACGGCCAGATACGCGTCGGGCAGCGTGATCGTCACGGGGACGAGGTGGCCGAGGTGCCACACCGCAGCGGCCGCGGGCCAGAGCGCTCCCCAGTCGGGGCTGCCGACTCCGAAGACCCAGAGCAGAGTGAGAGGTGCGAGCACGACCGCGATGCCACCCGCGGCCGCCAGGACGGCGTCGAGGGCGGCGAGGAGTGCGATGAGAAGGCGATGCATGGGCGAGAGGAACCCTACCCGCGACGCCCCAGCCCGCCCCTCAGGCGCGGCGGCGAGCGCCCGACACGAGCTCGCGCACTGTGGCGAGCAGCCCTCGGGGCGAAGACCCTGCGCTCGTCGAAGGGTCCGGCGTCAGCGCACGCCCGGGGGCTTCCGCAGCCTCAGTCACCGCGCCCGGCGCCGACGCACGACCGGGGGCTTCGACGGGCTCAGCCACCTCACGACCGGCGCGCGCCGCGGCCCACCGCTCCCACACCACCGTCGCCAGGCGCGGGTCGGCACCGATCGGGGCGGTGGTCAGGTCGGCATCCGCCTTCTCGATCACGCGCGAGAAGTGCCCCGGAGCGAGCACGTAGCTCGCGGCGACCGTGCGGCGACCGTCCGCGCGTGCCGTCGCCACGGCATCCGGAATGCGGGGATCGGACGCCGCGGCGTAGGCCGTGACGACGGGACCGGTGACCCCGGCATCGGCCATCAGCTCCGCCATGCGTTCGACGTCGACCACGGCGCCCGGGCGGGTGGACCCGGCCGCGGCGAGCACGACGGTGTCGTCGGGACCGGCTCCGGCGGCGCGCACGCGATCGGCGAGGATCTCGGCCAGCACCGGGTGAGGTCCGAGTGCGGAGGCGACGGGCAGTCCGTCGGCGGCCTCCACCAGGTCGACCTCGGTGTGGTAGCCGGTCGAGAGCAGCAGCGGCACGATGACGATGTCGTCGGTGCGTTCGCGGGCTGCGGCGACCACGTCGGTGACGTACGGACCGTGCACGTCGACGTAGGCCTCGTGCACCTCGACGTCGGCGGGAGCTGTCGCGCGCAGCACCTCGAGCAGCTCGCGCACGACGACGCGGCCCTCTTCGAACCTCGTGCCGTGGGCGCAGGCGATCAGTACGGCGGTCATGCGTCCTCCTCATCGATCACGTCGAGCCGGTATCCGCGCTTGTAGACGGTACGGATCAGGTCGACCCCGCCGAGCGCCTCGCGCGTGCGGGCCACCGCCACCTCGACAGCGTGGCCACTGGCCTCCGCGCTCGACAGAGCGGCGATCAGGTCGGCGCGAGAGACGACCGCCCCGGGGTTCTTGGCGAGCGCCCGCAGGATCTCGACTCCGGTACGCGGCAGGGGCGTGAAATCCCCGTCGAGCACGATCCCCGATGAGCGGATGCCGAGGCGCCCGACCGTCGTGGGAATGAGCGCCGCGTCCGCCCCGCCGTAGTGCGTCACGACCGCGCGCACGAGCGCGCCGAGTCGCCCGCGGTCGGGGATGAGCGGGGTGATGCCCACCTCGAGGAGGGGACCCGCGGTGATGGGCCCGACAGCGGCGACGAGCGCGTGCCCGCGGGCCGCTCGCGAGGCCACTCCGTCGAGCGCGTCGGCTCGCTCTGCGGCGAGGATCCACTCGCGCGCGGCGGGGGCCGAGGTGAACAGCACCGCGTCGATCTCCCCGCGCGCCACCTGCTGGGTCGACGCGGCGACGACCTCGGGGTCGGGCGGCGGACCCCAGCGGTAGATCGTGAGGCTGGTCACGCGCGCGCCGGCCGCCTCGAACGCCTCGTCGAGACCGTCGGCGCCGGAGCCGTGGTGCTGGACCGCGACGTGAAGTCCCTCGATGCCCTCGGCCACGAGGAAGTCGCGCAGCTCGGCGGCCGTCTCGCTCTCGGCGACCCAGTCGGCCTCGAACCCGGCCTGCTGGATCGCCCCGCGCGCCTTGGGACCGCGCGCGACGATCCGTGCACCGTCGAGCACGGGCGCCAGAGCGTCGTGCAGGCCCGCTTCGTCGGCGGTCTCCATCCACGCGCGGAACCCCACGCCGGTGGTGGCCACGACGACGTCGGGCGGATCGTCGACCAGCGACCGCGTCTGCGCGATCAGCTCGTCGTCGTCGACGTGCGGGACGATCGTGAGCGCCGGAGCCACGCGCACGCGCGCTCCATGCCGCTCGAGCGCGGCCGACAGTTCCCCCGACCGTCGGTCGACGGGAAGCAGCACGGTGCACCCCTGGAGCACCGTGCTGATCGTCCGCGCGGGTGTGGTCACCCGATGCCCTCGCTCCGGGCGACCGCGACCGCGCCCGATGCCGCGGGCGCCTGAGCCGCCGCGGGCGCCGCGACCGGCAGCAGCAGGTCGGCCCGAGCGACCTCACCGAACACCAGCACCGCGGGGTTCGCGAGGCGGTGGGTCTCGGCATCCGCCATCGCCGTCCCGAGCGTGGTGCGGATCGTACGCTGAGCGGGCGTGTGGCCGTTCTCGACGAAGGCGACGGGGCGTGACTCAGGAGCACCGACGGCGCGGGCCGCGGCGACGAAGCGCGGCAGGGCGCTGACACCCATCAGCGCGACGACCGTGGCACTGTCGTCGCGCAGGGCGGCGAGGGTCGCTTCGCTCGGGGTGTCCTGACCGTTCACGACATGCAGGGTACCGGCGGCGCCCCGGTGCGTCACGGGAATGCCCGCGGATGAGGGAACGGCGATCGCGCTCGAGATACCGGGCACGACCTCGACCGCGATGCCGGCCTCGCGGCACGCGATGACCTCTTCGCCGCCGCGGCCGTAGACGAACGGGTCGCCGCCCTTGAGTCGGACGACGCGCAGCCCGCGAGCCGCGCGGTCGACGAGGATCGCGTTGATCTCGTGCTGCGGCACCGGGTGGTGCTGCGGCCGCTTGCCCACGTCGATCAGCTCGACGTCGTCGCCGAGTTCGGCGAGCACGCCGGTGGGTCCGAGCCGGTCGTGCACGACGACGTCGGCCTCGGCCAGCAGCGCGCGGGCGCGCACCGTCAGCAGGTCGACCGGGCCGGGACCGCCGCCGACGAGCGCCACGCTCCCCACGAGCGGGCGACGTCGGCGGCGGAGCGGAAGGGCGCCTTCGGCGAGGCGCTGGGCGATGGCGTCGCGCACGGCGACGCTGCGGCGGGGGTCGGCTCCCGCGGCGGAGACGACGCCGACCATGACGTCGCCGCTCGTGGTCTCGGCGGCGAGGCGCGCGGTGCCCTTGCCGCCGTGGCCCGCGTTGACGCACCACACGCGGCGCGCTTCGGCTGCGGCGACGACGGCGGCGTCGACGGATGCCGCGCCCGTGGCCGTGTGGCAGAACCAGGCGTCGTCGAGGTCGGTGTCGGCGAATCCCCTGGCGTGCCACTCGATGTCACCCGCGGCGGCGAGCGCGGCGAGACCCGGCGTCGTCACGGGTGCGACCACCCGCACCCGGGCGCCGGCGGCGCGCAGCCGAGCGATGCGCTTCTCGGCGACGGAGCCGCCGCCCACGCACACGACGAGCTTGTCGGTGAGATCGAGTCCTGCGAGAGCGATCATCGGGCGTCTCCTTCTGCGGGTGCGGCGTGCGCGGGGTCGGCGTGCGCGCTGCCCGCCGGCACCGAGCCGGTCACGAGCTTCACGAACACGTCGCCGTCGGCGACCGCGACGGGGTGCACGGTCACGGTCAGCGACTCTTTGCCCTGCGTGTCGAGGCAGGCTCCCGTGCGCAGGTCGAACACCTGCTTGTACATGGGCGAGGCGACGGTGGGCACTCCCCCGCGATCGCCGACGATCCCGCGCGAGAGCACGGCCGCCCCGCTGAACGGGTCGATCTGGTCGGTCGCGAAGATGCGGCCGTCGAACGTGCGGAACAGCGCGATCTGCCCACCGCCGAGCAGGGCCGCTGCCCCGCGCTCCACGAGCAGGTCGTCGACGCGGCAGACGCGGATCCAGCCCTGTGCCGCCGGCCCGTCGGGAGCGCCGGCCGAACCCGACGTCATGGCCGGCTTTCCGGCATCCGGAGTCGCCTGCATCAGGGTCATGACCGCACCGCCAGCGTCGTTCCGCCGATGAGCACCGCGCCCGACGCGCGCTCCTCTGCCGTGGCGGGTCGGGCCTGGCCGCGCTCAGCGACGTAGGCGAGCGAGGGGTCGGCGACCTCGGGCGCGTTCACGAAGCTCTGGAAGCGCTTGAGCTTCTCGGGGTCGGCGAGGGTCGCGGCCCACTCGTCTTCGTAGGCGTCGATATGGGATGCCATGGCCCGGTCGAGATCGTCGGCGATGCCGAGCGTGTCGTCGAACACGACGCCCTTCAGCGCCTCGAGGCCGCCCTCGTACTCCTCGACCCAGGGGGCGGTGCGCTGCAGCCGGTCAGCGGTGCGGATGTAGAACATGAGGAACCGGTCGATCGCCCGCAGCAACCCCTCGTCGTCGAGGCCCTCGGCGAACAGCACCGCGTGGCGCGGGGTGAAGCCGCCGTTGCCGCCGACGTAGAGGTTCCACCCGGCCTCGGTCGCGATCACCCCGATGTCCTTGCCGCGGGCCTCGGCGCACTCGCGCGCGCAGCCCGAGACGCCGAACTTGAGCTTGTGCGGCGAGCGCAGGCCCCGGTAGCGCAGCTCGAGCTGCACCGCCATGCCGACCGAGTCCTGCACGCCGTAGCGGCACCAGGTCGAGCCGACGCACGACTTCACGGTGCGCAGCGACTTGCCGTAGGCGTGTCCGGATTCGAAGCCGGCGTCGACGAGGCGCTTCCAGATGTCGGGCAGCTGGTCGAGGCGGGCACCGAACAGGTCGATCCGCTGTCCGCCGGTGATCTTCGTGTACAGCCCGAAGTCGCGCGCGACCTCGCCGATCACCACCAGCCCCTCGGGCGTGATCTCACCGCCGGGAATGCGCGGGACGACGCTGTAGCTGCCGTCGCGCTGGATGTTGGCCATGACGTGGTCGTTGGTGTCCTGCATCGTCGCGAGCTCGCCGTCGAGCACGTGCCCCGAGTAGAGGCTGGCGAGGATGCTCGCGAGGGCCGGCTTGCAGATGTCGCAACCGCGGCCGGTGCCGAAGCGCTCGACGATCGAGGTGAAGGTGCGCAGCCCCGAGACCCGGACGGCGTCGAACAGCTGCGCCCGGGTGAACGAGAAGTGCTCGCACAGTCCGTTCGATACTTCTTTTCCGGATGCCGCCAGCTCGGTCGCCACGAGCTTCTTCACGAGCGTGAAGCACGAGCCGCACGCGGCCCCGGCCCTGGTGCAGGCCTTGACCTCGGCGGCATCCGCGCACTGGTGTTCGGTGACGGCCTCGCGCACGGTTCCGGCGGTGACGCCGTTGCACGAGCAGACGATCGCGTCGGCGGGCAGGTCGCCTTGCGGGGCGGGGGCGAGGTCGGAGGGCATGAGGTAGGCCGCAGGGTCGCCGCCGAGGGCACGGCCGACGAGCGGACGCAGCGAGGTGTACGCCGAGGCGTCGCCGACCAGGATGCCGCCGAGAAGCGTCTGCGCGTCGTCGCTCAGCACGAGCTTCTTGTAGACGCCCGACACCGGGTCGGCGTAGGTGACGTCGAGCGCGTTCGGCGTCTCGGCGAACGCGTCGCCGAAGCTCGCGACCTCGACGCCCGAGAGCTTGAGCTTGGCCGAGGTGTCGAAACCGGGGAAGGCCGCCTCGCCGCCGAGCAGGCGGGTCGCGGCGACCTCAGCCATCGCGTAGCCGGGGGCAACGAGGCCGATGCACTGTCCGTCGAAGCTCGCGACCTCACCGATCGCCATGATCGTGGGGTCCGAGGTGTCGCAGCCCTCGTCGATCACGACGCCGCCGCGGGCGTCGACCCGCAGCTCGGCGGCACGGGCGAGCTCATCGCGGGGCCGGACGCCGACCGTGAAGACCACGATGTCGACGGCCTCCCACGTGCCGTCGCGCAGCTCGAGGCCGCACACGGCGCCGGTCTTGTCGGCATCCACCCGGGTCGTCACCGAGCTCGTGCGCACCTCGATGCCCCGCGCTTCGATGAGCCGCTGCAGGGTGCGCGCCCCGCCCAGGTCGAGCTGGGCCGACATCAGACGCTCGTTCGACTGCAGCACGAACGGCGAGACGCCCTCGGCCTGCAGGGCTCCCGCGGCTTCGAGTCCGAGCAGACCGCCGCCGACGACCGCTCCGCGCAGGGGGCGGCCGAGCTGGGCCGAGCGCTTCGCGACCCAGGCGCGCATGCCGGCGACGTCGTCGAGCGTGCGGTAGACGAAACACCCCTGGTGGTCGAACCCGTCGAGGGCCAGACGAGCGGCGAACGAGCCGGTCGCCAGCACGAGGCGGTCGTACGCGTGGGTCGAGCCCCCCGCCGTGGTGACGGTGCGCGCCGCGCGGTCGATCTTCGTGACGCGGGCGTCGGTCTTCACCCGCACCCGCTCGTGGGCGAGTACCGCGGGATCGAGGGCGAGGTCGTCGGGGGTCCTGCCGCTGAAGATGCCGGTCAGGCCCACGCGGTCGTACGGCCCGCGGGCCTCGTCGCCCAGCACCGTGACCGACCAGCGGCCCTCGGTGTCGCGGCTCGTGAGGCTCTCGACGAAGCGGTGGGCCACCATTCCCGCACCCACGACCACGACGGATCCGGATGGAGCGGGGTGGAGCATGCCGTCACCGTACGCGGCGGACTTTGCCGACGCGTCAGCGGCGTGTTTCGTTCCGATTGCGGGGTTCGAGCGGGCCATGCCCCGACGCTAGGCAGCCGAGGTTTCCCCCGCCCTCGCGCCCGCGTTACCCCCGGCGAACGTTTCTCTCACGCGGCCGAGGGCTCGGTGTGAGGTTTGGATCCCGGCATCCCGACCTCTGCTCCACGTTGCGCGTCGGCCCACGCCGTCGTGTGCCAAGACACCCGGACGAGTGCTCGATCCGTCCGGGTGTCGTGGACACTCACGCGGATGAGCGACCGAGAGGACTTACTCGACCGGCTCCAGCACGAACAGCTCGATGCGGCGGTCGGTCTTCTTCTGGTACTCGTCGTAGTCGGGCCAGACCTCGGTCGCGTAGCCCCACCACTCCTCGCGCTCGGCACCCTCGGCCTGGTGCGCGTCGTACTCCTTCTTCACGTCGCCGTCCTGCAGGGCGACGCGGGGGTTCTTGACGAGGTTGTAGAACCAGGCGGGGTGCTCAGGGGCGCCGCCCTTGGATGCCACAACCGCGTACTTTCCGTCGTGCTCGACGCGCATCAGCGCGGTCTTGCGCAGGCCGCCCGTTTTGGCACCGACGGTGGTGAGGACGATGATGGGTACGCCCCGCATGTCGGCGGACTCTTTGCCCCCCGTGGCTTCGAAGGTCTCCGCCTGCTGGCGGGCCCATTCGCTGGTGCTGGGTAGATACTCTCCTGAGAGTGACATAGCTCACACGATACGTCGGCGTCTTCCCCTCCGGTCTAGTCCCTCCCCCTTTTTTCTGGAGCCTTCATGAGCGCTTCCGCTCCCGAGACCACGGCCGTCCCCGAACCGAAGAACGCCTTCGACAGGTTCTTCGAGATCACCGCCCGCGGTTCGACCGTCGGCGGAGAGATCCGCGGCGGCGTCGTCACCTTCGTCACGATGGCGTACATCGTCATCCTGAACCCGATCATCCTGTCGGGCACCCCCGACGTCGCGGGCAACGCGCTCGGCTTCTCGCAGGTCGCCGCGGTCACCGCACTCACCGCGGGCGTCATGACGATGCTCTTCGGACTGGTCACGCGCCTGCCGTTCGCGTTCGCCGCGGGTCTCGGCATCAACTCGTTCCTCGCGGTCGGCATCGTGGGTCAGGTCACCTGGCCCGAGGCGATGGGCCTCGTGGTCATCAACGGCCTCATCATCGTGCTGCTCGCCGTCACCGGCCTGCGCCGCATGATCTTCGAGGCCGTGCCCCTCGCGCTCAAGACGGCGATCACCGTCGGCATCGGCCTGTTCATTGCGTTCATCGGCTTCGTCGACAGCGGCCTGGTCACCTCGACCGGCCTCAGCTCTCCCCCGGTCGGTCTCGGCGTCGGCGGCTCGATCACCACGATCCCCACCGCCCTGTTCGTGCTGACCCTCGTCATCACCGCCGTGCTCCTCGTCCGCAAGGTGAAAGCCGCCCTGCTGATCGGTCTGCTCTCGGGCACCGTCATCGCCGTGATCGTCCAGGCCGTCACCGGTCTCGGGGCCAAGGCCGACGGCAACCCCGGCGGTTGGGGCCTGAGCGTCCCGACCCTCCCCGCGCAGTGGGTGAGCCTCCCCGACCTGTCGCTCGTCGGTCAGGTCGACCTGGTCGGATCCTTCGGGCGCATCGGCGTGCTCGCCGCGCTCATGCTCGTCTTCACGCTCGTGTTCACGAACTTCTTCGACGCCATGGGCACGATGACCGGCCTCTCGCGCGAGGCGGGCCTCGCCGCTCCCGACGGCACCTTCCCGCGCCTGCGTTCGGCGCTGGTGATCGAGGGCATCGGCGCCGTCGCGGGTGGAGCGACGTCGTCGTCGTCGAACACCGTGTTCATCGAGTCGGGCTCCGGCATCGGCGAGGGTGCCCGCACGGGTCTCGCGAACGTCGTCACCGGCGGCCTGTTCCTCCTCGCGATGTTCTTCACACCGCTGACGAGCATCGTCCCCACCGAGATCGCCGCCGCGGCCCTCGTGATCGTCGGGGCGCTGATGATGGCGCAGATCCGCCACGTCGACCTGAGCGACATGTCGGTGCTGATCCCGGTGTTCCTCACCGTCACCGTGATGCCCCTCACCTACTCGATCGCCAACGGCATCGGCGCGGGCTTCGTCAGCTGGGTGCTGATTCAGGCGCTGTCGGGTCGCGCGCGCCGCATCAGCCCGCTGCTGTGGATCGTCGCCGCCGGCTTCGTGGTCTTCTTCGCCCGCGGTCCGGTCGAGGCCCTGCTCGGCTGAGCCCGGTGCTCTGAAGGGGCTCGGATGCCACGGCATCCGGGCCCCTTTTTGATCGCCGCCGCGGGCCGGGTGCGCGTCGCGGCCCCACGTGTCGCCGCCCCGTGCCCAGCCGTCGTCGCGCGCCTGGCCGCCGTCGCGCGCCGCGCGGCGGAGCGACCGACCCGTAGCCCGAAGACGCACCCGTTCGCCGAGACCGCACCCGTTTGCCGCCCATCCGATACGTCCTCGTCGAATCAGTGCGTCCTCGCGCGGCCCACCCCGCCGCCCGACGCCCCGCCGCCCAGCCCGCGCCCTCCGCACACGAGAAAGGGCCCGGATGCCATGGCATCCGGGCCCCGCGGAGAGTGCTGCTTACAGGCTCTCGATGATCTCGCGCATCAGGGCGGCAGCCTCGGACGGCGTCTTGCCGACCTTGACGCCGGCGGCCTCGAGGGCCTCCTTCTTCGCCTGAGCGGTTCCGGCCGAGCCCGAGACGATGGCGCCGGCGTGGCCCATGGTCTTGCCCTCGGGAGCGGTGAAGCCCGCGACATAGCCGACGACCGGCTTGGTGACGTTGGCCTTGATGAAGTCGGCGGCGCGCTCTTCAGCGTCTCCACCGATCTCACCGATCATGACGATGGCCTTGGTCTCGGGGTCGGCCTCGAACGCCGCGAGGGCGTCGATGTGCGTCGTGCCGATGACCGGGTCGCCGCCGATGCCGATGGCGGTCGAGAAGCCGAGGTCGCGCAGCTCGAACATCATCTGGTAGGTCAGGGTGCCCGACTTCGACACGAGGCCGATGGGTCCCTTGCCGGTGATGTTCGCGGGGGTGATGCCCACGAGCGCCTCGCCGGGCGTGATGATGCCGGGGCAGTTCGGGCCGATGATACGGGTCTTCTCGCCCTTGGCCTTCGAGTACGCCCACGCCTCGGCGGTGTCGCCGACGGGAACGCCCTCGGTGATCACGACGAGCAGGGGGATCTCGGCGTCGATGGCCTCGACCATCGCGTCCTTCGTGAAGGCCGGGGGCACGAACGCGATCGACACGTCGGCGCCGGTCTCGCGGATGGCCTCTTCGACCGACGCGAAGACGGGCAACTCGACGTCGCCTCCCGACGCGTCCTTGTGCGAGACCGTGGTGCCGGCCTTGCGGGCGTTCACGCCGCCGACGACCTGGGTGCCGGCCTTGAGCATGAGGGCGGTGTGCTTGGTGCCCTCACCGCCGGTGATGCCCTGGACGATGACCTTGGAGTCCTTGTTGAGGTAGATCGACATGTTTCTGTCCCTATCCCTTACGCGTTGGCCAGTTCGGCGGCCTTGTCGGCGCCCTCGTCCATACCGGCGGCGAGGGTGACGAGCGGGTGGTTGGCGGCGGCGAGGATCGCGCGACCCTCTTCGACCTGGTTGCCGTCGAGGCGCACGACGAGCGGCTTGGTGGCGGTGTCACCGAGGATCTCGAGAGCCTTGACGATGCCCTCGGCCACGGCGACGCACGAGGTGATGCCACCGAAGACGTTGACGAAGACGCTCTTGACCTGCTCGTCGCCGAGGATGACGTCGAGGCCGGCGGCCATGACGGTCGCCGAGGCGCCGCCGCCGATGTCGAGGAAGTTGGCGGGCTTGACGCCGTTGTGCTTCTCGCCGGCGTACGCGACGACGTCGAGGGTCGACATGACCAGGCCCGCTCCGTTGCCGATGATGCCGACCTGACCGTCGAGCTTGACGTAGTTGAGGTCGTGCTGCTTGGCCTTGGCCTCGAGCGGGTCGGCGGCGTCCTTGTCTTCGAGCGCCTCGTGGTCGGGGTGACGGAAGCCGGCGTTCTCGTCGAGCGAGACCTTGCCGTCGAGGGCGATGATGTCGCCGTCTTCGCTCTGGATGAGGGGGTTCACCTCGACGAGGGTTGCGTCCTCGCCCTTGTAGACGTTGAAGAGCTTGACGAAGACGTCGGCCACCTTGGGGGCCAGCTCGTCGTCGAACTTCGCGGCCTTGGCGATCTCGAGGGCCTTCTCGGGCGTGATGCCCTCGATCGGGTCGACCTCGATGCGCGCGAGCGCCTCGGGACGCTCGACGGCGAGCTCTTCGATCTCCATGCCGCCCTCGACGCTCGAGAGCGAGAGGTAGGAGCGGTTGGCGCGGTCGAGCAGCACCGAGAAGTAGAACTCCTTGGCGATGCGGGCGCCGGCGGCGACCATGACGCGCTTGACGACGTGACCCTTGATGTCGAGGCCGAGGATGGCCTGGGCCGCCTCGAACGCCTCGTCGGGGTTCTTCGCGACCTTCACGCCGCCGGCCTTGCCGCGGCCTCCGGTCTTGACCTGAGCCTTGACGACGACGACACCGCCGAGCTTCTCCGCGGCCGCCTTCGCCTCCTCAGGGGTGTCGGCGATGATGCCGGCGAGTACCGGCACCTCGTACTTTTCGAACAGATCACGTGCCTGGTACTCGTAAAGATCCACGGACAATCCTTCGCTGGGCGATCGGTGGTGGGAGGAGGCGAACTCTCTCGATATCAAGAGATCTTCGCCAGTCGACAACCCTACTAGACGGGGCTGGAGACCCCCGACCCTTGCCCCTTCGATGGGAGGGGCACAGAGCACAGAACATGCCGCGGCGCCAGTGCCCCCTCCCGCTGGATGAGCGCCGATATACCTCGAGAGCATCGGTTGCCCCGCAGCACCCTCCGAGATCGAGAAATCATGAACGCCAACGCCCTGTGGAACGTCACGCTGACCGACGGTCAGCACTCGCTCGTCTTCTATGCCCTCTCGGTCGCCGGGCTCGCCCTCGCCGCGTTCGCCCTCCGATCGTTCGCCACTCAGCACGAAGTGTCAGTCCGCTACCGACCCGCGATCATCGCGGGCATGTGCGTGGCCGCCGTCGCCTTCCTCTCGTACGTCGTCCTCGTGCTGAAATTCGATGCGGGTTACACGCAGACGAGCGAGGGGTGGGTCGCCACTTCGAACGCGGTGTTGAGCTGGGCGCCGCGCTACTTCGACTGGACCGTCACGGTTCCGCTGCTGATCACGGAGTTGATCGCGGTGTCGACGCTCGTCGGCTCCACCGCCTCGCGCTACCGGACGATCGGCGTCTCGCTCGCCGTGGGCATGATCGTGACGGGCTTCATCGGCGGCGTCGCGATCGACGACGGCGCGAATCTCACCGCCCTGTGGATCTGGGGCACCCTGAGTGCCCTGTGCATGGTCGGCCTCTACGTGATGTTCATTTTCATGATGATGCGTGCCCGTCGAGACATGGCCGGCTCATCGGCCCTTCCGACCTTCAACCTCACCATCGCCCTCCTCTGCGTGATCTGGTTCGCCTACCCCATCGTGTTCGCCCTGCAGGGGTTCACCGTCACCTCGGGGAGCTACGTGACGGCGCAGGTGTTGCTGAGCGTGGCGGACATCATCGCCAAGATCGGCTTCGGTGCTCTCATCCACAAGATCGCGAAACAGCGCACGGCCGAGGACATCGCGGCGGGCATCGACACCGGTCACACCGGTCCGATCTGGATGAACGGCGAGCAGGTCATGGGCCCCCGC
This sequence comes from Microbacterium testaceum, assembly GCF_029761935.1. Lineage (NCBI taxonomy): Bacteria > Bacillati > Actinomycetota > Actinomycetes > Micrococcales > Microbacteriaceae > Microbacterium > Microbacterium testaceum. Next base: position 1,477,789 of record NZ_CP121699.1, read on the forward strand.
GCCGGACGCCAGAACACCCGCTCTTCGCGTCGCTGAACACCTGTGCCAGGTTGGAGGGCATGCCCCCTCGCCCGTACCCGCGCACGACGCTCGCCGTGCTGGCATCCTTCTCCGCTCTCGGCTTCGTCGGTTGCACGGCGCCGACTCCGAATGCCACTTCCTCACCGACCTCGACGCAGGCGGTGCCCGCGGCGATCGACAGCGTGGAGATCACCTTCGTCGCGGACGGCGATAAGCGCACCGTCTCGGCGAGCGTCGGCGACGGGTTGCGCGCGTGCGATGACGCGCGTACGCGGGTGACGGCTGATTCGCCGAGTCCGAATGCCGGGGTGATGGTGCCCCAGCTCAGGGACCGCGAGGAGGCGACCTCCGTCTCGGCCTGGGCGATCGACGGGTACGCCGTGCAGTTCCTGGGCGAGGGAGAGGTCACGGTCACCGGTGACGCTTTCCGCGGCACCGAAATCCACGGCACCGCGAACGCCCTCCCCGTCGGATCCGACCCCGCGCTGAAGATCGGCGACCTGGATCTGCGAAAAGCTCCCCCCGTCGACGCGACGCTGACGTTCGCCGTCGCCTGCGGCCCGACCCGCTGACCGCATCCGTCGTGAAAGGACCCGAGATGCCCTCCGCCGTCACCCTCATCCGCGCGACCGCACTGTCCGACGCGGCGGAGTACGCGTACGCCGCCACCGCTCCGGCGAACGCGCGGCTGATCTTCCTCGCCGGATCGTGTCCCCTGAACGACGACGGCTCGACCGCCGGCATCGGCGACTATGCGGCGCAGGCGGCGAAGTGTATCGGGACGATGACCGGCGCCTTGCGAGCGGCGGGTGCGAAGATCACCGACGTGATCAGCACGCGCGTGCTCGTGGCATCCACCCGTCAGGCGGATCTCGTCACGGCCTGGGAGGTCGTGCGCGACGCCTTCGGCGACCACGACGTCCCGAGCACGCTGATGGGTGTCACCGTCCTCGGCTACGACGACCAGCTGGTCGAGATCGAGGCGGTGGCCGCGGTCGTGGACTGACCGTCGGACGTCGGCCCTCCATCGCGTCCACCACGGGGGACGATCTGCGGCGTCACTCTCCTTGACGCCGATTCGACCCCACTGCGCGACCACCGTTCACGCGGCTCCGACGTCGACGAGTTACCGCCGCCTGGCGCCGCCACCGAGGCGCGGCTGCCTGACGACCGCCCCTCAGCGCTCGGAGCACCTCCGCGTGGAGATGGGGCGGGAGCCGAACCACGCGAAGGCGATGAGCACCAGCGCCCCTCCAGACAGCACACCATCAGCGATACCCGCCGGGAGCATGAACACCATCAGGACGAGGGTGACGACGCACATCACAAGGGTGATTCCGAGACCCCAGAGACGGTCGCACAGGATGCCGACACCCCCGAGAACCCGCAGGGTTCCGAAGATGCCGCTCATGATCATGAGCAGGTAGAGGTTGTTCTGCAGATACGGCAGGGCGAACGAGAAATGATCGCCGACGTCATCCTGATCGAGGCCGGTCGCCACGAGAACCGGGAGTGCCAGCAGCGCACCCAGCTCCATCACCACGCCTTGAGCAGTGACGAGCCACGCCGCGATACGGAAGCGCGCATCGACTCGGCCCGCGACGTCGGTCGGCGATGCCGTCTCCGTCCCGGGCGTCCGCTGCTCGGGGGCCGACGGACCTCTGCTCATGAAACAACGGCGGAAGGTAGCGTTTAGCATGTTTGCATGCTAGGCGGCCAGTGTCACCGCAATCGCCCTCAGAGCGCGTGAAGTTGCGATTCACCGCGCCCAGCCGTCGGAATTTCACCCGCGGGCGAGTGTGGAGCAGTCGCGTCAAAACCGGCCACCGCTCGCACGGTTTGCGGCGTTGGCTCCACGTGAACGCCACCATCGACCGCTCGACGAGCACCACATCATTCGGCCGCGGGGCGCGCTACCATCATCGTCGGGAGGACCTCACATGTACACATGCTCTATCCGGCGACTGCAGATCGGCGCAGCTTTGTGGGCGGTCACTCTTGTTCTGCTCCCGCTGCAGATGGCGGTCGCTCTGCAGTGGCCGCGCCGGTACTCGATCGCCGACAACGCGATCAGTGATCTCGGCGTCACAAGCTGCGGAGTCTTCTCGGATTACGCCACCACCGCGCGCCTCATCTGCTCGCCGTGGCACGCGGTGTTCAACGGCGGGATGGTCGTATCGGGTGCGTTGATCACGGCGGGGGCGGTTCTGCTCGGCGGCTCGTGGGGCGGCCGCACAGGCCGAACGGGCTCGGTGCTCGCCGCGGTGTCGGGAGTCTTCGTCATCCTGGTGGGCTGCTTCCCCTGGAACACGTTCCCCGAACTCCACGATGCCGCAGCCCTCGGGCAGGCGCTGACGCAATGGTCGGCCATGATTCTCCTGGCGGCCGCCGCGGGCCGAGGTGCTTTCCGGGCGCTCACGTTCGCCACCGTCGCTGTGTCTCTCGCGTCTTTCGTGGTGTTCGTCGATGGCCTCGAAGGCGGACGATCGCCGCTCCTGCCCCTGGGGATAGCGGAGCGGCTCGCTTTCGACACGCTGACGTTGTGGACGGCAGCCGTCGGTGTCAGCGTGGCGGTTCAGGTCGCGCGCCGAACTCCGACGACGAGGGGTCTGCGGCCGTCGTCTGCCGCGCCGGAGGCGACCCCCTAGATCCACCCCCGCTCACGCGCATGAATCGTCGCCTGCTGCCGACTCGCGAGCCCGAGTTTGCCGAGCACCGACGACACGTGGTTGCGCACCGTCCCCGCCGACAGGTGCAGTGACGAAGCGATCTCCGCCACCGTCTGCCCCCGCGCCCCCGCGCGCAGCACGTCCAGCTCCCGGTCGGTGAGCGGGCTCCGCTCGTCGCTCAGTGCGTCGGCCGCGACCTCGGGGTCGACGTACCTCCGCCCGGCCGCGACTTCACGGATCACGGCCGCCACGTCATCCGCGGGCCGCGACTTGGGGAGGAACCCGCTGACCCCGGCGCCGAGCGCGCGCCGCAGCACTCCGGGCCGCGCGTGCCGCGTGACGATCACGCAGCGCGAGGGCACGCTCCGCAGGATCTTCGCCGCGGTGTCGACGCCGTCGAGCCCGGGCATCTCGAGGTCGAGCAGGCACACGTCGGGCTTGAGCCGCTGCGCCTCGGTCACGGCGCTCTCGCCGTCGCGGCATTCGGCGACGACCTCGAGGTCGTCCTCCAGTCGCAGCAGCGCGGCGAGCGCGGTACGGATCATGTCCTCGTCGTCGGCGATGAGCACGCGGATCATTCGGAAACCTCCTCGGGCACGCGAACCGTCACGCGGAAGCGGTCGCCGAGGCGGGTGGCATCCACCGTTCCTCCCACCGAACCCACGCGCTCGGCGATGCCCGACAGGCCCGCCCCATCGCCGACGGGAGACGCGGCACCCCGCGAGTCGTTCTCGACGGTCAGCACCCACGATCCGTCGTGGCGGGCGAGGGAGAGGGATGCCGACACCCCACCCCCGTGTTTCAGCACATTCGTCGTGGACTCGCGGACGACGGGTCCGAGCACGTCGGCGGGCGCGCGGTCGGCCTCCGTGTCCACGAGCAGGTCGACGGTCAGGCCCGCCGCGCGCAGCAGATCTGCGGCGTTCGCGAGTTCGTCGGGCAGGGGCACCCCGCGGAACCGTGCGGCCAGATCCCGCGTGCCGCGTCGCGCCTCATCGACGCTCGCACGAGCCGCGCGCACCTGTTCGACCGCGGCATCCGGATCCCTCCCCATCATCTTCTCGGCGAGCTCGAGCTGCAGCGCGATCACCTGCAGGTGGTGGCCCTGCAGGTCGTGCAGGTCGCCGGCAAGGCGCAGGCGCTCTTGGGCTGCGGCGAGACGCCCCTCGGCGCGGCGGGCGCGGTCGAGTTCGCGCACGATGTCCCACCACCACAGCGAAGTGGCGGTGAGCGGCGCAAGCATTGTGACGAACAGCGGCAGCGCGAACGTCAGCGAGATGTAGCCGTCGGGGCTCAGCCGCGTCGCCTCGATCACCCACACCGCGATGACGATGACGAGCATCAGCGCGACGAGCCGCACCCGGATGCCACCCCGCCACCGCACCGTGCACAGCGCCTGCGCCGCGAGGGCTGCGGCGAGAAGCACCGACCCGGCACCGATGCCGAGCACGACCGCCGACCCGACCCCGAGCAGCACGAGGGGCCACACCGGCCTGCGCGCGGAGTCGTCACCGTCGTCGAGGGGTTCGCGTCGGTAGTGGATGAGAAGAAGGACTCCGGATGCCACCGACCCGGCCGCCCCGATCAGCACGAGGACGATGTCGAGCGTCGTCCCCCGCAGCACGACCACCAGCGCCCACATGAAGACCGCGAAGACGTGGAGGAACAGGATCGACGACGCCGTGTACCACCAGGTGACGCGGACGTCACGGGCGTACGTGGCCGCGGGCGTGCGGACGGATGCGGGTGCGGGGGCGCTCACACCCGCCACTGTACGGGCGTGACATTCGTCACGGGTGGGGCGGAGAATCGTCCCGCGGGGCGGCGTGCGCGGCGGTCAGCGGTAGCTGTCGGGGAGTTCCGGCGGCACCCGATCGCGGTCCTGCGCGGTCTCGACCGACGTGGGCTCCGCCCTCAGTTGCAACGAGGTCGACGGCGGCCACCCGTAGAAGGCCGACTCGACGGCGCCCGCGTCGATGACGGGGCGGATCGCCTGTCGCACGGCGTCCTTCCGTCGGCCTGCGCGACGGCGTCCGAGCACCATCCCGAGACGCACGAGCACCCCGACCGCGATGGTTGCCCAGAAGAGGTATTCGACCCACATGAAGAAGCTCGGCATCGTTCCTCCTTCGGATCGACCGCGGTCTCTCGCGGGGGTTGCGACGATACGCCACGCGCGCGGCGCCCGAAAGGGCGGCCCTGACATTCGTCACGGGTGCGCCCACGTATCCTCCCGCTCGCTCGTGACACCACGACACTGCCGCCGCGAACCGCGCACCGCTGGGATGGAATCACCGCGGGACACGCCGCGAACTCACCCCCAGGAGTCTTCATGTCGAACCCCGTCTCCGATCTCATCCTCGGTTTCCAGGGCCTCGTCGCCGACGTGCCCGACCTCGTCCAGCCGCTCATCGTCGCCCTCGCCGGGGCCGTGCCGTTCATCGAGGGTGAGGGTGCGGCGGCGATCGGCATCCTGGGCGGCATCCCTCCCGTCGTCGCCGCTCTCGCCGGCGCGATCGGCAATCTGCTCTGCGTGGCCGTGGTCGTCGTCGTGTCGTCACGCGTGCGCACCGCCGTGACCACCCGCCGCGGAGTCCCCGGAAAGCCTACGTCGGCCCGCCGCGAGAAGTTCGAGAAGGCGTACCACCGCTACGGGACCCCGGGCGTGAGCCTGCTCGGCCCGCTGCTGTTGCCGACGCAGTTCACCGCCGCAGCCCTCACGTCCACCGGCGTCCCGCCGATGCGCGTCATCGCCTGGCAGGCCGCCGCGATCGTGCTGTGGACGACGGTGATCACGCTGATCATCACGGGCGTGATCCGCGCGGTGGCGTGACGAGACCGGCAGGGTGGAGGCCGCAACTGAGTTCTCGAACGACTCAGCGAGGTCATAGCGAAGACCTCGCTCCGCGTAATCGGGGCCCGAGGCCCGTATGCCTGGATGGAAGGGACCCCGCCCGGATTCGAGAGGACCCTCAGCCCGATGCCGCAGCAGACCGTGACTCTGACTCTCGGAGAGCCGATCTACGCGCAGGCCCTCCATTACACGGCGATGTTCTTGCAGAAGCCGTTCCGCGAGGCGCTGCTCGTCTACCGCCGGGGCGGGACGTACACGATCCTCTCCCCCGGCGAGGATCACCACGGGTGCTGGGTCTCGGCCACGGCCCCTCTCGATCCCCCGCGGCACGTCTCGTTCATGTCGTGGCCGTCCGCCGACTGGGACCACGACATCGCCGCCCACACCCTCACCTTCGCGCCCGATACCGGCGCGTTCACGCAGGAGCTGCGCCTGCCGGGCGAGCCCGTTCCGCGCGCGCAGCACGGGTACGCCGTCGCCGTGCCGTCGCCCAGCGAGATCGATCCGGGTCTCGGGTGGGAGGCCCTGCGGGAGCGGTACGCGGCGACCTTCGCTGCGCTCCACGACCTCGTCGGGGTGCGGGGGTCGGGCGGCTGACAAGCAGCCAGCCCCGTTAGTCTCAAGGCATGACCTGCTCCGCTCGCCCCACCTTCGCCGAGATCCACGAGTGGGTGACCGAGTACGAGAAGCACGACCGTGTCGCCCACGCCACGGTGCACGTCCTTCGCCAGGACGACCCCGAGCACCTCGAGTCCGGCATGGTGGCGATCCATCTCAACCACGGCCCCGCATCGATCTCGTTGAACGTGGACTGCGAGCGGACGTGGACGGCCTCGCTCTCGGAGCGCTCCGGCGAGTTCCCCCTGTCGGGCGGCAATCTCATCGCCCTCGGCGAGGAGCTCTACACGACGGGCAAGCTGTGCGAGTACCTGCAGGCGCGCACCGACGAAGCCGTCGCGGCCTCGTGACCGACGCCGAGCTGCCGCACATCGAGCCCGGCATCTACGAGCACTTCAAGGGCCAGCGGTACGAGGTCTTCGGCATCGCGCGCCACTCCGAGACCGAAGAGGTCTTCGTCTCGTACCGCACGCTCTACGGCGACCACTCCCTGTGGGTGCGCCCGATCGCGACGTTCACCGAGCACGTCGAGCGGGACGGGTACTCGGGGCCGCGGTTCCGGCGCGTCGGCCCTTCGAGCTGACATCGCGCCCGGTGTGCTCCGTCGGGTTCACGGCATCCGTTCGACGTTCCCCTCGACGGCAGCTCTCCCGTGACAGAGTGACGGCGTGAAACTGTATTCCGACTTCGCCGTGCAACGCGGGCGTCAGGTGATCGCCGACATTGTCGCTCTCGCGCTCATCGCGGTGAGCATTTTCGCGGGGATCACCGTCTTCTCCGCCGTCGACCAGTTCTCTCAGCTCGGCCGTCAGCTGCAGACCACCGGCGTGGACTTCCGCACGTCGATGACCGACGCGGGCACGCGACTCGGAGGAGTTCCTTTCATCGGAGAAGGGATCAGCAGCCCGTTCACCACGGCGAGCTCCGCGGGCGACACCCTCACGGCGGTCGGCCAGACGCAGCAGGACATCGTTCGCCAGGCGGCGATCGCGCTCGGCGTCGGAGTCGCGGCGCTACCGATCCTCATCGTTCTGTTGGTGTGGCTGCTCCCGCGCCTGCGGTTCGCCACGCGTGCAACCCGCACGCGTCGGCTCATTCGCGGAGGCCTCACCACCGATCTGCTGGCCCTGCGCGCCCTCACCAACCAGAAGGTCGGAGCCATCGCGAAGGTCTCCCCCGACGCCGTCTCCGCGTGGCGACGGGGAGACGCCGAGGTCATGAACCGCCTCGCCGGACTCGAGCTGAGGTCGGTCGGCATCCGGCCCCGATGAATTTTCCCGGCACTCGGGCCGCGGGGTGATCTGCAGAGACTTATGCGTCCCTCTGAGCTCACCGACTCTCGAGTGCGAGGCGACCCGCCAGCAAGACATAGGTGGCGGCGAAGGTGCGGCGCAGCCACGCCATGACCTTCGGCCGGGTGATGACCTGGGTGCGCATGGTCGCAGCGAAAGCGCCGTACAAGGCGAAGACGACGAACGTCAGCGCCATGAACACGAGGCTGAGCCACACCATGTGCCAGGTGCCGTTGGCTTCGCCCGCGGGAACGAACTGCGGGAGGAAGGCGAAGAAGAAGATCGTGAGTTTCGGGTTAAGCAGGTTGATCAGGATGGCGGTTCGGATCACGCGCCAGAACGAGACGGGCTCCGCGCTCGCGTCTACGTCTATCAGCGACATGTCGCGGAACGTCTGCCAGGCGAGATAGAGCAGGTAGGCGACTCCCAACCACTTGATCGTCTGAAAGGCGATGGCAGAGGCGTTCAGGATCGCCGCTAGTCCTGTGATGGCCGCAATCATGTGGGGGACGACACCGAGCGTGCAGCCGAACGCGGCGATGATCCCGGCCTTCGTACCGCGCGAGAGTCCCGCAGCGATCGAGTACACGGCACCGGTGCCGGGCGTAGCCACCACCACCAGGGTTGTCAGCAGAAAGGCAATGCTCATCGTTGCTCCTCCGAGAGTCGTTGCTCCCGCACAGTACAGCTTCTGCGGGTCGCGGTGAGAACGAGCTGCGCAAGCCGAGACGGGGTTAAGAGTCAGCCGGAGACCTGTCGGGCACGGGCATCCGCGGCGTAGCATCGCCGGTACGCCGGAGTCCCTCCGCGGCATCCGGTCCCTCCGAACCGACGAGAACACGGGAGATCCAGATGGACACGATGGCGATGATGAAGTCGATGGACATGGGCGAGATGACCATGGACATGGATGCCATGCAGGAATGCATGCAGTCTCTCAACGCGTGCGCGATGGCCGCGGCGATGTGCGCCGGGAGCGACATGATGCACGGCGCCGAGATGGCCACGTGCTGCGCCATGTGCTCGAACATGGTCGAGATGGCGCAGGCGACGATGCACATGATGATGCGTCCCGCCGGCATGAACATGGACGTGATGAGCGCCATGATGACCGCCTGCAAGACCATGGGCAAGGCATGCGCTGCCGAGTGCCGTGCGCACGGCGACATGGACGAGATGTGCCGCTACTGCGCCATGGCCTGCGACGACATGGTCATGAAGTGCGAGGCGATGATGGCCTCGATGACCGCCTGAGTTCTCTTCTTCGCGCGGCCGCTGACGTGTCGTCGGCGGCCGCTCGGCTTTTCAGCCATCAACCAGGGAGCGGGCGAGGTGCTTCTCAGCGCGATGCTCGCGCCGGCCGAGCGTTAATCGCGCGGAAGATCAGGTAGAAGCTCGACCAGAGGACGAATCCCACAAACAGAAACAAGCTGATAACAAGAAGAACGCCAGCGGGAGTATCTATCGCAAACCATCCGCTGAGAAAAAGGGCAGGCAACACGGTCACCGCCATGATCGCGAAGTGAAGAATTGACTGCCGTCGCAGCGACCAGCGGTCGATCTGATAGATGACCGAGGTACCGGCAACCGCAGCGCTTATGACGGCGACCGCGAGCGTCGCGCGTCCGTTCTCCGCTTGCCCTTGAAGAAGGAGCGCACTTCCGATTCCGCCCATGATGACGAGCGGGATGCCACCTCGAAGGGCGGCCTGCGCAATGGGGCTCATAATCACGAGTCAATCACGGGCCTCGGACTCAAACCCGCAACCGCGACAAGCATCAACTCAGTCGCGACCCGACTTCGCCAAGGCGCAATCGCCTGCAGCGGTTCGCGAAGCACCACCCACCGAACTCACGTCGACGGGCGCTCCGTTATGCGGCGCGCGCGGTCGTGATGATCGCGGACGCGCTGAGCAGTTCGGCGACCGGGTGGTACGCCACCGGCTCCCCCGCCTCGATATCGACGGCCGGACCGACGATCCGCAGCTGAACCGTTGTGCCGTTCAGCAGGGCGACCGTTGCGGTCGAGCCGTTGGCCTCGATGACGAGGCCGTCCCACCACGCAGACGGGTTCGAGGCTGCCATGCAGCGCTGGATCGGGTGGACAGTCGACGAGATCGTGCGGGACATGGCTTCACCTGCCTTCGGAGTGGTTGGTGTGATGAAGCTACGGGATGCCGCGGGGGCGGGCGATCTGGGGCGTAGCGGGGCGTAACACCGCACGTGACGACGTAGGTCAACGACAGAGTCCGGGCGTCACTCGGCGACGATCCCCCCGTCGTCGTCGTCGAAACGAACACCCTCGGCTTCGAGCCGCTCACGTGCCGCGTGATGCACGACGCCGCGCCGCCGCGGATCGGTCTCCAGGAGACGTAACAGCGTCTCACGCGTGGTCGACGGATGCTCGGCCACGGCGATCCTGACGCTCCAGAAACGGTCGTCGGCGAAACGATCCAGCACGGCAGCACTGGCGTTCGGATTCAGGGCGGCGACGTTGCGGATCGCCTGGTTCGGATCGGTGAAGAACGGCTCGAACTCGTCATCGGAACTCGCCGCCGACGCCCTCGCGTACCGGCGCTCCTCGTCGGCTCTTTCCTCCGGAGTCTTGCGCTTTCCCATGTCGAGCCTCTCCGTCTGCATCGTGTTCCCGCGAGAAAGCTCGCGGCTCGCGACCGGGGTCGGCGGGTTCTCCGTCGCCCTCGCAGCACACCGTTCAGCGAGCACGTCACCCGCGCGATCACGACGATAGCCCCCGCCACCGACACCCGGGAGGCTGGGGCAGCACGCCGAGGCGCACGCTGGTGGCGAAAGTCGAAGGCGCATGGACACGCCGAGCGGCGCAACGCCCGTCACGTGTGGCGCGCGTCGGCTCCCTCGAGCAGAAGGTCGTCGTAGATCCGCAGGGCGAGCGCCACCTGCAGGGGATCGACTCCCCGCGCTCCCACCGAGGCCTCGAACCGGTCTACGCGCTGGCGCACCGTATTGCGGTGGACGCCGAGCTGCTCCGCCGTGCGCACCGCGTTCTTGTCGGCGGCGTAGTAGGCCGCGACGGTGTCGCGCATCACGCGCGCCTGCTCGCCGGCACCGGCGTAGTCGCCCAGAACCTCGCGCACCCACGTCGCCGTCGCCGTGGCATCCTTTGTCAGCAGCTGGACCAGCGCGACCTGGGGGTCGGCGTACGACACCACCGCTCGGTCCCGGTAGCGGGGCGACGACAACGCCACGAGCCGTGCGATCGCGGCCTGCTCGTGCGTTCGGCGAAAACCCTCGACGTCGTGGCCCGGCTCGCCGAGGGCGGTCCGCACGCCGGGCACCGTCGCCACGAGTTCTTCCACCCGTGCCAGCGCTCCCGCGTCGAGCCGAGCCCCGCCGAACCATGCCCAGGCCGTGGATCGATCGACCACGGTGATGAGCGGCGCGACGGACGAGTGCACCACCGTGGCCAGTCGGCGCAGCAGGAGGTCGATCTCGTGCTGGCGCGCCGCGTCCTCGGCATCCACGTCGGACCAGGCCATCACCCCGAGGTGCGTCTGTGCGAGCGTGTATCCGGTCTCCGAGACGAACCCGCGGATCGGCAGGGAGTCTCCGCGCAGCACCTTGAGGATGATGCTCGCGTTGAGGGTCGCTCGGGTGGTCCACCAGCGCCGACGTTCCTGCTCGTGCACGCCGGTCACGAGCTGAAGGATCCAGTCGATGTAGCGGTGCACGACGTCGGCGATGTCGCGGACGACGTCGATCTTGACGCGGTCGGTCACACCCAGGCGTTCGGCCTCGTCCATGCCGAGCCTCAGGAACATGCTCTGACCCAGGTAGTAGGCGCGCGTCAGGGCCGCCAGGGGCACATCGCGCTGCGCGAGACGCGCCGCGTATTCGACGGCGGCCGTGGTCGGCTGCAGGCTCTCGAGATCGATGCCGTTCGCGAGGATGTGGCAGATCGTCGTGACGTTGCCCTCGATGCTCGCCTGCAGCATCTCCACCAGCTGGGGGTCGCCGCCCAGGTCGTCGATGCGGAATGCCAACAGGTCTCGCATCTCGCGGACGATCTCGGGCATGCGCAGGTCGAGCTGCCGCGCGACGAGCGCGAGGAGCTCGGAAACGTCGCCCGTGTGCTCTTCGGCGGAACCGGATGCCGTCGTCACGCGGGCTGCGCCTCCCTGGCCCGTCTCGCGGGCGCAAGGCCCCGCAGCGCGCGCCGGGCGGCGTTCACGCCGCACAGTCCGTGGATTCCCGGCCCCGGCGGCGTCGCAGCGGAACAGAGGTAGAAGCCCGGCACCCCCGTATCGTACGGCTGCGCCGAGATTCGCGGGCCGAGCGTGAACTGCAGCGGTGTCTTGGCGCCGGTGAGGATGTCTCCCCCGACGAAGTTCGGGTTCCGCCGGCTCCACTCCGTCGCGGTGATGACCCGCATCGCCAGGATGCGGTCCCGGAATCCGGGCGCGAACCGCTCGATCTGCGACACCACGGCTTCGGTGGCATCCCCCGTGTATCCGGCGGGCACGTGGGCGTACGCGTACAGCGGGTGAATGTCGCCCGCCGAGCGCTGCGGGTCGGCGACGTGCTGCTGACCGACGAGCACGAACGGGCGTTCCGGCATCCGCCCCTCGGCGACGGCGCGCTCGGCCGCCGCGATCTCGCGCGCCGAGCCCGCCAGATGCACGGTGCCGGCACGACCGGTCTCTTCCGCGCGCCACGGCACGCCGCCGGCGACCGCGAACTCCACCTTGAAGGCGGCGGGGCCGGGACGGAAGCGGCGGAACGCCTCGGCGGTGCGACGGGGCAGGCTCCCCCCGAGGATCTCGGCCACGGCATGCGGGTGCACATCGAGCATGACGACGTCGTGCGGGGGCAGATCGCGCCGGGAACGAATGCGGCGGCCGGCCTCGAACGTCACGCCTCGCTCGCGGAGCCGGGAGATGACGGCTGCGGTGAGCGTTCCGGTTCCGCCGGCGACGACGGGCCACCCCACGGCGTGTCCGGCGGTGATGATGCCCGCGCCGATCCCGCCGACGAGCGGTTGGTCGAGGCGTTGGAACGCGTGGGCCGCGACGCCCAGGAACAGAGCACGGGTTCGCTCCTCGGCGAAGGCACGCGCGGTCCACACCGGGGGCAGCGCGGCAGCGGCGCCGAACCGCGCGAGAAGCAGGGGGTGACGAGGGATGCCGACGAGGGGGCGGAGGATGTCTTCCGACAGCGCCGCGAACGAGCGCGACGAGGGGCCGAACAGGGTCTGCCACCGCCATCCGTCGGCGCCGAGGCCGGCCGCGGTCTCGACGATCGAGCGACGGAGCAACACCACGTCGCCGTCGTCGAGCGGGTGGGCGCAGTCGATCTCGGGGAGGACCCAGGGCGATTCCGGCAGGTCGAGGTCGGCGAAGTACGGCGAGCCGGCCGCCATCGGGTGGACCGCGGCGCAGTGGTCCTGGATGAGCCCCGCGAGGAGGGGCTCGCTGTTGCGCGCCCCTCCCCCGAGTTCGTCCGCCGCCTCGACGACGTGTACGTCCAGGCCCGCGTCCGACAGGGTCGCGGCAGCGGCCAGCCCGTTGGGACCGCTGCCGACGACCACTGCGCGCGTCATTTCGAGACCCGCTCTCCTCGCCTGCGCGAGACCGTGCGGACGCTGTTCGTCACATCGGTCGTCGGAGCTTTCGCGTCAGCCCTCCAGGAGCGCTCGAGCGGGATGGGGCCGTCCGCGAGCCACGGCTGGGCGGCCACGGCATCCGCGACGCGCCATCTTCCCCGCTCGATGACACCACGGGCCGCATCGATCACCTTGTACTCCTGGAAGTCCGCGTGGATGGCCTGGGACTCCACCCATACCACCACGAACTCCCCGGGCGCGAAGTGGCAGCGGCTCTGCAGGGCACGGATGAGCGACTCGTCGTGCAGGTGGCCGTCTCCGAAGTTGAAGCCGATCACCGAGTTGCAGGCGAATTCGCCCTCGCGGATCGTGCGGGTCTCGATGTCGGGCAGTGCCCGGTAGAGCACCGAGAAGAGTCCGCGACCCTGGCTGTGCATCGAGCGCCACGCGAGCGTCTGCTGCATCGTGATCTCGGCGATCTCGGGGGCGTAACCCAGCTGAACGAGCTGATCGACCTGGTTCGACGTGGGCCGGATGACGGCATCCAGCTTCTGCTCCGCTCCCGGCGTGAAGGTCCACAGCGCCGACGCCCAGTTGCCCGCGTACTGACGCATCGACGGCAGGAACGAGACCTTGTCGGGGCGGAGGTTGCCGAGCGCGGGGAAGAACAGCAGGGCCACGACGATCCCGGCGAGCAGCCACCCGTTCGAGAAGTCGGTGACCGCGTACCCCGCCTGCGCGGGGAAGCCGAGGAAGAGGAACACCGCGGCGTAGCAGAACAGGGTGTTCCACTCCAGCGGGACGGCGAGCGGGAAGGTCGAGAAGATGAAGAGGTGGAAGCCCACGATGAGGACGACCGCCGCGAGCGTCACCCAGAAGTTCTGCGAGAACAGAAGCACGAGCGGAACGGCGATCTCGACCGTGGTCCCCATCGCATGCGCCATGAAGTGCGCGAGCTTCGACGGGCGCACGTCCCGAGGGAAGTCGCGGTACAGGGCGCGCTTGAGCCATCTCGGCGGCCAGAACGGGGTGTTGCTGAGCATCGGCGGGATGACGTTGACGAAGTGCCTGCCGAACTTCGAGATGCCCGCGCACACCCACACGGCCACGATAAGCAGCTTCAGCGCGATGATCATGTCGACGAACGACAGCACCGAGAAGAACACCAGCGCCGGTAGGTACTGCTCGATGCGCGAGGCGACCGCGATCGTCTTGTCGCGCACGCCCACGATCACCAGCAGCGCGATCGCGACGATCACGGGGGTGGTCTGCACCAACCCGCTCGTGTTCTCGGGAAGCGCCGCGGCGAGCGCAGGGGTCACCGTGCCGGGGAGCACGAGCGCCGTGGCGAGCGCCGCGAGGAACCCGAGGTAGACGACGACGTCGAACACGGTCCGCGTGTCACCGGCCGTTCCCGGCACCCAGGCCCACGGTCGAAGCCGGATCGTGCCCGGTCGCGCCCAGAACTGGATGCCACCGGTCATGGGCTTGAACTTGCCCGCCGTCGGCCCCCACGATCCGGCGAGGCCGATCGCTTCGAGCAGCATGGTCCAGATGATCGCCTTCTGGTAGACGATCGGCTGGTTCCACCACTGGTCGACCTGCCAGAACCACCCCACACCGCTGGTGGCGGTGATGACGATGCTGCCGATGAGGAGCCACAGCACGGCGATCTTCACGAGGTAGGTCGCGGCGATCATGCGGGGCGATCCGAAGCCGTACTCCACCCAGTGCAGGGTCAGGGCTCTGATTCGCTCGCGCAGTGGCTGGTGCAGGAATGTGCTCGTGTCGACGGGCGGAAACTCCGCGGTTTTGAATCCCATGATCAACTCCTTCGGTGACGGGATGGGGGAAGCGAAGAGGTCAGGCAGTGGCCGCGGCGAGTGCGCGGCGCATCGCGGGCTTGTCGACCTTGCCGACCGGGTTGCGCGCGAGATCCGTGACGATGCGGATCTCGGCGGGCACCTTGATCTTGGTCAGGCCCTCGGCGCAGTGGGCGCGGAGCTGATCCTCGGTGACGACCTCGCCGGGGTGCAGCACGACATCGGCGATGGGGACCTCGCCGTACACGGGGTCGGGACGACCGATGACCGCGGCCTCGAGCACCGCGGGGTGCGTGGCGAGGAAGCCCTCGATCTCTTTGGGGTAGAGGTTCTCGCCGCCGCGGATGATCATGTCCTTGGCCCGATCGACGAGCGTCAGATAGGCGTCTTCGTCCAGGATGCCGATGTCCCCCGTGCGCAGCCATCCTCCGCGCATCACCTCTGCCGTGGCATCCGGTCGTCCGAGGTACCCGCGCATGACCGTGGGGCTGAGGATCGCGACCTCCCCCCGCACGCCCGGGGGCACGAGACGGCCCTCGTCGTCGAGGATGGCGATCTGCTGGCCGGGGAGGGCGCGACCGACGGTGCCCGGCTTGCGCTCGCCCCACAGGGGGTTGCACGCCGAAGCGCACGTGGCTTCGGTGAGGCCGTAGCCCTCGAGGATCGGGATGCCGAATCGCTTCTCGCTGAGGGCGAGGAGCTCGGGGCTGGCCGGTGCGGCGCCGCAGATCGCCAGGCGCAGCGAGGGCAGGCGCGGAATCTGTTCCCGCGGGACCTCGGCCAGTCTCGCGAAGATCGCCGGCACCGCCGAGAAGTAGGTGGGTCGATAGCGCTGGACCGCGTCGAGGAACGTGCCCGGGGCGAAACGTTCCAGGATCGACACGCTGCCGCCCGCGCTGATGGGGGCGAGGAAGCTCACGCAGAGCGAGTTGACGTGGAAGAGCGGCAGGACGAGCAGTGCCTGATCGTCGGGTCCGAGCTCGATGTGGCGGCGGAGGGAGGCGGCCATCGCGCTGAGGTTGGCGTGATCGAGCATGACGCCCTTCGGCTGGCCGGTCGAACCGCTCGTGTACACGAGCAAGGCCAGCGTGTCGGGGGTGATGGGCGGATCGGCGATGGATCCGTCGGGGATACGCGCGAGATCCGTCGGCGCCAGCGTCTCGACCTCGACCGCGGGGGCGCCGGCCGTCACGAGCAGGCGCGCACCCGAGTCGTCGAGCTGGTAGCGCAGCTCCCGTTCCGTGAACGTGGGGTTCACCGGCGTGACCGCGGCCCCCACGCGCCAGGCACCCAGCATCGCGGTGAGGAACGCGACGGAGTTCGGCAGCATGATCGCCACCACGTCGCCGCGGCCGATCCCGCGCGCGGCGAACTGCTCCGCGCACGCGGCCGCACGCCGTTCGAGGCCGCGATAGCTGAGTTCTTCGGTCACGTCGCGCACAGCGGGCCGACCGGTCCCGGCTGAGGGGCTCCGCCACGGCAGGTGCGCGAGGCCGGACACCGAGAGCGGTGTCGTGGTGCGAGTGTCGAGTTCGTCGAGAGACATCGTCGTTCACCTCCCCGCGCCGACGGCTGCGTCGGACGCGATTCGAGCGTTCTGGTGCGCGTCTTCGCGCTCCCCTCACGCTAGGAAGATCGCGCAGGCGGCACAGTGGCGCGGGTGGCGAACTTCACACCGGGGAGTGTGCACGGTGCACGGATGCCACGGTGCGTCGGCGGGGAGGAATCCCGGCCCATCGGCTTCGCGCTGTCGGGAGGGTGGTCGTCGTTCTTGGGCGGACGAGCACAACCCCGTCGGGCCCGTCGCAAAGCGCGTCCCGAGCCATTTCTTCCCGCGCTAGCCTCGGGGCATGACCACGCGCGATGCGTCGGGGCGCTCCGTCGACGAGGCTCAAGACGCCCTCCACGAAGCCATGCGACGCAGCGACACGGATGCCTTGCGGAACGTGCTCTTCGAGGGTCTGGCATTCGAGCTTCCTGATGGCTCGGTGACCGACCGCGAAGCCGACCTCAACGCCCACTCGACCGGAGCGGTGCGCTTCGAGCAGATACTCGAACTGCACCGATCGACGCGAGAGCACGCGGGGAGGGCTCGGGTCGACTCGTTGGTCGACGCACGGCTGATCGACGACGGTCACCGCATCGAAGGAAAGATGAGCTACCTCCGCTATTGGTCGATCATCGATGGGCGGTGGCAGGTCGTCGCCGGCAGCGCCCAACCGGCGCCGTGAATCGCGTGCTGTTGATCGGGAGCGCGGTGATCACGTCGAGCTAACGGAGTATCGACGGTCGTTCCGGCACACCGCCGACGTGATTCGGTCGGTCGCGGGAGGCGCACCTCCTTTCAGGGCGCCAGGCAGAATCGAAGGACGCCGCCCCTCCCGCCCGATCCCCCACTCCCCGACTGCGACGTCTGCACGTCGGTCGCTGAGTACCGGATGGGCTACGGCCAGCGCGAGCTGGACACTCGCGTCGCCGAGGGCCGGCTTGCCGAGCGACTGGATGACGGGCGCAGGCACGTCCTCCGCGCCGACGTCGCCCTCCGCGACATGGTGCCGTTGGCGGAATCCGACCTGAAGGACACGATCGTCCTCTTCGCGCATTGCGACGCGTGCGGAACGACCTGGTTGTACGACTGTGTATTCGCGGCCGGCCGGCGTACAAGCCGGTGGAGGCGGGGACCGAGGAGAGGTGGCCGCGGTCTCCGGTGCCGGAGCGGGAACGCTGAGCGCGATGACGAGCGCCCGGATGCCGAGGGGATCAGCGGAGTCTGCGGTGGCAGCAGCGGCCCGGTCTACGGTGAGAGGCTTGCCGTCGCTCGGATTCGTCGCCGACACCGAGACCCTCGACGCCCCGATCGTGCTCATGGCCCGCAACGTCTGAGCCCGCCCTCGAAAGGTCAGAACATGCCCTCCGCCGTCACGCTCATCCGTTCGACTGCACTCTCCGACAGCGCGGAGTATGCGTACGCCGCCGCCGCTCCCGCCGAGGCGCGGCTGATCTTCCTCGCCGGTTCCTGCCCACTGAACCTCGACGGCACGACCACGGGCATCGGCGATTACGCAGCCCAGGCGGCGAAGTGCGTCGAGAACATGAGAATCGCGCTGCGCGAGGCCGGCGCCGGTCTCACGGATGTCATCAGTACGCGCGTTCTGGTGGCCTCCACTCGCCAAGCCGACCTGGTGTCGGCATGGGAGGTCGTCCGGGAGGCATTCGGCGAGCACGACGCGCCGAGCACGCTCCTCGGCGTCACCGTGCTCGGGTACGACGATCAGCTCGTGGAGATCGAGGCTGTGGCGGCGGTTGTCGACCGCTAGGGCTCAGCCCGCCCGCCGGACGCGGGACCTCTCGTCGAATGAAGGTCGACAGCGGTCGGGCCGGGAACCCACGCGAGGAAGTCACACCCTGCCGCGAAGCGCATCGTGACGCGGGTCCTTGTGCGAGGCCGCGAGTCATCAGTCCTTGAAAGCGGGATCGAGAATCGCAGCGACACGGACGATCTGGTCGTCGAGGCTTTCCTCGCTCACGGCCTCCAGCCGTTCCTTTCGTCGCCAGGCGGCCCACTTCCGCTGGCTGACGGCGCCGTATCCCTCGAGAACGGGCCCGATCACCTGCAACTCGACGCCTCGGTAGGACGCCACGGCCCGAGCGGCCTCGCGCAGGTCTGCGATGTCGATGCCCGCTTCACCGAGGGTCACGATGTCTACGTAGTCGCGCCAGCGAGTGCTCGTGACCCCCCTCTCCAGGATGGTCACGCCTTTCTCCGCAATCGTCGACTCCGGCGCGTATCCCAGGAGCGTGATGGGCTGCCCGAGAAGACGAGGCAGCGTCACCCTGCGCGGCGCGGGGACGACGGGATCGCCCGTCGACACGTCCCACGCGATGGCACCCTGCCAGCTACCGATGCTCACTTTGAGACGAAGCCGCATGCCCGGGTAGTTGGCATCCTCCCGGATGTCGTTCACTACGAGACTGTCGAGCAAGAACTCAACGCCGTCGTTAGCTTCGATGGCGGCGACGTCGTGAACGACCCGGCGAAGGTGCGCAGGCGTGACATCAGCTGCTATCGCGTTCGAGTCGGCGTCCTTGGTGGAACGGCGCACGCCATATGCGCCGAGCAAGAGGCCGCCTTTCAGGACGAAATCCTCCGCATGCATCGTTTGCGTGAGCCTCGCGAGAAAGGATTCGAGTGCGTGCCGGAGAAGATACTCCTGCGTCGCCACCGGAGCGCCGTTCGTGGCGCCCGAGCGCGCGAGCGCCTGCACCGCTCGGAAAACCTCAACGCCGCTCACGCGAGAATCTCGAGTGCGTCGCGTACAGGCTTGGTGCTCCGAGGAAGGGCTTGAGCCACTTTCATCAAGGTCGCGGGCTTCCCCCCGCGTCGCAACCACTCTTTCAGCGCGTCGCGCGGAATCTCGTAACCCGTGTCGGCTCGTAAGCGGAAGCAGTCCACGATCGTTCGTTCCGGCGTGTAGATGCCGATCCGCTGAGTGCTGCCGGGGATGACGACGCCTTCTCGCTCCAACAAGAAGGTGCCCGCATCGAACCGATGCCAACGGATGGCGCTTTCTGACGCGGGAGCGCGGGTACCACGAGGAATAGCGACGTCGAGCGCGTCGGGGATGACATCAGTGAGGTCGTAGTACGCAAGCGCCGAAATGAGGCAGATGGTCGCCTCGGG
Organism: Microbacterium testaceum; assembly: GCF_029761935.1. Lineage (NCBI taxonomy): Bacteria > Bacillati > Actinomycetota > Actinomycetes > Micrococcales > Microbacteriaceae > Microbacterium > Microbacterium testaceum. The sequence continues at coordinate 1,497,324 of NZ_CP121699.1, forward strand.
GCGACGGGCCGATGCTTCGAGCTGGTCCCAGTCCGCTGCGGGCGCACCTTCGGGAAGGTAGAGGCCCCGAGCGATCCGCTCCCATGCTCCCCTGTTCGCGCTGCGGTAGAAGCCGCTGCGGCTGCCCTTGCCCTGCACAGCTGAGTTCGGCGTGACAGGTCGCACGATTTCCCTCTCTCTGACACAAAACATTCACAGGTAACGTTACCTGGTAACGATCTGTCCCGGTGGCGTCGGCGAGGACGCGGACCACGGCGGGTCGGCAACTTCCACCCTCAGGCCTACTCGCGGGAATGGGGCTTCGCCGGATCCGGATGCCGCACAGTCGCTGCCTCGATCACGATGCGGTTCCCATCGATGACGCCCGGCCCGCGGTCAGGTGTCGGGGTGGGAACCGGCGTCGACTGCTCGACCTCCCACACCACCCGCGTCTCCGCCGCCGACGGACGCCACACGTCGTCGAAGCCCAGCGTTCCTCCGGCCGGGCGGACGCGTTGGCCGCGTCGGCGTCGCCGCCGAGAGGCAACCCAGAGACCCCGGCGCCCCACACCATGAGCAGCATGAAGACTGGGGGGATGCGCCAGGTGACAGCGGCACCGATCATGTTGTCACGCTTGGCCGCGGCGTCTTCGTCTCACACCGCAAGCTCTGCGACGACTCCTCCTACGGGAAGCGGCCGATCGAGATGCGCCTGGGGAACCGCGACCGACAAGCTATCCGACCAGGCATCGCGATACGCATCGACGACGCGGCTCGAGGGTGGGGCACGATCAGGCTCGCAACGCCTCACCGCGACGCCGCCAGCACCGCCACCAACCCCTCCCGCAGGTCGCGCACGAACTCCCCCGGCATCTCCAACGCGGGAAAGTGGCCACCCGCCTCGGGTGCCCGCCATCGCACGATGTGGCGAAACCGCTCCTCCGCCCAGGACCGCGGGTGCTTCTCGATGTCGTGCGGGTACGTCGTAAGGGCCGCGGGCACCGCCACCCGCAGGTCGGGGTCGAGCGACTGGTGACTCTCGAAGTAGATTCGCGCCGCTGACGCGCCGCTCGCCGTGAGCCAGTACAAGGTCACGTTGTCGAGGAAGCGGTCGCGCGAGATGGTCTCGAACGGCGAGTCGACCGTGTCGCTCCACTCGAAGAACTTCTCAAGGATCCACGCGAGCAGCCCGACGGGCGAGTCGACTAGGGAATACCCGATCGTCTGCGGCGCGGTTGCCATGACCTTCGCGTAAGCGAGACGGTTCCTCCCCAAGGCGCGGGTGTGCTCGACCCACTGCCGTTCGGTGTCGTCGAGCCCGTCGAGACGGAGGCCGGGCGGCGCGCTCGGCATGGTCGTGTGGATGCCGATGACGTGCTCCGGAAACCGACCACCGAGCACGATGGTGACCGGCCCGCCCCAATCGCCGCCGTGGGCGAGGAACCGGTCGTAGCCGAGCCGGCGCATGAGCTGGACCCACGCGGCCGCGATGCGCTCGGTGCCCCATCCCTCTTCGGCGGGTTTGTCGGAGTAGCCGTACCCCGGCAGCGACGGCACGACGACGTGGAACGCCGGGGCACCGGCATCCTGAGGTTCGGAGAGCTCGTCGATGACGTCGACGAACTCGGCGACGCTCCCCGGCCAGCCGTGGGTCAGGACGAGCGGGGTGGCATCCGGCCGCGGCGAACGGCGGTGGAGGAAATGGATGCCGAGCCCGTCGATGACCGTGCGGAACTGGCCGATCTCGTTGAGCCTGCGCTCGAACGGCAGCCAGTCGTACCCGGTTCGCCAGTACTCGATGAGCTCGACGATGTCGGCGAGGGGCGGGCCTTGCTCCCACCGATCGCGGCCTCGCGCGTCGTGGGGTGTCGTTGCGCGTTCAGGGAGTCGCGTCGAGGTCAGGCGTGCGCGCAGCGCGGCGAGGTCCTCGTCGGTGGTGTGCGTCTCGAAGCGCTCGATCCGGTCCGTCGTCATCTGGTCGCTCATCGATGCTCCTCGTCGACCGGCGGATGGAACCGGCTGTGACGGTTCTAACACTCTGGCCGACGACGCGGAACCACCTATGCTGGTTCCATGCCTGCTCGCGACCCGGAGTTTCGTCTCGGCTCCGTGCTTGCCACCACCTTCACGGGAACACTCACGGAACGGTTCGGCGCACCCGTAGAGCGGATCCCAACCCCCGCTCGCCTCGCGGATTGGCTGCGGGAGGTGGACCTGCCCGTCGACGCGTGCTCGCCCGACGATCTCGCCGCCGCGGTGGAGCTGCGCGAGGCGATCCACATCGCGGCGTCGGCTCAGGCCGTCGGGCAGCCGCGCCCTCGCGACGCCGTCGAGGTCATCAACGGGTTCAGCGAACGCGGCGGTGCCGTGGCGGTGCTCGCCGAAGACGGCCGCCGGCGATGGTTCCTCGGACAGCCCGCGACCGTCGCGGCAGCCCTCGGGGTCGTGGCCGCCGACGCCATCGAGATCGTCGCCGGCGTGCGCCCCGGCGCCCTGGCGCTCTGCGCCTCCCCCACCTGCCGCGCAGCGTTCCTCGATACCAGTCGCGGCCGCACCCGCCGGTGGTGCGACATGAACACGTGCGGCAACCACGAGAAGAAGGTGCGGTTGCGGGCGCGGCGGGGCTAAGGCTGCGCAATCCGACGCATCCCTCGCACTAACCGGTGTGTGTCTGGCAGCGCCACCACCTTCGCGACCGCATCAAGACGTCGCGGGCTGAGATGCGGCGAATATGGATTTCCTTCTCAAGGAAACACTGTAGAGCGGGTTGAGCACATATAGGCTCGGATGACCTGTGACCGAGAGCGATTGCCAAGGACGACATGAGCCTACCGCCACTACCTTTTTCGGACGACGAACTGGCTGCCGCATTCGAAGGCAGGGCGCTCGTGACTCCACCTTTGGGTCGTGGCTCCTACAAAGCAGCGTTTTTGGCTGATGATGGAACTCTGGCCGTGGTCAAAGTCCTGACAGAGCCACTTCCGGCCGACGTAGACGGAACAGACGTGGATGCATCCCTCCTCCCGGAGCGATTCGCCCGGGAGATTCGGGCGATGCAGTCGGCCGACTCACCCCACCTCGGCTCAATCAGCGCCGAACCCCGAGCGGTGCAGATCGGCGGGGCCAGATACGTAACGTACGAGGAGCCATTCTACGGCGGCGGCACCCTCGCGGAGCGTCTAAAGATTGCCCCACTCTCCTCCGCCGAAGCCGAGACCCTCGTGATCGAGCAGCTTCTCGCAGTTCATGAACTGTGGAAGGTCCGGATAGTTCACCGCGACATCAAGCCGGGCAATATCGTCTTCGACACCACGGGCCGGTCAGTACTGATCGATCCCGGCATCTCGCTTCACGTTGACCTCGATGACCTGACGGAATCGTCACATAGCTCGCCAATGACACTCGGCTTCTCCGCCCCCGAACAACACGAAGCCAGAAGGTATGCCCAGATTGACTTTCGCACAGACCACTTCCTGGTAGGCATAGTTGGGTTCCTTGCCGTAAGCGGAGTGCATCCCATATTGACGATTGGTATGGATCGAAATGCGTTCATAACCAGATTGCTGTCTTTCGATCGCATCGACGTTTCATCTCTGCCATGTCGCGCAGAACTGAGAACAGTACTCGGTCGCCTCCTCGCACCGAAACCCAATCGTCGATTCCGTTCGACACTAGAGCCCTTGGAGGTGCTCGGAGCCATATGAGCCTTTACCTACAGCACGGGTACGGGAAGGGTCGCAAGATTACCTTGCTTGCCGCCTCGAACGCGATCGACGGCGTCATCCTAAGTCCTGCGGACGAGGACTCAAACGTTCTGTCACGCACCGTTGGAGAGGCTCGGGAGCTTGGCCTGCAGGTCAGAGTCGATCCGCAGACATACATTTACTCGATGTCGCCTAAGGGGGTCGGCAGGAAACACGATTCGCACGAGGTCCGGTTTGATGATCTGCACTGGTCTCAGGAGGTCTCCGCTATCGGACGGCAAATCGCGAGGGTAGGCGCGATGCACGATGCTGTGAACCCTGGGGCACCTAAGTTCGCCCCAACGGTCCTACAGACGTCATTGGATGATGTATGGACGTCCACCGCGTTTCAGCTTGCGCGAACCTCGGCCGCCGAGTGGGGACGAGAGAATACGATCGCAACCCTTGCCATCGAAGACACAGCATTGGACACGTGGCGGCAGGTAGATGAGTGGCTGGACGTCGCAACGACCCTCGAGGTTCGCGGCTTCTACATCCTCGTGGGCCGTAAGGATACGAGCTACCCGCCTGTCGCCTGGCCGACGGAGCGCCTCGCGAATCTCTTGCGCATGATCTACGTGTTGTCCGAGCTCAACGACTACGAGGTGATGTGGGGATACGCTGACAGCGAAGGAATCCTCGGACTGGCGGCCGGCGCATCGGCATTTGCAGCAGGATGGAATTATTCGCTTCGCCAATTCAAGCCCTCAAAGTGGCAGCCCTCGGACAGGAAGGGCGGCGCTCCGCCTAACAACCGATTCTATGTACGTAAATTGTGGTCTCCCCTTTTGAGTACAAGCGAAACCGACAACCTGTACCACTCGAGAATGCGAGAGCAAGTCTTTACTCAGGCGGAATTGCGATTCATAGACCAGAAGCCCCTAGAAAACCTCGGCCTCGTGGATGCGCAATTGCAGTACCTGCAGAACATAGCTTCGCAAGCGCGAATTGTGCTTGGCAAGGGCCCCACCCCCAATCGACTCGACTACTTGGGGGTAGCTCTCTCTAACGCGAACGAGCATCTGCGCAGCATAGAACAGGAAGGAATTCCCCTGAGCGCGCGCTATCGGGGACGCATTCAGTCGCTTGGCAGTGCTATTGCTCGATTTCGTGAGGCAGAGAATTTGTGAGCAGTTTCGCTTTCGATGCCACGCAGCAGAAGTTCCGCGAGCCATAACCTTCTGTACGAAGGGATCTCCCGCCGTGTCGGCAAAATTTCCCACCGCACACCGTCCATGTCGGCGACGATCAGCCCACCCCCAAGGTGTTCGAGGGTTGACCTCGAGGCGCGGTGGGCCGTGGTCGCTGGCATGCAAACAGCCGCGCGATGGACGGAGACTCTAAATTTGTTCAGCTGTTGCAGCGCGCGCTTCGCATCATTCAACTTGACTTCAATCGCCAGTGAGTCATGCACCAAATCAGACATGCGGCGCACCCCATCTGAGTCCCACCCCTCTCGTGACATCCGCAGCTCGATAGCCCGCGCATGCTGCGGCGACAATCCGGGTGCTGACCCGCCGCGCCCAGCGGCCAGAACCCGAGCTGCAGAGAGCGTAGGTATGCGCAGCTGCCGACGCTGAGCAAATAGAACGGCCTGCGACGAAGCCTGAACCATCAATGCGTCTGGAATACCGAAACCCGTCTTTGGCTCAAGAATGAGCCATGACGAGCGTCCAGGACCTGGAGCGAAGAGAGCTCCGGCACTTCGAGCGAGCTGAGCAGTCAGGTGCGCTTCCGCCTTAGGCACCCCGACCCTGCGGCCGCCCTTCGAGTCCCCTGCAGGAATTAGCTCAGTTGAGGCATGGAGAGAGTCTGCTGTATCTGCGGGTCGATCGGGCGGTGAATCAGATTGAATGAACGTATTACGCGTGGCGGCCCCGCCGCCGATGCCGACCCCCAGAAGGTCGCCCTCCCTCAGCGACGGCAGGCCAGCCAATATGACCTTCACGTCTGGAGCGGGTGACAGTAGAGACGCAATCGCCCGTACTGTGTCAGGGGAATACCGACGAACGAACCCTTGCGGGCTGATGTCCTGCGCCCGCGCTAGAGCTGAGATCACGGGACGGGGATCAAGGAACCGATGAGCGTAGGCTGACACAAAAGCGCGAAGATCTGCAGCCGCCCGTGTCGTCAAGTGCGCCGCTCTTAGAGTGTCGCAAAGCTCGTCTTGTACATTGGCATCCGAGGACGCCGAGGTCAGCCTCTCGAGTTCTTTCGCTCCTTCAAGCGATCTTTCTCCGAGTATGCGAAGGATCTCAAGGACGGGCTGAGCGTGGGCCGATCGATCGCCGTGCGGGAGGCTACTGTCCAACTGCTTCACCCCCAGTCCGTGTACACCCATCTTAAACATTTGTTGAAGCGAAGGGTGGTCCGTCCTGGACAGGGGCGGGAACCATGGCCGTGGTCCGCCGAGAACATCAGAGGAGAGGCCAGCCTCCCCTCCGCCTTGAGCTCGCCGCGCCGACCTGCATGTAACGCCTACGTAAACTCCCCCTCTCCCCCACCCCCACCGCGGGTGAGACAACCGTTACCTCCCCGCCCCTCCCGACGCGGTCCCGGGTAACGCCTCCTCCCTACGCTGACGGCACGCCCCGCCCATGCGAGGCGCTGCACCTCCCCCGCATCGCCCACCGGAGGACCCCCGTGACCGTCACCGACCCGCGCCCCGAAGCCACCACGGCACCGCCCGAAGCAGCCAGCGTAGAACTGACCCACCGCCCCGGCCGCTGGATCGACAACTGGAACCCCGAGAACCCCACCCAGTGGGCCAACGAGGGCAAGGCCATCGCCGCCCGCAATCTGCGGTGGTCGATCTTCGCCGAGTTCCTCGGGTTCGTCGTCTGGCAGCTGTGGTCCGTCGTCGTCGTCTCGCTGCCGGCCGTCGGCTTCCAGCTGTCGACGGGCGAGATCTTCTGGCTCATCTCGATGCCGAGCCTCGTCGGCGCGACGCTGCGCATCCCCTACACGTTCATGGTTCCCCGCTTCGGCGGCCGCAACTGGACGATCGTCTCGGCGGGCCTTCTGCTCATCCCGAGCATCGGCCTCGCCATCGCGGTGTCGAACCCGCAGACCCCCTTCGCCCTCTTGCTCCTCATCGCCGCGTTCGCCGGCTTCGGCGGCGGCAACTTCGCGAGCTCGATGTCGAACATCACGTTCTTCTACCCGGCCGCGCAGAAGGGATACGCCCTCGGACTCAACGCCGCCGGCGGCAACCTCGGCGCCTCGGTCGCGCAGTTCGTCGTCCCCATCGTCATCACCGTCGGCGCCGCAGCGACCCTCAACCTGCCGCTCGCTGGCCTCATCTGGGTGCCGCTGATCCTCGTCGCGATGATCGGCGCCTACCTCCGCATGGACAACCTCTCCGCCGCGAAGGCCGACATCACGGCATCCCTCGCCGCTCTGAAAGAGCCGCACCTGTGGATCCTCGCCGTCCTCTACATCGGCACCTTCGGCTCGTTCATCGGCTTCGCGGGCGTCTTCCCCAAGCTGCTCGCCGACACCTTCCCCGACTTCACCGGCATCGCGATCGGCACGGCGACCGTCACCCTCGCCTTCCTCGGCGCCCTCGTCGGCTCGCTCGCCCGGCCCTACGGCGGCAAGCTCGCCGACCGCTTCGGCGGCACGGTCATCACGATCGGCGCGTTCACGGTGATGGGTCTCGGCATCCTGAGCGTGATCCTCACCCTGCCGACGCAGAACTTCGCGATCTTCCTGCTCTGCTTCCTCGTACTGTTCGCGGCGGCGGGCATCGGCAACGGCTCGACCTACCGCATGATCCCAACGATCTTCGCCCTCAAGGCCAACGGCGGCGTCGGCGCGCAGCGCAAGGCCGCCGCGGCTCTCGGCCTCATCTCGGCAATCGGCGCGTACGGCGGCTTCTTCATCCCGCAGCTGCTCGGCTTCTCGAAGACGACGTTCGGCTCGTACACCCCCGCCCTCGGTTGGTTCGCCCTCGCCTACGTCGCGTTCCTCGCCCTCACCGCGGGCGTATACCTCCGCATGTCGAAGAAGACCGGAACGCGGATCTGACCCCATGAGCTCCGCCGACACCCACTGCCCCTACTGCGCATTGCAGTGCGCCATGACCGTCAGCCACGCGGGCCACACGACGGTCAGCGGCCGCGACTTCCCCACCAACCGGGGAGGACTCTGCGCCAAGGGCTGGACGTCGGCGGAGCTCCTGGCATCCCCCCACCGACTCCGGATGCCACTGATGCGGTGCCCCGACGGCACCCTCGCCGAGACCACCTGGGATGAGGCATTGGATGCCGTCGCCACGGCGTTCCGCGACACGAGAGCCGCCCACGGCCCCGACGCCAACGCGATCTTCGGCGGCGGTGGACTCACCAACGAGAAGGCCTACCAGCTCGGCAAGTTCGCCCGCGTCGCGCTCGGCACCTCGCGCATCGACTACAACGGCCGCTTCTGCATGTCGTCGGCGGCCGCGGCATCCAATCGGGCCTTCGGGATGGACCGCGGCCTCCCGTTTCCCGTCACTGACCTCGACGACGCCCGGACGATTCTGCTGCTCGGCTCGAACGTCGCCGCGACCATGCCGCCGTTCCTCGCGCACCTCGCCGGGGCGCGCGCCGCGGGCGGACTCATCGTCGTCGACCCGCGCCGCTCGGCCACCGCGCGCCTCACCGAAGACGGCGCCGGCACGCACCTGCAACCCGCGCCCGGCACCGACCTGCCCCTGCTGCTCGGACTCACGCACATCGCCCTCGCCGAGGGCCTCGCCGACCGCGCCTATATAGAGGAGCGCACGACGGGGTTCGACGCGGTGCGGCGATCGGTCGCCGCATGGTGGCCCGAGCGGACATCCTCAACGACCGGCGTCCCCGTGGTGCAGCTCCGCGAAATCGCCCGACGCCTCGCCGCGGGCGGCGCGTACATCCTCACCGGACGCGGCGTCGAACAGCACGTCGACGGCACCGCCACCGCGACCGCCGCGATCAACCTCGCGCTCGTGCTCGGTCTCGTCGGCCGCGAGGGCTCGGGCTACGGCACCCTCACCGGCCAGGGCAACGGCCAGGGCGGACGCGAGCACGGCCAGAAGGCCGACCAGCTGCCCGGCTACCGCTCCATCCGCGACCCCGAAGCGCGTCGGCACGTCGCCGGGGTGTGGGGCGTGGAAGCCGACGAGCTTCCGGATGCCGGCATCCCGGCCACCGCCCTGCTCGGCGAACTGGGCGGGCCGGTGAAGACACTGCTGGTCGCCGGCTCCAACGTCGTCGTCTCGGCACCCGACGTCGACGCGCTGCGGGAGCAGCTCCAGGCCCTCGACTCCCTCGTCGTCTGCGACTTCTTCCTCAGCGAGACCGCGGAGCTCGCCGACATCGTGCTGCCGGTGCTGCAGTGGGCCGAAGAGGAGGGCACGATGACCTCGCTCGAGGGTCGCGTGATCCGCCGCCGGCGCGCCCTGCCCGGACCCGAGGGCGCCCGCAGCGAGCTGTGGATCTTGGCCGAGATCGCGCGGCGTCTGGGAGCGGCATCCACGTGGTCGATCGATCCGGCCGACGTCTTCGACGAGCTCGCCCGCGCCTCCGAGGGCGGCATCGCCGACTACTCCGGCCTCTCGCACGCGCTGCTCGACACCGGCGTCGAGGCGTACTGGCCCTACCGCTCGTCGGGCACACCGCGTCCGTTCGCGGAGCGTTTCGCCCACGCCGACGGCCGGGCGCGGCTCGTCCCCGTCGAGGCGACTCCCCCGACCCCCGCCGACCGCGGCGCCGACCTCACCCTCACCACGGGCCGGTACCTGCAGCAGTACCAGTCGGGAACCCAGACCCGCCGCGTCACCGAGCTGAACGACGCCCGCCCCGAGGCGCGGCTCGAGATCCATCCCGCGACGGCGTCTCGGCTCGGCATCCGCGACGGAGTCCTCGTCGCCGTCTCGAACGAGCGCGGCACCGTGCGCGCGCGAGCGAGCGTGACCACCGACATCCGCCACGACACCGTTTTCCTGCCGTTCCACTACGCGGGCGAGGGGTGCGCCAACCGGCTGACTGAGGCGATCGTCGACCCGACCTCGGCCATGCCCGAGTTCAAGCGCACGCGGGTTCGGGTGCAGGCGATTCCGGATGCCGTGACCCCGGCGGATCATCACGTTTCGGCTGCGCCGGTCGTGGTGGCGGAGCACCCGGGGGTCGCGCCCGCGCTCGTCGGCGTCTCGGGAGGTGCGGCGCCGGGCGCGCTACTGGCGGGCGCGCTGTTGGCGGGCGCGACATCGCCGAGCGGACCGTCGACGAGCGCCGCGTCGTCGAGCACTGCGTCGTCGCGCACCGAGGAGGAGACCCATGTCTGAGCGTGTGGTGCTGGTGGGCTACGGCCCCGTCGGGGCGCGGCTGGTCGAAGGGCTCCTGCCCGCGGTGCGTGAGGGGCGCATCGATCTCACCGTCATCGGCGCCGAGCCGCACGACGTCTACAACCGCGTGCTGCTCGCCGAGTACGCCGTCGGCCGCACCGATCGCGACGGGCTCGACATGAGCGACCGCCGCGTCGCCGAAGACGCGGGCGTGCGATTCGCGCTCGGGACGACGGTGGTCGGCGTCGACCGGAATCTTCGGGTGGTGCGCCTGCACGATGGCATCCGGATCCCCTACGACCGACTCGTGCTCGCCACCGGTGCGCGGGCGAATGTGCCCACGCTCGCCGGTCTCGAGCGGGCGCAACGGCACCGGTCCGCGCGGCCGGCCGATCCCTCCGCCCTGGATCAGGGCACCGCTCCGCTCCCCCGCGGCGTCGTGGCGTTGCGCGATCTCGCCGACGCCGAGCACGTGCGCGCGGCGGTCTCGGCGGGTCAGCGCATCGTCGTGCTCGGCGCCGGAGTGCTCGGCATGGAACTCGCCCTCGCCGCCGCCGAAGCGGGCGCCGAGGTGGTCGTCGCGTACCATTCAGCCGCCCCGATGAACCGGACGCTCGATGAGAACGGCGGACGCGTACTCGCCGCCGCGGCGAGCGCCGTGGGCGTCGAGATGATGCACCACGCGCGCGCCGAGAGCATCGTGCAGCGCTACGACGATCACGGTCAGGCCTGGTTCGACGGACTCGTCTGCGCCGACGGCAAGGTGCTCGCGGGCGACCTGCTCGTGCTGTCGTGCGGCGTCGGAGCGCGCACCGAGCTCGCGTCGCTCTCGGGCCTCGCGACCTCGGCCGGCGTGCTCGTCGACGCGGCGTCGCGCTCGTGGAGCGACCCGACCGTCTTCGCCATCGGCGACTGCGCGCACGTTGCCGATCCCGCCGACGCCGAGCCCGACGGCCGCGTGCCGGGCGGCCCGAGCGGACTCGTCGGACCCGGCTGGCGGCAGGCCGACCGCCTCGCGGCGCTGCTGTCGTCGGGGGTCGAGGGACCCGCCTCCGTCGAACGCCCCGGCGTGGTGATGCTCAAGGCCGAGGGCATCGACGTGGTCGCCGGAGGCGCGGTCGACGCTGATCCGTTCTCACACGCTCCCGGATGCCACGGCCCCCAGGTCACGCTCTGGGCCGACCCCGCGCGCGGCGCCTACATGAAACTCGTCACCGTCGAGGGCGTGCTGACCGGCTTCGTCGCGGTCGGCATGCCGCGGACCGGAGCCGAGCTCACGCTGCTCTTCGAGCGCGGGTCGGAGCTGCCCGCCGACCGCTCATGGCTGCTGCGCCTCGACGCCGCGGACGCCGGAATGCCCGCCGTCGGCGATCCCTTCGCCGCCGATGCCACCGTGTGCTGGTGCAACGGGGTGAGCGCGGGGGCGATCCGCAAGGCCGTGGCCGCGGGCGAGCCGACGGTCGCGTGCGTGAAGTCCGCGACCCGCGCCGGCACCGGCTGCGGCGGCTGCGTCGGGCGCATCACCGAGCTGCTGGCGCGCGAGGCCGTTCCGGCGTGAGGACGTAGCTCATCCGCCGCAGTCCGCCCAACGGTCGCCCCACTTGCCCCACATGGCTGCCCGCGCACCCCACACCGACCATTCGCGGCAACTCACCCGCCGCGGTCCGCCCGACGGTCACCCCACTTGCCCCACATGGCTGCCCGCGCACCCCACACCGACCATCCGCGGCAACTCAACCGCCGCAGCCCGCCCAACGGTCGCCCCACTTGCCCCATGTGGCTGCCCGCGCACCCCACACCGACCATTCGCGGCAACTCAACCGCCGCAGCAGCGTGGTCGCGGCATCCGGAATCCCCTCGTGACCGCCCGCCACGCGCGACACGACTCCGAAACGCGACGGCAGTACAGTTCACGCATGCCTCCGATCGAGAACCTGCTGGCCTTCGTCGCGGCGTCGCTCGTGCTCATCGTCATCCCGGGTCCCGGCGTGCTGTTCGTGATCGGGCGCTCCATCGCGCTCGGCCGCCGTGCGGGGCTGCTCAGCGTGCTCGGCAACGCGATCGGCAACATCCCCGCGATCCTCGCGACGGCGTTCGGCATCGGGGCGATCGTGGCCTCGTCGATCGTGGCGTTCACCGTGCTCAAAATCGTCGGGGCGGCGTACCTGGTGTGGCTCGGCATCCAGGCGATCCGTCACCGCCGCGATCACGTCGCCGGCCCCGCGCCGAGCCCCAAGTCGCGCTGGACCCTCCTGCGTCAGGGCTTCGTCGTCGGCGTCACCAACCCCAAGACGATCGCGTTCTTCGTCGCCGTGCTGCCGCAGTTCGTCGACCCGCACGCGGGAGCCGTGTGGCTGCAGCTGCTCGCGCTGGGCCTGATCTTCCAGGTGCTGGCTCTGGTCTGCGATTCGACCTGGGCCCTCGCCGCCGGCACCGCGCGCACCTGGTTCGCGGGGTCGCCGAAGCGCCTGTCGGCCCTCTCGGGCACGGGCGGGTTCATGATGATCGGCCTGGGTGGGGCGCTCGCGCTGACCGGCGCGAAGAGCTGACACCGGGCCCTCGAGACTGCACTTCGCTGACAACTCAGCGTCATCCTGCAGCCGATGTGTCAGCGAGATGCAGTCTCGGCGCCTCACCGCGACCGCTGGCGCCTCAGCGCGCCCGAACGCCCAGATCGGCGGATGCCGCGCCCTCGAGCCGCGTGCCGTCCGGCGCGTAGCGCGAGCCGTCGACGGGGCTGTCCCAGGAGCGTTCCGCGTCGTTCCAGGTGAGCGGGGCCGGGGCGACAACCGCGCGCGTCTGTCCCTCGATCGTCGAGACCGCCGCGGTCCGGAGCCCCTGCCGCGACACCAGACCGGCGCCCTCGGCCGGCCGCTTCACCGGCGCCGGAGCCGCCGCAGCGAACGCCCCCGCGGCCACGCCGACGCGCCGCCCCGCCTCGCCGATCCCCCGGCCGAGGTCGGCGGGAACGGTCATGCGGGTGCCGATCGTGCGCATCCACTGCGGGCGGTCGCTGCGCGAGACCCCGCGGATCTCGTCGGTCAACCGCATCGCTGCGGCGGGGCCGTTGGTCAGCCCCCACCCCGCGTATCCGGTGGCGAAGCGGAGGCGTCCGAGGCCTCTCGGCATCCCTCCGACGAAGGGCACGAGGTTGTGCGACTGGTAGTCCTGGCCCGACCAGCGAGCGATCTCGGCGCCGACCGGCAGTGTGCGACGGGCCCAGGCGGCGAGGCCTTCGGCGAGAGCGACTTCCGAGGGGGCGGAGCCGACCGGATGCCGCGCCCCGGTCACCAGCAGAACACCGCGTCCGAATGAGGACGGTGCCGCGACGACGCTGCGGCCGTCGGCGCCGACCTCGCTCCACATGCCACCGGGGGCCTCGGCATCCCCCTCCATCTCGAACGCGATCGCCCACGAACGCAGCGCGCGCGTCTTGAGGTCGTAGAGGCCGCGGCGCGCGATGGGCGTGCCGGTGGCGAGAACGACGGTGTCGCCGAAGATCCTGCCGTGATCGGTGTCGACACGACCCGTGGGGAGGGCGTGCACGTCGGTCACGCGGACGCCCGTGTGCAGCGTCGCCCCGGCCGCGAGGGCTGCTTCGGCGAGCGTGCGCGAGAGCGCCGCGGGGTCGAGGGCGAGCTGATCGTCGAGGGCGAGGGCTCGCACGGGCGTGCGACCGCCGAGGTCGGAGGGGGCGTCTTCGCGGACGGAAAGCCCCGCCTCGCGCGCGGCGTCGCGCACCGCGTCGATCGCCGAATCGGTCGCGATGCCCCGACCGAACGTGAAGGCGGTGCGCCGGTCGGCGGCGGCACCGGCGCGCTCCGCGAGCCACTCCTGCCCCGCGCGGTTCGCGTCGACGTAGGCCTTCACGAGCCCGGCCGGGTGATGCGCGCGGAGCGCCGCGAGGGTCGTCCCCTGCAGAAGGGATGCCATCCCCACCGACGCCCCGGTCGCCCCCTGGCCCACCTCGCCGGCGTCGACCAGGGCGACGTCGACTCCCGCTTCGGCGAGCATCACCGCGGTCGATAGGCCGGTGATCCCCGCCCCGACGACGACCACGTCGTGCCGCGCGTCGGGTTCGAACGGCGTCCCGTCGAGGGACGTCTGGTCGCGGTGCCACAGGGAGGAGGTCATGCGTTCATCCCATCGCGGGCGCGGGGGTCTCGGCATCCGGTTGCCTCCATCGTCCGAATCGTCTATCGCCGCGTGAGCGGTCGAGAAGTGTCGCCGAGGATCGATCTGGGCGACACTTTCCGACCCCTCACGCGAGCGGCCGTGCCCCGTCGATAGGCTCGGGACGTGACCGACAGCGCCGCCCCCTCGAGCCGGACGGCCGTCGTGTCCGCCGCGATCGACCTGTTCGTCGAGCACGGCTACGACCAGACCTCCGTCGAGCAGATCGCGCAAGCGGCGGGAGTGTCGCGGTCGACGTTCTTCCGGCAGTTCGGGGGGAAAGAAGACGTCGTCTTCGCCGACCACGAGGTGCTGCTCACCGAAACGCGCGCGTACCTCGCGCAGCCGCACGACGACCCCTGGGCGGCGGTGTGCGAGGCATCGGTGCGGGTGTTCCGGCACTTCGCCGCCGACCCCGAGCTCGCCCGGCGCCGCTACGCGATCGTGCGGCAGATCCCGGGCTTGCGCGACCGCGAGATTGTCACGGTGTTCCGCTACGAACGCCTCTTCGACGAATACCTGCGTGAGGCGCTCCCCGGTCTCGACCCGCTGGATGCCGTCGGCTTCGCGGCCTCGGTCACGGCGGTGCACAACCACGTGCTGCGGCGGCTGATGCGGGGTGCGCGGGTGCCGGCATCCATTCTTCGTCGCGCCCTCGACGATGTGCTGCGCCGCTACGGCGTGCACCCCGACGGCGACGACGCGGCCGGAGACGACCTGATCGTCGCGGCGTTCCCGCGGCGCATGCCCGCGGCGGAGGTCACGCGGCGGCTGCGCGGGGCGCTCGGGGACTGAGTTCGGGGCGCGGCGCTCGGGGACTGAGCGCGGGGGTGCGGCCGCCCGCTCGGCCGCCCCGCCTGACCGTTGAGTGTCCGAGACGCCCGGACACTTCCGAAAATCGTCCGCGTGTTCTGGACACTCATCGTGCGATGAGCTACCAGAACCGTGACACCGAGTACCAACATGCGCGATACTGGGAACCATGACCATCGACGCCGATGCCCGCACGCTCCCCGGTGAGCGCGTCGCCCACTACGACCTGCTCGGTCGCCGCGACACCGACTACTACGCGGTGTTCGCCGACATCCCCGACGCCGACCGCGCCGTGTGGGACACCGCCAAGGCCTTCGCCGACGAGGTCGGCACGCGCATGCAGGGTGAATGGGATGCCGCGAGCTACCCGATCGACCTCGTGAAGCGCATGGGCGAGCTCGAGCTGTTCACCGACGGCATCGAGCACGACGAGTTGCCCTACACCTCGCCCCTGGCCGCGGGCCTGGTCAACATGGAGATCTCGCGCCACGACGGCTCCCTCGCCACCGCCCTCGCCGTGCAGGGCGGACTCGCGCTGCGGACGCTGGCGTTCTACGGCTCGCCCGAGCAGCAGCAGCGCTGGCTGAAGCCCCTCGCCGACGGCACCGTCCTCGGCGCCTTCGCGCTGACCGAGCCCGACCACGGCTCCGACTCCGTCTCGCTCGAGACCACCGCGACGCGCACCGACGACGGCTGGTCGCTCAGCGGCACGAAGAAGTGGATCGGCAACGGCGCCTCCGGAGGCATCACCTTCGTCTGGGCCCGCGTCGAGAACGAGGGCGGCGACGACCACGGCAACGTGCGCTGCTTCCTCGTCGAGCAGGACACCCCCGGCTACACGGGCACCGTCATCACCGGAAAGGTGTCGCTCCGCGGCATCCACCAGGCTCACATCGCGATGGACGACGTGCGTCTTCCCGCGGATGCCGTGCTGCCCGGCACTCACACCTTCAAGGACGCGTCGGTCGTGCTCTTCGCGACGCGTTCGGGCGTCGCCTGGTCGGCGCTCGGCCACGCGACCGCCTGCTACGAGATCGCGCGGACGTATGCCACCGAGCGCATGCAGTTCGGAAAGCCCCTCGCGAAATTCCAGATGGTGCAGGAGCGCCTCGCACAGATGCTCGACGAGCTCACCGCGATGCAACTGTACTGCCGCCGTCTCGCCGACCTCGAGTCGTCGGGCGGCCTGCGTCCCACTCAGGCGTCGCTGGCGAAATACCACAACACCCGGGCCGCGCGCCGGGTCGCCGCGATCGCCCGCGACCTGCTCGGCGGTAACGGCATCCTGCTCGAGAACGGCGTGATGCAGCACATGGCCGACATCGAGGCGATCCACACCTACGAGGGCACCGAGAGCGTCCAGGCGCTGCTTCTCGGCCGCGACATCACGGGCATGAGCGCGTTCGTCTGATCCCGGATGCCGGGTGACCGGCGGCCGACTCCTCTCGATGACGTCGCGCGCGTTCGGTCTCAGATGCCGTGGCCGGTCTGAGCGGGCCCGCGCGGGCCTGCGGCCCGCGGAACGCCGGGGATCCCGGCATCCGTCGCCCTATCCGCCCCCGGGATGGCGCGCAACCTCCGCACCCATGTCGGAGGCCCCCGCTACCTTGTGAGCATGGGCCTGTTCTCTCGTCACCCCGCGCCGCGCGACGCCATCACCTCCGTCGCGCAGGCCGTCCAGACTCCGCCGAAGAGCCTCTGGGCTGATGGGTTCGGCCGCCTCGCGGTGCGGGCCGTGCAGATCATCGTCGTCGTGGTGCTCGTCGCGGGGATCATCTGGGGCATCCAGCAGGTGACGCTCGTCATCATCCCGCTCGTGCTCGCGCTCATCTTCGCCTCGGCCTTCGGCCCGGTCACGATGTGGATGCGCCGCAAGGGCGTGCCCGCGGTCATCGCTACGCTGCTGACGCTCTTGGCCGTCGTCGTGGTGCTCGCCGGCCTCGGCTGGCTCGTGGCGAACGCCGTCATCAACCAGTGGGACTACCTCAGCTCGCAGGCGGTGCAAGGCTTCGAGCAGGCTCAGGACTGGTACCACACGCTGCCCTTCGCGATCTCTCAAGACCAGGTCAATCAGGCGATCCAGGGTATTCAGGACTTCGTGACGAGCTCGTCCTTCGGCACCGGCGCACTCGCGGGCGTGAGCGCGGTCGCCTCGTTCGTGACGGGCTTCGTGCTCATGGTCGTCATCCTCTTCTTCTTCCTCAAAGACGGCCCGCGCATGTGGGAGTTCGTCCTTCGTCCGTTCCACGGCAGCGACTACGAGCGGGCGCGCCGCATCGGCGACAAGACCGTTACCGTCCTCGGCTCGTACGTGCGCGGCACGGCATCCGTCGCCGCCGTCGATGCGATCGGCATCGGCATCGGCCTCGCGATCCTGCAGGTGCCGCTCGCGCTGCCGCTGGCCGTGCTCGTCTTCCTGCTCGCGTTCATCCCGATCGTGGGTGCGGTCACCGCCGGCATCCTGGCCGCGCTCGTCGCGCTGGTCACCAACGGTCCGATCGTGGCCCTCATCGTCGTCGGAATCGTCGTGCTCGTGAACCAGCTCGAGGGCAACTTCCTCCAGCCGGTGCTCATGGGTCGCTCGATGAAGCTGCACTCGTTCGTCGTGCTCGTCGTGCTGGCCGGTGGTACCGCGATCGGCGGCATCCTCGGCACCCTGCTGGCCGTGCCCCTGACCGCCGTGGTGTGGGGCATCATCACCGTCTGGAACGGCCCCGACAAGCCGGCCGAGTGGGCGCGCCGCAAGAAGCGTAAAGATCCCGTCCCCCTGTCGGGTAACGAGAGCTGACGCCCGTGCCGTACGACATCCCGGCGCCGATGCTGGCGAAGTCCGTGCCCGAGGTGCCCGAGCACGCGAAGGTCGAGGGCGGCTTCAGCTACGAGCCCAAGTGGGACGGCTTCCGCGCCCTCATCTCGTGGGACGGCACCGACGTCGAGATCGGCAGCCGCGGCGCCAAGCCGCTCACCCGCTACTTTCCCGAGCTCGTCGCGGCGTTCGCCGAGCTGCTGCCCGAGCCGTGCCTCATCGACGGCGAGGTCGTCGTGGCCCGTGGGGCGGAGGGCGAGCAGCGCCTCGATTGGGAGGCCCTCTCGCAGCGCATCCACCCCGCGGCCTCGCGAGTGAACATGCTCGCCGAAGAGACCCCGGCCATGTTCATCGCGTTCGACCTGCTCGCCCGCAACGACCGCGACCTGCAGGACGATCCGTTCTCGGAGCGACGGGCGCAGCTCGAAGACCTGTTGGGTGCCGTGCCGCATCCCGTGCACGTCACGCGCACGACCGACGACCCCGACCTCGCCCGCCGCTGGCTGGCCGAGTTCGAGGGCGCGGGCCTCGACGGCGTGATCGCCAAGCCCCTCGCCCAGCCGTACGCACCGAACAAGCGCACGATGTTCAAGATCAAGCACGCCCGCACCGCCGACGTCGTCGCCCTCGGGTACCGCATCCACAAGTCGGGCGAGGGCGTGGGCTCGCTGCTCGTCGGCCTCTACGACGACGAAGGCCGTCTGCACGGCGTCGGCGGGGTCTCGGCGTGGACCGACAAGCGCCGCAAAGAGCTGATCGACGAGCTTGCGCCCCTGGTGGAGCGCGACGCCGACGGCGAGGCGGTGGTCGGCGAGACCGACCGCTCGCGCTTCTCGGCGTCGAAGGACGTGTCATTCGTGCGGCTGCGCCCCGAGCTCGTGCTCGAGGTGCGCTACGACCAGCTCGAGGGCAAGCGCTTCCGCCACACCGTGCAGTTCGACCGCTGGCGCCCCGACCGCGACGCCCGCTCCTGCACCTTCGCGCAGCTCGAGACCGTCACCTCGTACGACCTGGGCGACGTTTTGGACTGAGGCCGGCTGCTCGTCGAGCTGGCGGTGCGGTCGGGGTATGGCATCCGTGCGCTCTGATCTGTCCGCGCGCGTCTCGAAGACAGGGAACGCCCCCGGAACAGGCCAAAACTGGCGGCGCAACCGTCCTGTTCTCGACGCCGCGTCATGTTTTCGTGACGGCGACCGCGGGCGCTACCCCGCGGCGTCCGCCTTCAATGCCGCCCGGCGGGCGATCACCACGACGCCCGCCGCCGCTCCGGCGAACATGGCGGCGAGGATGACCCACCCGCCCGTCCCGAGGTCGATCGCCGTCAGCGTCACGACGGCGGGCGCGAACATCGCCCCCACCGCGTACCCCGTGCCGTAGACGCCCTGGTAGCTGCCCATACGCTCCTGCGGGGCGAGGTCGAAGCTGAGACTCCAGCCCGCGGCGCTCGACATGATCTCGGCGAGGGAGTGCACGACGGCGGCCGCCAGAAGCACCACGATCACCAGCGTTGCGGGCCCCCAGCCCTCTCCCCCGACCCATCCGGCACTCGCCCACAGCGCGCACGCCGCCACCATCAGCCACCCGGCGCGCGTCATCGCGCGTCCCGCGCCCGCGAAGGTTCCGGTGCCGCGGCTCATCCGCACCTGCAGCAGCACCACGACGATCGTGTTGACCAGCAGGAGCGGGCTCACCACCACGTCGGCGGCGATCGTGTGCGCGACGACCCACAACGGCACACCGATTTCGAAGACCCCGAACTGGATGCCGAAGACCCCCATCAGAGCGGTCAGCCACAGGAAACGTGGGTCGCGGTAAGGACTCCGGCCTCCCGCGGCGGCGGCCGTCGAGTCAGGTGCCGTGACCACGACGTCGACGCGCGCCGGGTCCAGGCCGGCGACGAGCACCGCGGAGGCCAGGAAGAGCGACCCGGCGAGAGTCATCGTCAGGTGGAAGGCGAAAGGCGTCCCGAGTGCCAGGGGAATCGCCGCGATCGCGGTTCCGACCCCGATGCCGACGTTGGTCACGGTCCGCATCGTGGCGCGGATCCGCACGCGATCCTCGCCGCGGAACGCGCGGCCGACCACGGACGAGCGCACGCTGCCGCCGCCCTGCTGGGCGAGCAGCACGAGAGATGCGACGACCACGAGCGTGGGCAGATCGCGCACGAACAGGTAGCCGATGAGGGCGCCGCCCTGCACGACGTGCAGCACGACGAGCATCGTGCGCGCGCTGAAGCGATCGGACAGGTGCCCGAAGACAAGCGAGCTCGCGACACCGACCGCGCCGGCGATCGTGAGGCCGATTCCGACCGTGACCGGCTCGAGGCCGACGATGAGCGTGAGGTAGAGCGTGGTGAGGGTGAAGAACGCGCCGCGACCGAGGGTGTCGACCAGGGTGATCGTCAGCAGGCGACGGAGCGTCTTGTCCGTCTGGACGAGGGTTCTCAGGGAAACGGTGGGGATCGTGCTGGTCACGTCTCCATTGATCCAGGCACGGCCGAGTCGTTCAATCGATGTAGCGTGGGGCTTCATGATCCGATACGAGTTGGACGCCGCCGACATCTCGGCGATCCGCTTCGGCATCTCGCCGCTCTCCGAACTCGGGCTCGGTCTGCGCGCGCTCTCACAGCCCGACGGCTTTCCGCTGCAGCGCCCGTGGCTCGAGCGGATCGCGTCGGTGCGCCCGCTGCTCGACCTCGAGGTGCTGCTCGCGCTCGTCAACGACCGCACCTGGACCGCCGACTTCGTGAACCCTCGGCCGGCTTCTCCGCTGACCTCTCTCGATGACGAGCTGACCGCGCTCGGACGGATCACCCGCGCCCACTTCACGACCGACCTCGAGCGCGTGCACGGGGAGGTGCCCGCGGTGTTCCGGGGCCGACACGACCTGGTCATCGCCCGCCTGCAACGCGCCCTCGCCACCACGTGGGATCTGTGCTTCGCCCCGCACTGGGCGCGCATGAGCACCGTGCTGCGCGCCGACATCGCCTACCGCGGCCGCATCGCGGCGCAATCCGGAATGGGCACCGTCCTCAACGGACTCTCGGATGCCGCCCGCTACGACGGCCGCCACCTCGACGTGCGGCTGTGGAACCCCGAGATCCGCCGTCGCCCGGTGCGCGGTGACGGGCTCACTCTCGTCCCCTCGATCTTCACGGTCCGCGTCTCGACGCCCATCGACGACGACCTGCCGCCGACGGTGATGTACCCGGCCCGCGGCCAAGGGGCGATGTGGTCGACGAGCGGGCAGCCCGCGCCGGACGCCGTGTCCGACCTGCTCGGGCGGACGCGCGCCACCCTGCTCGCGGCCCTGGGCGAGCCGGCATCCTCCACCGATCTCGCTCTCCAACTGGGCGTCTCGACTTCCGCGATCAATCAGCACCTGCGCGTGATGGAGCGTGCCGGGCTCCTGAACCGGGCGCGCTACGGCCGCGCGGTGCTGTACTACCGCAGCGCCGCGGGCGATGCGTTGACGCCCTAGGCCTCCGGGTTCCTCGCCCGAGACGGCTGCACGCGCGGCGGCTCTCCCGCCATCTTCGGGAACTCGGGAGGGAACGGCAGTTCGCCCAGGCCGTTGTCGAGGTCGCGCTGCCACCACTCCAGCAGGGTGTCGATGCGTCCGGGCTTGTCGGCGAACCCCTTCCAGGGATCACCGACGGATGCCAGTCGCTCGGGGATCGAGCGCACGGTGAACGCGAGCGGGTCGAGGTCGTCGAGCTCGTCCCAGGCCACCGGCGTCGACACCGTCGCGGTCGGAAGGGCCCGTGGCGAATACGCCCCGGCCATGGTGCGGTCGCGGTTCGCCTGGTTGAAGTCGACGAAGATCCTCTCGCCGCGCTCTTCCTTCCACCAGTTGGTGGTCACGGCATCCGGCATCCGTCGCTCCAGCTCCCGAGCCGCGGCGATCACCGCGTGCCGCACGTCGAGGAACTCGTGCGTCGGCTCGATCGGGCAGAACACGTGCAGGCCGCGGTTGCCACTGGTCTTGATCCAGGGCTCGAGCCCCGCCTCGCGCAGCACAGCGCGCAGCTCGTGGGCGGCGGTGACGGCCTCTGCGATACCCGTTCCCGGCTGCGGGTCGAGGTCGATGCGCAGCTCGATCGGGTGGTCGGGATCGGTCGCGAGCGAGGCCCACGGGTGGAACACGATGGTGTTCATCTGCGCCGCCCACACCGCCGACGCGATCTCGCCGAGGAAGAGCTGCGGATGCCGCCGCCCGCTGTTGTACGTCACGGTCACCGCCTCGACGAAAGCGGGCGCACCCTTCGGCGGGTTCTTCGAGAAGAACGCCTCACCGCCGACGCCCTCGGGGAAGCGCTCGAGCGAGACCGGCCGGTTCCCGTTCGCGGCGATGAAGGGGTCGGCGACGGCGATCAGGTATTCGGCGAGCTCGCGCTTGGTGATTCCGACCTCGGGCCACAACACGCGGTCGGGGTTCGAGATGCCCACCTCGCGCTCGCCCTCGGGTCCCGGAACGGTCAGCGTGATGCGGGGGGATGCCATGACCCGACGCTAGTGCGCGGGCCGGGGCCGTGTCTGCCCCGTTGCGGGCATTCGGGCGGGGCTCCGCTTCTGCGGGGTGTCACTGCCGTGGGGCGTCACTGCCGTGGGGTGCCGCGGCCGTTCCGGGGCACGCTTCGTGGGGCGCCCTTGCCGTGGGGCGCCGCGGCCGTTCCGGGGCACGTTTCGTGGGGCACCCTTGCCGTGGGGCGCCGCGGCCGTTCCGGGGCGCGCTTCGTGGCCCCGGGGCGCGAGAGATGGCCCCGGGGCCACCTACGCACGGCACCCGCACGCTCCCTGCCACCCTCGCTCGGCCCGCGCACCGCATCCGACCCCTGGGCCACACCGCATCCGGCGCGGATCAGGTCGCCATCCGTGGCCCCGGGGCGCCAGAAGTGGCACCGGGGCCACGTACGCACAGCACCGACGCCCCGCGGCGGGCGTGTCCAGCCCGAGCCGCGGCATCCGCCCCGGTCCTACGCTCGGTATATGACTTCCGCCGCCGCCCGCTCCGCCCTCGACATCGCCGACTGGCGCCGCCGCGTATTCGCGCTGTACGACGCCGTGCGCGAAGCCGACGACCCCGAAGACGCTCACGAGCTCTGGCGGATCGAGCGCGACGCGCTGTTCGCCGATCACCCGGCCACTCCCCTGCTTCCGGAACAGCGCCAGGGCTTCGTCGGGCTGCCGCTGGCGCCGTACGACGCCGCGTGGCGGTTCGAGGTGCCGCTGCTCGACGCCGACGAGGCGTCGTTCGTCGCCACGACCGGCACCGACGGCGAGGTCGGATTCGAACGCATCGGTCGCGTCGAGCTCCCCGACACGGGCTCGCTCGATGTGTGGCGGCTCACCTCGTACGGCGGAGGGTTGTTCGTCCCGGTGCGGGATGCCGCGGCCGGACGCCCCGGTGGCACGTACGGCGGCGGGCGCTACCTGCTCGACACGATCAAGGGCGCCGACCTCGGCCGCGGCTCCGCCCCTGACACCCTGGTCATCGACTTCAACTTCGCGTACAACCCGTCGTGCGCCTACGACCCGATGTGGGCGTGCCCGCTGGCCCCGGCCGGCAACGTCCTGCCCGTCGCGGTGCCGGTCGGCGAGTTGTACGGGGTCTGACACGAACGACGGCGGGCCACCCCGAGAGGGATCGGCCCGCCGTCGTTCGTGTCTTAGGCGGTGGGTTCGGCGCCCTCTTGCGCGAGGGCGATCACGGGTGCGAGCTCGTCGCGGTCGATGCGCATCCACGGTCCCGCCGGATCGATCAGGATGCCGGTGAGCCCGGTGTCCCCGGCCAGCGCCTTCGCGAGCTGGTCGCGCGTGATGGGCAGCGGCTGGTCGCCGCGACCGAGGGCGAGCAGTTCGAGCGGGTGCGTGAACACCTCGAGGAAACGCTCGCCTGTCGCCGAGCGTGACTCGGCGACGCCGATCGGGCCGCCCTCCTCGGAGCGGTTCACGCCGATCCACAGCGGAGCCTCGGCGACGATCGCGTCGACGATGGTGGATGCCGTGGAGTCGTCGCGGGTCTCGCACAGGGCCGTCTTGATGCGGAGTTCGGGGTCGACTTCGGCGACCATGCGCTCGAGCAGCGCCTTGGGGAGCACCGCGCGATTCGCGCCCGACGCGGGGTCGAGGATGATGCCCGCGTAGGGACCGGCGAGCACGTGACGCAGCAGTGCCATGACCGGCTGCCCCATCGCCGAGGTGTCGCGGTCGCCATCGGCGTCGACGCTGGCGCGCAGCGCCGGTCCACCGCTGTAGGCGAGCACGAGCTGCTCGTCGCCGTTGTTGGCCACCGCGAGCGGCAGGTCTTTGCCCTCGGCCAGCAGCGCGCGGGCGTCGCCCTTCACTCGCAGGAAGACGTGCCCCTGCAGCAGCTGACGCGCGATGTTGAGCAGCTGAGCGGGCTCGGGCTGCCCCTCGATCTCGGCGAGAGCGTTGCCGAGCAGCACGTTGTCGCGCAGCCCCGGCACCGTCTCGGGCGCCTCGGGGGCTTCCATCGCGCCGGGCTGACGCGCCGAAGGGCGAGCAGCGACGGGCGGGGTCGACGACGGTTCGGGGGCGTCGGGGCCGGCGCCCACACCGCGGAACGACGACATCGAGATGCCGACGGTGGGCGCGGCCTCGGCCGGAACCTCCGGGGCCGGAGCAGCGTCGCTCGGGCCCGCGGGATCGATGGGCTGTTCGCCCGGCTCGATCGTGGTGTCGGGCCGGTCGACCGATGCGTCGTCGGAGTCGGACTTCTTGCGGCGCGAGAAGAGAGCCATTGTTTCAGCCTAGCCGGGGCGCTCCCCGCCCGCTCCCCAGCCCGGTCCGCGAGCGCGGCTCCGTGGGGGCCCGCCCGGTCCGCCGAGCGCGGCGCCGTGGGCTCGGCAGGTGCGGCCCATGGAACTGGCGGGGCGCCCGTGACGCGGGCTCGGCGGGCTCAGGCACAGGCTCTGGGGCTGGGCATGACGTTTCGAGCGCGATCTTTCGCGCCCCAAACGGAAGAACGCGCCCCACCCTGAGAATCTCGGCGCCGACAGCCTTGTCCCACCTCCGCCGCGACCGCCCCACACGAGCGAACTGCGGCGATGGGGTGCTGCACGTGCGCGCCGGCAGCCTTGTCCCACCTCCGCCGCGACCGCCCCACACGAGCGAACCGCGGCAACGGGGCGCCGCACGTGCATCGGGGTGCACCGCGCACGCCCCGGTGCACGGAACGCACCCCGAACCGCCCCGCGCGCGGGGAAGATCGCCCGCACGCGGGAGACCCGGCGCCTGCCGCCCAACCCAGCGCCCAGCGCTCAGCGCAGCGCCCAGCGCACGGCGCCTACAGCTTGGTGATCGGCGCGATCTTGACGAGCAGCTTCTTCGGGCCGACGGTGTCGAAGCGCACGTGCGCCACGCGCTTCGCGCCCTCGCCGGTCACGGCATCCACTCGACCCTCGCCGAAGTCGTCGTGCCGGATGCGGTCGCCCGACGCCAGCTGCATGTCGCCGTTGTCGCGGACCTTGGCCGGGATGCGGTTGGGGAACTTGCTTGGATCGGCCGGCGCGCGCTTGGGCAGCGGCACCAGGTCGTCACCGTACCGGCTTCCGCCCCCGGGCTGGCCGGGGCGTCGTCCGCCGCGGGCGTTGAGCGCGCGCGACTGCGAGCCGCCACGGCCGTTGACGTCGCCCGGCGACTGCCGCCAGTCGATGAGGTCGGCGGGGATCTCCTGCAGGAACCGGCTGGGCATGGCCACCGTGACCTCACCGAACTGCGCGCGGGTCATCGCGAGCGACAGGTGCAGGCGCTTGCGGGCCCGCGTGATGCCGACGTAGAACAGCCGCCGCTCCTCTTGCGGACCGCCCGGCTCGTTCGCCGAGATGCGGTGCGGCAGCAGATCTTCTTCGACACCGGTGAGGAACACCGCGTCGTACTCGAGGCCCTTCGCCGTGTGCAGGGTCATGAGCGACACCGAGCCCGACGCGTCGTCGAGATCGTCGGCATCGGCGACGAGGGTGACCTCGGTCAAGAAGTCGATGATCGTGCCCTCGGGGTTGTTGCGCGCGAACTCGCGGGTCACGGCGACGAGCTCGTCGAGGTTCTCGAGGCGCGCCTCGTCTTGCGGGTCTTTGCTGGCGCGCAGGGCATCGAAGTAGCCGCTCTTGTTCAGCAGCAGCGTGAGGCCTTCGGTGACCGAGGTGGAGGGGGCGAGCTCTCCGGATGCCGGCAGCATGATCGCCGTGGCCTCGGTCAGCACCGCGTCGAGCTGGTCGATGGCCTTCTGCAGCTTCGGGCCGACACCGATCTGGGCCGAGTTGGCGAGGGCATCGCGGAAGGTGATGCCGTGCTCGGCGGCGTATCGAGCGATGGCCGTCTCGGTGACATCGCCGATGCCGCGGCGCGGACGGTTGAGGATGCGACGCAGCGCCATCGAGTCGGCGGGGTTCGCGACGGCGATGAGGTACGCGAGCGCGTCCTTGATCTCGGCGCGCTCGTAGAACTTGGTGCCGCCCATGATCTTGTACGGCACCGCGGAACGGATGAAGATCTCTTCGAGCGCACGGGACTGCGAGTTGGTGCGGTAGAACACCGCGACTCCGGAGTACGGCAGCCCCTTCTTGTGCAGCGCCTCGATCTCGTCGGCGACGAACTGCGCCTCGTCGTGCTGCGAGTACCCGGTGAAGCCGATGATCGGGTCGCCCGCGCCGACGTCGGTCCAGAGCTTCTTGTCTTTGCGGTCGAAGTTGTTCGAGATGACCGCGTTTGCCGCCGAGAGGATGTTCTGCGTCGAACGGTAGTTCTGCTCGAGCAGCACGACCTTGGCGCCCGGGTAGTCGCGCTCGAACTCGCTGATGTTGCGGATGTCGGCACCGCGGAACGCGTAGATCGACTGGTCGGAGTCGCCGACGACGGTCAGCGAGGCGGCGTCTTCGCCGGCGGGCTCGGCGTCGAAGATCATCATGCCGCCGGACGAGAACGGCTCGGCATCCGATCCCGGAGGCCGCGTGAGCTCGTGGATGAGCGCGTACTGCGCGTGGTTGGTGTCCTGGTACTCGTCGACGAGGATGTGGCGGAACCGCTTGCGATAGCGGTCGGCGACCTGCGGGAACGCCCGGAACAGGTAGACCGTCTGCGCGATGAGGTCGTCGAAGTCGAACGCGTTGGCCCGCTGCAGCTCGCGCTGGTACGAGCCGAAGATCTCGACGAACACACGCTCGGCGGGGTCGCTCATGTTCGCGGACCGCGCGTAGGACTCGGCATCCGCCAGCTCGTTCTTCAGCTTCGAGATGCGGCTCTGCGTGCCGGCGGGGGTGAGGCCGAACGAATCGCCCTCGTGCTCCTTGACGAGCCGCTTGATGAGGGCGCGCGAGTCGCCGGAGTCGTAGATCGTGAACGACTTGGTGAAACCGAACTGCTCGGCCTCGCGTCGCAGGATGCGCACGCACGCCGAGTGGAACGTCGAGATCCACATGCCGTCGGCCTTCTGCCCGATCAGCTGGTGCACGCGCTCGCGCATCTCGCCCGCGGCCTTATTCGTGAAGGTGATCGCGAGGATCTGGCTGGGATACGCCTCGCGCGTGCGTAGCAGCGACGCGATGCGGCGCGTGAGCACGCTCGTCTTGCCGGAGCCGGCGCCCGCGACGATGAGCAACGCCTGGCCGCGATAGGTCACGGCCTCGCGCTGCGGACCGTTCAGCCCCTCGAGGAGGTCGGCGTCGGGTCGGGATGCCGACGGTCCGGGACCGTCGACGATGAGAGGCGTGGAGGCGTCGGTCATGGCGTGGTCAAGTCTAGGCGGGGCCTCCGACATCGGCCCCGTCGGCGGCCACGCCCGCGGGTTCGCGGCGTGCAACCGTGGGCTTGGGGCCGCGGATCGCGCCCCGGGGCCACGAACGACGCCCCGGGACCGGCCAACGGCCCCCGCACCCCAGCTCTTCGGCCCCGCGAACGCCTCAGCTGCGTGCTTCGCCCGCCGCCCCCGACGACAGCAGCGACTGCGCGCGCGAGAAGTGCTCGGCATCCACCGTCACGTCCCAGCGCTCGGCTTCGAAGCCCTGCACCGACGAGAAGTCGCGGCGCCCGCCCGTGAAGGAGTGCCCGACGAAGCCGAAGACCGCGCCCCACACGGCACCGAGCACGAGCCCCAGGAGGACGAAACCGAGGAAGCCACCGACACTGAGCAGACCGATCAGCACCCCGATCATGAGGCCGAACCACGCACCCGAGGCGGCGCCGAGACCCGCGGCGCGGCCGCGCGTGAGGCGTCCGGTCACCTGCTCGACGATGCGCACACCCGTTCCCACGATCGCGGTGTGCTCGACCGGGAACCCGGCATCGGACAGGCGGTCGACGGCGGCCTGCGCCCCGGTGTAGTCGCTGAAGCTCGAGAGGACGCGGCGCTCGGGCGTGGCACGGGTGATGTCGGACATGGCGGGTTCCTTCCCTCGGTGACCCACGCTAACGACGCCGCCCGCACCGCGCGGGGCGGTTGCGCGCGGGCCGGGCCCCGGTTAGCGTCGCAGAGTCACACCCCGGATGCCGTTCAGCCGACACCGCGATGATGGATCCATGCGGCTGATCCTCAACGTCCTCTGGCTCGTGCTCTCTGGCTTCTGGCTCTTCCTCGGCTATCTCGCCGCGGGGATCGTCCTGTGCGTCCTCGTCCTCACGATCCCGTGGGGGATCGCGTCCTTCCGCATCGGGCTGTACGCCCTGTGGCCGTTCGGCCGCGAGATCGTCGCGAAGCGTTCGGCCGGCGTCGGTTCGTTCCTCGGGAACGTGGTCTGGGTGATCCTGGCGGGCTGGTGGCTCGCCCTGGGGCACATCTTCACCGGGCTGCTGCTGTGCGTCACGATCATCGGCATCCCGCTCGGCATCGCGAACTTCAAGCTCGTCCCCGTGTCGCTCATGCCGCTCGGCAAAGAGGTGCGCGAGATCGGTCGCGGCGGACCGTTCGACCAGACGCTCGGCCGGTAGGGCTCAGCGCGCGGAGCGCACGTACACCCGGCGGGGCAGGGCGAGCAGGATGCCGACCACCGTCGCGATCCCCCCGACCACCGCCGTGACCGTCATGAGTTCGATGGGGAACGCCCCGTCGCGCACCCCCGCGAAGCGGGCCAGATCCCAGGGCAGGATGCCGATCTGCTCGTTCCACGAGCGCAGCGCGTCCCGCGCGCCCACCACGGCGATGGTCACCGCGGGTAGGGCGTACCCGACGCCCATGCCGGCGAGCGCGACGCCGGCCGCGCGGCGCCGACCCAGCTGCGCCGACAGCGACCAGCCGGCCACGACGAAGACCCACGCGACGAGCGCGAAAGCGACCGCGAGGTAGAGGATGCGCACCCACGGTTGCGCCCAGATCGCCTCCCAGATCCCCTCGGGACCCGACAGCGATACAGCCAGCAACGCCACCACGCAGCGCAGGACGAGCGCGCCGCCGACGGCCGCGATGATCGGCCACGGCGAGCGTCGCCCGAGGAGCAGCCGCACCGCGGCGGCGAACAGGAGCCAGCCGGCCACGGCGATGGCCATTCCCCACAGCCCGTCGCGCGGAGTCTGCACCACGCGCGTGAGCACGAGCAGTCCGCCCGGCACGACGATCATGAGCCAGCGATCGAGGGGCAGCAGGCCGAGGCTCGATTCGCGCGCCCGCCAGGGCCGGGTCGACGCGATCCACGACGCGCGCGCGGCGGCGGCCCCGGGGCGGC
Organism: Microbacterium testaceum; assembly: GCF_029761935.1. Taxonomy (NCBI): domain Bacteria; kingdom Bacillati; phylum Actinomycetota; class Actinomycetes; order Micrococcales; family Microbacteriaceae; genus Microbacterium; species Microbacterium testaceum. Next base: position 1,526,819 of record NZ_CP121699.1, read on the forward strand.
GGACCAGACGGGTGCGGGCGGCGACCGCTCCGATCAGCAGCCAGACCACGCCGAGGGCCAGGAGCACCCGGGCGATCCATTCCGTCGCCGGGTCGACCGTCATCTGCTCTCGCGCGAACGGGTCGACCATCACGGCGAGAACCGTGCCGATCGCCAGGAGGATCGCGGCGACGCTGAGGGCCAGGATGCCTCGCCCCGCCGTCGTCGCCATATGCCTACGTTACCCGTCGGATTCAGGGCTCCCGACCGGTCAGCGGTGAGCAGCGGCACGCGTGAGTTCGCGCGAGCGCCGGGGTGCCGGCATCCTTCTCCGAACGGCGATCCAGGATGCCGACACCACGCGCGTGCGCGACGGGACTCAGGCCTTGTCGTGCAAGGTCACGTGGTACCCGTCGAGGTCGGCGAAGGTGAAGGTGCGCCCGAAGGGGCCGTCGATCGGCTCCATCACGATGCGGTGCCCGTCGGCGACGAGCGCGTCGTGCATCTGCTGCACCTCGGTGCCGTGGAGCCACAGGGCGACGCCAACACCGGGCTGGGCGACCCCGGTGAGGTCGGTGCCGGGAGCGAGGTCGCGCAGTGCGAAGGCGATCGGCGCGGTGTCGAAGACGACCGCGTGGGGCGGGCCGGCGGGTGAACGGCGCAGGCCGAGGTACTTCTCGTAGAAGGCGTGCGAGGCGGCGAGATCGCGCACCTGCAGTGAGATGAAGTCGGGTCCGGTGACGGGCATGAGAGTCTCCTTACGTGTCAGTTATCTGACACCCACTGTATGTCAGAATACTGACATGACGCAAGAGGCGATCGACCTGGACACCTCCCTGGGCTACCTCCTGAAAGAGGCGGCGAGCGCGCTGCGCGCGGCGATGGAAGACGTGCTGCGCCCCCTCGGCATGACGATCACGCACTACTCCTGCCTCGAACTCCTCGCCCAGCGGCCGGGCCTGTCGAACTCCGAGCTCGCGCGCGGCGCCTTCGTCACGCGGCAATCGATGAACGTGCTGTTGCAGAGCCTCGAGCGCGACGGGATCGTCGAACGCCCCGATGCCCCTCCGGTCGGAAAGGCCCTCCCCACCCGCCTCACCGCGAAGGGGCGGCGCTCCCTCGACGCCGCGAGCGCGGCCGTGCGCTCGGTGGAGAAGCGCATGCTGAGCGGAATGACGGATGCCGAGCAGGCGGCCGCCCTGCAAGCCCTGCGATCGATGGTGACGTCGCTTGGCAGCTGACTCACGCCAAGAGCCGGATTGTGTAACAATCTATACATGCTTCCCGCCCTCGCGATCCTCGCCGCGGCGCTGTGCTTCTCCACCACTGGCACGGCGCAGGCCCTCGCGGGCGTCGACGCCTCCCCCCTCGCGGTCGGAGCGGCGCGGATCGTGGTGGGAGGCGGCATCCTGGGCCTTCTCGCTCTCGCTCAGCGTTCGCCCGGCCGCGCGCGCAGCGGATCCCGCGCGTCCACCGCGGCGCTGATCGCCGTTGGAGCCCTCGGCGTCCTCGCGTACCAACCGCTGTTCTTCCTGGGCACGCGCGAGAACGGCGTCGCGATCGGCACGGTGGTCGCCCTCGGCTCGGCACCCATCGCGACCGGGATCGTCGATGCCGTCCGCCTGCGCCGCGCTCCCACGCCGCGCTGGATGCTCGCGACCGCCGTCGCGCTGATCGGCGTGGTCCTCGTGTCGGGTGTGACGGGCGGGGCGACCGCTCTCGCGCCCGGCGGCCTGCTCGCTTCGGCCGGCGCGGGAATGTCGTACGCCCTCTATACGGTGTGCGGCAAAGCACTGATCGAGAGGGGGTGGAACTCCACACGGGTCATGGGAGCGGTATTCGGCGTCGCCGCCGTGGCGAGCCTTCCCGTCCTCGTCCTCGCCGGGACGTCGTGGCTGCTCACCCCGAACGGCCTGGCCCTCGCCCTCTGGCTCGGGGTCGTGACCACGGCGATCGCGTACCTGCTGTTCGGATGGGGGCTCGCCCGCCTGAGCGCCGTCACGGTGTCGACCCTGACCCTCGCCGAGCCCCTCGGCGCCACGCTTCTAGGCCTGTTCGTGTTGCGCGAGCACCTCACTCTCGTGAGCGGCATCGGCCTGGCCCTCATCGCGGTGGGTCTCGCCGTGGTGTCGGCTCCGTCTCGCAGGCGTGAGGAGGTCCCGGATGCCACGGCCCGCGCGTGACACCAGTGACGGCACCGCGGCGGGCATGGGCGAGACGCACCCGCGCCGCCGTGACGCGCCCCTGCCCGGTCCCCGCACCGCGGACGCCGTCGCCGACACCCTGCGCGCCGCGATCCTGTCGGGCGAGCTCGCCCCCGGCACCCCCCTGCGCGAGGAGGAGCTCAGCGCGACCCACGGCATCTCGCGGCACACCGCCCGCACGGCGCTCGCGAGCCTCACGGCGGAGCGGCTCGCCACGGCCGAGCCCTACCGCGGCGTCCGCGTGTCCCAGCTCGACGACGACGCCCTGATCGCCCTGCAGCAGTTGCGCTGCGCTCTCGAGACCGAGGCGCTGCGGATCGTGCGGCATCGCGGCATCCGCCCCTCCGAGGTCGACAGTGCCCTCGACGCTCTCGCCGACGCCGAGGCCGCAGGCGACTGGGCGGGAACCCTCGACGCGCACGCCCGCGTGCACCTGGCGTTGGTCGCCGCGGCGGGGTCTCCGCGCATCACCGAGGAGTACCGCCGCCTCGACGGCGAGATGCGCCTGCTGCTCACGCACGTGCGGCCCGCCTACGCGCCCGGGGCGCTGACCGCGGAGCACCGCGCGTACGTCGAAGAGGCGCTCCGCGACCCCGAGCGGGTCGTGCGCGCGCACCTCGAGCACTCAACGAGGGCGATCATCGACGGGCGATCCGGGCGCTGATCGAGGCCCCACCGCCACACGGCGACACATCCCGTCACCTCGCGCAACGCCCCTTCGCCGCTCGCGCGCCCCGGGTTAGCGTGGGGGCACATCGCGGCGATCCGGGCGGTCCCGGGCCTCGGCTCATAACCGAAGGCGTGGCGGGTTCGACTCCCGCCGTCGCGTCGACACCCCTTGGCAGATCGACGGATCGCTAGGGTATATCACGGAGGTATAGCCGTGACCCGAAGCTTCGACCGCAGCCGCGCGTCGCACCTCGTGCGAGCTGCGCGCCTCGACCGCAAGATGTCTCAGGCAGATCTCGCGCGAGCGGCCGGGATGAGCCAGCCCAATGTGGCGGCCATCGAGAACGGGACGAGAAACCCCAGCGACGACGCCTTCGAGCGCCTGCTGCGGGCCGCCGACTACCGACCCAGCCTGGCCGTCGAAGAGAAAGCCGAAGCGATCGTCGAGGCAGGGCTGCGGCACGGACTCCGCGACATCCGCGTCTTCGGTTCGGTCGCGACCGGCGCCGATCACTTCACGTCGGACATCGACCTTCTCGCTCGCGTCGACGCCGGACGCGGCTATTTCGACATCGCAGCCTTCACGCACACCGTGGAAGAGCTCACGGGCTTCGCCGTCGACGTGATCGTCGACGACGAGCACCGGCCTTCCTTCCTCGACTCGACGGCGTTGGCCGCCCTGTGACGGAATCCGAGTCGCAACCGGCCGCGCGCTTCCGGCGCGCACCGAGGGCGGAGCAGCCTCCTGCACCGCATGCCCAGGCGAACTTCCTCGAGAGCGTCGCGACGCGATCGGGGCCTTCCTCGGCCACGCGACAAGCGGAGGGAGGAGCGCGTTCCGGCGCACCTCGCCGTCGTACGCGTCCGGCTCGATGGCGATCATCCGAGCCGCAGCGCTCTTCGAGACCGACGAGTTCGCGCCGTTCGTCGCCGACACCCCCGCCGAGGTCGTCACCGCCCTCCGAACGATGCGCAACATCGCGTCGCACGCGGGATACCGGGCGATGAACGACGATCTTTTCTGGGTCACGCTGACGGTCGAGCTTCCCCCGCACATCGCCTCGTGGCGACGCGCGGCCGAGGACTCCCCGTCACACTGACCCGCGGCGCTCCTACGCCTCCGCCGGCAGCGCTCCGCCTCGGGCGGGACGCCTCTTGCGTACCTCGCGCAGCACGATCTGCTCGGGGCACACCGTCGACAGGAAATCGCCCACAGACAGTGCCAGACGCTCCCCCACGAGCGAGTACAGGATGCGGTTCGCGTCACGTCGCTCGGAGACGAGACCGGCTTGGCGCAGCACACCGAGGTGCCGAGAGATCGTGGGCCCACTGGCGTCGAACCGCGCCGCGATCTCACCCGCGGCCATCTCGCCGTCCTTCAGGTCCTGGAGGATCTGGCGGCGGGTGGGGTGCGCGAGAGCCGCGAAGATGTCGGATGCCGCGTCGGTCACGATCCTCAATCTAGCACTCAAGCTAAATTGCGTGTAGCTTCTTCGCTAAATAGCGAAGGAGTTCCGATGACGACGCAGACCGACACCCTGGGTCGATGGACGGCGAGCAGGCGCCCCGTGGCCCCCATCCCCCGGATGGCCGCGACGATCGCACAGCGCGTGCTCGTGAACTACCGCGTCGACCCCGACGTCGCCCGGTCGCTGCTGCCCGACGGCATCCGCCCCCAGCTCGTCGACGGGAGCGCCGTGGCCGGCGTCTGCCTGATCCACCTCACCGCCTTCCGCCCCGCGTGGTTCGCTCCGGCGATCGGCCACCACAGCCGCAACGCCGCCCACCGCATCGCGGTCGAGGGGGACACTGCCGAGGGCCCGCAGACAGGCGTCTACATCCCCCGTCGACACAGTTCATCTCTTCTCGCACGACTGGTCGGCGGACGTGTCTTCCCCGGAACGCACGCCGCCGCCCGCGTCGATTTCCGCTCCACCGCCGACGACCTCGAGGTCCGCGTCGAGGCCGACGATCTGCGCGTCCGCGTCGCCGCGCGCCGGGGTCCCGGCATCCCGTTCCGCAGCACCCTCTTCGAGACCCTCGAGCAGTCCTCAACCTTCTTCCGGAAGGATGCCGTGGGCTGGTCGCCCACCCGCTCCGGTGCGCTCGAGGGGCTCCGGCTCGACACCGACGCGTGGAAGGTCGAGCCGATCGCCGTCACCGCCCTCTCCTCGACTTTCTTCGACGCCCTGCCCGACGGCGCAGCGCAGTTCGACCACGCCCTCCTCATGCGCGACGTGCCGACGCGATGGAGCAGTGTTCCGACATCCGCGACGATCTCGTGACTGCTGTCAGACTGGACGCATGACCTCCTCCGCGCCCCAGGATGTGCCCGTCGGAAGCGAGGGCATCCGCCTCGGCCCGTTCATGAAGTTCGCCAGCATCCTCGACTCGGGCGGAGACGTCAAAGAGGCCATCATCGACGGCTACGTCGAGGTAAACGGCGAGGTCGACCGCCGCCGCGGCCGCCAGCTGCAGGTGGGCGACGTCGTGACGTTCGAGGGTCGCTCCTTCCGCGTCCAGGCCTGACGGAGCCCACGCGAAAGGCCCGCCACCCCGAGGGGGAAGCGGGCCTCGAGACACCCCGCGCTCGTGACACGGGATGCCGCTCGAGCTCAGTGCTCGTCGTAGTGATCGGTGTGCAGCGCGTGGCGGTGGCCGTCGTGCACGTAGTCGGCGTGGTCGTCGTGCGTCACCTTCTCGTGGCCGCAGTCGTCGCCGTGACGGTGCTCGTCGACGCCGTGCTCCGCCTTCGACTCGTGCTCGTCGTAGTGATCGCCGTGCAGCGCATGGTGGTGCGTGCCGTGCACGTAGTCGACGTGGTCGCCGTGCTCGATCTTCTGGTGGCCGCAGTCGTCGCCGTGCGCGTGCTCGTCGACGGAGTGCTCGGCGTGGGTCTCAGCAGTGCTCATTCTTCGTTCCCCTGATCGGTCGGTTCGGTGACGTGGGCGATCGCGTCGAGCACGACGTGAGCGACGTGCTGGTCGGCGAGGGCGTAACGGATCTCTTTGCCCTCGCGTTCCGAGCTCACGAGTCCCGACTGCCGCAGAATCCGCAGGTGTTGCGACACCAGCGGCTGCGACAATCCGGCAAGCTCTGCGAGCGCCCCGACCGTGAGCGGTTCGCGGCTCAGCAGCCAGACGAGCGCCAGGCGCGACTCGTTGCCGAGAACCTTGAACAGCTCGGCGGCCTCCTCGAGCCCCGCGATCTTGTCCACGGCATCCAGATCACCACACACATGCACAAATTGCAATGTGTTCACCTATTCGGGAACGGTTCTCGTTTCCGTTATCGCGGCAGGGCGACGATCACCCCTGCCGCCCCTTGAAGCGCGGGTTGAGCTTGTTGATCACGAACACCTTGCCGCGTCGACGCACGACCTGCGCACCGGGCTGCTTCTTCAGGGATCTGATCGACGCGCGGACCTTCATGGCATCCTCCTTGTTGATAAGCGTTATCAATAACAAGCTAGAGTGTCCCCACTCCCCTGACAAATGAGAGGTGGATGCCATGCCCCGCACGATCGCCATCATGGGCGTGTGCGCCCCCGAGCGCCGCACCTACGCGGAACGGACCGCCGTCGCGCTCTCACGCCCCCTTCACCTGCTTCGCTACGCCGACCTGCGCGTGTCCCACGCGCTCCCCCTCCCCCGCCCGCGGGCGAACGACGCGCAGACCGTGGTCGACCTCGGCACCGACGTCGACCTGATCCACGCGATCGCGGCGCGCGGCGGGTCGGAGGTCGAGGCGGTGTGCGTGGTCGACGCCCGCCACATGATCGGCGACCTCCTCGACGACGCCGCCCTCTCGGCATCCGCGAGACCCGGCGACACCCGCGGCGACATCGGCGCCCGGGCGCGCCAGGCCGCGCTGGCGCTGGAGCTTGCGACGCGCATCGTCTGGGTCAACTGGGAGCAGGTGCCCACGCCGGCGCTCGCCGTCCAGATGGCGCTGGCGTCGCACCTGAACCCCGCCGCCGTCGTGCGCCTGTCGCGCGACCCGCTCAGCGACCTGCGCTCGGCCGCGACGCACGAGGGCGAGATCCTCGAGCGGGCGGGGTGGGTGCGTGCGTTGAACGGCGAACACGACCCCTACATGCGCGACAACCGCGTGATGACGCTCGCGTACGAGCAGGTGCGGCCGTTCCACCCCGCGCGCCTCTCGGCGACCCTCGATCGCCTCGACGCCGGCGCCGCCGGCCGGCTGGTGCGCTCGGCCGGGTTCTGCCGCCTGGCATCGCGCCCCGGCATCCTGGCCCGCTGGGAACACGTCGGGTCCGCGATGTGGATCGAACCGCTCGGCGCCGACGACGGCCGCATGGGCCTGGGGCAGGAGATCGTGTTCACCGGTCTCGACCTCTCGGCGCCCAAGCTCGCTCACCTCCTCGACCACGCCGTCCTGACCGACGAGGAGTTCGCCGGCGGCCCCGCGACCTGGCTCGCCTTCGACGACCCCCTGCCGGCATGGCCCGCGGTGGAGTCATCGATCCCGGATGCCACCGACTGACCGTGTCAAGCCGGTCGCCCGCACCGTCCGGGGGGAGGAACGTGAACGCATGAGCACTCCTGACATCCCCTCCCGCCACTCCGACGACGCCCGCGCCGACTCGGCCGCCCCCACCGACGCCGTCACCGACGAGGTCCGCGAAGACGCCGCCCAGGCCGAGGAGCACGTGAACCTCGACGACCGCACCGGCGACGCCCTCGACGGTGACGCCGCTCCCGCCGACGACCCCGGCTTCCCCGCCGCCGAAGGTCACGCCTGACCTTCCCCGCACTCGAGAGGGGCGCCCGTTCTGCTGCGGCAGGGGGCGCCCCTTCGTTCGCTCGGTCTCGATGACCGCGTGGGCAGCTAGGCGATGCGCGTCCCGGGCGGCAGCCGCTTCGCGGGCGTCCGCGTGCGGGAGATGCCCCACGCGAGCAGCCCACCGGCCAGCAGCAGCTGGAAGAACAGCCCCACGAACCAGCTCGGCGCGGTGCCCGCGATCCGTTGCTCGGTACTCGGATACGACTCGACGCTCGACCCGCGCGAGAGAGCGCACCCGTCGAACGACGTGGTCGCATCGGGCGCGATCTGCGCCAGGCGGACGCCCGACGCGATCTGAGAGAACAGATCGGTCGGGTTGCCGTTCTCGTACGTCGGCGGAGTCGCGTCGGCGAGGATGACGAAGGGGTTGGCCGCGAGGATCCACCAGACGCGATCGAACCGGGGTTGCTCGGAGACATAGCTCGACTCCACGCACGGCAGCTCGTCGTAGCTCGGGCAATTCGGCGAGGTCGAGGGCGAACTCAGGTCGCACCCCAGGGGCACCGCGTTCCCATCGACGTCGCGGCTGATCGTCGTCGTCTGCGTGCGCAGAGCCGCCCCGCCCAGCCCGAAGGCGATGAGCGTGCCCACCGTCAACGCCGCCACCAAGAGATACGTCGACGCGACCGAGAAGATCGGCCGGGCGATCACCGCGCTCAGCCCCACCCCGATCGCCGCCACGACGCCGACCTCGATGATCAGGATCAGCAGCGACGTGACGATCGCTGCGGCGTTGAGTTCGCCGGCAAGAGTGGCCACGACAAGGAACGGCAGCGCCACGACGAGGAACGCCAGTCCCGAGATCCACGCGGCGAGGAACTTGCCGATCACGATCTCGCTCGTGGTGACCAGGGTGACCTGCACGGGTGCGAGGGTCGCGGCATCCCGATCGCCGTTCACCGCGCTCCCGCTCAAAGTGGGCGACACCAACAGCGTGAGCAGCAGGACGAGCATGATGACGAGCGAGAAGAACCACTCGCTGCCGCCGGTCGTCAGCGAGAACGCGGCGAACGAGAGGCTCAGCAGAGCCACCAGGATGACGGCGAAGATGCCGAGGAGCACGTACCACCCGACGGAGCGCACGCGCTGGCGCAGCTCGATGCCGATGATCGTGCGCAGGCGATGCAGGTTCACGAGGTGCTCCCGTCGTCGGTGCGATCGGCATCCGTCACAGGATGCGCGGCGGGCGGCGCCCAGGAGCCGGGCGGAGACGCATCTCGCGGCCCCGCCGGGCCATCGGGGAGGTCGGGTGTCGGAGGCGAGGCCTCGGCCCTCAGGTCGAGGAACGCGTGCTCGAGGTCGCCCACTGCCGGGGCGAACTCGACGATCGGGAGCCCCGCGCTCACGAGCGAGCGCAGCCCCGCGACCGCTGCCGCCTCGTCGGAGAAGGGCACGAGGACGTCGCGCCGGTCGACCCGCACCTCTTCGGCCGTCCGCCCGAGGGCGGCCGTAACGTCGCCCCGCACGGACTCGGTCGACCGAGCGAGGTCTGCGGCGACACGCACACGCCACACCCGCACGCGGGTCGCCGCGGCGGCGACGCGATCGGTGCCGACGGTCCGCCCGTCGACCATGAACACGGCGTCGTCCACGACCTCTTCGAGTTCGGACAGCACGTGGCTCGAGATGAGGATCGTGCGCCCCTCGCCCGCCAGCCGCCGCAGCAGCACGCGCAAGGCGATACGCGCCTGGGGATCGAGGCCCGACGCGGGCTCATCGAGCAACAGCACCCGGGGGTCGTGCACCAGAGCACGCGCGAGCGCCAGTCTCTGCTTCTGCCCGCGAGACAGCACGCGAGCGGGCGAGGCGGCGAGCGCACCGAGGTCGACGAGCTCCAGCAGGTGGTCGGCCCGGGCCCGCGCGTCGTCTCGCGACAGGTCGTAGAGCTGCGCCGTGGCGACCAGCACCTCGCGCGAGGTGAGGCTCGGCCACGCGCCCAGGGAGTCCGGCATCCATCCGAGAAGGCGACGCGCGCCGGCCGGGTCGGAGACGGGGTCGATGCCGCCGATGCGCATCTCGCCCTCATCGGGCCGCAGCAGCGACGCGAGCATGAGCATGAGGGTCGTCTTGCCCGAGCCGTTGGGCCCGACGAGCCCGGTGACCCGACCGGGGAGGGCCGTGAACGTCACCTGCTGCACGGCGTGCACCGCGCCGAAGGACCGTTTGACTCCTGCGACGTCGATACCGGCATCCATAGCCTCACCATAGAGGGAGCCCTCGACACCCCCGAGGGCCACCGACGTCGATCCCCCCGTCCGTCCTCGGCGATTCCGCGGCGCGCCCGGGATTCGCGCGCGCTCACCGCCCGCGCGTGTCCTCGACGTGATTCAGGATGCCGCGAGCGCCCGCCCCAGGGCATCGCCCGACGCCCACGCGGTGCGGACGGCGGCGCTGTCGCCCCACGCGTCCCCGCACGCGGAGAGCCCCGGCGAGCGGAGGAACGGCTGTCCGGTCGTTCCGGCGGGCCGGGCGAAGGTCCAGCGATGCGCGTGCGTCGACACCGGCTCGACGTCGATGCGCAGCAGCCGCCGGGTCGCCGCGAGCACCGGCGCGATCGCCGATTCGGGGTCGTCGAGGTGCTGTCGGGCGCGGTCCGCCGTGGTGTGGACGACGAGCACGGGGGCGTCGTCGCCGCGGCGATCGCCGTCGTCGGCGACGAAGGACACGTCCGCGTCGCCGTCGGCGAAGGCGCCGTGCACGTCGGCATCCCACTGCCGTCGGTCCCAGCGCAGGACGACCGCGATCACCGGTTCCCACTCCTGCGCGCCGCCGGGCGCCTCGCCGGTCAGCCGTGCCGCCTGCGGGGCCGGCATCGCCAGGACGACCTCACCCGCATCCTCGCCGTCGACGCGGAACGGCGCCGCGCTCTCGACGACGCGCTCCGACGAGACGTCGAGGCCCCCGGCCAGGTCGACGGCGAGCGAACGCAACCCGGCGGGAGCGGCCCACCGCATCGGTCCGGGCTTGGGCGTCCACCCGCCGTCGGCGTCGATCACCTGGAACGTGTCGGTCCACGGCCGCGCGAGCTCGCGCTCCTCCCAGTCGGCGACGACGCGCGCAAAGCCCTCGGCCTCGCCGACCACGAAGTACGAGGCTCCGAGGTCCACGGGTCGACCGTCGATCGTGCGGCTCGACAGACGCCCGCCCACCCGGCGCCCGCGATCGAGCACGCGCACCGAGCGACCGGCATCCTGAACCGCCCGCGCGCACGCGAGGCCCGAGATCCCGCCGCCGACCACCGTCACATCCGTCGTCATGCGGCCATCCTGTCGGCTGCGCGCACGCCGGGGGTCGGGGTTGCGCGAGCCGGAACTCCTGAGGATCGTCGCCTCGACGCGGTCCAGGAGCTGCAACGCCCGGCACGTGGGTCGGGACTCAGGAGTTTCGCGCCGTCCCGAAGAACCCCACCCCCAGATCGGGATGATCGACGAACACCCCGTCGAGCTCGGCATCGCGCAGCACGGCCCACTCGCCTCGCCAGTCGCCGAGCGCCCCCTCACCGCCCGGCCCGCGAAAGGCGGGTAGCAGGAAGGCGTTCTCGGGTCGGCACGTCCAGGTGAACACCCGCAGGCCCCGATCCTGCGCCTCGCGCACGAACCGCGCCGACCCCCGCGCGACGCCGCGCTCGTCGAGCGCGAGCACCGAGCGCTTGTCCGGGCTGATGCCCTGCACCTCGCCGGCGAGGGCCTGGAGACCCGCCGCGGTCCGCATCGAGGCGTACGAGGCGGCGTCCGCCCCGTCCCGCTCCCGCAGATCCCACGGCGTCCCCTCCGCTTCAATGAGTTGCACGAGCGGAACCCGGATGCCGCGCTCTCGCAGCCGCGCCAGGACCAGGGGCTCGAACGACTCGATGACGAGCGCGTCCTCGGCATCCCGCCATCCCGCGGCGCGCAGCTCGGCGTCGACGAGCTCGGCCAGGTCGAACCCGAGTCGGGCGAACGATGCCGCGTGCTTGATCTCGAGCACCACAGCCACCCCGCCCTGCCGGGCGAGGTCGAGGACGTCGCGAAGGCGCAGCACGGGTTCGGAGTCGTCGTGCGCCGCGCTGTCGGGGCGGAGGGCGGGGATCCGCTCGCGGCACTGCAGCGTCCGCAGCTCATCCCACGTGAAGTCCTCGACGAACCAGCCGGTCAGGTGCTCGCCGTCGACGACCTTCGAGGTTCGTCGCCCCGCGAACTCCGGTCGCGTCGACACGTCCGTGGTGCCGGAGATCTCGTTCTCGTGCCGCACGACCAGCACGCCGTCCTTCGAGGGGACGACGTCGGGCTCGACGGCATCCACCCCCTCCGCGATCGCCCGCAGATACGAGCTGCGGGAGTGCTCGGGCAGGTACCCGGGCGCACCGCGATGACCGATGACGAGAGGCACCTCGACACGCTAACGGCACGGGGTGAACAGCGAGTGCGCTCAGAGCAGAATCCCAGTCAGCACAAGGAATCCACCGCCCCGCTCGGCTAGTGTTGTCTGACAGCACGGTGCTGTGATCACCATCTTTGGAGTGTGAGTTCCCGTGGCCCTCAACAACCCGGCATTCAACAACCCGGCGTTCCAGGACCCTCGAGCCGGTGGCGCTAACACGCGCTACAGCCCGCCCCCGGCCGTCGATCCCGCCGCCGCCGCCTCGATCGAAGGCGCGTACGCCGCCCCGTCGGCGAGCGCCGTCGAGACCGGTCGCATGACGGTCGAAGACACCGTCATGAAGACCCTCGCGCTGTTCGGCATCCTCGTCGTGACCGCCGTCGTCGGCTGGATCTGGTCGATGGCCGGCGTCAGCGTCGCCAACCCGAACCCGAGCGCGGCCCCGATGATCATCGGTGCGCTGGTCGGCTTCGTGCTGGCCATGGTCGCGACCTTCAAGAAGAAGCCCTCCGTCCCCGTCTTCATCGCCTACGCGGCGTTCGAGGGCCTGTTCGTCGGTGGCATCTCGGCTTACTTCGAGTTCATCTTCCCGGGCATCGTCCTCCAGGCCACTCTCGCCACGCTCTCCGTGGTCGGCGTGACCCTCGCCCTGTTCGCGAGCGGCAAGATCCGCGCCTCGGCCCGCGCCACCAAGATCTTCATGATCGCGATGGTCGGCTATCTGGTGTTCGCCCTCCTCAACGTGGGACTGATGCTCTTCAACGCCCCGATCGCTGGCGGCGCCTTCGGCCTTTACAGCATGAAGGTTGCGGGCATCCCGCTCGGCCTGATCATCGGCGTCTTCGTGGTCATCATGGCCGCGTACTCGCTGGTGCTCGACTTCGACCAGATCCAGCGCGGCGTCCGCAACGGCGCTGCCCGGGTCTACGGCTGGGTTGGCGCCTTCGGCATCATGGTCACCGTCGTGTGGCTGTACGTCGAGATCCTGCGCATGATCGCGATCCTGCGCGGCAACAACTGACGCACTCGCTTCACACGAGGGGCCGTCCCGTCTCGGGGCGGCCCTTCGTCGTGCGCGGCCCGCGCGCGTCGGCCCGGGCGAAGCCCCCGCCCCACGCGTTGCCCTCCCCTGTTGAGTGTCCACAACACCCGGATATCACCGCGATCTCGTCCGGGTTTCTGGGACACGCAACGGCGCGCCACACCCCCGCACCCCGCCGCAAGGGGTGCGAACCCCGGATGCCGCGGCGCTAGCCTCGCGCCATGAGTCCCGCGAAGACGCCGCCCGAGATCCTCGATGTCGACGGCCACGAGGTACGCGTCACGAGCCCCGATCGCGTCGTCTTCCCCGGGCCGGGTCTGACCAAGCTCGACCTCGTGCGGTACTACCTCTCGGTCGCCGAGGGCGCCCTTCGCGGAGCGGGCGGTCGACCGATGGTGCTCAAACGCTTCTCGAAGGGTCTCGACCAGGAGCCGTTCTTCCAGAAGCGCGTTCCCGAGAACCACCCCGACTTCATCGACACCGCGACCCTGCGCTACGCCTCGGGCACCTCCGCCGAAGAGACGGTGATCCGGGATGCCGCGGGCCTGGCCTGGGTCGTCAACCTCGGCTGCCTCGACCTGAACCCGCATCCCGTCCGTGCCGAAGACCTCGATCACCCCGACGAGCTGCGGGTCGACCTCGACCCGATGCCCGGCGTGGATTGGTCGCAGATCGTCGATGTCGCGTTCATTGCCCGCGATGCGCTCGAAGACCACGGTCTCGTCGGTTGGCCCAAGACCTCGGGCTCGCGCGGCCTCCACATCCTCGTGCGCATCCGCCCCGAGTGGGACTACACCGGCGTCCGTCTCGCCGCCGAAACGCTCGCGCGCGAGGTCGAGAACCGCGCGCCGGGACTCGCGACCGCCCGCTGGTGGAAGGAGGAGCGCGGCGAGAGCGTGTTCGTGGACTTCAATCAGAACGCCAAGGACCGCACGGTCGCCTCGGCGTACTCGATCCGCGCGCTGCCCGATGCCCGCGTCTCGACTCCCCTCACATGGGACGAGGTCCGCGACCGTCGCCCCGAGGAGTTCACCGTGCTCACGGTGCCCGACCGGTTCCGCAGCATCGGAGACCCGCACGCGGGCATCGACGACGCCGCGGGGTCTCTCGACGCCCTTTTGTCCCTGGCGAAACAGCTCGGCCCCGCCGAGAAGCCTCCGCGGGAATCCGACGGTTCCGGACGCCGCGCCTCGACGATGCCGCTCGTCGAGGTCGCGCGCACCAAGACCAAGCCCGAGGCCCTCGACGCTCTCGAGACGTGGAAGCAGCGGCATCCGGAAGCGACATCGCAGCTTCACCCCGCCGATGTCCTCGTCGACGGCATGCGCGGGTCGAGCTCGCTCTGGTACCGCGTTCGCGTGAACCTCCAGCACGTTCCGGATGCCGAGCGCCCGGCGCAAGAGGATCTGATCGCCGACTACGATCCCTGGGCCGGCCGCTCCGCCCCTTGATCCGGCGTGAGTGAGGCGACCAGGTGGCGCCGGCCGTATCGGTACGCCTCGTCGATGTCGCCGCCGAGGCGGAAGGCCCCCGCGAGCTCCATGGTGACGAACCCGGTGGCCCACGCCGTCAGCAGCCTCGCCGCTTCGAGCGCATGAGCCTCGCCCACGGCGACGGTCGTCGCCCGCAGCACCGGAGCGCTCGTGGCGGCGAGGCGGTCGGCATCCACCACCGTCGTGAACAGCAGACGGAACGCCTCGGGCCGGTCGTGCCCGAACGCACGGAAGGCGACCAACAGGCCGTCGAGGTCGTCGGATGCCCTCTCGAGCCGCGACGTCAGGTCGTCGGCCGCGGCCGCCCCGACGAGCCCGAGCAGGGCCTCGCGGTCGCGCACCCTCTTGTACAGCGACGGAGCCTTGACGCCGACCGCCTGGGCGACGGCCTGCATCGTCACGGCGCCGGGTCCGCCCTCTTCGAGCAGGCGCGCCGCCGCCTCGACGATCTCGTCGAGCGACGTTCTCTCCGGTGTGGGCACGTCCCCTCCTCATGGCTACGACTATAAGCTATCATGGCTAACACCCATAGCCATCCAGGAAGGCTCCCATGAGACTCGCGCCATCGCTCCACCGCATCGGCAACGACATCGTCGCCTCGTACCTCATCGTCACAACCGAGGGCATCACCCTCGTCGATGCCGGCCTCCCCGGCATGTACGCCGACCTTCGCGCGGAGGTGGACGCCACCGGCCGGTCGCTCGACGACATCCGCGGCGTCATCCTCACCCACGGAGACAGCGACCACGTGGGCTTCGCCGAGCGCCTCCGCCGCGAGCGCGGCGTGCCCGTCTTCGTGCACGCGGCCGACGCCGATCGCGCCCGCGGGGGCGACAAGCCGAAGAGCGCGATGGGCCCGTTCCGCCTCGGCCCACTGCTGCGCTTCGCCGCCTTCGGCATCCGCAAGGGCATGCGCCCGCAGTGGCTGACCGAGGTGCGAGAGGTCGCCGACGGCGAGACCCTCGACCTGCCCGGGAGCCCCCGCATCGTCGGCATGCCCGGCCACTCCCCCGGCAGCGTCGCGGTCTTCTCCCCCGCAGTGCGCGCCGTGTTCGTCGGCGACGCCCTTACGACGCGCCACGTTCTCACCGGTCGCACCGGACCCGGACCCGCGCCCTTCACCGACGACCCGGCCGAGGCGCTCGCCTCGCTCGATCGCATCGCGGGAGTGGATGCCGACTGGGTGCTGCCCGGACACGGCCCGGCGTTCCGTGGTTCTCCGGCGGATGCGGCGGATGCGGTGCGAAAGGTCGCGCGCGGCTGAGCCGGCGCGGACCATGTCGGTCGGAGCGGACGCGCCGCCCTTCATCGACGGCCCGGTGGAGGCGCTTGCCTCATCGATCGTGTCGGGGGCCTAGGTGCCGGCTGGGTGCTGCCCGGCGTACCGCGGCTCTCCGGCCGATGCGGCAACGCGGTGCGCAAGATCGCGCGGCTGTCGCGGGTGCCCGGCGTCAGCGCCGGCGCGGCCTGCCCAGCACCTCGCGTGCGACCGCGGCCTGCGTGCGCATCGCGCGCGCCGGGCTCACGGCCTCCGCCGCCTGCCGCGCCTCGGCCGCGAGACTCTCGCGCAGCGCCTCGTCCGTGAGCACCCGCCGCAGCGCGTCGACCAGGGCGTCGTCATCGCCGTCCGGAACCAGGATGCCGCCACCGTCCCCCAGCATGTCGCGCGGGCCGTACCGGATGTCCCACGCCACCACCGGCGTGCCGTGCGCGAGCGCTTCGGCGAGGGCGAGCCCCTGCCCCTCGAAGGCGGACGTCGTGAGGTACACCGCCGCACGGTCGAGCACGGCACCCGGCTCGGTGGTGAGCCCGGGCAGCGAGACGGCGTGCTCGAGTCCGCGCTCGGCGACGAGGGCCTCGAGCGCCCCGCGCTGCGCCCCCTCGCCCCAGAGCTCGAGTCGGGCGTCCGGCACGTCGGCGAGAACGCGCGCGAAGGCCTCGATCGCCCGGTCGAGCCGCTTGCCGGGGGCGAGCCGCCCCAGCACGACGACGAGGCCACTCTCGCGCTGCGACGCCGGCACCCCGGCATCCGGAGCCTCCACGCCGTGCGGTGCGACCACGTCGTTCGGGGCAGTGCCGAAGCGCGCCCGCACGTCATCGCGTTGGTACGCGGTCGGCCACAGCACGGCGTCGAACCGCGGCGCGATGTCGAACCACCGCGTCCACAGGGGGTTCAGCTCGGAGTCGGCCTGGAACGGCGGCTCGAGGTGGATCGTGTGCACGGTGTGCACGATCCGCACAGCGTCGTCGCCCCAGCCCGCGAGGAGTTCGCCGAGCTGCCTGGACTCGCAGATGACGACGATGGGCCGGTCGTTCTCGGCGCGGAGCCGATCGGCCAGGGAGGTCAGCCACGCGCGGTACAGCGCCCCGAATCCGTCGATCACGCCGGCGGCTTCGCCCGCGGCATCCCGGATCACGATCGGCGCGGTCGTGAGGTGCCAGTCGGGGTCGATGACCACGGGCAGCTCGACCGCTCCCCCGGCCACGCTCCGGTACTCGAGCATCGGATCGGCATCGCCCGCGTGCGCCGCTTCGCGCAGCCATCCCGCGGCTCCCCCGTCGGCGTCGACGGCCTCGTCGAACAGGTTGCGGAAGATCCCGGATGCCGAGGCCGCCCCCCGCTCGACGAAGGTCGCGCGCTGCGCGGAGTGGGCGTCGGCGTCCCCGGGGTCGACGGTCAGCAGCAGCGGTTCCGCACCGGCATCCGCCATCTGTCGCGCCCGCGCGAGCGTGGCGATCGTGTATCCGCCGTCGAGGTCGGGGATCAGCCGACTCGACAGGATGAGGTACCACGCGTCGGGGAAGTCACCGGAAGTCACGCCCCCATCCTCCCCCACCCGCCGCGCGCCCCGCGGCATGCCGGAGCCGCGGTCGCCCCGACGTGCGCATCGGGTCGCGGGCGGTGGCCCCCGGGGCGCCGCCCATGCAGTTGCCGACATCGCCGGGGCGCCGAGCGTGGCCCCGGGGCGCCAGACGAAGCCCCGGGGCCACCTGTGAACGTGGTGTGGGGCGTATCCCGTCATTCGGGGCGTATTTCTCTCGCGCCGAACGAGAAATCCCGCCCCAATCCCCACAGCCCGGGCAGGCGGCGCGGGACTCGCCGCGCACGCGACGCGAAGTGGCACGCCCTCCTGAGTCGGTCGGGGTAGGGGCCCTCCCCCTACCTCCGCGTCCAGACAGAGCGCCGCCGGCGCCGGACGGCGAAGGGGCACCGTCTTCGGGTCGATCGGGGTAGGGCCCCGCTCTCGACCCGAAGGCGGTGCCCCGGAGCCGGCCGACGACGTCGGCGCGGGAGCAGGCTAGATGCTCACTCCCACTCGATCGTCCCCGGCGGCTTCGACGTCACGTCGAGAACCACGCGGTTGACGTCGCGTACCTCGTTGGTGATGCGGTTCGAGATCTTCGACAGCACGTCGTAGGGCAGGCGCGTCCAGTCGGCGGTCATCGCGTCTTCGCTCGAGACGGGGCGCAGCACGATGGGGTGGCCGTAGGTGCGGCCGTCGCCCTGCACGCCGACCGAGCGCACGTCGGCGAGCAGCACGACGGGGCACTGCCAGATCTCGTTGTCGAGGCCTGCCTTGGTCAGCTCGGCGCGCGCGATGGCGTCGGCCTCACGCAGGATCTCGAGACGGTCAGCGGTGACCTCACCCACGATGCGGATGCCAAGGCCGGGCCCCGGAAAGGGCTGGCGGCCGACGATCGCTTCGGGCAGTCCGAGTTCGCGTCCGATGGCGCGCACCTCGTCCTTGAAGAGGGTGCGCAGCGGCTCGACGAGCTCGAACTGCAGGTCTTCGGGCAGGCCACCGACGTTGTGGTGGCTCTTGATGTTGGCGGTACCGGCTCCGCCGCCCGATTCGACGACGTCGGGGTAGAGGGTTCCCTGCACGAGGAAGCGCACCTGCTCGCCCTCGGCCTTCGCCTCGGCGACGAGGTCGGCCTGCACCTTCTCGAACGCGCGGATGAACTCGCGGCCGATGATCTTTCGCTTCTGCTCGGGGTCGCTGACACCGGCGAGGGCGTTCAAGAACGTCTCTCGCGCGTCGACGGTGATGAGCTTCACGCCCGTCGAGGCGACGTAGTCGTTCTCGACCTGTTCGCGCTCGCCCTGGCGGAGCAGCCCGTGGTCGACGAACACGGCGATGAGCTGGTCGCCGACGGCCTCGTGGACGAGAGCGGTCGACACGGCGGAGTCGACGCCGCCGGACAGCGCCGAGATGACGCGGCTGCTACCGACCTGCTGGCGGATGCGCTCCACCTGCTCGGCGATGACGTTTCCGCTGTTCCAGTCGGCCGGGAGTCCTGCAGCCTTGTGGAGGAAGTTCTCGAGCACGTGCTGACCGTGGTCGGAGTGCTTGACCTCGGGGTGCCACTGCACGCCGTACATCCGGCGCGCGTCGTTCGCGAACGCGGCGACGGGGGTGTGCGCCGTACGGGCGAGGACCTCGAAGCCCTCGGGGGCGCGCGAGACCTGGTCGCCGTGGCTCATCCACACGTTCTGCTCGGCGGGCTGCCCCTCGAGCAGCGTGCCCTCGGTGACGACCGTGGCATCCGTCGCTCCGTACTCGCGGAGGCCCGTGTTCGCCACCTCTCCGCCGAGTGCTTTCGCCATGACCTGGAAGCCGTAGCAGATGCCGAGGGTCGGGACGTCGAGGTCGAAGACGCCGGAGTCGAGGCTCGGGGCTCCCTCTTCGTACACCGACGAGGGGCCACCCGACAGGATGATGCCCACGGGGTTCTTCGCCGCGATCTCTTCCGCCGATGCGGTGTGCGGGACGATCTCGCTGTACACGCCGGCCTCGCGCACGCGGCGCGCGATCAGCTGGGCGTACTGGGCGCCGAAGTCGACGACGAGGACGGGGCGCTGGGACGTTTCGGTCTGTTCGGTCACCGGTTGCCTTCCGGGGCGGGAACGGGAGCGGAGGCCTTCGCGGCCTCACGCTCGGCGAGGTAGGCGCGCACGCGACGGGCGGTGCGCACCTCGAGGATGAAGGAGAGGAACGGCACCACGCCACCGAGGGCGAGGAAGACGAACCGACGGAACGGCCACCGCATGAGGCTCCACACGCGGAAGCACGAGATGAGGTAGACGACGTAGAACCAGCCGTGGACCACCAGGATCGCCAGCGAGATGTTCACACCGTCGCCGGTCGACAGGATCGAACACCCGTTGCCGCCCGGAACGAAGAGCGAGAACCACTGGCAGTCGGGGCCGGGCACGGCATCCGCGAACCACAGCAAGCCACCGGATCCGCCGAGGAACAGCTCCACGTGAATGGGCGTGTACTTCAGGATCATCTCGGCGACCAGCAGAAGCAGGCCGACACCCGTGATGATCGAGCAGATCTGGTAGAACTTCAGGGCTCCGCGGATCGCCGGGAACGAGGCGAGCTTGGGGGCGCGGGGCATGGAGGCCAGTCTAGTCGCGGGATCCCGCGGCTCCCGCCGGACTGCTCGACGCGGAGCTTTCCGCGACGGGCTCGGCCTGTTCGTCCTCGAGATCCTCGACTTCTTTCTCCCACGCGTCGCGCGCGAGGCGGTACCAGAGGTACAGCGCGAAGCCGGCGAAGATGGCCCACTCGGCGGCGTAGAAGATGTTCAGCCAGTTGACCCGCGAGCGTTCGTCGGGCGCCGGGGAGGCGATGGCGTCGAGGGGGCCGATCGCCGTCTGCGAGGCGATGTACTGGCGGTAGACGTCGAGGTTCTGGGTGTCGTGCCATCGGCCCAGCAGCATGGCGGGCGACATCTTCACGAGCGTGAGGGGGTCGGCATTCGCCGGCGGTATCGACGCCCCTTCGTCGGAGATGAGTCGTCCCGTCACGTCCACGACCGCTGTCGGGTCCGCTTCGGCCTGGGCGCGCAGCTCGTCGGCGGCGGCGTCGGCCTGGTCGAGGCTGCTCGTCCATCCGGTCGCGACGGCGATCGACGTCGGTATGGTCGTTCCCGAGACGCGCAGCTGACCGGTCACCCAGTAGCCCTGCACGTCGTTGTTGAAGCGCGACGAGACGACGATGAAATCGGATGCCACCCACGTGCCACTCGTCTCGACCCGCTGACCGACGAGAGGTTCCGGCAGGTAATCGCCCGGCTTCACAACGTCGGCGAGAGGTTGCACGACCTCGGTCAGCCCCGGCTCGGGAGGAGAGGTGTCGACCGCGCGTCCGAGCTGCCACTGCCCGAGCCAGGCGAGCACACCCGCGACGACCAGAGAGAACGCCAGGAGCGCGATCCAGCGCGGCCGCAGCATGACCTCCCGTAGCGTCGGCGGGAAGATCTGCGGCGGTGCCGGCTCGGTCGTGGGGGTGGAGGTCATGGGGCTTTCGTGATCAGTGCCCGTAGGGGGCGACGACGACCTCGACGCGCTGGAACTCCTTGAGGTCGGAGTAGCCCGTAGTGGCCATCGACTTCTTGAGCGCACCGATGAGGTTGGCGGTGCCGTCGGCGACGGGGGCGGGGCCGTAGAGGACCTGCTCGAGAGGACCCACGCGGTCGACCTCGACCCGGCGTCCGCGGGGAAGCTCGGGGTGGTGCGCCTCAGGACCCCAGTGATACCCGCGCCCGGGGGCGTCGGTGGCGCGGGCGAGCGCGACACCCAGCATGACGGCGTCGGCGCCCATGGCGAGGGCCTTCACGATGTCACCCGAGGTGCCCACGCCGCCGTCGGCGATGACGTGCACGTAACGTCCGCCCGACTCGTCGAGGTAGTCGCGTCGGGCCCCGGCAACGTCGGCCACGGCCGTGGCCATGGGCGCGTGCAGCCCGAGCGTTGCGCGCGTCGTCGAAGCGGCGCCGCCGCCGAAGCCGACCAGCACGCCCGCGGCACCGGTGCGCATGAGGTGGAGAGCCGCCGTGTAGGTGGCGGCGCCGCCCACGATGACGGGGACGTCGAGGTCGTAGATGAACTTCTTGAGGTTGAGGGGCTCGGCCACCTTCGACACGTGCTCCGCCGACACGGTGGTCCCGCGGATGACGAAGAGGTCGACGCCCGCGGCGACGACGGTCTCGTACAGGTCGTTCGTGCGCTGCGGGGTGAGGGCACCGGCGACGGTGACGCCCGCGGCGCGCACCTCGGCGAGGCGGTCGCGCACGAGCTCGGGCTTGATCGGCTCGGCGTACAGCTGCTGCATGCGGCGAGTGGCGTCGGCCTCGGGAAGCGTCGCGATCTCGGCCAGCAGCGGCTCGGGGTCGTCGTAGCGCGTCCACAGGCCCTCGAGGTCGAGGACGCCGAGCCCACCCAGGCGCCCGAGCTCGATCGCGGTGCGCGGGCTGACCACGGAGTCCATGGGCGCACCGAGCACCGGGATCTCGAACGGGAACGCGTCGATGGTCCACGCGGTCGAGACGTCTTCGGGGTTGCGCGTGCGCCGCGACGGCACGACGGCGATGTCGTCGAAGGTGTACGCGCGGCGGGCGCGCTTGGCGCGGCCGAGATCGATCTCCATGGTCACTCGACCAGCCTACCCGCGCCCTCCGACATCGCCGTCGGCGAACGGTTCGACGCCGGGGCGGTTCTCGTCACCGGGCCCGCACGACCCGTTTCTCGTCCCACACGGGCTCCGCTGCCTCGTACACCTCTCCGTCCGAGCCGAACACGACGAACCGGTCGAACGAGCGCGCGAACCACCGGTCGTGCGTGACGGCCAGCACGGTGCCCTCGAACCGCGACAGCGCGTCCTCCAGCGCCTCGGCCGAGGCGAGGTCGAGGTTGTCCGTCGGCTCGTCGAGCAGCAGGAGTGTCGTGCCCGAGAGTTCCAGCAGCAGCACCTGGAACCGCGCCTGCTGCCCGCCGCTCAACGTGTCGAACGCCTGCTGGGCCTGCGCGATGAGGCCGTAGCGATCGAGCGCCGAGCTCGCGGCATCCCTCGGCATCCCCGCCCGGTTGTCGTCACCGCGATGAAGCAGGTCCAAGAGGGTCCTCCCGACGAACTCCGGATGCCGATGCGTCTGGGCGAACCACCCGGGGACGACCCGGGCGCCCAGGATGGCGCGACCGGAGTGGGCGACCCGATCGAGCCCGGCGCCCACGGTGGTGACGTGCCCGAGACGCGCGTCGGGGTCGGTGCCTCCGCCGGCGAGAAGACGCAGGAAGTGGGATTTGCCCGACCCGTTCGAGCCGAGCACGGCGACGCGATCGCCGAACCACACCTCGAGGTCGAACGGCTTCATGAGCCCCGACAGCTCGAGCCCCTCCGTCACCACCGCGCGCTTGCCCGTGCGCGCTCCGCGGAGGCGCAGCTGCAGATCCTGCTCGGGCGGGCGCTGCTCGGGGGGACCTGCCTGCTCGAACTTCGACAGGCGCGTCACCGCCGCTTGGTAGCGCGAGGCGAAGCCGTCGTTGGCGGCCGCGGCCACCTTCATGCGGGCGACCAGCGCGCGCAGCTTCTCGTGCTCCTCATCCCAGCGGCGACGCAGCTCCTCGAGGCGGGCCATGCGGTCCTCCCGCGCGGCGCCGTACGTACTGAATCCCCCACCGTGCACCCAGGCGGTGCTCCCCGCGGCCCCCGTCTCGAGGGTGACGATGCGGTCGGCGGCGCGGGCGAGCAGTTCGCGGTCGTGCGAGACGAGCAGCACGGTCTTGGCCGTCGCCCGCAGCTGCTCCTCGAGCCAGCGCTTGCCGGGCACGTCGAGGTAGTTGTCGGGCTCGTCGAGCAGGAGCACGTCGTCGGGTCCGCGCAGCAGGGCCTCGAGGGCGAGCCTCTTCTGCTCGCCGCCCGACAGCGTCGACAGGTCGCGGAACCGCGCCCGCTCGTACGGCAGCCCGAGGGCGGCCGTCGTGCAGGTGTCCCAGACCGTCTCGTGCTCGTAGCCGCCCGCGTCGGCGTAGTCGGCGAGCGCCGAGGCGTACCGCAGCTGGGTGTCGAGGTCGTCGCGCTCGATGAGGGCGTTCTCGGACGCCTCGAGCTCGATCGCCGCACGTCGGATGCGGGTCGGCGATACCGACACGAGGAGGTCGTGGACGCTCTCTTCGTCGCGCCCGTGCCCGACGAACTGGTCCATCACTCCGAGCGAGCCGCCCATCGACACGACACCGCCGTGCGCCTTCTCGTCACCGCGGATGATGCGCAGCAACGTCGTCTTCCCCGCGCCGTTGGGACCGACCAGAGCGGTCGTCACCCCCTCGCCGACGCGGAACGTCACCTCGTCGAGCAGGGGCCTGCCGTCGGGCAGCGTGAACGAGAGGGCGGCGAGGTCGAGGTATTCCATGGCGAATTCCGGGTCGGCCGCTCGTGGCGGCGGAGGCGACGTCGGATGCCCACGGCAGTCCCACGTCGGCCCGCGGCTGGCGAGCCGACCAGCTTATCGGCATCCGGATGCCGTGTCCCCAGCGACCACCCGCGCTTCGGGCGCTACCGCCGAGGAGCCGCGGCGAAA
This sequence comes from Microbacterium testaceum, assembly GCF_029761935.1. Taxonomy (NCBI): domain Bacteria; kingdom Bacillati; phylum Actinomycetota; class Actinomycetes; order Micrococcales; family Microbacteriaceae; genus Microbacterium; species Microbacterium testaceum. Next base: position 1,550,740 of record NZ_CP121699.1, read on the forward strand.
CGACGACGGGCCGGGCAGTCGCCTGCCCGGCCCGTTCGTGCAGAACGCCTACTTCTTGTAGTTCGGCGCCTCGACGACGATCTGCACGTCGTGCGGGTGCGACTCCTTGAGTCCCGCCGAGGTGATGCGGACGAACTTGCCCTTGGTCTTGAGCTCCTCGACCGTGCGAGCGCCGACGTAGAACATCGACTGACGCAGCCCGCCGATGAGCTGGTAGGCCACGGCCGCCACGGGGCCGCGGTAGGGCACCTGGCCCTCGATGCCCTCGGGGATCAGCTTGTCGTCACTGGGGACGTCCGCCTGGAAGTAGCGGTCCTTCGAGTACGAGGTCTTCTTGCCGCGCGTCTGCAGAGCGCCGAGCGAGCCCATCCCGCGGTACTGCTTGAACTGCTTGCCGCCCTGGAAGACGATCTCACCCGGCGACTCGTCGGTTCCGGCGAGGAGCGAGCCGAGCATGACGGTGTCGGCGCCCGCCACGAGGGCCTTGGCGATGTCGCCCGAGTACTGCAGGCCGCCGTCGGCGATCACGGGCACGCCGGCGGGGATCGCCGCCTTCGCCGCTTCGTAGATCGCGGTGACCTGCGGCACACCGACGCCGGCGACGACGCGGGTGGTGCAGATGGAGCCCGGTCCGACGCCGACCTTCACGGCATCCACCCCCGCATCGATGAGCGCCTGGGCGCCCTCACGCGTCGCGACGTTGCCGCCGATGACGTCGACGTGGTCGAAGGTGGGGTCGGCCTTCAGGCGACGAACGATGTCGATCACGCCGGCCGACTGGCCGTTCGCGGTGTCGACCACGAGCACGTCGACGCCCGCGTCGCGCAGGGCCTCGGCACGCTGCCACGCGTCACCGAAGAAGCCGATCGCCGCGCCCACGCGCAGGCGCCCCTGCTCGTCCTTGGTGGCGAGCGGGTACTTCTCGCTCTTGTCGAAGTCCTTGATGGTGATGAGGCCGGCGAGCTTGCCGTCGTCGTCGACGAGCGGCAGCTTCTCGACGCGGTGCTTGGCGAAGGTCGCGATGACGTCGTTGGCGTGGATGCCGACGTGCCCGGTGATCAGACCGTCCTTGGTCATGACGTCCTTGACCTTGGTGGTCTGACGCTCGAAGCCCGAGACGAAGCGCATGTCGCGGTTGGTGATGATGCCGACGAGGACCCCGTCGGGGTCGACCACCGGCAGACCCGAGATGCGGTACTGCGCGCACATCGCGTCGACCTCGGCCACCGTGGCATCCGGGTTCGTGGTGATGGGGTTCGAGACCATGCCCGACTCGCTGCGCTTGACCTGGTCGACGATGCCGGCCTGATCCTCGATCGAGAGATTGCGGTGCACGATGCCGATACCGCCCTGGCGCGCGATCGCGATCGCCATGCGCGCTTCGGTGACGGTGTCCATCGCGCTCGAGAGCAGGGGCGTCGCCACCGTGATGCGGCGGCTCAGACGCGACGACGTGTCGGCCTCGCTCGGGATGACGTCGGTGTGGCCGGGAAGCAGCAACACGTCGTCGTAAGTCAGTCCGATGAATCCGAACGGGTCGTGCTGCTCCATGAATCCTCCTGCGCGCGCGGCGCCTGCTCGAAAAGGGACGTCGTCGGCTGGGGCGCGTGCGAGGCGCTCCGCCTGAAAGTGTAAGCGCCGGAGGGGCGTCTTTTCTTCCCCGCCCGCGCGGTATACCCCACCCTGCGCTCTTCCCTCTACCCCCGTTGCGCATTCTCGACGGCGTCGGGAATGCGCAACGCACAGCGAATCCATCGCATCCAGGTATCGTTCTCGCATCGACTGCTGCGATGGAAACAACGCGGCAATATTCCCGGACTACGGTGTCCGGGCGGCGACGGTCCACGTCGTCGAACGACCAGGAGGTTTCGTGACCACTCGGCAAGCATCCCCACGGATGCCTCGCCGTCGACGCTCGATCCTGACGCTGTTGTCAGGACTCTTCGCTGCCGCCCTGGTGCTCGGGTTCGCCCCGGCATCGACGGCAGCCGTCAACGATGAGGATCTTCCCTATTCGATCACGGTGAACGTGCGCTCCGAAGGTGAGCCCGTCGCTCAAGCGAAGGTGACCGCCACAGACGGTTCCTTCACCGGCGAGGCCACAACGGACGAGCGCGGTCGCGCGACGATCAAGGTCCCCACGAAAGAGGGGGCGTGGACGGTCGACCTCGACCGCAACTCGCTTCCCTCGGGAGTCAGCGTCCCCGACGGGCAGGAGTTCGAGCGGCAGGTGCAGTTCGGCAGCTCCAGCACCGTCTCGAGCAACTTCACCCTCGGCGCCGCAGAGCGTCAGACGGTCGGCTTCATGGACCAGCTGCTCTCTCGCACGGTGAACGGCCTGAACTTCGGTCTCATGCTCGCCCTCGCCGCCATCGGCCTCTCCCTCGTGTTCGGCACGACGGGCCTGTCGAACTTCGCGCACGGCGAGATGGTGACCTTCGGCGCCATCGCCGCCCTCTTCTTGAGCGCCGGCACCGGGTGGTCGATCTGGATCGCCATCCCGCTCGCGGTGATCCTCTCGGGGGTCTTCGGACTCGCGATGGATGCCGGGATCTGGCGGCCCCTCCGGCGCAAGGGCCTCGGCATCGTCCAGCTCATGATCGTCTCGATCGGTCTCTCGCTCGCGCTGCGCTACATCTTCCAGATCTTCATCGGTGGTGGCACGCAGCAGCTCCCGGGGGCGTCGAGCGACATCATCCCGGGCCTCGGGTCGATCCGCATCAGCGTCACCGACCTGACCAGCATGGGCATCTCGATCGTCGTCATCGCGGCGTTCGCGTGGTTCCTCACCCGCACGCGACTGGGGCGCGCCACGCGCGCGGTGTCGGACAACCCGTCGCTGGCCGCTGCGAGCGGCATCGACGTCGACAACGTCGTGCGCATGGTCTGGATCCTGTCGTCGGCTCTGGCCGGTCTCGCGGGCGTGCTGTGGGCCTACTTCCGCCCCGGCATCCGCTGGGACATGGGTTCCGGCATCCTGCTTCTCATGTTCGCCGCCGTCGTGCTCGGCGGACTCGGTACCGCGTTCGGAGCCCTCATCGGCTCGATCGTGGTCGGCCTCCTCGTCGAGGTGTCCACCCTGTGGATCCCCTCCGACATGAAGTATGTGGGCGCCCTCGTCGTGCTCATCGTCATCCTCCTCTTCCGGCCGCAGGGCATCCTCGGCCGCCGAGAGCGAATCGGGTAGGTAAACCATGGACTTCCTGCAGATCCTCTCGAACACGGCCTCGCAGATCCTCGCGCCGGCCACGTTCGGTTACGCCCTCGCCGCCATCGGCCTGTCGATGCACTTCGGCTTCGCCGGCCTCCTCAACATGGGCGTCGCCGGCTTCATGGCCATCGGCGCGTACGGCTTCGCGATCTCGATCCTGACGTTCGGTCTCGCGTGGCCGATCGCGGCCCTGATCGGTTTCGCCGCCGCCGTCGTGTTCGCGCTCATCATGGGCATCCCGACGCTGCGACTGCGAGGCGACTACCTCGCCATCGTCACCATCGCGGCCGCCGAGATCCTCCGTCTGGTGTTCCTGACCTCGACCTTCCGTGGCGTCACGGGCTCGGCCGACGGTCTGTTCAACTTCCAGTCCGGCTGGCGCGGCGAGAACAACCCGCTCCCCGCGGGCGACTACGGCTTCGGCCCGTGGACCTACAACGCCAACCGGTGGTACGTCATCATCCTCGGCCTGCTCGCCGTCGTGGTCGCCGTGCTCCTGGTCTGGATGCTCATGCGCAGCCCCTGGGGTCGTGTCATCCGCGGCATCCGAGAAGACGAGGACGCCGTGCGCGCGCTCGGCAAGAACGTCTTCGCCTTCAAGATGCAGGCGCTCGTCATCGGCGGCGTGATCATCGCGGCGGGCGGCATCATCACCGCGATGGACACGAACGTGAACCCGAACGTGTACGTCACGTCGCAGACGTTCTTCGTCTACACGGCGTTGCTCCTCGGTGGGGCCGCGACGATCTTCGGCCCGGTGCTCGGCGCGGTGCTGTTCTGGGTCGTGCGCGCGTTCCTGTCGAACCTGCTGCCGGCGCTGTCCTCGATCGGACTGTTGCCCTTCCTCACCGCCGACCAGTCCCAGATGCTCGTCTTCGTCATCGTCGGCGTCGCGCTCATGCTGCTCGTGATCTTCCGCCCCCAGGGAATCCTGGGCAGCAAGAAGGAGATGACCTTTGTCCGATGAGTCCACGCCGGTCGTGCCCAGCGCTCCCGCGCAACGGGTGAAGGCGACCGGACTGCACAAGGGCGAGATCGCCCCCGGCGTCGCCAAAGTCGATCCGATCATCGTCGCCGACAACGTCCGTCGCGACTTCGGCGGCAACACCGCCGTCGACGTGAAGCACCTCGAGATCCCGCGCAACGCCATCACGGCGCTGATCGGGCCCAACGGTGCGGGCAAGACGACGCTGTTCAACCTGCTCACCGGCTTCGACAAGCCCAACAGCGGCCAGTGGTCGTTCGACGGTCGCAACCTCGCCGGCATCCCCGCGTTCAAGGCGGCCCGGATGGGCCAGGTCCGTACGTTCCAGCTCACCAAAGCGCTGGGCCTTCTGACCGTGCTCGAGAACATGAAGCTGGGCGCCACGAAGCAGAAGGGCGAGAGCCTGCTCTCGAGCATCCTCCCCTTCGTCTGGCGCAAGCAGGAGACCGCCAACGACGAGAAGGCGCGCGATCTGCTGAAGCGGTTCAAGCTCGACTCCAAGGAGACGGACTTCGCCGCGTCGCTCTCGGGCGGTCAGCGCAAGCTTCTCGAGATGGCGCGAGCGCTCATGAGTGACCCGACGCTGGTTATGCTCGACGAGCCGATGGCCGGGGTCAACCCGGCGCTGACGCAGTCGCTGCTCGACCACATCCTCGACCTGAAGGATCTCGGGATGACCGTGCTCTTCGTCGAGCACGACATGCACATGGTCCGCCACATCGCCGACTGGGTCGTGGTGATGGCCGAGGGCAAGATCGTCGCCGAGGGACCGCCCGACACCGTCATGAAGGACCAGGCCGTGATCGACGCCTACCTCGGAGCCCATCAGGACGTCGACCTCGGCGTCGTCACGGGTCGCCACGAGGGGACGGTCGACTCCGCCGCCGCCGCCGAGCTGCTCGAGACCGCTCAGCAGGTCGACGCCGCGATCGACAACGAGTCGTCGCACGAGAAGGAGGACGGTCGATGACCGCCAACGTTGTCGAGCTCCGCGACGTTCACGCCGGCTACCTGCCGGGCGTGAACATCCTCAACGGCGCCAACCTCACCGCCGCTCCCGGCGAGCTGATCGGCATCATCGGCCCCAACGGCGCCGGCAAGTCGACGATGCTCAAGGCCATCTTCGGTCAGGTGAAGGTGCGCTCGGGCTCGGTCCTGCTGCAGGGCGAGGAGATCACGGGCCTGCGGGCGAACAAGCTCGTCGCGAAGGGCGTCGGGTTCGTCCCCCAGACGAACAACGTCTTCCCGAGCCTCACGATCGCCGAGAACCTGCAGATGGGTCTCTACCAGCGACCGAAGGGGTTCACCGAGCGCGTCGACTTCGTCACGAGCATCTTCCCCGACCTCGCCAAGCGCCTCAAGCAGCGGGCGGGATCGCTGTCGGGCGGTGAGCGCCAGATGGTCGCCATGGGCCGCGCGCTCATGATGGACCCGAAGGTGCTGCTGCTCGACGAGCCGTCGGCCGGTCTCTCTCCCGTCCGTCAGGACGAGGCGTTCATCCGCGTCTCCGAGATCAACAAGGCCGGCGTGACCTGCATCATGGTGGAGCAGAACGCCCGCCGCTGCCTGCAGATCTGCGACCGCGGCTACGTGCTCGACCAGGGCCGTGACGCCTACACGGGCACGGGCCGCGAGCTCATGGACGACCCGGCCGTGATCGGCCTGTACCTGGGCACGCTCGGCACCTGAGCCGCGCTCCCGCCGGAAGGCCCGAGTCCCCCCGGGGGCTCGGGCCTTCTTCGTTCCGTGAGGCGGCGCTCCCCCGCCCCTGCCGACGAGCAGCGCACCCGTGCACCCGGTGCGGCCGCGGGCTCCGCCATCCGCCTCTATCGACGAGCCGACTCGCGCATCCGCCCGTCGCGCCGTGAACCTGGCCGCCCGCCCCTGCCGACGAGCAGCGCGCTCATGCGCCCGTCGCGGCCACGGGCCACGGCATCCATCCCCGGTCCGTCCGACTCGAACACCGGGGACGAGCCCGCGGAATCCGCATCGCGCCGTCCGCGTCCTGCGACCCCCGTCGGTGACCGATCCAGGATGCCGCGACGCCCCGCCGACGGGCGCGTCCCTCGTCCGCGGGTCCTTCCCGGATGCCGCGACGTCCCGCCCCCGCTCCGCCCCGCGCCCACAGGTCCACTCCAGGCGCCACCGACGGCCTCGAACCGCCCTCGGCGCCGCTGCGCGCACGACAAGAGGCCCCGGGACCGAAGTCCCGGGGCCTCTCAGAGGGAACCGATCAACCGGCGCGGAGCCAGCTGTAGTTGTTGTCGTCGCCGTACTCGAAGACACCGATGGTGGCCTGCGTCGGGTCGCCCACGTCGTTGAACGTGATGGGGCCCGAGACGCCGTCGTAGTCGGCTTCGCCGCCGCCGACGATGATGTCAGCGCACTGGGCGTAGCTGGTGCACTTCGTGCCGCCGCCCTTGCCGCCCGAGACCGCCTGCATGTTCGCGGCCACGTCGGGACCGGCAGCCGAGCCCGCCTTCAGCGCCGCGAGGGCGAGGAGGACGACCGAGTCGTACGACTCGGGGGCGTAGGTGTAGTCCTCGAGCTTGGCGTTGCCCTTGCCCGTCCAGAACGAATCCAGCGTGCTGCGGAAGGTCGCCGTCGAGTCGGGGTCGACGCTGGGGTACGTGCCCTTGGCGCCGGTGAGGGTGCCGTTGGGGAACTGCGTGCCGAAGTTCTTCAGGTTGCCGTCGACGAAGAACAGCTTGTCCTTCGCGAAGCTGGCCGTCAGGTCGGGGATGATCGTCGAGACCTCGTCGAACGTGATCAGGGCGATCGCGTCGGGCTTCTGGGCCAGGACGTCCTCGATCTGCGCCGAGAAGTTCGTGTCACCGGTGTTGTAGAGGCTGGTGGCGACGACGGATCCGCCCGCCCCCTCGAACGCCTTCTTGGTGAAGCACGCGAGGCCGGTGCCGTACGAGTCGTTCAGCACGATCATGCCGAGGGTCTCGTTGCCCTCGGAGGCGATCAGGTTGCCGAGGACCTCACCCTGGAGCACGTCCGAGGGAGCAGTCCGCCAGTACAGGCCCTTGTCGTTGTAGCCCGTGAAGGCCGCCGAGGTGTTCGCCGGCGAGATCTGCACGGCATTGGCCGCGATGACCTGGTCGATGAACTGCAGCGAGGTGCCCGACGACGCCGCACCCACGATGGCCGTGGCACCGGCGCCCAGCAGGCGCGGGATCTCGGTCTCGTAGGCCTTGTTGTCGGTGTCACCCGAGTCGCCCTGGATGAGGTTGATGTTGACGCCCTTGTTGGCGGCGTTGATGTCGGATGCCGCGAGCTCGGTGCCCGCGATCTCGGGCGGGCCGAGGAAGGCGAGGTTACCGGTGACGGGCAGGGCCGTACCGATGTTGTACGTGAGGTCCTTGGCGGGGCCGGTCGAGGTCGACGAGTACTCGGGCGTGTACGAGGCGGGTTCGGCGGCGTTGCAGTCGATCGGGAAGTCGCCCCCACCGGCGGCGTTGCCGGAGTCGGACGGAGTGCTGGTGCCGGTACAACCGGCGAGGACGAGCGCGGTGACGCCGACCACGGCGAAGCCGCCGATGATCTTCGCCGCACGCGAACGGGAGAGGACACTCATATGGGTGCTCCTTGGTGAGATGGAACCGCGCGGATAACCCGCTCGGATTGTGACAAACCTAATGGCGCACTTGTAGCCGTGATGTTGCAATGTGTTAACGGTCGATTACGCGACCTAATCGTTACTTTCGCGCGGCAATTCCGGGCCGAGAAACGAAGGAAAAGGCGTCACACGGGCTCGACGACATCGACCGGAGCCCGTCGATGACGACGCGAGGCGACGACGGAGTCGACGCTGAGGATCGCGAGAGCCGCCCAGACGAGGGCGAAACCGGTCCAGCGCTCGACGGTCATGGGCTCGTGCAGCACCCACACCCCGATCGCGAACTGGATGATCGGGGCGACGAACTGCAGCAGGCCGATGACGGTGAGCGGCACGCGCCGAGCTCCCGAGGCGAACAGCAGCAGGGGGACGGCCGTGACGGCCCCCGCCGAGAGGAGGAGAACCGTGTGCAGCGTTCCCGCCGTGCCCAGGGTGATCCCCGTGAGATTCGCGACGAACACCAATTGGATGGCGGCGACCGGCAGGAGCCAGAGTGATTCGAGAGTGAGTCCGCTGACGGCATCCACCGCCGGCCCGATCTGCTTCTTCACGAGACCGTAGAAGCCGAACGAGAAGGCGAGGGTCAGCGCGATCCAGGGGAACGCGCCGTAGCCGATGACGATCACCGCGACCGCGACGACGGCGAGACCGATGGCGATCCACGGCACGAGGCGCAGCCGCTCGCGCAGCACGATGACTCCGAGCAGCACGGTCACGATCGGGTTGATGAAGTAACCCAGGCTCGTCTCGATGACCCGATCGGTCAGCGCGCCGAACAGATAGGTCTGCCAGTTCACGTAGATGAGCACGCCGGCCACGGCGGTGAGCCCCATCAGACGCGGCTGGCGCACGATCGCGAGGAACGGCCGCCACATGCGCAGCACCGTCAACAGCAGGAGGCAGAAGACGAACGCGAGGATGATCCGCCAGGCCACGACCTCGAACGGGCCGGTGGGCTTGAGCTGCAGGAAGTAGATCGGCAGGACGCCCCACAACAGGTAGGCGCCGAGGGCGTACAGCGCACCGCGGGTGCTCCCGCCGGTCGGAGCGGAGGGAGCGGAGGTCACCGATCCAGCCTAGGGCTCCGCTCGCGCGTCGGGCCGCCGACCATCGCGCCTTTCCTGCCAGAGGGAGCCGATGAGCGCCGGGGACGACGAAGGCCCCGGATGCCGTGGCATCCGGGGCCTTCGAACGATCTCACTCGATCAGCGGACGACGACCGCCAGGACGTCGCGAGCCGAGAGCACGAGGTACTCCTCGGCGCCGAACTTGACCTCGGTGCCGCCGTACTTGCTGTAGAGCACGCGGTCGCCGACGGCGACGTCGAGGGGGACACGGTTGCCGTTGTCGTCGATGCGGCCGGGGCCGACGGCGACGACTTCGCCCTCCTGCGGCTTCTCCTTGGCGGTGTCGGGGATGACGAGACCACTCGCAGTGGTCTGCTCAGCCTCGACCTGCTTGATGACGATGCGGTCCTCGAGCGGCTTGATGGAAACCGACACGGTCTACCTCTTCTTTCTCGTTACAGAAGACTTGTCAGCACTCACGCGGGGAGAGTGCTAATTCGAGTGTAGAGAAGCGCTGGCACTCACGCAACGCGAGTGCCAGCAACGACCCGCGCCTAGGCTGAATCGGTGGATACCACCGAGCTGACCGCCCTGCTCACACCCGAGGGCCTGCGACTCCTCGACGAGGTGGGCGCCCTCGGCTCGACCGACGAGGTCGCCCGAGCCGTCTCGCGCCTGCGAGCCGCCGGGCACTCCCCCGATCTCGTCTCGGCCGTCGTCGGGCAAGCGCGCCTCCGCGTCCGTGCGGCCGCGAAGTTCGGCCCCTTCGCCGAGCGGATGCTCTTCACCAAGGCCGGCCTCGAACAGGCCACGCGCCTGTCCATCGCCGCCCGACACGCGGGTCGCTTCCGCGCCGCGGGGATCGACCGCGTGACCGACCTCGGCTGCGGGATCGGCGGGGACGCCCTCGGGATGGCGGGTCTCGGCATCCGGGTGCACGCCGTCGACGCCGACGAGGTGACCGCCGCGATCGCCGCCTACAACCTCGCCCCCTTCGGCGACGCGGCCACGGTGCAGCACGCGCGGGCCGAGGACGTCGACCTGAGCGGGACGGATGCCGTCTGGCTCGATCCCGCGCGCCGCACCGCGGGGCACGCCGAGACGCGACAGGTGTCGTCCGCCGAGTGGTCGCCGTCTCTCGAGTGGGTCTTCGAGCTGCTGAAGACGAAGCCGGGTGGGGTGAAGCTCGGACCGGGATTCGATCGCACGCAGATCCCCGACGACGTCGAGGCGCAGTGGATCAGCGCCGACGGCTCGACCATCGAACTCGTCCTCTGGGCCGGATCCCTCGCCCGCGCGGGCGTGCGACGGGCCGCGCTCGTGGTGCGGGGCGGAGACGCCTGGGAGCTCACCGCCCCGGCCGACAGCGCCGACGTCGCGGACCGCGAACTCGGCGCGTTCGTCCACGAGCCCGACGGCGCCGTCATCCGCGCACGGCTCATCGGCGAGGTCGGACGAGCCCTGGATGCCGGCATGCTCGCGCCCGGCATCGCGTACCTGACCTCCGACGCGGCGTTGACGAGCCCGTTCGTGTCGTCGTTCCGCGTGCGCGAGCAGCTGCCGGCCGACCCGAAGAAACTCGCTCAGGCCCTCCGCACCCGGGGCATCGGCACGCTGGAGATCAAGAAGCGCGGTGTCGACGTGGATCCGGCGGTGCTCCGCAAGAAGCTCGCGCTCCGCGGGGACGCAGCCGCCACGCTCATCCTCACGCGCGTGGGGTCGAAGCGGCTCGCCCTCCTGGCCGACCGCGTCTGACGACCCGGGTCACCCGACCGAGAGCTGCGAGAAACCCCAGATCAACCATCCGACGCTGAACGCGATCGACACCACCGCGAGAGCGAGAGCCCAGACGGCGCCCCGGCGACTGTCGTGCGCCCGGCGAAGAGAGACGGTCGCGAGGATCGCCCCGACGACACCGATCGGCACCAGCCACCCGGTGAACAGCGCCGCCGCGAGGGCGATGATCGCCACCCCCAGGGCCCAGGGCGCGACGGACGGCGGCTTCGGCGGAACGGGCGGCGCGTACGGGATCAGATGATCGCCGAACGCGGCCATCTCGAGTTGAGCGGTCGGCAGGCGACCGTCGTCATCGTCACCCGCGTCGGGGGTCGTCATCTCGGAACCCGCCGCCCGGACGTCGGCGGGCAGAGGTGGCACGGGAGGCAGCTCGACCGCGGGGGCGACGTCCTCCTTGCGGGCCCGACGCGTGGGCGGTGGCACCTCGGTCACGGGGTGGCTCCCGCGCGCGGCGCCGGGGTCTCGGCATCCGGATCCTCCGCCACCTGGATCTCGGTGACGGGGAGCGTCGAATCGGCCCCGAAGGCGAGGGTCGAGGGGCGACGGCCCGACGAGATGAGCTCCGCAGCGAGCGCCGCGATCATCGCGCCGTTGTCGGTGCACAGCCGCAGCGGCGGGATGCGCACGGCGACCCCGGCGGCCGCCGCACGCTCGAGAGCGACATCGCGCAGGCGCTTGTTGGCGATCACGCCACCGCCGAGCAGCAGACGCGGCACGCCGTGCCGCGCGCACGCGTCGAGGGCCTTCGTCACGAGCACATCGACGACGGCCTCGCGGAACGACGCGGCGACATCGGCGACCGGAACGGGCTCCCCCGCGGCCTCGTGCTGCTCGACCCAGCGCGCCACGGCCGTCTTCAGCCCCGAGAACGAGAAGTCGTAGCGGTGCGATGCCATGTCGGAGGCGCGGGAGAGGCCGCGCGGGAAGCGGATCGCCGTCGGGTCGCCCTCGGCCGCGGCACGATCGATCTCGGGGCCACCGGGGTACGGGAGCTTCAGCAGGCGGGCGACTTTGTCGAACGCCTCGCCGGCCGCGTCGTCCATCGTCTCGCCGAGGAGCTCGACATCGCTCGTCAGGTCGCGCACCAGCAGGAGCGAGGTGTGCCCGCCGCTGACGAGCAGGGCGACGGTCGGGTACTCCAGCTCCCCCGCGTCGGCGTCGAGGATGTCGGCGGCGATGTGCCCGACGAGGTGGTTGACGGCGTACAGCGGCTTGTCGAGGGCGACCGCGAGCCCCTTGGCGGCACCCACGCCGACCATCAGGGCACCCGCCAGGCCCGGCCCGCTCGTCACCGCCACGGCGTCGAGATCGGCCAGGGTCACACCGGCCTCGGCGAGAGCCGCGTCGATCGAGGGCTGCAGAGCCTCGAGGTGGGCGCGCGCGGCGACCTCGGGCACGACCCCGCCGTAGCGGGCGTGCTCGTCCATGCTCGAGGCGATCGTGTTGCTGAGCAGCTGCCTGCCGCGCACGATCCCGATACCGGTCTCGTCGCAACTGGTCTCGATGCCGAGCACGACAGGCGCGTTCATCAGCACCAGCCCTTTCCGGTGGTGGTCGGGGAGGACGGCGCCTCCGCGCCGTCGACGGGCGGAGAGCTCTCGGGCGAGGCGGATGCGGGGGCCGTCGGCTCCGCCCGCCGGGCGACCCAGCCGCGCAGGTTCAACTGCATCACGATCGCGTCGACGTCGTCGGGTTGGTAGTAGCGGGGGCGACGCCCCACCTCGGCGAACCCCTCCGAGAGGTACAGCTTCTGGGCGACGGGATTGTCGGCGCGCACCTCGAGGAACACGTCGTGGACCCCGCGGCGCGCGGCCTCGTCGAGCAGAGCGGTCAGCAGGGCTCGGCCCCGCCCCCGACCCCGCGCGGCCTCGGAGACCGTGATGGTCTGGATGTCGGCATCCCGAGCCCCGCGCACGGCGCGCAGACCCGCGTAGCCGAGGACCCGCCCTGCCTCTTCGGCGACGACGTACCAGCCGTGCGGCGACGCGAGCTCCTCACGCATCATCGCCGGGCTCCACGCGTCGGTCGGGAACGAGGCGTGCTCGAGCGCCATGATCCCGTCGAGGTCGGCGACGGTGGCGGTCCGCGTCGCCATCAGCTCACCCGCTTCGGCGCGTGGGCGGCGACGATGTCGGGGCTGCGCAGGTACAGGGGCTCCGAGTCCGCGAGCGTGCGGCCGGCGTCGAGGGCTCGCGCCGCGGCGAGCGCGATCATCGCGGCCGACACGATCGTGGCGTCGTACCGACGCGCACCGGCCGCATCGAGCCGGGCGTCGAGGTCGTCACGGGGGCTCAGCTGCGCGCCGGAGACCCGAACGGGAAGACCGTCGTCGTCGATGCCCTCGTAGACGCTGTAGGCGAACTCCTTGCGGCGGGCGTCGGTGACGACGGCGAACCGACCGGTGTCGCCGCCCGTCAACGCGTCGGAGAGGAGAACTCCGAGGGCGACACCGTCGTGGCTCGGCACGGGGACGACGGGCACCCCGCGCCCGAGGGCGTAGACGCGGGCCGTGGCGATGCCCACTCGCAGCCCGGTGAACGGCCCGGGGCCCATGCCGATCGCGACGTGCGTGGGGGCGGGCGCTCCGGCGGTCGCGCGGACCAGCAGATCGCCGATCATCTCCGCGTGGCCGAGAGGATTGCCGCTCTGCTCGTCGGCGAGCACTTCCCCGTCGCGGGCGATCGCGGCGACGGCGGTGCCGAGCGAGGTGTCGATGCCGAGAATCACGGTTCCAGGGTATCCGCCCCCTCTCCACGGCATCCGACCGCGCCCTCCGCTCCGAAGAAAGGGCATGGATGCCGACGACCTGGAGCTACGGCGCGTCGTGGTCCCCACCGGGGTGGGGCCGCTGGTGGTGCACGCCGGCCGTCGGTCGGGCAGCCCGGTGGCGACGATCCTGGTGCACGGCGCCGCGGGGTCGTGGCGCACCTGGGGTGACTTGATCACGGCATCCGACGGTCTCCGGCTCCCCCTGTCGGACATCGTCGCGATCGACCTGCCCGGCTGGGGCGAGACGCCTGGGCCCGTGCCGGAGCCGGCCGAGATCGCCGTGGCGGTCGCTGCAGCCGCTCGCGCGCTCGGCTACCCGCGTTGGCGCGTGGTCGGGCATTCCCTCGGCGGCGTGATCGCTCTCGACGTCGCCGCCCGCTTCCCCCGCGAAACCGTCGCGGTCGGGGTCGTCTCACCGAGCGGAGCGGGGGCGCGGGCCATCGCGCGGCACCCTGTCCGCAGCGCCGCCCGGCTGCCCTGGTTGGCGGGCATGGTGCTCGCGATGCGGGTGCTGCGCGGGCTCGGCCCCCTCGCCCGCCCGCTGCTGCGCCTGCTGCGTCGTACCGGCGCGTTGCGTCGTCTCGCGCGACCGCTGTTCCGGCACCCCGAGCGTGTGGATCGGTCGGTGACCGACGACCTCGCCGAGGAGATCCGCCCGTCGGCCTTTCTCGCCGCGGCGCACCTCTCGACCGGCCACGACGACGGCGTCTGGCGTCGGATCACCTGTCCGGTGCGATCGGTGCGGGGCGCGCACGACGTGTTCGTCGCCGAGCGCGACGCTCGGGAATGGGGGCGCCTCATGAACGATTACGACGATCGCGTCCTCGACGACAGCGGGCACTTCGCCCACGTCGAGCAGCCGGTCGAGACGCTCCAGGCCCTGCGCGAGGTGTGGGCGGCCGACCGCGCTCCGGCGCCTCGCGGAGGATCCGGACGTCCCCGCTCGTCCATCGCGCGGCGCTCGAACCTCAGGGGCGACGCGAGATCGTGACCCGGCGCGGGGCGTCGGCGTCGAGTTCGACGGTGTGCACCGCGATCTCGCCGCACGCGTTGTCGACGCCTCGGCCCCCGACCTGACGATCGATCTCGATCTCCCACCACGAATCGGCGAGGTATTCGGCGACACCGCGACCCCACTCGACGATCACCGCCGACCCCGCGACGTCGATGTCGAGGTCGTCGAGCTCGACGGCGGCTCCGAGCCGGTAGGCGTCCACGTGCACCAGCGGCGTCCCGCCGACCAGAGAGGGGTGAGTGCGGGCGATCACGAACGTGGGGCTCTGAACGGGACCCCGGATGCCGAGACCCTCGCCGATTCCGCGGGTCAGGGTCGTCTTGCCGGCACCGAGCGGACCGGTGAGCACGACGACGTCGCCCGGCTCGAGAGCGCGGCCGATGCTCCGTCCGAGCTCCTCCATGTCGCCCGGGCCCTCGACGATCCTCTCGCCCAGCACAATCTCGGGAACGCTCACGCGCGGACCTCCCGTCGGGGCACGCGCGCTCCCACGCGCGTGACGATCTCGTAATCGATGGTTCCGGCGGCATCCGCCCAGTCCCGTGCGGCGGGGACGCCCAGCGTCGGATCGCCGAAGAGCACCACCTCGTCGCCCACCGCGACCGGGTGATCGCCCACGTCGACGACGAACTGATCCATCGCGATCCGCCCCGCCACCTCGAAACGGCGACCGTTGATCGACACCGGCCCGCGCCCCGAGGCCTGCCGGGGCACGCCGTCGGCGTAGCCGAGCGGCACCAGGGCGAGCGTCGTCTCGCGCTCCGTGCGGTGGTCGTAGCCGTACGAGACGCCCGTGCCCGCGGGCACGCGCCGCACCGCCGCGACCGCGCCGCGCAGGGTCATCGCGGGGCGCAGCCCCAGGTCGGCGGACGAGCGGTCGTCGAAGGGCGAGATGCCATACAGGCCGATGCCGATGCGCACGCACCCCAGGCGGGTCTCGGGCAGGGCGATGGCGGCGTTCGTGGCCGCGAGATGACGCAGCGGGGGGTTCAGCCCCACCGAGGCCGCAAGCACCACGCCCTCTTCGAAGCGCGCGAGGGCGGCACGATCGTCGTCGACACTCGTGTTCGACAGGTGCGAGAACAAACCGACGACCCGAAGTCGCCCGATGCGTTCGAGTCGCGCGGCCTCGGAGAACACCGTGCGCCAGTCGGCCGGAGCGATGCCGTTGCGCGACAGCCCCGTCTCGATCTTCAGGTGCACGACGGCGGGACGCTCACCATGGGCGGCGTCGGCCGCGCGGAGGAGCTGATCGATGTCGGAGATCCCCAGCTCGACCTCCTCGCGCACGGCCTCGACGAACGAGGCCCCCGGTGCGTGCAGCCAGGCGAACAGGGGCGCGGTGATGCCCGCGCGACGCAGCGCCAACGCCTCGTCGATGTCGGACACGCCGATGCGCGTCGCTCCCCCGCGCAGAGCAGCAGTCGCGGCGCGGTACGCCCCGTGCCCGTAGCCGGCGGCCTTGACCACCGCGATGATCTCGGACCCCGTCAGCGCGCGCAGGTGACGCACGTTCTCGGTGATCGCGTCGACGTCGATGACGGCTTCGCGCAGCACTCCCGGTTGCATCGTCATGCGCGGTCCTCTCGGAGGGGCGGGATTCGGGATGCCGACGACTCGGCGCCGGCACGCGCCTCGGCGATGACGTACGCCGTCGCCAGGCCCGCGTCGTGCGACATCGACAGGTGCAGGGCGGTGATGCCCCGCGCGGCGACCGTCGCGGCGGTCTCTCCGCTCAGCGAGAAGACGGGGCGTCCGGACGCCTCAGAGGTGACCTCGATGTCGGTCCAGTGCACGCCGTCCGACCCGCCGAGCGCCTTGATCAAGGCCTCTTTCGCGGCGTACCGGGCGGCCAGGGAACGGGGCTTCAGCACGCGCTCCGAGGCCGAGAACAGACGAGGCAGCAGCCGGGGCGTCCGCTCCAGGTGCTCCTCGAACCGCGGCACGTCGACGAGGTCGACGCCGATACCGACGATCATGCGCCCTCCCCTCCTGCCATCCCTCTATTCTGCCGGTGCCCGCCGACACCGAGACGACGAAGGGGCCGGATGCCACGGCATCCGGCCCCTTTTCGACGCGAGGTCTACTCGACCGTCACCGACTTGGCAAGGTTGCGCGGCTGGTCGACGTCGAGACCCTTCGCCTCGGCGAGGCCCATCGCGAAGATGTGCAGCGGAACGACGGCCAGGAGCGGCTCGAAGAGGGGGGCCGCGAGCGGGATTCGCAGCACCTCGTCGGCGGCGGGCAGCACGGCGACATCGCCCTCTTCGGCGATCGCGATGACGCGGGCGCCGCGGGCGCGGATCTCCTCGATGTTCGAGACGACCTTCTTGTGCATCTCGCCCGAGCCGCGGGGGCTCGGAACGACGACGAACACGGGCTGGCCGGGCTCGATCAGCGCGATGGGGCCGTGCTTGAGCTCTCCGGCGGCGAAGCCCTCGGCGTGGATGTAGGCCAGCTCCTTGAGCTTGAGCGCGCCCTCGAGGGCGATCGGGTAGCCGACGTTGCGGCCGAGGAACAGCACCGAGCGGGTGTCGGCCATCCAGTGCGCGAGCTGCTCGATGCGGGCCTGCTCGGTCTCGAGCACGCGGGCGATCTTGCCCGGGACGGCCTCGAGCTCGGTCACGGCTTCGACGGCGGCCATCGGGTCGATCGCGCCGCGCACGCGACCCACGTGCAGGGCCAGCAGATACAGGGCGGTGATCTGCGCGACGAAGGCCTTGGTCGAGGCGACGGCCACCTCGGGACCCGCGTGGGTGTAGACGATCGCGTCGGACTCGCGCGGAATCGTCGCCCCCTGCGTGTTGCAGATCGACAGCGTCTTCGCACCGCGCGAGCTCGCGTACTTGACCGCCATGAGCGTGTCCATGGTCTCGCCCGACTGGCTGATCGACACGACCAGCGTGCGGGGGGTGAGCACGGGGTTGCGGTAGCGGAACTCGTGCGCCAGCTCGACGTCGACGGGAACACGGGTCCAGGTCTCGAGGGCGTACTTGCCGACCATGCCCGCGTAGGCGGCGGTGCCGCACGCGATGACGAGGATGCGATCGATGTCGGCGAGGAAGTCGTCCATCCCCTCGAGCTCGGGGATCTCGACACGGCCCTCGTGGATACGGCCGCGGATGGTGTTGGCGACGGCCTCGGGCTCCTCCGAGACCTCCTTGGCCATGAAGGACGACCAGCCGCCCTTCTCGGCGGCCGACGCGTCCCACGTAACCTCGAAGGCTTCGACCTCGACAGGAGCGCCCGAGAAGTCGGTGACCTCGACGCCCTCGGGGGTGATCGCGACGATCTCGTCCTGGCCGATGGCGAGCGCGTTGCGCGTGTGCTCGACGAAGGCGGCGACGTCGGAGCCGAGGAAGTTCTCGCCCTCGCCGAGACCGATCACGAGCGGGGAGTTGCGGCGCGCACCGACGACGAGACCGGGGTGGTCCTCGTGCATCGCGAGGAGCGTGTAGGCCCCCTCGAGGCGCGAGACGACCGACCGGAAGGCCTGCACGAGGTCCTTCGTCCGTGCGTACTCGCGGCCGATCATGACCGCCGCGACCTCGGTGTCGGTCTCGCTGCGGAAGGCGAAGCCGTCACCCACGAGCTCGCTCTTGAGCTCGGCGAAGTTCTCGATGATGCCGTTGTGGATGACGGCGAGCTTGTCGTCGTCGGCCAGGTGGGGGTGGGCGTTGGCGTCGGTGGGGCCACCGTGTGTGGCCCAGCGGGTGTGGCCGATGCCCGTGGTGCCGTTGGGCATGGGCGTGGACTCGAGGTCGTCACGCAGGACGGCGAGCTTACCCGCGCGCTTGCGCATGTCGAGCTGGCCGTCACCGTCGATCACGGCGATGCCGGCGGAGTCGTACCCCCGGTATTCCAGACGCGACAGACCCGCCAGAAGGATGTCCTGACTCTGCCGAGGACCCACGTAACCGATGATTCCGCACATGGGGTCGATTCTACGTGGCGGGGCTGAGCAAACCCCTCCGCACCGAGCCGAGGCGCGAACCCAGCCTGATCCATGACTCGTCGCGGACGAGGAGCAGGTCGAGGGCGATCATCGCGAGCGAGAACGGCCACAGCCCCAGCAGGATCGCGATGCTCAGGTGCATTCCGGTGATGACGAACACCGCCGCGTAGCGCGTCGGCTTCCACAGGATGAGCACCGGGAACAGCATCTGCACCCAGAGCGCGGTCCAGGTCGCGAGCGCCACGACGGGCGCCGACTGCCAGGCGAGCTGGCTGAGGGCGGGGAGGACGTGGAACTGCTCGATGCTCAGCGCGTAGTAGATCGCCGTCCCGTCCAGCCATTCCTCCCCCTGGAACTTCAACACGCTCGAGACGAGGTAGACGAGCAGGATCTGGAACACGCAGAGGATGAGCACCGTGTTGTGGGCCCAGATCGCCAGCCACGGCGGCACCCATGTCGGCATCCGTCCGGAAAGACGGGAGGGCCGGATGCCGCGGCGCCGGCGCATCCACGCATCCACCGAGAAGTGCCGACTCAGGTCGGCGAAGACGACGAAGAAGAGCACGATCCGCATGAGCGTGTCTCCGCCGTTGCCGAGCAGCGTGCTGTTGGTCGAGAGCCCCACCCAGAACACGAGCAGGAGCGGGGTCACCCACCGCGTCCGGAACCCCACGACGAACAGGACGGCGAGGGCCAGCAGCACGTGGAACGAGAGGTCGAAGACCACCGCGTTGTCTTTCGGGAAGAGCATCCGCAGCGGTTCCCACCACCCTCGCCGGTTGGCTTCGGGGTCGACCCACCAGGCTCCGGCGCCCCAGAGGTAGTGGCGGTCGGCGTAGCTCGGCACCAGGACGATCAGCATCGCGACGCCGAAGAGCACGCGGAGGACGGAGAAGCCGATCGTCGAATGCTTCCGCCCGGTCAGCCAGAGCTGCAGGCGCGGCCACAGCGTCGAAAGCGCGACGCGGTCTCGCCGGCCGGTCGTCGCGATGGTCTTCTCGTCGTCGACGGATGCCGATCGGCTCATCGTCCCGTGTACCTCTCGATGACCTCGTCGTAGATGGCCTGCACCTCATCCGACGGCTCGACCGCAGGTTGCCGCCACCCGAACGTCGTGTACGAGGGTTCCGTCTGGCGCTTCGTGTCGAAGCGGTGGGTGAAGTCGTTGGGCCGATCGTGCTCGATGCGCCACCGGACGCGCTCCACGTCGTGGTCGAAGTACGCACTGCCGAAGGCGGACGAGAAGCGCACGAGCATGTAGTCGTACCGCAGGTAGCTCACCAGAGCGGCGCGGCTGCCCCCGAGATCGTCGAGCTCCTCGAGCAACGCCGACGGGTCCATCGGCGCGAAGGCGCCGTCGTTGACGCGGCGGATGAAGGTGTCGCGGACGCGATCCCTCTGGTCGGCGCTGAGCGCCTGGTACCGCGTCAGGTAGGTCTGAGCGGCGTTGAAGCTGTTCTTCGAGATCCGCGACGGAGTCGGGATGCCGCGCGCCGCGGAGAACTCCGCGTCGGTGACGTCGACCCATTCGCTGCGCTGGAGCTCGCCATCCTCCCGCCACTGCACCTGGATCTGGAGCGAGCGGTTCACCTTCATGATGTTCGGAGCGAACACGTTCCACCGTTGCTGGAAGTATGGGGCGAAGGCGGCCGACACGGCGGGACGCGTCGGGCTCGAGGGGATCGTGAACGACACCGCCACGAAGGCGTAGCCGAGGACGATGGCGAGGGTCATGGCGGCGGCGACCGCCGCCATGACCCCACCCGACCGCCGGGCGGAGGAAGGCCCCTCCGACACCCCCGCTTCGGGGGCCTCCTCCGCCGTGGTGGTCATCGTCAGCGCTGCTCTCCGCTGGCGCTCCGTCGACGCAGGGTCCACAGAGTCGCACCCGCGAGGATCAGTGCCGCAGCCACGCCGCCGACCAGAGGACCGTCGAGATCCAGACCGGTGGCCGGGAGTGACGAGCCCCTGCCGGTCCCCGGGAGCGAGGAGCCCCCGCCGGTCCCCGCTGCGGCGGGCTGCGCCGTGACGGTGAAGGCGGTGTTCTCCCGATCAGCCGGGAGTTCACCCGTGACCGAACCGCGCACCTCGACCCGGTGTGCGCCGAGCTCGAAGTCGGCGCCGACCGCGAAGGTCATGCGCGCCGTACCCGCGCCGTCAGCGATCACGGGCGTGAGCTCGAACGGAGTGGAGTTCACCGTCGCCGAGACCGTCTCGCCGGGCTGGAAGCCCTGGACGACCACGGTCTGGCTGACCCCGGTGCCGCGCACGATCTGCGGCAGCAGCACATCGGCACGCGCCTGCGTGGTGACGTCGCCGTCGGTCGCGTCGGCGTCCACGGCGTCGGCGTCCGTCGCGTCAGCGTCGGTCGCGTCAGCATCCACAGCGTCGGCGTCCGCAGCGTCAGCGTCCACGGCGTCAGCATCGGCTGCGTCGGTGTCGGTTGCGTCAGCGTCGGTCGCATCGGCGTCCACGGCGTCAGCGTCCACAGCGTCAGCGTCAGCGTCCACGGCGTCTGCATCGGCTGCGTCGGCGTCCGTCGCGTCAGCATCGGCTGCGTCGGTGTCCGTCGCGTCAGCATCGGTCGCATCGGCGTCCACGGCGTCAGCGTCCACAGCGTCAGCGTCAGCGTCCGTGGCGTCCGCATCCATCGCGTCAGCATCCACGGCGTCAGCATCCATCGCATCAGCGTCCACGGCGTCAGCATCAGCCGCGTCAGCATCCATCGCATCAGCGTCCGCGTCGGCGTCAGCCGCGACCGCGGTCACCGAGAACGACGTCGTGTCGACCGAGCCGTCGATGTCCTGGATCGCGGTCACCGTGAAGTCGCCCACCGGAACCTCCGCGAACGAGACCGACCAGAGGCCGAGGCCCGAGACGGTCGTCGTCTGCGCGCCCAGGGTCGGGATCGAGACGGCGATCTCGGCGCCGGCCTGGCCGGAACCGGTCACGGTCACCGAGCGCGTGGCATCCGGCTCTCCGACCTCGTACTCCGTGCCGGCGATGGGTGCCGTGATGTCGACGGCCTCGGCGAGCACGACGCTGAACGCGACGGTGTCGACCGAGTCGTCGGCATCCTGAGTCGCCGTCGCCGTGTAGTCGGCGATCGGCAGACCGTCGAACACCACGTTCCAGGTACCGTCCGGGGCTGCGGTCGTCGTCTCGACGGCGCCGTTGTCGAGCTCGACCGTGACGGTCGCCCCCGGCGAAGCCGTTCCCGAGACGGTCACCGTGGTGACACCCTCAGCAGTGCCGACCGCGATCTCTGTTCCGTCAGCGGGCTCCTCGATCACGACATCGGGCGTCTCGGCGATCGAGAAGTCGACGGTGTCGATCGACCCGTCGAACTCCTGCGTCGCGGTCACCGAGTAATCGCCGATGGGCAGACCCGGGAACGTCGCCGTCCAGGTTCCCTCCGCGGTCACGGTGACCGTCTGGGTGGAGCCGCCGACCTCGACGTCGACATCCGAACCCGCGTAGCCGGTTCCGGTGACGATCACGTCCGAGGTGTCGTCGGCCCCGGGGACGACGATGATCTGGTCGGGGGTCGGAGCGGTGATGACCACGTCCGGGGCCTCGATGACCGAGAAGTCGACGGTCGCGGTGGTGCCGTCGGCATCCTGAGTCGCGGTGGCCGTGTAGTCGCCGACCGGGAGGTCGGGGAACGTGACCGTCCAGGTGCCCTCGGGGGTGACCGTGGCGTCCTGATCCTCCTGACCGGGGATCGAGACCGTGATCACGGCCTCGGGCTCGCCGGTTCCGGAGACGGTCACGTCCGAGACGTCGTCGGCACCGGGAACGACGAACTCGTCGCCGCTTTCGGGAGCGGTGATCGTCACGTCGGCGTTCTCATCGAGCGCGTTCGGTCCGACGGTGGCGTTCGCCAGTTCGATCGTCGTGGCCGCCGAACCCGGCAGGACCGTCACGATGGCCCCGGTGATCGAAAAGACACCCTCGGCAGTCGTCGACTGGTTGTTGACGGTCACGCTCGCGACGGCGGGGAGCACGGCGCCCAGCGCGGGCGAGAGCAGCGTCGTCACCGGGGTGACGGTCGTGTCGACCGCAGCGCCGACGTTCCCGATCACGGTTTGCACCGGAGCGAGGATCGCGCCCGCCACGACACCGAGGCCGACCGGAAGGGTGATTCCGCCCAGCACCTGGATCCCGGAGGTGTTCCCGTCGAGCAGTTGCCCGATGGTGGTGTTCACGCTGAGGACCGGGATCTGCGGGGTGATCAGGGTCGGCGGGATGACGACCCCGCCGAGGACCGAGAGACCGCGCACGGCGTTCAGGACTGCCGTATCGATCCGGTCGGCGAGACCGCTGACGGCGTCCACGACGGCGTCCTGGATGTAGGGAAGGGTCTGCGAACCGAGCAGTTCCGTTCCCGCGGGGAGGTCGTTCAGCCCGGTGATCTCGTCGAGGTCGACCGTGATCTCGCCCGTTCCCAGATCGATCACCACGCCCGGGTAGTCGTCCGAGGTGATCTGGCCGGTCAGGAGACCGCTGATCGCGTCGGTCAGGCTGGTCGTGCCCACCTCCAGGTTCGCCTGCACGCCGAGGAGTCCGAGGGCGCTGCCCACAGCGGTGTTGACCAGACCGTCCACCCCGTCGAGCGAGTTCTGGAGGCCGGCCACCGCGGTGTTCAGCTCCGCGGTCAAGGTCGACAGCGTCGCGCTGTCGACGACGAGCTGACCGCCCGCGATCGTGTAGCTGCTCGTCGCGTCGTCGGGAGCGTCCTGCGACGCCCTCGCCGAGACGGCGCCCAGGGTCAGATCCACGGCGGCGATCTCGTCGACGAGCTCAGCGGCCAGGGATCCCGCGAGGGAATCGACCGCGCCGCCCAGACTGATGCTCAGCGGGCCGGTCGCCGGGCCGCCGGTACCGATGACGCCGCCGTCGCCCACGGCGCCCGAGGCCCCGACCGACGAGCCATCGGGATCCGCGCTCGCGTACTGGCCGACGACGCCGAGCGATCCGAAGTCGATGGGAACCTGGATGCCGCCGGGCACGGTGACGTTGATCACGTCGAGGGCCGTGAGGTCGAGGGTGTTCTGGTCGGTCACCGTCGGGACGGACCCGGCGTTGGTGGCGACCGCGCCCTGGAGCTGCGCCAGGTCGTCGAGGTCGACGAGGGTGAGGATCGACCCGCCCAAGAACGTGCCCGAGGCGTTCGATAGGTCACCGGGGGCGGCGTTCGCGGCGGTCACGCCGCCGAACAGGGTCAGGGAAGCGGCCCCTACCGCTGCGGCCGTCTTGACGGAGGCCCGTCCGATGCGAGAACGGGTCCAGACCCCGCTCCGTCTGCGCGTGGCGGTCCGCCCGGGCGAGAAGCCCGACGTCCCCTGATTCTCGTGATCCATGAAAACACTCCTGTACGTGGTGCTCGGGACGCGCGTGTGCGACGCCCTCTGCGGCCTTCCGACAGCCGTACGGGACATTCAAGGGGGCTATGAGAAACCTGAGAACCTGCTGAGCTACGGGGATCGGTACGGGTCCGCGCTCCCGGTAGTACCGACCTCGACGGGCATGCGACCACTCTCGAGAACCGCCCGGATCGACGCGCAACCGGCCGCGCGCAACTCGCCGTCGCCACCGATACCGGTGGCCCTCGGTATACCGACTCACTACCGTGCCCGCACCACGGCGGGCACCTCAGAGCTTGCGGAGCAGGACCGTTTCGACGGTGTGATCCGCACCCTTCTGCAGCACGAGCTTCGCGCGGTGTCGCGTCGGAAGCACGTTCTCTTCGAGGTTCGGGAGGTTGATCTCGCGCCAGTATCCGAGCGCTCGCTCGACGGCCTCTTCATCGCTGATGTCGGCGAAGACGCGGAAGAACGACGTCGGGTTGGTGAAGGCGTTGTCTCGGAGCGCGAGGAACCGGTCCACGTACCACCGCTCGATGTGCGCGGCGTCCGCGTCGACGTAGATCGAGAAGTCGAAGAGGTCGCTCACCGCGACCTCGTTCGGAGACGGCGGCGGCTGGAGCACGTTCAGGCCCTCGACGATGACCACGTCCGGCCGATGCACGGTCACGTGCGCGTCCGGCATGATGTCGTATCGCACATGCGAGTAGAAGGGCGCGCGCGCCTCCTCGGCACCGGACTTCACCTCGCTGAGGAACTCGACGAGCGCCCGCCTGTCATACGACTCGGGGAATCCCTTGCGGTCCATGAGGCCGCGGCGTTCGAGCTCCGCGTTCGGGTAGAGGAACCCATCGGTGGTGACCAGCTCGACGCGAGGGGTGTCGGGCCAGCGGCTCATCAGCTCGCGCAGCAATCGCGCGATCGTCGACTTCCCGACGGCCACGGATCCCGCGACCCCGATGACGAAGGGGGTCGTGGCGTCCGGTTCGCCCAGGAAGCTGCTCGTGTCGGCGCCGAGGCGGCGCGTGGCGCGGGCGTAGAGGCTCAACAGCCGGCTGAGGGGGAGGTAGACCTCGGCGACTTCGCGCGGATCCAGCCGGTCGCCGATCCCGCGCAACTGGACGATCTCGTTCTCGGTCAGCGGCTGTGTCAGCCCGCCGGCCATGCGAGCCCAGTCGTCGCGGTCGATCTGACGGTAGGGGCTCAGCGACGGTGCGGGAGCGGTGGTCTCGGCTGCGGACACCCGCTCATGCTACCCGGGGCGTCGCCCTCCCCCGCGGTCGGAGCCGTGCGCACCGCGGCCACTACGCTCGGACCGTGCGCTTGGGAGTCCTCGACATCGGTTCGAACACCGTCCACCTGCTCGTCGCGAACGCCCGAGCGGGAGGGCGCCCCACCGCCACCACCTCGCACCGTTCCGTGCTCCGCCTCATGCGTTATCTGCTGCCGGACGGATCGATTTCGGCGGAGGGTGTGCAGGGACTGGTGGATGCCGTGACCGCCGCGCGCGATCGCGCTCGCGCCGAGGGGGTCGACGAGTTGCTCGCCACCGCGACCTCCGCGGTCCGGGAGGCGACCAACGGCGACGAGGTGATCGCTCTCATCGAGGAGGCGCTCGGACAACCGCTCCAGGTGCTCGGCGGCGAGACCGAGGCGCGGTTCACCTACCTCGCGGTCCGGCGCTGGTTCGGGTGGTCGGCGGGACAGATCCTTCTGTTCGACATCGGTGGGGGATCCCTCGAGATCGCCGGTGGCGCGGACGAACTCCCCGACCTCGCCGAATCGGTCCCGCTGGGAGCGGGGCGGTCCACCGTGCAGTTCCTGCCCCACGATCCTCCGAGCGACGACGAGATCGATGCGCTCCGCCAGCATGCGGCATCCGTCCTCGCTCCTGTCGCCGAGCGATTTGCGGCGCTCCCCCGCCCCGATCACGTGGTGGGGTCGTCGAAGGCGATCCGATCCCTCGCGAAGTTGGCGGGCTACCCCGTGCCGGGCTGGTCGGGGATCGATCGCATGGTGCTCCCGCGCAGAGAGCTGAAGGACTGGATTCCGCGCCTGGCCCGCATCCCCGCCGATGCGCGCGAAGCCCTGCCGGGCATCACCGCCGACCGCACCTTCCAGATCGTGGCCGCGGCGATCGTCGTCGAGCGCGCGATGAAAGCCCTCGACGTCGAGGAGCTCGAGGTGTCGCCCTGGGCCCTGCGTGAGGGCGTCCTGTTGCGCTACATCGAATCGCTCGAGTACTGAGACGACGAAGGCCCAGGGCTCCGATGAACGGAGGACCCTGAGCCTGTCGAAGGGAACGGGACCTACAGCGCCAGACGTTCCCGGACGACGTCGGCGAGCCGGTCGGCGTGCGCCCGTGCGGTGTGTTCGTCGGCCGCTTCGACCATCACGCGAACGAGCGGCTCGGTGCCGGACGCGCGCAGCAGCACGCGACCCGAATCACCGAGTTCGGCGGTCGAGACGGCCACCGCCTCCTGGACGCCCTCGTCGCTCACCCCGTCGCGGTCGACGCCGCGCACGTTGACGAGCACCTGCGGGTAGACGGTCATGATCGAGGCGAGTTCCGCGAGGGTCTTACCCTGGCGGGCCATCTCGGCCACCAGGTGGAGGCCGGTCAACAGCCCGTCGCCGGTGGTCGCGAACTCGCTCATGATGACGTGCCCCGACTGCTCGCCGCCGAGGGAGTAGCCGCCCTCGTTCATGGCCTCGAGCACGTAGCGGTCGCCGACCCCGGTCTGCAGGACCCGGATGCCATGGTCTTCCATGGCGCGGTGCAGGCCGAGGTTGCTCATCACCGTCGCGACGAGCGTGTCGTCGACGAGCGCACCGCGCTGCTTCATCGCGACCGCGAGGATCGCCATGATCTGGTCGCCGTCGACGATGTTGCCCTGCGCGTCCACGGCGAGGCAGCGGTCGGCGTCGCCGTCGTGGGCGATGCCGACGTCGGCTCCCAGCCGGACGACGGCTTCAGCGAGCACGTCGAGGTGCGTGGAGCCCACGCCGTCGTTGATGTTCAGGCCGTCGGGCTCGGCCCCGATCACGGTGACCTGGGCGCCCGCGTCCTTGAAGGTCTCGGGAGAGACCCCGGCCGCGGCGCCGTGCGCGCAGTCGAGGACGACGTGGATGCCGTCGAGACGGTGCGGCAGCGACCCGAGGAGGTGCAGCACGTAGCGGTCTTCCGCGTCGGCGAAGCGACGGATGCGGCCGACACCGGCACCGGTGGGCTGCAGACGCTCCCCCTCGAGGGCGCGCTCGATGCGCTGCTCGACGATGTCGGGGAGCTTCGTCCCGCCACGGGCGAAGATCTTGATGCCGTTGTCAGGCGCCGGGTTGTGGGAGGCCGAGACCATCACACCGAAGTCGGCGTCGTGATCGGCGATCAAGAAGGCGGTCGCCGGGGTGGGGATGACGCCGGCGTCGAGGACGTCGACCCCCGAGGAGGCCAGTCCTGCGGCGACCGCGGCCGAGAGGAACTCTCCCGAGACGCGCGGGTCGCGCGCGACGACGGCCGTGAGTCGACGACCCTCGGCCTTTCGCGCCTCCGCAGAACGGCCCTGGCCCAGGACGACAGCAGTCGCCTGGGCCAGGTGCAGCGCAAGTTCGGCGGTGAGGAGGCCGTTGGCCAGCCCCCGCACCCCGTCCGTGCCAAAGAGAGGCATACGGAGGTTCGAACTCAGCGCTTGGAGTACTGAGGCGCCTTGCGGGCCTTCTTGAGACCGGCCTTCTTGCGCTCCTTGACGCGAGCGTCGCGCGAGAGGAAGCCGGCCTTCTTGAGGGTCGGGCGGTTGTTCTCGGCGTCGATCTCGTTGAGCGCGCGGGCGATGCCCAGGCGCAGCGCGCCGGCCTGACCCGAGGGGCCGCCACCGGAGATGCGCGCGATCACGTCGTACGAGCCCGCGAGCTCGAGCACCGTGAACGGGTCGTTGATCAGCTGCTGGTGCAGCTTGTTCGGGAAGTAGTCCTCGATCGTGCGGCCGTTGACCGTGATCGTGCCCGAACCGGGGACGAGACGCACGCGGGCGATGGCCTGCTTGCGACGGCCCACGGCTGCGCCGGGAACCGAGAGCACGGGGCGCTCGGTGGCGACGGCCGACTGCTCGGCCGGCGTCTCGGTGCTGTAGTTGCTGGAGTCGATGTTCGACACTGTTTCGTCCTTATCCGGCGGCGCTTACTGGGCGACCTGGTCGAAGGTGTATGCCGTGGGCTGCTGGGCACCGTGGGGGTGCTCGGCGCCGCGGTACACCTTGAGCTTCTTGAGCTGCGCCGCGCCGAGGCTGTTCTTGGGCAGCATGCCGCGGATGGCCTTCTCGACCGCGCGGACGGGGTTCTTCTCGAGGAGTTCGTCGTAGGTGACGGACTTGAGGCCGCCCGGGAAGCCCGAGTGGCGGTACGCCTTCTTCTGGGTGAGCTTCTGACCCGTGAGCGCCACCTTTTCGGCGTTGATCACGATGACGAAGTCGCCGGAGTCGATGTGGTTGGCGAAGGTCGCCTTGTGCTTGCCGCGGAGGAGGACCGCCGCGTGCGAGGCCAGACGGCCGAGAACGACGTCGGTGGCGTCGATAACGACCCACTCGCGCGTGACCTCAGCGGCCTTGGGGGTGAAAGTGCGCGTCACAATAGTGCTGCTTTCTTGATCGAACGGAGGAGTTCGTGAATCCCGCTCCGGTGGTCCGTTCACCGCTTGAGGGCGATGGAACAGGGCCGGTGGAGGGCTCACGTTCGGGTGACCCGCTCGCAGAGAGGCAGGCACCAAAAATCAAGACTACGTCATCCGGATGCCATGACCAAACAGAACCGATCGCGCTCGGTCCACCCCCGGGGGGGCGGAGTGTCACCCAGCGCCTCACCCGCTTGCTCGAACTTCTCGCCCGAACGCCGTGATGCCCCGTCACCGATGCGGCGACGGGGCATCATGGCATCCGCCCATGCCCTCCGCGAGTGCGGGCGACAGGTGAGGGCGTGAGCGGAGGCGGGTTTCAGCGCTTCAGGAAGTCGAGAAGCACGCGGTTGAACTCGTCGACGTGGCTGACGTTCACTCCGTGCGGAGCGCCCGCGACGACGTAGAGCTCGCTCCCGGCGATCGCCTCGTGGGTCCGCTTACCCGAGCCCTCGAAAGGGACCGTCGCGTCGCTGTCGCCGTGGATGACCAGGGTGGGCACCGTCACGTTCGGCAGGTCGTCGCGGAAGTCGGTGGTCGCGAACGCCTCCATCGCCTTCAGCGCGGCGTGGTGGTCGGCCTGGTTCGCCAGGCGCTCGGCCTCCGCGCGGTCGGCCTCCGAAACCATGAGCTTGCCGTCGACCGAGAAGAAGTCGGTCGTGAACTGGTGGTAGAAGGCCTTCTCGTCACCCTTCAGCCCCTGCTTCATCCCGTCGGCGGTCGCGTCGTCGAGCGGCCCCTCCGGGTTGTCGTCGGTTTGGGCCAGGTAGGGCGGAACCGCCGCGGCGAAGACGACGCTGTGCACTCGGTCGGAGCCGTGACGCGTCAGGTAACGAGCGACCTCGCCGCCTCCCATCGAGAACCCGACCAGCGTGACGTCGCGCAGGTCGAGGGCCTCCAGCACCGCCTCGAGGTCGTTGCTGAACGTGTCGTAGTCATACCCGGTGCGCGGCTTGTCGCTGCGGCCGAACCCGCGCCGGTCATAGGTCACGACCCGATATCCGGCGCCCTCGAGGGCGGGGACCTGGTGCGCCCACGACTCGCCCGAGAGGGGCCAACCGTGGATCAGGACGACAGGGCGTCCCGAGCCGCCGGTGTCGTCGACGTGGAGGTCGATGTCGGTCAGAAGTCCGTGGTGTGCAGTGATCTCGCTCATGGACGTCATGATTCGAGTCCCACCTGAACGTTCGGCACCTGTTGACGACTCGCGGCTCGCTTGATATGCCCGGGCTACGCACAGGTCACGGTCGACGCGCAACACCTCGGGAGGGCGCTCGTCCACTGACTAGCCTTCCCCCATGGCCCCGAGTCGCATTCCTGCCGCCGCCCTGTTGATCGCCGCGGTCGCCCTGGTGGCGACCGCCTGCGGTTCCGACACCTCCGGGAGTGCCGCCGCGAACGATCGCGAAGCCGTTCGCGCGATCACGACCGCCGAGTCGACCGCGGGCGGACGAGCCATCCAGCTCGAGGCGGATGACGGAGCGTGGGAGGTGCACGTGGCATCCGGCGATCGCGAGGTCGAGGTGCGCGTGAGCGCCGACGGAGGTTCGGTGCGTTCCTCCTCGGACGGTGGGGCCCTCGACGCCGAGGATCGCGCGGCGCTCGATGCGGCGAGCACCACCCTCGCCGACGCCGTCCGCATCGCCGCGGCCCAGGGCACGGGCGGCGCCGTCGAGGATGCCGAACTCGAGCGGGACGACGCCACCGCTCGCTGGAGCGTCGACCTCGCGGGCGGCGTCACGGTGCGCGTCTCGGCGGCCGACGGCAGCGTGGGCTGAGCAGAATCCGCGCATCGACGCAAGCCCGCCGGTCTCTCCCGGTGGCGAGCGCGGCGCTCATTACACTCGGCGCATGAACCACGCCCCCGATGCCGACGGCCACAGTCCACGCGCCCGGGTGACCCCGGGCGACGCTCTCTCACCCGCCGGGGCGGTGCGCCGATGAACGATCTCGTCCTCAACATCGTGCTGGTCGTCGTCTTCGTCCTGATCGGCGGGGTGTTCGCGGCCACCGAGATGGCGCTCGTCACCTTGCGCGAGAGCCAGGTGAACGCCCTCGCGGCCCGCGGTCGCCGCGGCCAGAAGGTCGCCGATCTGGCGCGCAATCCCAACACCTTCCTCTCCGCCGTGCAGATCGGCGTGACGGTCGCCGGATTCGCCTCGGCGGCGTACGGGGCCTCTTCCATCGCCCCCTCGGTCACGCCGTTGTTCACCGGTCTCGGTCTCGAGCAGGGGGTCGCCGCCACGGTCGCGACCATCGCCCTCACCCTGGTCATCGCGTACCTGTCTCTGGTTCTCGGCGAACTGGTCCCCAAGCGGCTCGCCATCCAGCGCAACGCCGCGTTCGCGTACGCGGTCGCGCCGGTCCTCAACGGCTTCGCCACGCTCATGCGCCCCGTCATCTGGTTGCTGTCGATCTCGACGAACGTGCTCGTGCGCCTCCTCGGGGGCGACCCGAACAAGACCGGCGAGGAACTCACCGAAGAAGAGCTCCGCGACATCGTCTCCAGTCACGAAGGACTCCCCGCCGACGAGCGGCGCATCCTCGACGACGTGCTCTCGCTCCGTGATCGCCACGTGAGCGAGGTCATGCGGCCCCGCCCCGAAGTGGTGACCCTCGACGCCGGCGGCACGGTCGCCGAGGCCTACGAGCAGATCCGCGACCTCCCCTTCTCGCGCTACCCGGTCGCGGAGCAGACGATCGACGACGTCGTGGGTTTCGTGCACGTCCGCGACCTGACCGACGATCCCGAACGCGCGCTCAGCGCCGTCATGCGCGAGATCCGGTACATCCCCTCCACCGCCCGCGTCCTCCCGACGCTCACGTCCATGCGCGCGGAAGGGAGCCACATCGCGGTCGTCGTCGACGAGTACGGGGGGACGGACGGCATCGTCACCCTCGAAGACCTCGTCGAAGAGGTCGTGGGAGAGATCTTCGACGAGTACGACACGGATGCCGAACAGCCGCTGTCCGAGGGAGAGCACGGCACCGTCGAGGGGCGTTTGAACCTGCAGGACTTCGAGGAGGCGACGGGGGTCCCGCTTCCGCGCGGGGCGTCCGACACCGTGGCCGGCTTCGTGGTCGAGCGACTCGGCCGCCTGGCCCACGTCGGCGATGTCGTCGAGGTCGAGGGCGCGACACTGAAGGTGAGCGCGGTGGATCGTCGCCGGGTGGCCGAGCTGCTGGTGACCCGGCATCCCGTCGACGAGCCCGCGGAGGAACGCGACGACTCGACCGCCGACTGATCGCCCGGGGCGGGCCGAGGACGCGAGCTCGTCGGCCCGCACGGGTGGTGGTCAGGCGAGGTCGCCGGCGACCGGGGCGATCGGGCCGCCCAGGTCGAAGTGGTGCCCGTTGATGGCGAACAAATCCCGGTCCCCGTCGGGGAGGAACCCCGGGGGCGCGGATGCGCTCGCGTCGCTGCGGCTGATCATGGGACCCATGCTCCGTCGTGACGGGGCTCGATGTCAGGGCTTGACATCGTCGGCGTGGGGCTGATCCTCTCGATTAAGTTGTGCGCAATTAAGTTGTGTGCAATAGTTTTCGCATGCCCGCCGTCGATCAGCTCGTGTGCTTCGCGCTCTACGCCGCCAACCGCACGACCACGCAGGCGTATCGGGCGCTGCTCGAACCGTGGAACCTCACGTACCCGCAGTACATCGCCCTCGTGACGCTCTGGAACGACGGCGATCAGACGGTCGGCAGTCTCGGCGAGGCCCTGCAGCTCGATTCCGGGACTCTCTCCCCCATGCTCGCCCGCATGGAAAGCGCCGGCTATCTGACCCGATCACGTCGCGCCGATGACGAGCGCGTGGTGTCCGTCACGCTCACCGACCGCGGCACCGAGTTGCGCACCGAACTCGCCCACATCCCCCGGTGCATCGCCGCGGGGTCGGGGATCACCGACGCCGACAGCGCCCGAGAGCTCATCGACGCACTGCACCAGCTCACCGAGGCTATGAAAGGCCTGCGAGACCACCCCGACGAGGTGCGCGACGCCGACGCGGCGCGCCACCCGGCCTGACGGCCGCACCCCCCTCCGTCCCCAGAAAGGAACACCATGGACGTTCTCTACACCGCCGAAGCCGTCTCCACCGGCCAGGGCCGCCTCGGCCACGTGACCGCCGGCACCTACCTCGACCTCGACGTCGCTCCCCCCAAGGAGCTCGGCGGCTCCGGCGCCGGCACCAACCCCGAGCAGCTCTTCGCCGCGGGATACGCCGCCTGCTTCCACAGCGCGCTGCACTCCGTGGCCCGCGCCCGCAAGGTCGCCATCGCGGACTCGTCCGTGGGTGGCCGCGTCCACATCGGCCCCAATGGCCAGGGCGGCTACCAGCTCGCCGTCCTGCTCGAGGTCGTCCTGCCCGGCATCGAGTCCGAGCTCGCTCAGCAGCTCGCCGACGAGGCGCACCAGGTCTGCCCGTACTCGAACGCGACGCGCGGCAACATCGAGGTCACCGTCACCGTCTCGGAGGACTGACCTCTCCCCGACCCCGGGGCGAGGCGCTGAGCCCCACGTATCGTGCCTCGTCCCGGCCTGCCGCCCCGTATCCCGCGGGGCGGCTTCGTCGTATCGGCGTACAGTGACTGGCGTGATCCGGGTTGTTGTCGTCGACGATGAGGCCCTCGTCCGCTCCGGCTTCGCCTTCATCCTCAACGCCGCCGACGACATCGAGGTCGTCGCGGCCGTCGACGGCCCCGACGCGCTCGACGCGATCCGGGCGCTCCGCCCCGATGTCGTGCTCCTCGACATCCGGATGCCGGGACTCACCGGCCTCGAGATCCTCGCCGAGGTGCGAGGCGATGACGATCCGCCCGTGGTCGGCATCCTCACGACGTTCGCGGCGGACGAGTCGATCGCGAGAGCCCTGCGAGAGGGCGCGACGGGTTTCCTCGTCAAGGACACCGACCCGGAACACCTCGCCGCGATGGTCCGCTCGCTCGCGGCCGGCGGCGTCGTGCTCTCTCCGGAGGTCTCTCGGGCCCTCGTCGACGGGTTCTCAGGCGGCCCCGACCTCGACTCCGCGCGCCGCGTCGCTCTGCTGACGGAGCGCGAGCGCGACGTGCTCGAGTGCCTCCCCACCGGAGACTCCAATGCCGAGATCGGGCGCCGGCTGCACTTGAGCTCCGCCACGGTCAAAGACCACGTCAGCTCGATCCTGAGCAAGTTGTCGGTCTCGTCCCGGGTCGAGGCCGCTCTCATCGCGGAGCGCGCGGGCTCTCCCGCTTCGCGACGCTGACCCGCCTCGAACCGCGAGGCGTCAGGTGAGACGCAGCTCGGCCTCGGTCTTTCCGTACGAACGACGCAGCCACTGCCCGAACCCCGGCTGCGCGAGGCAGGCGGCGGCGCCGTCGCACGTGACCACCGGGTCCTGGGCGGCGTAGGTGGCGTACACGTCGACCTTGGCATCGAGAGCGTCGCCCTCGACGTTGACCGGCTCGTGCAGCGAGGGATACCCGATGTAGTACGTGACCGCTTCCGGGGCGATCCCCGACACGGGGGCGACGGCGCGGACGAGCGAGCCGACGCACGAGTGGTCGGGGTGGTCGCCGCGCGCGAAGGCGCTCTCGTGCGGGATATTGGTCGTGATGTGGTCGGGGCGACCCGCGTGGATGAGCTCGGCGACCGTCTCGGCCAGTCTGCTCGCGTCGAGCGTCGGCCCGTCGTCGATCGGGGCGAGCGCGGGGACCGTGCCGTTGATGAGCTGGGTGAGTCCCGCTTCGCCCGTGGTCGCGAACCCCTTTCCGCTGAGGTTGCCGTCGGGGAGGCGCAGCACCGTGATCGACAGGCGCGGGTCATCGGACGGCACGAATCGGGTGACGCGTGCACCGCTCCGGAGGGTCAGTTGGGCGGTGTTCCACGGCTGCGTGCTGCCGCGCATCTCGTCGTACGCGGCCCGGATGCCGGCCTCGCGCTGCTTCGCGTAATCGAGGCCGCGGCCGGCGTCACCGGCGGTGACGAAGATCGTGCGCAGGGTCGCACCGGAGCCGATGATTCCGGCGAGGTGCGGGTTGGCGAAGATGATGTCATCGTCGGCGTGCGCCCAGACCGCCACCGTGGTGTCGCTTCCCGGCTCCTCGAAGGCCGGCGACACGGGCCGCGGTGAGGCTTCGGGCACCGGGACGATGGGACTGAGTTTCACCCAGGTCCCCTCCGGCGGCGCTGAGCGACGGATCTCGCGGTAGACGAGCGCGCCGCCGCCGAGCGCGGCGAGGCCGCCCACGGCGATGCCGCCGAACACGAGGGCTCTGCGGGAGATCCCGGAGCGACGCGGTGCCGCGGGGTCGACGGGCGCCTGATCGGCGCCCGAAGGCTCGTCGATGTCACTCACGGCGACTCCGTCCTGTACTTCGCCCCCCGGCGACGGATTGCGGGTTCCCCCTCGCCCTCGGGCGCCTTCCGACGCTATCGCGACGGTGCCGGTTTGCGGATCTGAAACCCCACAGCCCCGCCACCCGGCGGGGTGGGGTGAAACCGATCGGCGGATCACGCTCCCACACGGGCGGCGCGATGAGGACGCCGCGCACCGGACGCATCGACGATCCTCAGCGCGCACCTAGAGAGGGTGACGACACTCACCCTATGCAGACGTCCACACCGCCGCGGTCATTGTCGCCCGTAGCCCTGCGCATCCGCGCCGTCCTCAACGAGTGGGATCCCATCGGGGTCCACCACATCGGTCAGGGCTGGCCCGATGACGAGTACGACGACCTGATCCTGCCGATCCTCGAGGCACTCGACACAAGGCCCTCGGTCGATGAACTGGCCGCGGAGCTGCAGACGGTCGTCGAGAACGACTACGGCCTTCCTGCTCCCGAGGGGTGCCGCGAGACCGCGCACTCTCTTCTCCGCCTGCACGGCTGAGCGCTATCCGGCGTCGGGCCGGGATGCAAGCCCTGCTCCCCGGCCACCGGGCCGTTCTAGCGTGCCTGCATGGCCGATCTCTCCCGCCCGCAGACCCCCGATCCGTACCCGCTCCTTTCATCCGTGCCGTCCTTCGCGGTGACCAGCCACGACATCGCCGACGGTCAGCCCCTGCAGGACGACCAGGTCGCCGACAAGGGCAACACCTCCCCGCACCTGGCGTGGTCGGAGGTCCCGGAGGGCACCAAGTCGTTCGTGATCACGGGCTTCGACCCCGACGCGCCGACCCCGAGCGGCTTCTGGCACTGGGTCCTGGTCGACGTTCCGGCGGATGTCCGCGAAGTGGCCTCGGGCGCCGCTTCCGGAGAGCTCCCCGGCGCGGCCTTCCACGTTCGCAACGACGGCGGCGAGAAGGGGTTCCTCGGGGCGGCTCCCCCGCAGGGCGACCAGCCCCACCGGTACTTCTTCGTCGTGCACGCCGTAGGCGAGGAGACGCTCGGCGTCGACTCGGATGCCTCCCCGGCCTTCGTCTCGTTCAATCTGGCGTTCAAGACGCTGGGGCGGGCGATCCTGCACGGCACCTACCAGCACTGAGGATCCCTACCATGACGAAGCGCAGCGAAGGTTTCGACAAGGACGAGACGGTCGCCGGAGTCGAGGAGCGCGTCCAGGCGCGCTTCCCCGACGCCGAGCCGGAGGTGGTTCACGAAGAGGCCGTCGTCGCGGTGGACAAGTACGCCGAAGCTCCCGTCAAGGACTTCGTCGACATCATCGCCGAGCGTGAGGCCCGCGCGGCCGTCGAGGAATCGCTCGCCGCCGACTCCTGAGTTCGGGCACCGGGACCGATTCACCCCATCTGCAGGTCGGCTTCGGCCTTCGGATAGGACCGTTGCAGCCACTGCCCGAACTTCCGGGTCTTCAGGCACGCGCTGCGATCGGCGCACCGGACCACCTGATCCTGCTGCGTGTAGATGCGGTAGGTGTCGACCTTGGTGTCGAGCACCGCGCCCTCGAGATTCGCCGGCAGGTTCTCGGAGGGGTACCCCACGAAGTACCGGATGCCGGGCCCCACCGCCGCGTCGGAGGTCAGTGAGTCGCGGATCAGGGTTCCCACCGCCGAGTGATCCGGGTGGTCCCCGGGGGCGAAGGCGCTGCCACGCGGGATATGGGTGAGCGTCCCTTCCGGGTGGAATGCCGACACCAGCTCCCGGACGGACGCGATGAGCTGATCGCGGGTCACGGCCGGTCCCCCGCCGACGGGTGCGAGGGTCCCCGCGGCTCCGTCGTAGAGCTTGCTCAAGGTCGCGTGCGCCGTCGCGTCGAATCCCTCGCCGGTGAGGTTCCCGTCCGGGAGGCGGAGATACAGAACCGACAGGCGCGGATCGTCCTTCGGAACGAGCCGCCGGACCTGCATTCCCGTGCCGAGCGTGATCTCGGCGGCATCCCACTCGCCGTCCTTGCCGCGCATGGCGTTGTACGCGCGCAGGATGCCGAGCTCCCGCGCCGCCACGTAGTCCAGGCCCTTACCGGCGTCGCCCGCGGTCACGAACACCGTCCGCACGCACCGACCGGCGGCGATGGCGTCCGAGATGGTCGGGTTGGCGAAGATGATGTCGTCGTCGGGGTGCGCCCAGATGGTCATCAGGGTCGACGCCCCCTCGCATCCCTGCGCGGCGGGCGACGACGGGACGGGCGGGGGCGGCGGCGGGATCGTCGCGGTCGGTGAGGCCGACGCGGACGGCGTGGCCGTCGTTGCCGCCGCGGAGGGGGTCGGCGTCGGCGTCGACGCGGGCTCCGGACGGAACAGTGCGAAGGCGAAGACGCCGCCGACCGCCAAGACCACCACGGCGGCGATCGCGATCGCGACGACGAGCCCGGCCTGCACCCGACGGGGGCGAGAAATCGACGACGAGGCGCGTGGCATCGGAACCTTTCGGACGGGGTGTGACGACCCCACCGTGCGGCACGATCTCGAGACAGCCGAGTTCGGCTGATCCGCGCCCGAGTGTAGAGGAACGTCCATACCGGACCAACACTTCATCCGCCAGGTGAATTGCACACGCCTATCGTTCAGGTTTCCTCCGTATGACAAGAGATGCAGGGTGACTTGACGGGTGAATTTCGCCTGTTACTGTTCGCGGGAGGGCTCCCACGCACGCGTGGGATGGGGGGAGGAAGAGGCATGGCGATGTCCGACCTGCGCCCCGGCGCGTCCTCCGCAGATGCGGATCCGGTCGGTGCCACCGCCCCGGCATCCCGGACCGTACCGACCGAGGTCTCCGCCGGGGTGATACCGGTGACGGCACCTCCTCCGTCGCACGTGAAAGACCGCTGGCGCGGTCGGTACCGGCGCAATCTGGTCCTCACCGACTTCGCCGCGCTCGTCTGGGTTGTCTACGGCACCCAGCTGCTCTGGTTCGGCCTCGGGAATGCGCAACTCGCCGCGGGCAGCGACAGCCGCATCAGCGATCTCTCGTATTGGGCCTTCTCCGCCATCCTCATCGTGACCTGGATGTGGGCGCTCGCCTTCGTCGAGTCCCGCAGCGACCGGGTCATCGGCACCGGCTCGGCCGAGTACGTGCGCATCGCCGACGCCAGCTTCCGCCTGTTCGGTGCCGTGGCGATCATCGCCTTCCTGACCCAGATCGACGTGGCCCGCGGCTACCTGCTGGTCAGCCTGCCGTCCGGCATCCTGGTCCTCTGCTTCACGCGATGGATGTGGAGGCAGTGGCTCGTCGTGCAGCGGTCCCGCGGTCGGTACTCCGCGCACGTCCTCCTCGTCGGTTCGCTCCCCTCGGTGACGCAGCTCGCGCGCGAATTCGCCCGAACGCCCAGCGCCGGCTACCGCGTCGTCGGCGCCTGCGTGCCCCACGCCAAGACGGCCGACACCATCCCGGGCACCGAGATTCCGATCATGGGTCACGTCGGCGACGTGTCGCGGGCCCTGGCCGCGACCGGCGCCGACACGGTCGCCATCACCAGTGCCGACGAGCTGCCCGCGGAGAAGGTCAAAGAGATCTCGTGGAGCCTGGAAGCGGGTCGCCAGCACCTCGTCCTCGCCCCGAGCATCGTCGACATCGCCGGGCCACGACTGCACACCAGGCCCGTCGCCGGCCTCCCCCTCATCCACGTCGAGACCCCGAAGTTCTCGAGGGGACAGAGCTTCCTGAAGAGATCCGTCGACCTCGCCGCGGCGAGCCTCGGGGTGGTGTTGCTCAGCCCCCTGCTGCTGTTCCTGGCCGTCGCCGTGCGACTGTCGAGCGAGGGGCCGGTCCTGTTCCGCCAGACCCGCGTCGGCTTCCGCGGCCGCGAGTTCACCATGTTCAAGTTCCGTTCGATGGTGGTCAACGCCGAGGAGTTGCGCGCGCAGCTGATCGCGCAGCAGCGGGATTCCGGGAACGAAGTGCTGTTCAAGATGAAGAACGACCCGCGGGTCACCCCCATCGGTCGGGTGATGCGCAAGTTCAGCCTCGACGAGCTCCCTCAGCTGTTCAACGTGGTGGGGGGCTCGATGTCTCTGGTCGGACCGCGCCCTCCGTTGCCCTCGGAAGTAGCCGTCTACGCCGACCACGTGCACCGGCGATTCCTCGCCAAGCCCGGCATCACCGGTCTCTGGCAGGTCAGCGGGCGGTCCTCGCTGTCCTGGGAGGAGTCCGTACGACTCGACCTGTCATACGTGGAAAACTGGACCCTCCTGGGCGATTTCGTCATCCTCGGCAAGACCGCCCGCGCGGCCCTCGCTCCCGGCGAGACCGCGGCGTGACGGTCGCCACCACCCCGTTCCGGTCTTCGGACCGTCGCCGTCGGTTCTCGCCGCGGATATCTGAAAGGCTGTAATCGTGCGTCTGTCTGTCGTGGGTTGCGGGTATTTGGGAGCTGTTCACGCGGCGGCGATGGCCTCCATCGGCCACGACGTGGTGGGCATCGACGTCGACGAGCGCAAGATCGCGACGCTCTCGCGAGGAGAGGCGCCGTTTTTCGAGCCGGGCCTTCAGCAGATCCTCACCGAGGGAATCGCCTCGGGACGGCTCTCGTTCACGACGGACATGTCGGCGGCTCGAGGTGCCGCGGTGCACTTCATCGGCGTCGGCACCCCCCAGCAGGCGGGCGGCCACGCTGCGGATCTGACCTACGTCGATGCGGCGGTCGACGCGCTGCTCCCCTTCCTCGCTCCCGGCGACGTCGTCGCGGGCAAGTCGACCGTCCCGGTCGGTACCGCCGCCCGTCTGGCACCCCGGGTGTCCGAGCGCGGCGCGGTCCTCGTCTGGAACCCGGAGTTCCTGCGCGAGGGCTGGGCGGTGCAGGACACCATCGACCCCGATCGACTCGTCGCCGGCGTTCCCTCGCTCGACGGCTCTCCGACCGCGGAGGGAGAGCGTACCGCGCAGGTCCTGTGCGAGGTGTACCATCCCTCGATCACGAAGGGAACGCCCTTCATCGTGACCGACTACGCCACGGCGGAGCTGGTCAAGGTCGCGGCGAATGCCTTCCTCGCCACGAAGATCAGCTTCATCAACGCGATGGCCGAGATCGCCGAAGTGACAGGGGCCGACGTGACCACGCTCGCCGACGCCATCGGCCACGACGCCCGCATCGGACGCCGCTTCCTCGGAGCCGGCATCGGGTTCGGCGGAGGGTGCCTCCCGAAGGACATTCGAGCCTTCTCCGCTCGGGCGGAAGAACTGGGCCGCGGCGAGTCCGTCGCCTTCCTCCGAGAAGTGGATGCCATCAACCTCCGCCGCCGCGACCGCGCTGTCGAACTCGTCGTGAGCGCGCTGGACGGATCCGTCTTCGAGAAGAAGATCGCCGTGCTGGGAGCGGCATTCAAGCCGCACAGCGACGACATCCGCGACTCCCCCGCGCTCGATGTGGCCGTCCGACTGCATGGTCTGGGCGCTCAGATCACCCTGACCGACCCCGCGGCGATCGAGAACGCGCGACGGGTGCACCCGCAGCTCACCTACGACACCAACCTGGACGCAACCCTCCGCGACGCGGACGCGGTCATCGTGGTGACGGAGTGGGACGAGTACCGACGCGAGCTGAGCCCGGAGCACGCCGCCTCGCTCGCGCGAGGCCGCGTCGTGATCGACGGACGCAACTGCCTCGACCCGGCGGCGTGGCGCGCAGCCGGCTGGACCTATCACGGCATGGGGCGCCCCTGACCCGGACACGGTCCGCCTCAACGTGAACGCGTCTGCTCCGAAGGGCGTCGCGCCCCGCGCGCGCGATGACAGACGTCGGCGCCGTCGACCTTTCCTCCACGGCGCGTGACGAATCAGCCGCTCGCCACGTCTCCTCGGTGACGGATCTCGCGCCGAGGGCCCCCTCCCTGCGGAGTGCATCGAGATCCTCGACGACAAGGAGGATGCCATGCGCAACAAGCTCATCGTGATCGGCGCCGTCGCCCTGATCGCCTACGCGGTCGGCACCCGGACCCCGCGCGTCCAGGTGAAGAACCGGGAGTCCGTCGGCCACCAGATCGTCCGGCTGTGGAACGACCCGCGCGCCCGCAAGCGTCGCCAGAAGGCGGCGAGGAAGGCTGCCGCCGCTGCGGAGAAGCGCGCGAAGAAGACGTTTCACGACCTCCGGAAGTGATCCGCCCGACCCTCGAACGGAGGCTCCCCATGTTTCGTTCCTCCTCGAGCGGGACCCTGCTGCAATCGCGGCGCAGCGTCATCGCGGGAGCGGTCGGGGCCGTCGCCGTCGCGATCATCGCGCTGGCCCTGTACCTGCCACTCGTCGGCTTTCTCGGCGGGGCGACGGCGAGCACAGCCGGTATCGTGCCCTTCCCCGCCCTCAGCGTCCTCGCGATCACCGTCGTCGGTGCCGTCGTGATCGCGGGGCTTCTCGCCCTCGCGATCACGCGGCGCCGGGCACCCGCCGCATGGACGCTGGCGGTCATAAGCGTTCTCGTGGCGCTGGCCGTGACGGCCTTTCCGCTCGTCGCCGTCGTGGTCGGGTCGGCCCAGCGCGTCGGCGAGATCGGACCGGTCGTCGCGATCCTGTGGGAGCAGGTGTCGGGGATCTTCTGAGCAGCGGCCTGTGGATAGTACCGTTACCCGAACATGCGCATGTAAAAATGCCTCATGTCCATCTTGGCTCCTGGCGACCGACCCGTGCTTCAGGTCGACGGCGACGACGAGATCGCGGGCTTCGCCCCCGCTTGCGCGTCCTGCGGGGGCGTGACCGAACCCGTCCAGCGAGGCTCTGCAGCCTGGTGGGCCTGCCACCGCTGCGGGCTCGCCCGGATCGCCTGAGCTTCGCCCGGCTACGCTGACCACGTGATGGCCAGCCTCCTCATCTCGATCACCGCCGTCGTCTCGGCGCTCCTCGTCGGGTTCGTCGCGCGTCGAGTCCTCGGCACCGCGGTGGGCTGGCCCCGCAGTATCGTCGTCGGCCTGCTGGTCTTCCTCCTCGGAGTACCCTCGGCCGGATGGACGCTGCGACAGACCGGGTTCCCCGATTCCTCGGCATCCATTCCTGCGGAGGACGGCTGGATCTGGGCGGGCCTGATCGCGCTCTCGCTGGCATGGGTCTTCGCCCTCGGCGTCGCCGCCCTCGTGGCGAGCGAGGCGATCTTCCCGACGCGCCCCCTCCCGAATCCGATCGACGTCGTGCGCGCAGCGCTCCGCCAGCGCAAACGGACCCGGCGCTACCTGGAGATCCTCGCGATCGCCTCTCGGCACGGGGTCGGGTGGCTCTTCCACGGCGGCCGCGCGCGCGTCGAGGAGCAACTGAGCACCTCGGAGGAACGGGCGCGAGCCATCGTGGCGACGATCAACGATGCCGGGGTGAGTTTCGTCAAGCTCGGCCAGGTGCTCTCGACCCGTCGCGACCTCGTCCCCGAGCCGTATCTGAGCGCCCTCGCCTCCCTGCAGACGAGCGCGACGACGCTTCCCTGGGAAACGGTGCGCGCGGTCATCGAGAGCGACCTCGGCCAGCCGATCGATGCGGTCTACGCCGCGGTCGATCCGGTCCCCCTCGCCGCCGCCTCCGTCGCACAGGTACACCGCGCGCGGCTGCTCGACGGCACCCACGTCGTCATCAAGGTCCAGCGGCCCGCCGCGCGGGCGCAGGTGGAGGCGGATGCCGACATCATCGGCCGCCTCGCGCACCGGGCCGAGGCGCGCACACGCGTCGGACGCGATCTCCGCATCGAATCGGTCGCCCGCGGCTTCACCACCACCCTCCTCGAAGAACTCGACTACCGCATCGAGGCCCGCAACACGCAGATGATCGGCTCGACCCTCGAATTGATCGATCGCGCCGAACCCGGACGCCGCGGGCTCGTGAGCGTTCCGCGCATCTTCTCCGACGCGTCCGGCCAACGCGTGCTCACGATGGGTCTCGTCGACGGAACGGCCTTGAGCGACGCGGCGCCGCTGATCGCCGACCTCGATCCACCGCAGCGCGATCGCCTCGCCGAGACACTGATGGCGACCGTCCTCGAGCAGATCCTCGTGTACGGGGTCTTCCACGCGGACCTCCATCCCGGCAACGTGCTGCTGAAGAGCGACGGGACCCTGGGGCTCATCGACTTCGGCGCCGTCGGCGTCATCGAGCGCAGTC
The DNA here is from genome assembly GCF_029761935.1 of Microbacterium testaceum. Taxonomy (NCBI): domain Bacteria; kingdom Bacillati; phylum Actinomycetota; class Actinomycetes; order Micrococcales; family Microbacteriaceae; genus Microbacterium; species Microbacterium testaceum. The sequence goes on from NZ_CP121699.1 coordinate 1,593,630, forward strand.
GACGTCAGCACATGACGGCTTTCCTCCTCGCCGCCCTCAGCGAGAACGATGTCGCGGCGACGGACGCCCTGCTCCTCATCGTCGACGCCCCCGACGACGCCGACCTCGACGCCTTCCGACACGACGTGGGAGTGGTCCTCACCACCGAGCACCTGCGCACCAGCGGGCACGGATCGATCTTCACGCGAATGGTCGACGTGATCCGCCAGCACCACATCGCTCTGCCCGGCGAACTCGCCTCGGCCTTCCGGAGCTTCGCCACTCTCGAAGGGTGCCTGCGCGTCATCGTCGATGACTTCGACATGGTCGGTCGAGCGCTCCCGCTCATGCCGAGCCTCCTTCGTCGGACGGTGTCTGTCAAGCGCATGGCCACCGACCTCCAGGCGCAAACGGTCATCGCCTTCGCTCGCCTCGAACAGATCCCCCGTCGCCTCGACGCCCTGCTCACGGGTGTCGAGAAGGGGTCCATCGGGATCACGTTGCGCAGCTCCGATGGGGAGGACGTCAGCGGCATCCTCGGCCGGGCGACAGGCGAGATCGCCAGCACGCTGGTCTCGATCGCCGCGGTCGTGATCGCCGTCGTCCTGGTGATCGCGGGGGGCGGGCCCGTTCTCGACGGGTCCATCACCCTGTTCGCCGTCCTGGGTGCCGTCGTCGGCCTGTTCGGCTTCCTCGGCCTCCTCCGCATCGTGCGTAAGACGTTCGGACGCCGCAGCTGACTCGTCGCGGACCGACGAACGGTCCCGTCGACGCCTCCGCCGTCGGCGCGCTGTCCCTCCTGCGCGGGAGATCAGTGGGTCTCGGGTTCGGGAGCGAGGAGGGCGACGAGTTCCCCCTCCTCCTGGAGGCCGATCGCGAGTTCGCGGACCGCGCTGACCGGGAGGGAAACGGATGCCCCGATCCCGGTCTCCACGATCACCCACGTCTCGGCATCGGTGGTCCGTCGCAGCAGACCGATCTCCACCTCCGCGAGGAGGCCGGGGCCGAACCCCACCGCGTCTCGCACCCTCGCGCTGACTCCGACGCCTGCGCTGCGGTGATCTTCGTCGTCGGGATGAGCGGTCGAGCCGTGCTCTGTGACGCACCAGCGGAAGGCACACCTTGGGGCACCGGAGGTCCGTTTGGCGCGAGACTGCCGAGTCATGCATGACACCTTTCCGTCGGGGTCGCCGGGGGCGGCGAACCGAACACTGGTGGGCACGAACGCATTAGATCGCGAACCTCCGACACCGCCGTCACCGTCCGGGCGGGAGCCCCTTCGGCGGGGTGGGGATCAGGTCGGGCAAAGCAATCCCGAGGACATCCGACAGGGCCACCAAGGTGCGCAGGCGCGGGTTCGCGGCGGTCCCGGGATTGGACTCCCCCTTCTCGAGCTTCCGATAGGTGAAGGTCGCGAGCCCCGCTTCGTGGGCGACCTGCTCCTGAGACATCTGCTTCTCGGCGCGGGCGCGGAGCATGCGCACGCCCAACTCGCGGGCGAACTCTGTCCAGGGGTCGGGCGCGTCGTTCATGAGACCAGCTTGATCGGAAGTCAACGCTCACATGAACATGCATACATGCCCGGCCGGCGGGCGCGACCCCCGCGGTAGGGATCGAGGCGGGCGAAGGACGGGCGGCCGAAGGTGGAACGCGCTAGGCCGTCTTCGTGCCGTCACCCGGCCGCCCCGCCCCCGCGCAGAGAGCGAAGCCCCCGGAATGGAGCCCGAGCCGGTCATTCCCGCGTCATCGCCCCCGCGCGGCGCAACAGCCCATGGGGCGCGGGCGCCGGGGCGGCACCACGCCCCCGCGCCCGCCCACTCCCCTGATCAGAGCGCCGGGAAGCCACCGCGCATCGGACGCGGACCACGAGAGACGGCAAATATTTCACCCGCGGCATCACCCGGACGGCCGACAAGGGCTCACCCAACGCCCCCCTTCCGAGCACGGCGAGGCGACGCCGCTCTCGGCGCGAGAACGGCGAGCGACCAGGCGAAGGACGTACCGGCCCGAGAGGGTGATGCGGAGGGGGTGAATCGGGGATGACGCGGGGGATGAAACTTGCGAGATTCGTCCGACCATCGTGCGCAAAACCCGCAGGATCTTCTCGACGGGGTGGGAGTTCACCGCGTCGACCGCAGCCCCACCTCAGAAGGGCGGCAGTCCTTTCGCTCCTGGAGGTCCCGATGTTGATCGGTGTGGATGACATGGTGATCGGCGTTCGATCCGCCCGCCGCACGAGCAGGTTCTGGGCACCGCGTCCACAGGCGCTGGGCCGTCTCGAAGCGGCATTGCGCACCGATGTCGTCCTGCTCCGTGGGCCGACCGGCGTGGGAAAGACCGCGTTGCTGCGCCAATTCGCCGACGCTCTTGCATCGGACACCGAGCATGGCGTACAGCTCATCGACGGCGCCCTCACCTCGCCGGAATCCCTCCCGCATGTCGCGGAGGCATTCGCAGACGGGCCCGCCTCCCATGTCCTCCTCGTGGACAATCACGTCGAAGGACGAGGGGTTTCGACCCACCATCTGCTCGATCTGCTGCGCGCCGACCGCAACCTCCGACTCGTCGTCGCCACCCGTCAGCCGACGGGTTTCGAGAATCCCCTCGTCGCACTGGAATTCGATGTGCAGGCGCTCCCCTCAGGAGACCTGCTCATGACCCGAGAGGAGGTCGCATCGGTCCTCGCCGTGAACGGGGTCGAGTCGACCGACATCGCCACCGACGAGCTCGCCGCACTCACGCACGGGTGGCCCGCCCTCGTCCAGCTGGCCAGCACTCGGCTCCGCCTGGAGGGCCTCCCCCTCTACACGCGCGGCGAAGCCGCCACGGCGGCCGCCTATGCGAGCGCCGCGCTCACCCGCGACATGGAGGCGCGACTGGGCGCACCGGTCACGGACGATCTCCGCCTCCTGGCTCTCGCCCCCTACGTCACCGAGCCCCTCGCCCGCGCCCTCGGCGTCGACTCGCAGAATGGGGCCACCCCCGATCTTCTCGATCGGCTCCAGAGCGCGGGTGTGGTCTGGCCCGGGACGACGCGCGCGCTGTTGGCCGAGCCGATTCGCGAGCAGTGGTTCCAGGAGATCACCGCGAAGCAGCCTTCCCGGGTGTCCGCAGCCCGGCTCCGGCTGCTCGAGCATCTCGTGTCGAACGGCGAGTCCCTGCTGGCGACCCGGCTCGCCGCGGACGCGCGACAGTGGACGACCCTGGCCGGGATCCTGCGCAGGTCGGGGTCCGAGGTCTGGGCGCGCAGCGCCGACGGCTTTTCGAGCGCCCTCGCGCGGCTCCGATCGAGCGCGTCATCAGCTCCGGTGGTCGTCGAGGCGCTGCTCTCGCTCGACCCCGAGACCGCCGTGTCAGCAGAGACGCCCTCGCTCGTGGCGTCCGCTCTCAACCGCCTGCCCGATGTCTCGAGCGTCACAGCGGGCCGCCCCGACGCCCTGATCATCCGTGTGAGTCTTCTTCGCGCCGCGGGGCGATTCGCACTCGCCTCCGAAGCGTCGGACATGCTTTCCGACGCCCTCGGCCGCGCGCGAGATCTCAAACTCGAGACGAAGGCCGAGGGGTGGTATCAGGTCGCGATGACCTTCCTCGCCATGGGGCAGCTGCGCGCGGCGAGCGAGTGCATGTCACGGGCCGAGCAGACGGCGCTCCCTGCGCAGCGGCTGCGGGCGCGCGGCGCCCTCGCCGTCATCGCTCTGCTCGAAGGTGACGTGCGCACCGCTCGAGCACTCGTCGAGGCGGAGTGCTCGGACACCTGGGTGGCGTCTCCCTGGGGTGAAGGCCTCCGACTGGCGTCCGCGTGGGTCCTCCTCGAGGCCGGCGAAGCGGAAGAGGCGCGCCCGCTCTTCGACGCTCTGCCGTCCACCGCCGCGGCTCGCGAGCTGTGGCCCTACGCGGCGTCGGCCCACGTCCTGACGCTCCTCGTGTCGGGCGCCGCATCCGACGCGCTCGAAGTGCTGCGCACGTGGACGACGGCAATACGCAGCACACCCCCATCGCACTTCCAGTCGACGCTTCTCCTGACGACGCGAGCGAAAGTGCTCATCGCCCTCCGGCGAGCACGGGACGCTCTCGCCCTGTTCGAGGGCCCGTTCATGCTCTCCCCCCTCACCGCTCCCGCCATCGCGCTGTCTCAGCTGTACGCCGGGCGAGCGCACGACGCCTTCGTCCTGAGCGTTAAGTGGGGCTCCCAGCACGAGCCCTCCCCACGCACGACTCTCGAGAGCCTCGTCGTCAGTATCGTGGCCGAGGTGCGCCTGCGTGGGGCGGCCTCCCGCCGCCCCACCCTGGAGCGCGCCGAAGCGCTGAGTATCCGACACGATCTGTGGAGCCCCTGGAGCGCGTTGGCGCCAGAAGACCGCGCGGTGGTCGCGAAGACGCTGTCGTCCACGTCGCGCGCTCACATCGAAGCGCGCGCGTCTTACTTCGTGTCATCGGCGAGCGTGCCCCAACTCACCGCCCGCGAGAAGGTGGTGTTGGACCACCTCACGCCGTCGGCGACGATCGCCGTCATCGCCCGCGAGCTCTCGGTCTCTCCGAACACGGTCAAGACGCAGCTGCGGAGTCTTTACCGGAAGCTCGAGGCGTCGGATCGGTCGAGTGCGATCCGAGCGGCCCACGCGTGGGGACTCATCGAGAGCCCCGAGGACGTGTGACGGAGCGGTCGCGCCGGTGACGGCGAGCTCGTCCGATCATCAGGCGCGCCGCACCGAGAAGGATGATCACGAGCAGGATGCCGGGGAGCGTCAGCGGCACGCCCGCTGACCGGACAACCGCGAGGATGACGGCGAACGCGGCCAGGGGTGCAAGCCACCCCGCGATGCGGCGCAGTCGCCGGAACGTATCTCCGGGAGTACTCACGCGCGCACGCCGAACGCATCCGGGTGGCTTCGCCGAATATCAGAGGCGACCTGCAGGCCCCAGACCCCGAACCACGCGATGGCGAGCGTCGCCGCGGCGAACTCCAGGTTGCCGCCGAGCACCGTGTTACCACGGGAAAGAGCGATCATCGCGCCGGTCAGCGATGTGGCACCGACCGCGACGAGCGTGAAGACGGAGGCCGCGCGCATCCAGGGACGCCGAGGCCCCGCGGCAACCTGTCCCATGGCGACGATCGCCGACAGGAACCCGAGGACGGCGAAGGAGATGTGGATCAGGTCTTGGGGGAGGGCGCCCTCGGTGAATGGAATGGGGCATCCGGGCGAGCAGGTGACGACGGATGCCACGGCGAAGCACAACCCGCACACGAGCAGGGTCGTGGCGACGGGCCACCCGGCACCGTAACCTTCGCCCCGCCCGGCGAGCGATCTATCGAGCAGGACCGTGGCGATCGCGAGCAGAAGCAGCGCCGTGTTGAACAAGGGCGCGGTGGGCATCGCCGTCGCACCGAGCTGACTCACATACTGCACACCGGGCTCCCAGAGGCGGCATAACCAGATGAGCGCAGCGCTGACGAAAGCGGCCGAACCGCCGATCGTCGCCGCGAGGGCGGGTGGTGCGCTTCGGAGCCCCTGCGTCCGAGCGAGGGGCCGCTCGGCGGTTTCGGTCATCGGCTCCTCCTGCAACGGGCTCGGCCACCCTATCGCTTCGATCGCGCGCACCCGTCATCGATGGCCGCATCAGCCTCGGCGAAGAGGTGTCCCTCCGTGAACGCCGGCCGATGAGCTCGTTCCGGCAGGGAAAGCCTCGGCCTCAAGGAAGAGGTCAGCGTCGCGCTCGGGCCAGCCCTCGTGACGTCGGGAATGGCCCCGACTCGCGTCTATTCACGCCGCTCCTCCCGGCACTCGTCTAGGCTGTCGTCAAGTCCGCATCCGGAGGGGTCCGATGAGTTCGCGATCGCCACGTCCGATGGGTTTCGCGCTCTGCGTCATCGCAATAGCCGTTCTGGCCGCCCCGACCCTGGTCTTCCCCGCCGATTCGCCCACCGGGCCCCGACTGATCTTCGGAGCCCTGGGAGGGGTCTGCTTCGCGGTCGCCGTTCTGCTCGTGCGAAAAGAGCCCGCGGCGCGGGGGCCCGTCGACCGGTCAGGCGAGGACGTCACCGAGAACCGGGAACCGGAGGATCCCCCGGGTCGGTGATGCGGATCGTCCCGCGGGTGCGTCCCACGTCGGGATTTCGATCATGACTGCGCTCTGAAGAGTCTGGCGATTGTCGCACTGCGCCTGACCTCGCGGAGGAACTGCATCCCGCGGACGGCCGGGTTCTCGCGTCGATCCCGGGCGTGGCCGCCCAATGCCGATCGCGCCGCATCGGCGTGGTCGAAGGTGCCGATGTGCCGCCCGTGCCGGTCGAAGGCGAGGAACGTCCCGAGGGAGCGGCGATCGACGTACCCGGCGAAGTCGCCGTCGCGCGTGGCGACAGAGAGGTCGGCGTCTACCCGTGACCAAACGACCGCCCCGTTCGACGCGTGCGGCGCAGAAGGGGTCACGCCGCGCGGACGAGGGAACGCGTCGACTTCGACGCAGAGGCCGACACCCGCGGCGGGACGACTTTCTCCGCGGGCTCCTCGAGGGCGATGTCGAGACTGAGGCCCCGCGAGGAGTTGGCATCGTTGGCCATGCGCTTGAGAAGGTTCTGGTCGAGCGCCTCCGGCTGCTCCGAGTCGAAGACGAACCGCAGAGGAATGGACGGCTGCAGCCAGATCGTCGACCGTCCCACCGGCTCGTCGGGCCCGTGCACCCACGAGAGCGTGAAGCTCTCGCCGCGGCGGAGCTTGGTGGCGACGACCACCTTGACGTGCGCCAACATGCGGTCGTCGATGCGGATCGGCTCGGTCGTCGTGCCGTAGTAGAGCTTCGCCATGATGTACCCCTCTGCTCGTTGCTCACTGAAGAACTTACTAGGTAGACTAGCGAATAGGCAAGCGAGATATTAGGAGATCGATGTCCAGCGAGAACGCGGCACCGCCGTCGTACTGGTACAGCGACAGCGTCGAAGACGAGCGCGGGGCGCGCGTCATGGAGGCGATGCGCGCGTACCGTTCAGCGGAGATGGCGATGCGTCGCCGCACTCAGGACTCCATGTCGATGGGCGAGAACGAACTCCTCGTCCTGCGCTTCCTCGCGAGGGCCAGCGGCGCGGGCCGGGACGTCACCCCCATCGACCTCGCCCGCCATCTCGGCGTGTCGACGGCGTCCGTGACGGCCCTGCTCGATCGGCTCGAGCGGTCGGGGCACCTCCGGCGCACGCCGCACCCCTCCGACCGCCGCAAGGTGGTCATCACCGCCACCCCGCACGCCGACGAGGAGATGCGCGAGACCCTCCGGTCGATGCACGCGCGCATGATGCAGGCGACCCGCGGGATGTCCGAGAGCGAGACGGTGGCCGTGACGGCGTTCCTCCAGCGCATGCGATGCGCCGTCGCCGATGCCTGCGAGGTCTCGGGCCGCTCCTGTTGTGCGCTGTTCGCTCCCCCTGCTGCCGCGCCCTCGATCCTTCGGACGGTCGCGGCGGCCACCCCCAGCGCCGCGGCCTGAGCGCTGCGTTCCCTCGACCGCGCACCAGACTTCGCCGCAGGGGGGATCCGCTCGCAACGGGCGGCCGGATAGCGTCTGAGCATGCCGAGCCTCGCCTCCTCGCCTTTCCGGGTCCGCCGCTCGTGGGCGGCCGTCGCCGTCGTCGCGTTGGCGTTGCTCATCGCGCTCGCATCGCCTCGTCTCGCTTCGGCCGACACGAGCGACTTCACCTTCGACTCCTTCGACGCGCAGATGACGCTCACTCGGGCGGCCGACGGTCACGCCGAGCTCGCGGTGACCGAAACGCTCGTCGCGCGGTTCCCCGACGAGGACCAGAACCGCGGCATCATCCGGTCGATACCCGATGACTACGACGGGGTGCCCCTGCAGACCCGTGTCGTCTCGGTCGTGGACGCCGCGGGCGCGGCAGTTCCTTTCGAGGTCGAGTCCGACCGCCGCGAGGTGAGGGTGCTCACCGGCGACGACTCCTACGTCCGTGGCGTGCAGACGTACGTGATCTCCTACACACAGCGCGACACCATCCGCTCCTTCGCGGATACGGACGCCGATGAGTTCTACCGCGACGTGAACGGCACGCAGTGGGAGCAGCCCTTCGGCGCAGTCTCTGTGCGCTTGTCGGTCGACGCGGCGCTCGTCCCCTTCCTGCGAGAGGGGGCGGCCGCCTGCTACGTCGGCTCGGAGGGATCGGACCGTCGGTGCGATATCGCGAGCGGATCCGGCGCCGCCGGCGTCGTGTTCTCATCGCAGGAGCAGTCGCTCGGCCCCGGCGAGAACGTCACCGTCGCCATCGGGTTCGCCCGCGGGACGTTCATCCCCGGGGAGGTGGAGCGAACACCCCTCGAGCAATTCTCGGTCGACGCGGCCCCCGCGCTGGCCGGCAGCTCGATCGCGGCGGTGGGGATCGGCCTCGCGGGGGTCGGCGTCGCCGCCGTCGCTCGTCGGCGCGGTCGCGATGCGGACGGACGCGGCATCATCGTTCCCGAGTACGGGCCGCCCTCCGGAGTCGACGTGATCGAGGGCGCCGAACTGGTGCACCGGTCGGGTGCCGGCATCCCGGCCGCCCTTCTCGACACGGCCATCGCGGGCCATCTGCGCATCATCGAGACACCGGGGGAACCCGGCTCGCTCGAGCTCGAGTTCGTCGACGACGCGGGGGCGACACCGCTTCGGGCCGCCGTCGTCCACGCCGTCTTCGGCGACGCCCCCGCCGCCGGGCAACGAGTGAAGCCCGGGCCCGCCCGTCAGGATGTCGCCCTCGCTCTGCGGCGGCTGCCGGCCGCGGCCTCGGCGGAGCTCCGCTCGCGCGGCTGGACCGAGAAGCAGAGACCGGGCACCGCGATCCTGGCCGCGGGCATCGTCGTCCTGGCCTTCGGGATCTCGGTGGCCGCCCTGGTCCTCGCCGCAGCAGGCAGTGCACCGGCCTGGTGGCAGATCGTCGCGATCCCCGCGACGGTGGTTCTCGGCATCCTGACCTTCGTCGTCCTGCGCTATCGGGATCGGATCACGGATGCCGGAGCCCCGGCACGCGATCACCTTCGGGGCCTGCGCGACTACCTGAGCCTCGCCGAAGCGGATCGCCTCCGCGTCCTGCAGAGCCCGGAAGGCGCCGAGAAAACCTCGCTCGACCCGGGTGACCCGACGCAGGTGCTGCACCTGTACGAACGGCTCCTCCCCTGGGCGGTCGTGTGGGGCGTGGAGAAGGAGTGGGCCGAGGCCCTCGACACCCGCGTTCGCGAAGCGGGCGCGGATCTGGGGTGGTACAGCGGCGGCAGCGGGTTCTCGCCCGTGGCCTTCACGGGCATGATGGGCTCGCTGCACACGGCGAGCGCCCCGGCTGTGGCGACGACGAGCGGGTCGGGGAGCTTCTCCGGCGGCTCGTTCGGCGGCGGCTTCTCGGGCGGCGGAATGGGCGGCGGAGGCGGCGGAGGGCGCTGAACCGACCGGTCACTCCGCGGCGCGCAACACTTCGGCGATCACCCGCGGATCCTCCAGAACGCGGAAGTGCCCGCCGCGCGCCAGGACGATGTTCCTCGCCCCCGCAAGCTCGCTCCCCTCGGGAATGTGGGGGTCGAACGGGCCGAAGATCGAGACGATGCGAGTGTTCACGTCCGCTGAGGCGGCGAGCGCGCGCATGGTCGCGTCACCCGAGGCGAAGGCGCGCAGCGAGGGGGTCGGCATGAGCCTGCTGTAGCGCGACCCGCCGAACGGGGTGGCGACGGCGACCATCCCCCTCACGCGAGCGCCTGCGGGGCTGAACGCCATGACGTGCTTGCCGATGAGCCCGCCCTTGCTGTGCGCGACGAGCAGCACGTCATCGAGGCCGCGAGCGATCAACAGCTCCGCCACGCGCCCGGCGGATTCGACGATCGGCCGACGGTTGCCGCCGAGCTCCGTCACGACGTGCACGGGATGGCCGCGGTCGTGAAGGGCACGCGCGAGCGGCTCCATGAACCGCCACGTCTCGTAGATCCCCGGAAGCAGGACGATCGGGGTGCCCTCCCCCGCGGCGAGGGAATCGGGGGCACCACGATCCCGCAGAGCGCGCGCCTGCGCCCGCACCGCGTAGACGTAGTCCTGCGCCCACCACCCGGCGTCGCGCGCGGCGGCGCGCACTCGTTGCGGCAGGGTCGTCACGGCATCCCTCGTCATATTCCCATCGTGTCGCGCTCGGGACGACGATAGGGGCGGGTTGCCGCGCACATCGGCTCGTGCGACACAAGCCCGGGATCGCGGGAAGGGCGCGGACCGTACCGTGTGGCCATGGACATCTCAGACATCCGCTGGAACGAAACCGCCCGCCAGAAGATCCTCGACGACGCCGACGCCGTCCTGCGCGAAGCCGTCGTCGCGATCGCCCGGGACAGCGAGGGCATCTCGTCGGACGAGGCCTTCGCGCAGATCAACGCGCGCATCAAGGACCGCTTCATCGATTACGAGCCCGGCCCCGACATCCGCACCTACGCCGACGCGATCGCGGCGGGCGAGATCCCCACGACATCCTGAACCCCGAGCGACGAAGGCGGTCCCGTGAGAATCCGCGGGACCGCCTTCGTATCGTCTGAGAGAACGCGGCCGGAGTGGGGCACCGGCGTAGCCTGCCGGTACCCGGCCCCGGCATCGCCGGCGCGGATGACGCCACTTCCGGCGTCCCCGACGACTCCCGCCCGTCGAGCCCGTCCCCCACTCGGCTCCGGACGGGAGTCGTCGTCCGCCTAGCGGTCCTCGCCGTATCCGCGAATGCTGCGGAGGTCGTCTTTCAGGTCCTGCTGCGCGGGCTCGTCGTCGTGAACGGCGGCGTCCGCCGCGCGCTGCTGCTGCGCTCCGGCCTTCTTCTCCTCCACGCCGGCGTCGGTGGCGCCGTCCATGACGGGGGCGTCCTGCGTCTCTTCACGATCGGTCATCGTCGTCCTCCTCGGAATCGGTCCTTCCCGGCATCCTGTTGCTTCCGCCCCCACGGGAGCCGGGGCTTGCGCCGCCCGGCCGCGGGTGCTCAGGACCCGTGATGCCCGGGGTGGCGCCGCTCGAGAGCGGACCCTTCGACGTCGACGTCGGGAACGATCCGGTCCAGCCACTTCGGAAGCCACCAAGCGGACCCGCCGAGCACGTGCATGATCGCCGGCATGAGCAGCATCCGCACGATGAACGCGTCGAAGAGCACGCCGAGCGCGAGACCGAGGCCCATCGACTTGATGATCACGGAGTCCGAGGCGATGAAGCCCGAGAACACCGCCACCATGATGATGGCGGCCGCCGTCACGACCGTGCGCCCGGCTCGGAAGCCCTGGGCGACGGCCACGCGCGGCGCCGCTCCGTGCGCCCACGCCTCGCGCATCCCCGTGGCCAAGAACAGCTGGTAGTCCATCGCGAGCCCGAACAGGATGCCGACCAGGATCACCGGCAGGAAGCTCAGGATCGGGCCGGGGTTGTGCACGCCCAGCACGCCACCGAGCCACCCCCACTGGAACACCGCCGTCACGGCGCCGTAGGTCGCGAACAGCGACAGGACGAAGCCGAGGGTCGCGATCAGCGGCACGAGGAGCGAGCGGAAGACCATCACCATGATGAGGAACGACAGCCCCACCACCACGACGAGGTAGATCGGCAGGACGCTCGCCAAACCCTCGGAGATGTCGATGTTGATCGCCGCGGCGCCCGCCACCCCCAGGTGGATGTCACCGTCCACGGGCGGGATGGCCCGCAGGTCGCGCACGAGCTGTTCGGTGGAGACGGCGTTCGGCCCCTCCTTCGGGATGACCTGGAACGCCGCGAGCGTGCGGTCGTCGGAGACCGCGACCGGGGCGACAGCGGCGACATCGTTCTGCGAGAACAGCTCGCGGGCGACGTCGAGCTGAACACCTCGCACCTCGTCCTCGGCGGTCCCCGAGGGAAGGGCGGCGGTCACGAGCAGCGGGGCGTTCGCACCGGCACCGAACGCCTGCTCCGTCCAGGTGAAGGCCTTGTACGCCGTGGAGTCCTCGGCCTCCGATCCGCCGTCGGGAAGACCGAGGCGCATCGACAGCGCGGGGATCGCGACGACCAGCAGGACGATCGTGGCCACGACCATCGTGACGACGGCACGGAACGTCGACATCGGCTTCACCCCGGCCGCGGCGACCGGGACGGCACCCGTGCGAGCGGCGCGTCGAGGGTGCTCCTGGACGTCCGAGGGCGCGATGCCCTCGCGGGCCGCCCGGCGAGGGTGCGCTTCGGCCGCTGCGGCGACGAGTCGCCCGCGCGCGCGGCGGCTCAGGATGCGCGTTCCCGCGAGGCCGAGCAGGGCCGGCGTCAACGACACGGCGATGAGCACGGCGACGAGGACGCTCACCGCACCCGCCGTCCCCATCAGCCCGAGGAACGGGATGCCGGTGATGTTCAGCGCCAGGAGGGCGACGATGACCGTGGTGCCGGCGAACACCACCGCATTGCCGGCGGTGCCGTTGGCGAGGCCGATCGAGTCGACGACGTCCGCGCCCTGCAGGAGCTGGCGCCGGTGCCGATACAGGATGAAGAGCGAGTAGTCGATGCCGACGGCCAGCCCCAGCATCACGCCCAGGATCGGCGTGACGGATGCCATCTGCACCAGACCCGAGAACGACAACGTGGCCATCGCGCCGATCGCGACCCCGACCAGTGCGGTGATGATCGGGAACGAAGCCGCGAGGAGGGATCCGAGCACGACGATCAGAACGATCGCGGCGATCGCGACGCCGATCGCCTCGCCCACGCCGAGGATCTCCGGGACCCCCTGCGAGATCTCGGTGTTGAAGGCGACCTCGACCCCGTCGACGGGTGCGGCGGTGAAGTGCTCGACCACGGCGTCCTTGGACGCCTGCGAGAGCTCGAGACGGGGTTCGCTGAACGAAACGTTCACGATGGCCGTGGATCCGTCCGCCGCGACCAGGCGGATCGCATCCGCGAAGCCGAGCAGCTCCGACCCGTCATCGAGTTGCGTCTGTTGGGCGTCGATCTGGACGAGGCCGTCGCTGAGCCGAGTCTGCTGCTGCTCGAGGCCGGACCGCTGCTGGTCGATCTGCTGCTGCTGCGCCTCGAGGGCCGTCAGCTGGGCCTGCTTCTGCGCGGCCGGGAGCGGCGCGGATTCGATCTGCGCCTTCGCCTCGTCGAGCTTCTGCTGTCCCGCCTCGAGCTGAGACCTTCCGGCGTCGAGCTGTTGCTGACCGGACTCCGCCTGCGCTCGGGCCTGGTCGATCTGCTGCCTGCCGTCGACGATCTGTTGCCGCTGCGCGTCGAGCTGCTGCTGGGCGGTGAAGGGGTCGGTGACACGGGCCACGTCGGGGAGGTCGCCCGCCGAGGTCACCAGCGCCGAGATCGCGGTCTTCTGCTCGTCGGTGAGGGGCGAGCCGTCATCGGTACGGAAGACCACGGCGCCCGAGGCGCCCGCGAAATCGGGAAGCTCCCCCTGCAGTTCGGAGATCACCTCTCCGGATGCCGTTCCCGGGATGTCGAAGCTCGAACTGAGGCCTTTGAATCCGACGAGGAAGCCGCCCACGACCATCCCGAGGATGACCAGCCACGCGACGATCACCGTCCACGCGCGACGAGCCGCGAAAGTTCCGAGGCGGTGCAGCAGTTCAGCCATGCGGGGTGTTCCTCTCGTGCGGTGCGCGCGAGGGAGCACCGTCGGCTCCGACCAGTCCGGGCAAAGATAACACGCACCGTCTCGTCTCGCTTTGCCCCGCGATCGTCCAGAATGTGTGGCATGACTCTTCCGCGCAGTGGCCCCGTGCGCAGCGAGGCGGCGCGCCTTGCGATTCTCGATGCCGCGGTGGCGCTCTTCGTCGAACGCGGATACGACCACCTCACGATCGAGGGGATCGCCCGACGCGCGGGCGTGGGCAAGCAGACGATCTACCGCTGGTGGGCGAGTAAGGGCGACGTCATCGCCGAGGCGATTCTCGAGGGCCGCTTGCTCGGCGGCCGACGCGATCTGCCCGACACCGGCGACCCGCGGACCGATCTCGCTGCGTGGCTCACCGACCTGTTCACTCTGCGGGCGAGCGCGGACGGCGAGGGAATGCTTCGTTCTCTCGTCGCTGCGGCCGCCGGCAGCGCCGAAACCGGCCGGCGGCTCCGCGCGGAGATCCTCGCTGCCCCTCTCGTCGAGAGCCTCTCGCAGGCCATGGGTGGCGTCTCGGGCCCGCGGCTCGACGCCGCCGCCGACGCCCTGGTGGGGGCGGTCATCCTGCGCGCCCTCAGCCGCGAGCAGTTCGACGCCGCCGACATGCTGGCCCTCGTCGACGCCGTCGTGGGCGGCGCTCCCCCGCGTTGAGGCGCACCGCCGTCGAACGCCGGGGTCCGGCATCCACCCCCGGATAGCACAGCGGGCGGATCGTCGTCCAGTCCCGGAACGCAGAGCCGGATGCCGTAGAATCGAGCCCAGCAAGGGGAGTACTCCCACCGCGACGTTCTCGTCAATACGGATCACGCCATCGTGAGCCCGGGACGTCGGCCCATCTCGCCGGGTGGAGGAGACCTTGGTGTCTTGTCGTACACCTATTTCCCTTGGAGGCCGCCATGGGCGTCACCCCTCTGATCTGGATCATCACGATCGCGATCACCATCGCCTTCTTCGTGTTCGAATTCTTCGCGCACGTCCGGAAGCCCCACGAGCCCTCGATCGCCGAATCCGCCCGCTGGTCGGCGTTCTACATCGGCCTCGCGCTCCTGTTCGGCGTCGGCATCGGAGTGTTCTCCGGTTGGACGTTCGGTGGGGAGTACTTCGCCGGTTATCTGACCGAGAAGGCGCTGTCGATCGACAACCTCTTCGTGTTCCTGATCATCATGACCGGGTTCGCCGTGCCGAAGATCTACCAGCAGAAGGTGCTGATGATCGGCATCGTGATCGCTCTGATCATGCGCGGTGCCTTCATCGCCGTGGGCGCCGCCCTCATCGAGAACTTCTCCTGGATCTTCTACATCTTCGGCGCGCTGCTGCTGTTCCTCGCCTATCGTCAGGCGTTCGCACACGGTGAGAGCGACCCCGCGAACGGCAGATTCATGAAGTTCGTCCGCCGCGTCCTGCCGGTGAGCGAGGAGTACAACGACGACAAGCTGACCGTGCGCAAGAACGGCAAGCGATTCGTCACCCCGATGCTGCTCGTGATCATCGCCATCGGCTTCATCGACCTCGTCTTCGCCGTCGACTCGATCCCCGCGATCTACGGCCTGACGAACGAGGCGTACATCGTCTTCACCGCCAATGCGTTCGCGCTGATGGGTCTGCGTCAGCTTTACTTCCTCATCGGCGGCCTGCTGGAGCGCCTGGTCTACCTCGCGCAGGGCCTCGCGGTCATTCTGGCGTTCATCGGCGTCAAGCTCGTCTTCCACGCTCTGCACGTGAACGAGCTGCCGTTCATCAACGGCGGCGAACCGCTGCTGTGGGTGCCCGAAATCCCCATCTGGTTCTCGTTGCTGTTCATCGCGGCGACGGTGGCAGTGGCGACCTTCCTCAGCCTGCGCAAGACCCGCAACGACGACAAGAAGAAGGAGCGGGAGACCTTCGAGGGCGAGAAGGTCATCCACGCTCCCGAAGACTGACCTCGTCACGGAGGGCCCGCACCGCGGGCCCTTCGTCGTGTCTGCCGCATCTGCGTGGCGAACGCAACCCCGGCGAGCGCGCTATTCCCCCGCCCTACCGTGGCCGACATGACGCGATTCGGCTACACCCTCATGACCGAGCAGAGCGGCCCCAAGGCCCTCGTCGACTACGCCGTCGGTGCCGAGCGCGCCGGCTACGACTTCCTCGTCTCGAGCGACCACTACTCCCCGTGGCTCACCAGCCAGGGCCACGCGCCCTACGCCTGGACGGTGCTCGGAGCGGTCGCACAGGCCACCACCGACGTCGAGCTGATGACGTACGTGACCTGCCCGACCGTTCGCTATCACCCCGCCGTGGTGGCCCAGAAGGCGGCGACCCTTCAGCTCTTGTCCGACGGTCGTTTCACTCTGGGCCTGGGGTCCGGCGAGAACTTGAACGAGCACGTCGTGGGTGAGGGGTGGCCCGCCGTCCACGCGCGTCAGGACATGCTCGTCGAGGCGATCGAGATCATCCGCGCGCTGCACACGGGCGACCTCGTCACCTACGACGGCGAGTATTTCCGCGTCGACTCCGCACGCGTGTGGGATGCCCCCGACGGTGGCGTCCCCATCGGTGTGGCTGTGTCGGGCGAGCACTCGATCGAACGCTTCGCCCCGCTCGGCGACCACCTGATCACCACCGAACCCGACGGCGATCTGATCGCCGGATGGGATGCGCACCACGAGGGCCCCTCGCGGAAGATCGGCCAGATCCCGGTCAGCTGGGATCCGGACAAGGATGCCGCGGTCGCCCGTGCCCACGATCAGTTCCGGTGGTTCGCCGGCGGCTGGGCGGTGAACGCCGACCTGCCCACTCCGGCCGGCTTCGCGGGTGCGTCGCAGTTCGTGCGGCCCGAGGACGTCGCGGAGTCGATCGCCTGCGGCCCGGACCTCGACGAGCTCGCCGAGAGCGTCCGCCCCTTCATCGACGCGGGGTTCACCGACATCGCGATCGTCCAGGTGGGCGACGAGCAGCAGCAGCGCTTCGTCGACGAGATCGCGGCCCCGCTTCTCGAGAAGCTCCGCGCGCTGTGACGGGTCGGGGTGCGCACTGCGCGCACCCCGGCATCACGCGCGTCCGACGTATCCCGCCTCGGCGACCCACCGCTCGAGCTTCCAGACGGGGAAGCGGAAGATCCGGGCGACGGTGACCACGTTGTAGTCCGCCTCGGCGACGGCCGCGACCGCGAATTCCCGGAGGGAGCGGAACTCTCGACCTGCGAGAACCCCCTCGCGCAGATCGGAGAAGGTCCGCGGTTCGCGGGCGACACCCGCATCCTGAGCGACGAGGACGTAGCGCGAAGTGAGCGGGGGCACGTCGCTTTCGGCCACAAGAGGAGCCGGAGGCGCCACGCCGATCTCCGTTCGGACGATCGTGGCGGTGGACGCGGGCGAGACGACGGTCGTCGCCGCCGGGGCGCTTCCCATCCACGGCGCCGGAGGAAGAGCGCCTTCCCACGACTTCTCCGTCGGTTCGATCGGGGGCGACGCGGGCGCGGGGTCGACTCGCGGCGGCGTGACGGAGGTCGTCTGCGGTGCCGGGGTGCCTTTCACCCACGGGGCGGCGGGGAGCTCCCCTCCCCAGATCACCTCACTGGGCACGACACGGGGGCTCGACGCGGGTGCGGGCGCGGCCGACGTCATCCACGGCGCCGGAGGGAGGTCCCCGCCCCAGGTCACCTCGCTCGGCACGACGTACGGGCTCTCGGGTTCTCGATCGCTCCGGTCCCGAGCCGTCTCGCCGAACAGCTCCGACAGATCGATCTCGAAGGCTTCCGCGAGAGCGACGAGGGTCGCCAGCGAGGCCGTCGTGCGTCCGGATTCGATCGCACGAACACGCGACTCCGAGATCCCGGCTTCGTACGACAGAGCCGTGACGGACAGGTCGCGCTCGCGCCGCAGACCACGGACTCGGTCAGCGAGGGTGTTCAGGACGGCGTCGAGGCGGTCGTCGACGGACATCGAGGTCACCTTCCGGCCTCAGTGCACGGCATCGATACCGCGCTCCGCGCGGGACATGGCCCCGAAGGACGCCGGTCTCGAGTCGCAGAACCCGCCTCGACCGCGCCGTGTGATCGTGCCGACACCATTCTCCCCCTCAGGCACCAAGCCGTCGACTCATGTCCGGGGGAGACACTGAACACTATCGCGTCCGACGATCGCCGTGTGAACGCCGCGCGCACCCCCTCGTGTGCGCCGGCGCGGCGCCCGCTCCGCCGGCGCCGCCCCACCGGACTGACCGCCGACGACTCGTCGGCGGTCAGTCCGGTTCGTCTTCAGGCGCCGTCGCGTAGGTCGCGGAAGAAGGTGTCGACGTGGGCGCGCAGCGCCTCGACCCGTCGATCGCGAGCGGCCGCGGCGTCATGCCCGAGGTAGGCGGGCGGATCGAGCCGCCGAACATTCCGCGAGCACTCGAACCGCGCGCACACGAGGGTTCCGACGGTGTTGCCCGCGCGCCCGGCCTTCCCGGCGCGGCGGGCGGCGAAGAACACGACGTCGTTCGGCAACGTCACATCGGAGCACCACGAGCATTGCGGGCGCGTGCGCGTCGGTTGCTCCGCTTGTCGCAGTTGAAGACCGACGGGGCTCCCGTCAATGTCGGCGACCACGAATCCGAGGAGCGGGGTCTTGGCGTCACGCCAGCCGAAGTAGTCGAGGCGGTCCCACGGAGCCGCGTCGAGGTCGGTGGGGATGACGATGGAGCTGCGCTCACGTGTGGAGACGTTGACGAAGCTGGAGCGGAGATCGGAGGCAGAGAAGGCGTGCATGGAGAGTCCCGTCGGTGAACCGCGTCGCGCGGGGCGGAGCGGCGACGAACGCGCGAGAAATCGCGCGGCGATGGGCCCGTCTCGAGAGGACGGGCGAGGTGGGCGCGCGCGGCGAAGCCGAGCGCCCGCGCCGGTCACCCGGCGAGGAAGGCGGCGTGCACGGCGCCTGTGCCGTCGGCGCTCCGCGCGCCGACGACCCCCTCACGCCCGGAGGGCATCGACGAGGTGAAGGGGGACATGGACCCCACCATACGCCTCTCAGCCTCGGAAGGCGGCCGAGCCGAGGATACGCTCGACGGTCATCTCCAGGACGACCCGATCGGGGTTGAGCCGCGGCTGCCGGTAGCGGGCGGCGTACAACTCGACCGCGTGGCTCACGGCATCCGGATCATCGCTCACCCGCGCCGCACCCTCGAAACTGATCCACTTCGCCCCGTCGACCGAGCAGATGGAGGCCCGGCCACTGCGCTCCGCGTTGACGAACTTCTGCGTTCCCCGCGATCCGATGACGCGGACGACGCCGTCCTCATAGGTGAACCCGACCGGGACGGAATGCACCCGCCCCGACCGCCCGATGGTCGACAGGGTGGCCAGGTGGTACTCGCGGAGGAACTCGAAGGCGTCGTCGGTCAGCACGATTCCAGGGTGCCACGTCCCACGAGATCCGTGACCGTCTTCGTCGCAGCGTCCCACCGGCGGATGCCGACCGCTCGCGCTGCGAGATCCTCGCCGCTCCGTTCCTCGAGGACGCCGAGCGCGTCGCCCAGGCGCTCCAGGGGCACCCGCCGGGCGAGTGTCACGTGCGCCGTCCACGCGCCGGGAACCGTGTGGTCGACGTCGGCCCCCGGCCCGGCGAGCTCGTGCACCCGGGCGTGCAGCGAGAGGAGCTCCTCCGTCGGGATCACGGAGCGCGCGATGACCCGGTTGCGTCCCCTCCCGAACAGGACGGGGGCCCCGAGGCGTAGCGCGAGCGGAAGAGCCGCCTCCAGGGGCGCGGCATCGAACGGCGCCAGGTCCGGTCGGACGAGGAGGGTCACGTGGGGGCGATTGCTCTCGCCACGGTGACGGGCCTGACTGGGCAGGTCGGCGCTGACGAGGGCGTCCCACTCTGCGCGGACGGCGGAGTCGGTCTCGTCGTCGAAGATCAGCTCGAGGCTGACCACATCCGTCATCGTCGCGTCACCGGGTGGACCACCACGCGGCCGCCACCAGGACGGGCTGGAAGAACAACCGCCCGAAACGCTTCTGGTCGGTGTCCAGCCCGAACGCCGAACGACCCTTGCGCCACTGGTCGATGTTGCCGGGGAAGATCGCTACGAAGAAGGCGGCGAGCGCGGCTCCGATCCGACGCCGCTCCTTCGGGAGGACGAGGAGCGCAAGCCCGAAGGCCGCCTCCACCACGCCGGATGCCACGACCACCGCGTCGCGATCGAGCGGACCGTTCTCGACCAGCACGTCGGGCACCTGGGCCTGGAAGTCGCGGCGGGCGAAGGTCAGGTGCGAGACACCGGCGAACAGCATTGCCAGGGCGAGAGCCCAGCGCACGACAGATTTCATGGAGACACCGTACGACGGTCCTCGGTCGCCGCGGGCAGGCTTGACGCCACGTTCCGGCGGTTCTGTGCCCCCCCTCAAGAATCGCTACGGCATACATCCCGATTGCGCAACCCCGGGCCGCCGACGGCGCACGGCGGTTGACTGGCACCACGGACGAAGGAGGTGCACCGTGACCATGACCGATACCGCGACCCGCGAGAGTCGAGAGCAGGATCTCGACGCTCTCCTCGTGCGCGCAGCTTCGGGCGACTGCGACGCCTTCGTCGAGTTCTACGACGCCACCTCACCCCGCGTCTATGCGGTGCTGCTCTCCCTCACGGGGATCGCGGCGCGCGCCGACGCGCTCCTCGAGGGCATCTACGTCGAGGCGTGGGAGCGCATGCGCGGGCGCTCGGCTCCCCCGTGCCCCGGAATGGAGTGGATGTCGGCCATCGCTCACCGCCACGCCACGGCGCCGCGGTGAGCCTCAGCGGGCGTCCGCGACGAGTGCAGTGGTGCTGTCGCCGAGATCGAGCGTGAGACCGCTCGATGAATTCGCCGCATTCGCCAGGCTCTGCAGCAGGGCGGGGTCGAGCACCTCGGGCTCCGCAGATCCGAACACGAACCGCAGGGGAATCGACGGCTGGATCCAGAGAGTGCTCCGCCCGGCGGGTTCATCCGATGGATGCCGCCATGAGACGGTGAAACTCTCGCCGCGACGCAACTTGGTCGCGATGACGACCTTGACGTGCGCGAGGACGCGATCGGGGATGCGGATCGGGCTCGGAGAAGACCCATAGAACAGTGAGCCCATCGGCGTCTCCTTCCGGGTGATTCCGGTCTTCTGATCATACGAGATCCGCCCCGCTGAGCACATGAACCGAAAGGGAAGTCTGAGCGTGATCTCCCTTGTCGGACTCGAGCCGGAATACATCGGTCGGCTGGAATCTCGGCGACCTAACTACAATGCCTACACGGGGGCTCTACCCCGAGGAGACTTATGACGCTCGAGACGCAAGACGATCACGCGATGACGGCGGCGCGCGCGGTCGAAAGGCTCCGCCTGGCGGAAGCCCGGCTCGCTCGGCGGCGGCAGACGGATTGCGGTCCTAGCGAGAACGCCCGCGCGGCAATGCGTCTGATCCTTGAACGCGCCGATGCCGGAGTCACTGTCACCCCCACCGAGATCGCCCAGGCGCTCGAAATCTCCACCGCCTCGGTCACGGGGATGCTGGACCGCCTGCGCGCGGGCGGGTTGATCGATTTCGTCGCGAACCCCTCGGACCGCCGGAGCAAGTTCGTCGTCCCCTTCGATCGCGGCACCGACCCGGATGCCATCGACCCGGTGACCGCCCGCATCCGCGAATTCGCCCTGGGCCTTCCGGACGACACCGCGGATCAACTCGCCGTGTTCCTGGACCGTGTGCGCGAGGTCGTCGACGCCGAGTGCGCCTGAGGGAGCTCAGCCCATCGAGGCGGAAACCGCGTCGGGGTCGGGCTCGGCCGTGATGCTCAGTCCCTGCGGGGAACTCGCCTCGTCCATGAGAGCTTCAACCCACCGACGATTGAGCTGCGGCGCTCGACTGCCGTAAAAGTGGAAGACCAGCGGGATCGACGGCGAGATCCAGAGCGTGCGGGTCCCGCTGCCGTCCCCCATCGGGAACTGGAACATGAAGGGTTCGCCGCGGCGCAGCTTGTTCATGAAGACCACTCGGAGGTGGGACAGGGTCCGGTCCTCGATGTCGAAAGAATGCCCGAGGGTGTTGTAAACCAGTTTGCCCACGGCTTCAGTCTATAACGCTTCACCCCCTTAACTACCTCGGCCCTGGCCCCGCTCACCTCGACTAGAGTCCTGAACGTGGCGAGATCACCCCGGCCGAGGCGGCCCCGACGGCGGGTCCCGCGCGCGCTCATCGTCGCCGGTGCGATCGTCGCCGTCGTCGCTCTCATCGTCGGAATCGGCGTCGTCGGGAGCCTGGTCACGAACCTCTTCCAGACGCTGTCGGCGAAGCCGCCGGCGGTCGGCACCCGGATCATCGCGCCGGACGAGTCGAAGGCCGCGCAGGCCGCACGCTCGGGAGAGGGCGACACCGACCAGGTGGCGGCCGCGCAGTGGCTCTCCACGCAGCCCACCACGTACTGGCTCACGCCTGAGCTCGACCCCATCGATGAGGTGTGGGACCGAATCGCTCACCTCGCGGCCGAGGCGCGCGACCAGAAGGCATCCATCTCGGTCGCGGTGTACGGACTCCCGGACCGCGATTGCGGCAATCACTCCGCGGGGGGCCTCGACCCCGCGTCGTACGCGCAGTGGACCAAGCGCATCGGCGACGCCCTCCGCAACGCCTCCGACATCCAGAAGATCGTCGTGCTCGAGCCGGACTCCATCGCCCTGTCCTCCTCGTGCGGGTCGGTGAGCGATCGCGCGGGCTACCTGCAGCAGGCGGTTCAGAACATCCGTGGAACGAACACCTGGATCTACGTCGACGGCGGCCACTCCGCGTGGCATCCCGCCGCCGAGATGGCGAGCCTGATCTCGGCGATGGGAGTCCTCCCCGACGTCCGAGGCGTGGCCCTGAACGTCTCGAACTACCAGGACACCGCCGCGGAGTTCGCCTACGCCCACGAGCTGTCCGATCTTCTCGGCGGAACTCACGCGGTCATCGACACCTCGCGCAATGGCGCTGGCCCCGCCGGGTCGGAGTGGTGCAACCCCTCGGGCCGCCTGGTCGGCAGCCCCGGCGGCTCCTACGGCGATGGAGTGGTCGACACCAACCTGTGGATCAAGCCGGCCGGTGAGAGCGACGGCGAGTGCAACGGGGGTCCCGTCGCCGGCGCATGGTGGCCGGCCGCAGCGGCGGAGTTGACCCGCGAACAGCGCTGACCCAGGGGTCGACCGCGACCGTGCCGGGAAGTGTGTCAAAATTGCGCTCGTCGCGCTGCGACACCGCGACTCGGGGGAGAACGCGGGCACGGTCCCGTGCGAAGCCGGAAGAGTGGGTGACATGAGCGACAGCACCGAGATGCTGAAGACAGCCGTAATCGTGGAAGACGATCCCGATATCCGCCACCTGCTGGTCGAGGTGCTCGAATCAGCGGGCTTCTCCACCGTGTCCGTCGGCAACGGGATCGACGGGGTGCGCGCGGTCATCGCCTATCAACCGCTCATCACCACGCTGGACGTGAACATGCCCGGCATCGACGGCTTCGAAGCCGCGCGCCGGATCCGCCAGCAGAGTGACACCTACATCATCATGCTCACCGGTCTCGAAGAAGAGGCCGACGTGGTCCTCGGTCTCGGCGCCGGCGCCGACGAATACGTCGTGAAGCCCTTCCGCCCGCGCGAGCTGCGCGCGCGTATCGAGGCGCTGCTGCGTCGCCCCCGGGGCGGAGAGTCGGCCGTCTCGTCGGCACCGCGCCAGGACAGCGTCGGCCCGTCCTTCCCGGCGGGCCGCTCCGAGGCCCCCAGCGTGCAGCCCGCCGCCACCGGTCCCACGGCGGCCGTCATCGTCCCGTCGTCGCAGGGACCGGAGCCTCGACAGGCCGCTCCGGGTGGAGAGGTCGTCCCGCGGTCGGCACCGGGAGAGCTCACTCCGACCGGCGGCGCCTGGGTCGCGCACCGCGACCTGCTTCTCGACCCCGACAGCCGGCTCGTCCGGGTCGGTGGGGAAGAGCTGGAGCTCACGCGGACCGAGTTCGACCTTCTCGCGACCCTCATGGAATCGAAGCGACGCGTCCGCAGCAAGGCCGATCTCACCCTGGTGCTCCGCGGGGAGTCCTACGTCACGAGCTACTTCGTCGGCGAGGCGGACAAGCGCGCCATCGAGGCGCACATGACGAACCTGCGTCGCAAGCTCGGCGACAACCCCGCGAACCCGCGCTACATCGAGACCGTTCGCGGAGTGGGCTATCGGCTCACCTCGGAGCTGCTCGCGACGCCCTGACGCTCCGCGCAGACAACGGATGCCTCGACCCTCCCCAGGGCCGAGGCATCCGTTTTCTCTGATGCGTTCGGGCGTATCAGACCGGGTGTCCGTCAGACCTTGAACCCGTGGTGGCGACGGACGAGCTTGGAGAACATGAGGAGCGTCTGAAGGACGGTCACGACGCCGACGATCGGCCAACCGATCCATAGGATCGACGACTGCACCATCGGACCGACCATCACCCAGATCACGGCGAGCGCGATCGCGACGGCGACCAGCACGACCATCGGGGTCCAGTGGCCGAGACCGCCACCGCGTTCGGCCTTGGCCTGCATGGCCCAGTTGTCGACCTTCTTGCGCGAGAGGAATCGGGTCCAGGAGCGCACGAAGTGGCTGATGCGGATCCACATGAAGATCTCGGCGGGGAAGAACAGGACGGCGAAGAGCACGTCCGTGCGATCGACGTTCTTCATCGTGCGGGCGATGCGCAGGTTCAGCAGCATCGCGATCACCGGCGGGATGAGCCACAGCGGCGAGAACACGAAGGCGCCGATCGAGAGCGAACCCGCCAGCAACGTGAGGAAGGCCACGCGGACGAAGAGGTTCGTCAGCATGCCGAAGTTCTCGAACCAGCGCAGGCGCAGGTTGGGGTGGAACGGCTGGCCCTTCGTATCGCCGCGCTGGCCCGGCCACATCAGCTCGATGGCACCATAGGTCCACTTCACCTGCTGGGCGTCGTAGCCGGAGAGGGTGGTCATGCCGCCCACGTCGGCGCGGGCGTACGGGCTGATCTTCGTGAGGTAGCCCGCGCTCTTGATCTGCAGAGACAGCAGCGAGTCCTCGACCTCGGAGTCCTTCACCCAGGGGGTGGACTGGTGGTTCTGCTTCATCGCGTCGCGCAGGGCGTTCGTCGAGAAGATCGAGAACTGCCCACCGAGCACGGCCATGTTGCGGCCGCGGAGCATGTTCTGCAGGTTGAATGCCGCGAACTGCGTGCGCTGACCCGCGGTGAGGAACCGCGCGACGAGACCCTTGATGGGCTTGTCGTCGATCGTGTAGATCGCCGAGATACCACCGATGCGCGAGTCCGAGATCGCCTCGGTCTCGAGGTACTCGACGGCCTTGGAGTCGGCGATGGTGTCACCGTCGACGCCGAGGAGGTAGTCGTACCCCTCGACGAGCGAGTAGCCGTAGTTGAGCGCGCCGACCTTCTTGTCGGGGTTCTTGCCGATGTCGTGCACGAAGACCTCGGTGAACTGCTCGCCGAGTTCGGTGTGCAGCTCGTGCGGTCCGCTGAACTCCGACGCGATCTTCACCGTGGCATCCGAGGTGTTGTTCACGACCACGTGGATGACGTCGGGCACACGGGTCTGAGCGAGGAGGGCCTCGATCACGTCCGCGATCGACTCCTCCTCGTTGTAGGCCGGGATGACGCAGCCGATGGTGGACCGGTGCACGGAGGTGTTCTCCAGCACGGCCGCGAAGTCGTCGGCGAAACCGTG
Source organism: Microbacterium testaceum (assembly GCF_029761935.1). Lineage (NCBI taxonomy): Bacteria > Bacillati > Actinomycetota > Actinomycetes > Micrococcales > Microbacteriaceae > Microbacterium > Microbacterium testaceum. The sequence goes on from NZ_CP121699.1 coordinate 1,618,911, forward strand.
CTCACCCGCGGCCTCGAGCGCACCCTGGTGCATGTCGAAGTCCCTCGTGTGGGGGGTGAAGCTGCGCGCATCGGTCATGGCGGTGTCTTCCTGTCGGTTCTCGCGGCGTATCGGCCGAGTCCTACTCTGGTAGGTTCGCCGCAAGACGACCGCTGTACACGACCACCGTCGCCGCAAGATTTGCTCAAGATTGCGGCGGCACCCGAAGGAGACGTCCGTCCGTGATCGTCCTCGCCCTGCTGGCATCCATCGCCGCCGCGGGAGTCGCCCTCACGATGCTCTTCCTGGCCCACGGTCGACCCGACGACGATCGGGGCGGAGAACGCGCCGACATGGTCCGGTACTTCGGTATGTCTGCGATCGCCGCCCTCGTGTGCGGGGCGATGAACGTCATGGAGACCGCGTGGGACTCGGTCGCCGCCGCGGCCGCCGGGAACGCGACCAACATCGTGGCGGTCGGACTGCTGTGGGCCGGCGCACGTCGATTGAACGGTCGACGTGCGATCGGCGCCGTGAGCACGGGCGCCGGCGGCATCCTCCTCTTCGGCCTGACCTTCCTCGTCCCCCTGGACGACGCGACTCTCCTCAAAACGGCCGGTCTCGTCGTGTTCTCGGCGCTGTGCGCGCTGGAATGCGCGCGCCCACCGGTCGGGCAGCTGGGCGGGGCACGGCTCCTCTCCTGGACGTTGAGCCTCTACGCCGCCTACAACCTCGCCCGCCTCACCGTCGCCGCCGCCTTCGGCATGGGGCCGCTGCTTCGGCCCGGCCCGGTATCGGCTGAGACCACGGCGGCCGTGAGCGCGGTCGCGATCGCCCTGGTCTCCGTGGGCGCCGTCTGGGTCGGTCGCCAGCTCGACGACGCCCCCGCGCCCGGAACGCGGGCCTTCGCGCGGGGAGCCCTCCGCCGTGAGACCAGTCGCCTGCTCTCGGAGCACGCCATCATCCGCGCGACCCTCGTCCGCGTCCCCGAGATCGACCTGATCCGCGCCGCCCACAGCGGCGAGCGGGGAGAGACGATGCTGCGCACCGTGGCCGACGCCGCGATGGATGCGGTGCCCGGTGCCGTCACCGGGATGCCGGCGCGCGACACGGTGTTCGTCGTCGCCCCCGCAGCGACGGACGCAGCCGGGGTCGAGGAGTCGCTGCGCAACGCCTTCGCGCGCCGGATGCCGTCGATCGATTACGACGACGTCCCCGATCTTGCCTTCGAGCACCATCTGCTCAGAGACGTCGACGACCTCTCGTGGCTCATGGAGAGCCGGCGGTCGCGACCGCGTCGGACGCAGTCCGGAAGCAACTGAGTCCGACGCGCAGGGTCAGCCCTGGTTCGTGGTCTGTCCCCAGCCGGGCGCGCGTCCGTTCGTGCTCGATGTACCCGTGCTCTGCCCGTTCGTGGACTGTCCCTCGTCGGCGAAGATCGCGATCGGGAGGTACTGGTAGACGGTCTGCTGACTGAACGAGGTGTCGGTGTTGGCCGTTCCCTCGACGGCGACGTTCAGCGCGAACTCCAAGGTGATGCCGTAGGTGTCCGTCGGAAGCTGCCGGATCGAGGTGGTCGGCACGAGAAGACCACCCTGGAAGCTGTTTAGAAGCAGTCCCCGGTCGGAGCGCAGGGTGTCGGAGGGAACCAAGGTCCGCGGGTCGGCGCTGAACTGGAAGGGACTCGACACCTGGCCGCTGGTCTGCGCGGTCTGTGAAGTGATCGAGATGGACGAGACGTAGACGCGACGCTTCTGGGCGAGGACGGCCTTCTCGTCCACGCGGTTGTCGACGATGTTGATCGCGAACCCGAGCTGCTTCTCGTTCGTCGCGGTCCACTCCATCGTCCGCTTGGGATCGACCGCCCAGACATCGAGGCGCAGCTCGAGGCCGTCGGCGACTTGCGACGTCAGACGCACGGACCCGTCGTAGGTGAACTGCGAGTCGAAGGGCTTCGTGCCCGCCGACGACTGCGGCACGGGGGTGGGTACGACCACGGACGCATTGCTTCCGGCCTGTCCGGGGAACTGTCCGATGACGTCGGCGATCTGGCTGCAGCCGGACAGCATCGTCGGGACGAGGGCGAGGGCGGCGGCGGTTGCCGTTACGCGTGCACGACGGCGAGAGGGCATGCTCACAGGTATCTCCTGAGGAACGAGCGCGAAACGCGCGAGAGGTCGATGATCGACCATCACGCTGCAGGATGCAGGCCTCAGGGGGAGTCTGACCGGGCGACGCGATCGGGATCACGCGCGGCGAGCAGAGACAGGATGGCGCGCAGAAGACTACACCACTCTCTATACACTCGGAGAATGGCATCCTTGAGGAGCGTCCCCCCGGCGGTTCCTCCGGAGGGCATTCCCGACGACGACACGACGAATCCGGGCAGTCGCACGCGTTCGGTGTGGCTCCTGCAGTTGGTGCTGGGCGCGAGTGTGGTCATCACGGTGCTGCTGGTCCAGGCTCTCGAGCCCTCCCTCTTCTCGCTGTGGCCGTTCTCGTCCGGGGTGGGCGTCATCATCGCGCTCACGGCGATCGCCATCGTGGTGCCTTGGCAGAAGCTGCCCCGGTCGGCGGTCGCCGCGATCCCGTTCGGCGACATCATCGGCATCGGTCTGCTGAGCTTCGGAACCGACCTCCGCTTCGGTTACTTCTGGGTCTTCCCCATCATCTGGATCGCCACCCACTTCACCCTCGTCTACCTGATCTCGGCGATCAGCGCGGTCGGCGTCATCATCGTCGTGGATGCCACGGTGAACGCGTCCGGCCCGGTGACGGCGCTCCGACTGATCGTCGTCCTCCTGTCGCTCGCCTTCATCGCCATCACGTCGTTCCTCTCGGCCCGGCAGACGAGGGCGTTCAAGCAGCTGCTGCGACGGCAGGCCAGCCGTCTGCAGGGGACTCTCCAGCGCGTGTCCGGTCAGGAACGGCGCGTCTCGCAGATGCTGAACGGGCTCGACACCGGCATCGCGCGCCTGTCGGTCGACGGCGAGGTGCTCGCCCTGAACGACACCTACGTCGCCCTCTACGGGGTCGAGCGCGACGAACCGCAGCGCCCCGGGTCGGCTGTCGAATACGCGACGCTGAGGGGCGAGCCTCTGCCCGAGGCGGAGCGACCCTTCGCGCGCGCGTCGCGGGGCGAGCAGTTCGACGACGAGCGTGTGTGGCTGTTCGATCCGCACGGGGAGTGGCACGCCCTGTCCGCCTCGACCCGACGACTCATCTCTTCAGACGAGCCCGAGAGCACGCTGCTGATCGTCCACGACATCACCGCACTGATCGAGTCGGAGCGCGCCCGTGAACGCCTCGCCGCCACGGTGTCCCACGAGCTGCGCAACCCGCTGACGGCGATCATCGGACACGCGGATCTCGCCCTCGACGATCCGAACCTGTCCCCCAAGGTCCGGGAGCAGCTCGAGGTGATCGCTGGCGCCGGCGAGCGGATGCAGAAGCTCATCTCCGAGATCCTCGCGACGTCTCGAGGTGTGTTCCGCGAGACCTCCTCCCCCGTCGCCGCCGACGCGAGTCGGATCATCGCGTCGTCGCTGGCGTCGTTCCGCCCCGCGGCCGCAGCGCGTCGGGTGAGCGTCGTGGACGATCTGCCGGAATCGGCCGAGGTCGGCGGAGACGCCTTCCGTCTCCGCCAGGCGTTCGACAACATCCTGAGCAATGCCATCAAGTACACCCCGGCGGGGGGAACGATCCGCATCTCGGGCGAGGTCTCGGAGGAGGACGTGATCCTGCACTTCGCGGACACGGGGATCGGCATCCACCCCGATGACCTCGAGCGCGTCTTCGATCCGTATTTCCGCGCGCAGTCCGTCCGCGAGAGCCCCACACCCGGGACCGGGCTCGGAATGGGCATCATCCGCAGCATCGTCGAGGATCAGGGCGGTTCGCTCTTCCTCGAGAGCGAGCTGGGCGCAGGCACGACGGTCACGGTGATCCTGCCCGCCCGCGCCGAAGCCGGAGCCGCCTGATGCCGTCGGACGTCCTGTCCAATCTTGGTTTGGCGCAGGCGACGGTCGCGACCCTCGGGACCGTGATGATCATCGGGTTGGGCTTCTTGCACCGTCCCTCCCGGTCCGCGCTGCTGTGGTCGCTGGCGTTCGTGTTGGCGATGTCGAGCACCTGGGTCTCGGTCACCGGGGCGATCCTCGGGGACGAGACCGTCCGTCGCGCCGGCCTCGGTCTCATGCTGGGGGCCCCCGCCCTCATCTGGTCGGGCTTCCGTGCGCGTCGCGGGGCGCGCGCCCTTCCCTGGGTCGGGGCCGCCCAGGCCGTGGCGACGGCGCTCGTCTTCGTCCTCGTCACCGATCTCAACGCCTACGGTCTCGTGTTCCGCTTGGCGTTCGTCGGCTCCTCGGTCTTCGCGGGTCTCACCGTGTGGGAGTTGCGGCTCGCCGCCGACCGCCTTGAACGCTTGGCGCTCCCCCTGACGATCGTCTCGGCCGCCTTCGTGGCGCTGGGGGTCGGGACGCTGATCTCGGGGCTCGCCGCGCCCACGACGCTGGGCGATCTCGAACTGCCGCGAGTCCTCAACGGGCTGGGGATGCTGATCTTCCTCGTGTGCGCCACGGTCTCACTGCTGTATTTCACCTCGGTCTCCCCGAGTGGCCGACGCGCGGCATCGAGTTGGCCGCACTTCGTCGTCACCGCCACCGACCGCCTGTCCCGCGCGGAGCGCGCGCACGAGGAATCGTGGGCCGTCTTGAGCGTCCGTCTCGACGACCCCGCCCAGCTGCGGAGTGCTGCGGGCGAGAGCGGTTGGCTCAGCCTGGTCGCGCGGTTCGAGGCGATCGTGGCCGATACCTTTCCCGCCGAGGCGGACTTGGGCCGGGAGATCCGCGGCCGCGTGGTGGTCGTCGTCTCCCGTCCGGACTCGGTACTCCGCGAGCACGTGCGCTCCGTCCTGCGCCGGGTCACCGAACTCGACGTCTCCGCCTTCATCGACATCCAGCTCTCCGCGAGCGTCGGATGGGTTCCGGCGGCGACCGGCGGTTACGATCTGACCTCGCTCATCGCCGCAGCGGACGCGGCGGCCGGGGAGGCGACGCGCCACGGCGGCGACCGGTGGGAGCGCGTCAGAGCCTGATCAGCCGCCGGTGCCGGCGTCTCCGCCCCCCGCGATCGCCACGGTCAGCGAATCGCTGGCCGTCTGCTTCGCGAACTCGTTCGACGTGGGGGTGGTCTGAACCAAGAACTCGAAGGTGAACTGAAGGGTGACGAATGTCGCCTCCGCCGGAACCTCTCCGACGTTGAACGTCTGCGAGTAGCTGTACGGCGAAAGGACCAGGTAACCCGGAGCATCCGTCTGGTCGCTCTGGGGCGAGAGCGCAGCGAACGACTGCGACGCGTTGCCCGGTACCGCCGTCATCGTTGCCCGCTGCAGGTACACCTTCTGCCCGTCGTTGGGCGTCACCGTCGTCTCCATCGAGAGGTTGACGGGCTTGAGAGCGGTCGCCGTCCAGCGGTCCATCGAGAGCGTGGACCAGTAGTTCACCGTGGCGGCGACGGATCCTGCCGTGAGCGAACGTTGCGTGGACCCGCTCGACAGGTCGTTGCGGACGGGCTGCGGGACCGTCGTCATCGTGGCCGTGGGCGACGCGGACGCGGGCGCTTGACCGCCACCCTGAGCCCACGGAGGAGCTCCGCACCCGGTGAGACCGAGGACGGCCGTCACCGCCACGGCCGTGCCGAAAACCGCTCTGCGGCGACGCGCTGCGAGACGCATGAATCCTCCCCCGGACCTTTCCCCCCAGTGTAGGTGGCGTGGAGTCGGGTACCGCCGACCACAGGTGCTGGCCTCGTTGGCGCCGGGGGCGCGGGAATCATCGCCGTACCGATTCACGACGCCGCGAAGCTGTGGCCCTGCGTCACCTCTGCGGTGATGAGGATGGGCAGGTGATCGCTGAGCCCCTGGGGCAGCGTCTTGATGTGCGCGATGTCGAACCCGATCGACGTCGCGAAGTCGTAGTGGCCCCGGAAGAAGCGGTAGCGGGTGTAGGTGCGGGCATCGCTGAGGGTGAGCTCGTACCCCTGGTCTCGTACTTTCTGCCCCAGGTTCTCTTTGAACACCGGATAGTTGTAGTCGCCCACCATCAGCGCGGGCAGACCGGGGCCGAGGTTCTGCAACTCAGCCAGAGCGGTGCGGATCTGGTGGCGGCGCAGGGAGTTGAGCGCGGTCAGCGGCGCCGCGTGGAACGACGCGACGATGACGTCGCGCCCACCGTCGATGTCGCGCAACCGCACGCCCAGCATGCGCTCCTCCGCGGGCTTGAGGACGTAGTCGTGCAGGGACTTCTTCAGCCCGATGGCACGGACCTCTTCGGCGCGGAAGGTGTTCTCGCGGTAATAGACGGCGAGACCCAGGCGGTTGCGCTGAGTCGCCTCCGCAAGCCGGAGACCGCCGATATGCTCGGGGATGTCGGTGGAGTCGCACTCCTGCAGGCAGAGCACGTCGACCTCGTGCGTGTCGACGAGGGCGACGAGCTCACCGGCGGCGCGGTGCTTGTTGAGGTTGTACGAGATGACCTTCATGGCCCACACAGCATACGACCGGCGTCGAAGAGCGGGGCGAGGGTTGCGCTCACGCCGCTCGAGGCGGATTCAGGATGCCGCGTCGTCGGCGTCGCGACGGTTGCGCGTCTGCTCGGCCCGCGCGGCGAGCAGGTCATCCGCGGGGTAGCCGACCTCGGCAAGCACGAGACCGCGGGCTGCCAGCACCTTTGTCTCCGGAATGCGCAGGCGCGCGTCCCGGATGGCGACGACATCGTCGACTCCGATCCGCCCCTCCCCCACGGCGACGCACGCGCCGACGAGGGCGCGCACCATGCTGTGGCAGAAGGCGTCCGCGCGCACGTTGGCGACCAACACACCGTCGTCACCGCGCCGCCAGTCGTATTCGAGCAAGGTCCGGATCGTCGTGGCCTCCTCGCGCGCTTTGCAGTACGCGGCGAAGTCATGAAGTCCGATCAAGCGCCCCGCGGCGGCATCCATCGCCTCGACGTCGAGCGTGCTTCGCAGTGTGGTCGTCCGCAGCCGGTCGAGGGGGTCGTAGCCGGTCGTCGCGTCGGCCAGACGGTAGCTGTACCGGCGCCAGACGGCCGAGAATCGTGCGTCGAACCCTTCGGGGGCGATCGAGGTGCGACGCACCGTCACGTCGGGATACGCACCGAGGACTCCCCGCACGCGGCCGGCGAGGGCAGCGACGGCATCCCCCTCGTCGTTGTCACGCCTGCGGCGGGGCAGACGGGCCGCCTGCTCCTCGTCGAGGTCGAGATGCGCGACCTGTCCGCTCGCGTGTACACCTGCATCGGTTCGCCCGGCCACGACCAGTCGCGGTGAGCCCCCGACGATGCGCTCGAGCGCGGTCTCGAGATCGCCCTGCACCGTGCGCAACCCGGGCTGGCGGGCCCAGCCGCGGAAGTGCGAGCCGTCGTAGGCGATGTCGAGACGGATGCGCACGCCTCCAGCCTACGAGCGCCGAGGGGCGCTCGCGAACGCGAGCGGGCGACAACCGTGCGCGAACGACGAAGCCCCCACCCTGATCGGGTGGGGGCTTCGTATGAGCGGGGAGGCTCAGGCCTTGGCGTCGTCCTGGACGGCGTCGTCGGCGGCGGCCTCGGCGGCAGCGCCCTCCTCTGGCGACTCGGCGCCGGCCTCGGCGGCCTCGTCGTTCGAGGTCTCCTCAGCAGCGGTCTCGTCGGCGGTGGGCTGCTCGGCGGCGGCCGGGGCGGCAGCGGCGGCGGGGGCCGCAGCGGTCTTGTTCGACGCCTTCTTCGCGACGGGCTCGAGCACGAGCTCGATCACGGCCATGGGGGCGTTGTCGCCCTTGCGGTTGCCGACCTTGGTGATGCGGGTGTAGCCGCCGTCACGCTCGGCCACCAGGGGCGCGATCTCGGTGAAGAGGGTGTGCACGACCTCTTTGTCGCCGATGACGCTCAGCACGCGACGACGCGCGTGGAGGTCGCCACGCTTGGCGAAGGTGATGAGGCGCTCAGCGAGCGGGCGGAGGCGCTTGGCCTTCGTCTCGGTCGTCTTGATCGACTTGTGCGTGTAGAGGGCTGCCGCGAGGTTCGCGAGAAGCAGACGCTCGTGGGCCGGGCCGCCTCCGAGGCGGGGACCCTTCGTGGGCTTGGGCATGTCTTATTACTCCAGGAGAAGGTTCGGTCGGGTCCGACGGGGTCAGACGGTTTCTTCGTCGTAGCCGCTGTAGAACTGAGCGCCGTCGAAACCGGGCACCGAGTCCTTGAGCGACAGGCCGAGGGAGGTGAGCTTGTCGCGCACCTCGTCGACCGACTTCTGACCGAAGTTGCGGATGTTCATCAGCTGCGTCTCGGAAAGGGCGACCAGCTCCGAAACGGTGTTGATTCCCTCGCGCTTGAGGCAGTTGTACGAGCGGACCGACAGATCGAGGTCTTCGATCGGCATCGACAGCTCGTTCGAGAGGACGGTCTCGACCGGCGCGGGGCCGATCTCGATGCCCTCGGCCTCGACGTTCAGCTCGCGGGCGAGGCCGAAGAGCTCGACGAGGGTACGACCGGCGGAGGCCACGGCATCGCGCGGGGCAATGGAGGCCTTCGACTCGACGTCCAGCACCAGCTTGTCGAAGTCGGTGCGCTCACCCGCACGGGTGGCGTCGACGCGGTAGCTGACCTTGAGCACGGGCGAGTAGATCGAGTCGATCGGGATCTGACCGGCCTCGGCGTACTCGTTGCGGTTCTGGGTCGCCGAGACGTAGCCGCGGCCACGCTCGATCGTCAGTTCGAGCTCGAACTTGGCGGTGTCGTTGAGCGTCGCGATGACCAACTCGGGGTTGTGCACCTCGACACCCGCGGGAGCGGAGATGTCGGCGGCGGTGACCTCACCGGCGCCGGTCTTGCGCAGGTACGCCGTGATGGGCTCGTCGCGCTCGCTCGAGACGACCAGCTGCTTGATGTTCAAGATGATCTCGGTGACGTCTTCCTTCACGCCCGGGATGGTGCTGAACTCGTGCAGGACGCCGTCGATGCGGATGCTCGTGACGGCCGCGCCGGGGATCGACGACAGGAGGCTGCGACGCAGCGCGTTACCGATCGTGTAACCGAAGCCGGGCTCCAGCGGCTCGATGACGAAACGGCTGCGGAACTCCCCGATCTTCTCCTCGGTCAGAGTGGGACGCTGTGCGATGAGCACTATGTGTTCCTTTCGATCACGTGCCCGCTATATGACACGTGTAATGGGGTGAGGTGTTGAGTTGTACTCGCGGGATGCCGCGTGACCTCGACGGTCGCTCGGGGCATCCGGAAGTCTGAATCGCGCGGGAGCGCGGCGTTCCCGGGGAGTGACGAGCACTCCCCGGGAACGAGACGCATCAGACGCGGCGACGCTTGGGCGGACGGCAGCCGTTGTGGGCCTGCGGCGTCACGTCCTGGATCGAGCCGACCTCGAGGCCGGCCGCGGTGAGCGAACGGATCGCGGTCTCACGACCCGAACCCGGACCCTTCACGAAGACGTCGACCTTCTTGACGCCGTGCTCCTGCGCCTGGCGAGCGGCCGACTCCGCGGCCATGCCGGCGGCGTAGGGCGTCGACTTGCGCGAGCCCTTGAACCCGACACCGCCGGACGAAGCCCAGCTGATGACGGCACCCGAGGGGTCGGTGATCGAAACGATGGTGTTGTTGAACGTCGACTTGATGTGGGCCTGACCCACGGCGATGTTCTTCTTTTCCTTGCGGCGCGGCTTGCGCGCGGCGGACTTGGCCTGTGCCATGTGCGTTCTCCTGAATCCTGACGCTCAGCCCGCGGCTTAGCGCGCCTTCTTCTTGCCGGCGACGGTGCGCTTGGGACCCTTACGGGTACGCGCGTTCGTCTTCGTGCGCTGACCGCGCACCGGGAGGCCGCGGCGGTGGCGCAGGCCCTCGTAGGAACCGATCTCGACCTTGCGGCGGATGTCGGCGGCGACCTCGCGACGGAGGTCACCCTCCACCTTGTAAGTGCCTTCGATGTGGTCGCGCAGAGCGACCAGCTGGTCGTCGGTGAGGTCCTTGACGCGGATGTCCTGGCTGATGTCCGTTGCGTTCAGGATCTCGACGGAGCGGGTGCGACCCACGCCGTAGATGTAAGTAAGTGCGATCACCACGCGCTTGTCGCGCGGGATGTCGACGCCGGCGAGACGTGCCATGCGGCTCTCCTCAGAGTGTCGTGGAGGTGTGGAGCAGGATCGGTGCTCGGGCCTCCGACCCGAGGTGTCCCCCATCCGCCTTCGCGGACGGGATCTGATCCTGCCGTTGCGTATTCAGTTGGAAAAGGTGTCGAGCTGGAAGCTCAGCCCTGGCGCTGCTTGTGGCGCGGGTTGCTCTTGCAGATCACCATCACGCGCCCGTGACGACGGATCACCTTGCAGTGGTCGCAGATGGGCTTGACGGAGGGGTTGACCTTCATGATGTTCCTGATTTCGCTGTCTTCGAGACCGCGGAAGCGGCTCGTTACTTCTCGGCCGGACTCAGCGGTAGCGGTAGACGATACGACCACGGGTGAGGTCGTAGGGGCTCAGTTCGACGACGACGCGGTCCTCCGGGATGATGCGGATGTAGTTCTGCCGCATCTTGCCCGAGATGGTCGCGAGCACTTTGTGCCCGTTCGTCAGCTCGACACGGAACATCGCGTTGGGCAGTGCTTCGGACACCGTGCCCTCGATCTCGATGACACCGTCTTTCTTCGCCATAAACTCGCTCACGCTCAGTTGCAGACCGGCCGGTCTGCGGTGGATGGGGATTCGGTGCTTCGACACGCCAATGAAGGCGCAACGCACCAAAGATCAAGCATACGTGGTATCGCCTGACCCGGCAACTCGCCGGGAGTGTCGTCAGCCGTTGAGGCGGGCGACGATGTCCTTCTGCGGGTCGCCCGACAGGTCGGTCTGGTTCTGCAGGACGGTGCCGTTGACGGCGATCGTCGGCGTGGCCACACTCGTCGCGTTCGGCTGCAACGGGGTCTTCTGCGTCATCGCCGTCACGAACTTGGAGTACGTGCCCGACGTGATGCAAGAGGACACGGCATCCGATGCTCCCGCTGACGTCGCGATCGAGGCGAGGGTCGCGTCATCGAGGCCCGCGGTGTTCTCCTTGGGCTGCTGGGCGTAGAGCGCCTTCACGAACGCCGGAATGTTCGCGGAGTTGTCCACCGCGACGCAGTACGCGGCGTTGGCCGCACGGGTCGAGTACTGGGTGCCCTGCGAGAGACGGTCGAGGATGGCGATCGGGTGGATCTTCAGCGTGATCGTGCTGTCGTCGACGAGCTGTTGCAGGGTCGGGCCGTACGCCTGCTCGAACGAGTTGCACACGGGGCACATGAAGTCGATGTAGGTGTCGACGGTCTTCTCACCCGATCCGACGGAGATCGCACCGGTCTCGGTGTCGACCGCGGAGGCCTGCGGCAGCGTGCCGGGCGAGGTCGCCTGGCTGTTGGCGAACCACACCACTCCCCCGACGATCAGGACCACGACCAGAGCGGCGGCGGTCACGCCGATCGCGAACCAGTTGGTGGTCTTCCGCGCGGCGGCCATCATCATCAGTCGATCTCCTTCGGCACCACACCGAACGGCGCCAGTTTCTCGGCACCGCCGTCATGCGCGGTGAGGACCCAGATGCCTCCATCATGCACGGCGACACTATGTTCCCAATGGGAGCCGGCCGTGCCGTCGACGGTCGAGACGGTCCACCCGTCGTCCTCGGTGAACGTCTCCTGGTCGCCGATGACGACCATGGGCTCGATCGCGACCGCCAGGCCGGGGCGCACCTCGGGTCCGCGGTCCGCAACCGCGTAGTTGAAAATGCTCGGCGACTCGTGCATCTTGCGGCCGATGCCGTGACCCACGTAATCCCGCAGGATGCCGTAGCCCCCCGCGGGCGCGTGCTCCTGGATGTACTGCTCGATGGCCGCGCCGACTTCGGAGAGGTGGCTGGCGCGGCTGAGCGCCGCGATCCCCGCCCACAGCGATCCCTCGGTCACCTCGGACAGTCGCCGACGCGGTGCCACGAGTTCTTCGGGCGCCTCTCCCGGCACGATCATCGTGAAGGCGGAATCGCCGTTCCATCCGCGGAACTCCGCTCCCGCGTCGATCGAGAGGATGTCACCCGCCTGCAGAGGACGATCTTTCGGGATGCCGTGGACCACCTCTTCGTTCACGGAGGCGCAGATGGTGTGCCGATAGCCTCGCACCATCTGGAAGTTGGACACCGCTCCGCGCGCCGTGATCAGCGCGGACGCCGCCGCATCGAGCTCAAGCGTCGTGACGCCCGGCGCGATCAGTGCGCGGACGGCATCCAGTGCATCGGCGGTGATGAGTCCGGGTTCGACCATCGACCGCAGCTGCGCGGGCTTCTTGTAGATCGAGGAGCGCAACCCCACGTCAGGCGGCCGGGGTCGCGGCGATGCCGCGCGCTTCGAGGGCAGCGAAGATCCGGGCCGTGACCTCGTCGAGGCTGCCCACCCCGTCGATCTCGTCGACGATGCCGCGCGTGCCGTAGACGTCGAGAATGGGAGCCGTCTCGCGCTCGTAGATCCCCAGACGGGTCGCGATCGCCTCTTCGGTGTCGTCGGCGCGGCCCTGCTCAGCGGCGCGGGCGGTGAGACGCGACAGCGACTCCTCTCGGGGCACCACGAGCGCGATCACGGCATCGAGGGACTCGCCGCGGCCCTCGAGGAACTCGTCGAGGTGCATGACCTGCGCGAGGTTGCGGGGGTACCCGTCGAGCAGGAATCCCCCGGCGGCGTCGTCCTGCGCGAGACGGTCGCGCACGACGGCGCTGGTCAGCTCGTCGGGAACGAGGTCGCCTCCATCGATGATGGACTTCACCTGTAGGCCGAGCTCCGTGCCGTCCTTGACGTTGGCGCGGAACACGTCACCCGTGGAGACGACCGGGATGCCGAAGGCGTCGCCGACGCGGACGCCCTGGGTTCCCTTGCCCGAGCCCTGCGGCCCGACGATCAGAAGGCGAGCGGTCATCGCAGCAGCCCTTCGTAGTGGCGCTGCTGAAGCTGCGCGTCGATCTGCTTCACCGTCTCGAGGCCGACACCCACGATGATGAGGATCGAGGCTCCGCCGAAGGGGAAGTTCTGGTTGGCGCCTACCGTGGCCAGCGCCACCAGAGGCAGCAGCGCGATCAGACCGAGGTAGATCGAGCCCGGCAGCGTGATGCGGGTGAGCACGTAGTCGAGGTACTCGGCGGTGGGGCGTCCGGCGCGGATGCCCGGGATGAACCCGCCGTACTTCTTCATGTTGTCGGCGACGTCGACCGGGTTGAACGTGATCGCCACGTAGAAGTACGCGAAGCCGATGATCAGGAGGAAGTACACGAGCATGTACAGCGGGTGGTCGCCACGCGTCAGGTACTGGGAGATCCAGGTCACCCACGGGGCTGGCTCCTGGCCCGCCTGCGGCTGGTTGAACTGGGCGATGAGCGCCGGGATGTACAGCAGCGACGAGGCGAAGATGACCGGCACGACACCGGCCATGTTGACCTTGATCGGGATGTACGTGTTCGTGCCGCCGTAGGTGCGGCGTCCGACCATGCGTTTGGCGTACTGCACCGGGATTCGACGCTGCGACTGTTCGACGAACACCACGAGCGCCACGATCACGATGCTGACGGCGAGCACGAGGAGGAAGACCTCGACGCCGCGGGCGTTGAGGATCGAGATCATCGCGCCGGGGAACGTGGCGGCGATCGAGGTGAAGATGAGGATCGACATGCCGTTGCCGACGCCGCGCTCGGTGACGAGCTCGGCGAACCACATGACCAGGCCGGTGCCGGCGGTCATCGTGATGATCATGAGCAGCTGCGCCCACCAAATGTCGTTGGTGAGGAGCTGCTGGCACTCGGGCACACCGGCGGAGCCGAAGAGCTGGCCCGAGCGCGCCACCGTGACGAGCGTCGTCGACTGCAGAAGAGCGAGCGCGATCGTGAGGTAGCGGGTGTACTGCGTGAGCTTGGCCTGACCCGCCTGACCCTCTTTGTAGAGGGTCTCGAAGTGCGGGATGACCACGCGCAGCAGCTGCACGATGATGGTCGCCGTGATGTACGGCATCACCCCGAGGGCGAAGATCGACAGCTGCAGCAGAGCGCCACCGGAGAACAGGTTGACCAGGGAGAGCAGACCCTCGGTACCACCCGACTGGTTCAGACACTGCTGAACGTTCGGGAAGTCGACGAAGGGCGTCGGCACGTGGGCACCCAGCCGGTAGATGGCGATGATGCCCAGCGTGAAGGCGATCTTCCGCCTCAGGTCGGGCGTGCGGAAAACCCGCGCGATGGCGCTGAACAAGGGAGATTCCTCCAGAACGATCTCGGCACGCGACGGGGCGCACACCAAATCAGACTAACCCAGAAGGGGCCGACGGCCGTAAGGCCGCCGGCCCCTCCAGGGTCGGGCGTCAGTTGACGGAGCCGCCAGCGGCGACGATCTTCTGCTCAGCGGAGCCGGAGACCTTGTCGACCGAAACGGTCAGCGCGACCGAGATGTCGCCGGTGCCGAGCACCTTGACCTTCTCGTTCTTGCGGACGGCGCCCTTGGCCACCAGGTCGGCGACGGTCACGTCGCCACCCTGCGGGTAGAGCTCGCCGAGCTTGTCCAGGTTCACGACCTGGTACTCGACGCGGAACGGGTTCTTGAAGCCGCGGAGCTTCGGGGTGCGCATGTGCAGCGGCATCTGCCCACCCTCGAAGCCGACCTTGACCTGGTAACGGGCCTTGGTTCCCTTGGTACCGCGACCCGACGTCTTACCCTTCGAGCCCTCACCGCGACCCACACGGGTCTTGGCGGTGCGGGCGCCCGGGACGGGACGCAGGTGGTGGACCTTGAGCACGCCGGGGCGCGCCGCGGGGGCTTCCTTCTTCTCGGCCGTCTTACGAGCCGATGCCTTCTTCGGGGCGTCGACCGTGGCGGTCTCGTCCTTCTTGGCAGCCATTAGTCGATCTCCTCAACCTTGACGAGGTGGGCGACGGTCTTGACGTAACCGCGCGTCTGCGCGTCGTCGGGACGGACGACCGAGTCGCCGATCCGCTTGAGACCGAGCGAACGCAGCGTGTCACGCTGGTTCTGCTTCTCGCTCACCTTGGACTTGATCTGCGTGACCTTCAGACGCTCGGCCATCAGGCACCTACCTTCTGAGCGGCGGCCTCGGCGCGCACGAGGCGGGCCGGGGCGACCTGGTCGAACTCCAGGCCACGGCGGGCGGCCACGGCGCGGGGCTCCTCGAGCGACTTCAGCGCCTCGACGGTCGCGTGCACGATGTTGATCGTGTTCGACGAGCCGAGCGACTTCGAGAGGACATCGTGGATGCCGGCGCACTCGAGGACGGCGCGGACGGGACCACCGGCGATAACACCGGTACCGGCAGCGGCGGGGCGCAGGAGCACCACACCGGCAGCGGCCTCACCCTGGACGGGGTGGGGAATGGTCGAGCCCGAGCGGGGGACGCGGAAGAAGTTGCGCTTGGCCTCTTCGACACCCTTCGAGATGGCGAGGGGGACTTCGCGGGCCTTGCCGTAACCGACACCCACGACGCCGTTGCCATCGCCCACGACGACGAGCGCCGTGAAGCTGAAGCGACGGCCACCCTTGACCACCTTCGACACGCGGTTGATCGTCACGACGCGCTCGAGGAACTGGCTCTCGTTGCGGTCGCGCGAACCACGGTCGCGCTGGTTGGTGTTGCGCTCGCGACCACCGCGACGCGGCTCGCGCTCACGCTCGGCGGGGGCCTGAGCCGCAGCCGCACCCTCAGCCGGTGCAGTCTGCTCGGTCACTTCGGTCTCCTTGTTGTCACTCACAGGTTCAGCCCTCCTTCGCGAGCTCCGTCGGCGATCGCGGCGACACGACCGGCGTAACGGTTACCGCCGCGGTCGAACACGACGTCGGACACGCCGGCGGCCTTCGCACGCTCGGCGACGAGCTCGCCGACCTTGCGGGCCTTGGCGGTCTTGTCACCGTCGAAGCCGCGCAGGTCGGTCTCGAGGGTGGAGGCGGAGGCCACGGTGTGGCCCTTGCTGTCGTCCACGACCTGGACGAAGACGTGGCGAGCGGAACGCGTCACCACGAGGCGGGGGCGTAGCTCGGTACCGACGATCTTCTTGCGAAGACGAAGGTGGCGACGCGAGCGAGCGACGGACTTTGTCTTGACAGCCATGGCTACTTACCACTCTTTCCGGCCTTGCGGCGCACGACCTCGCCCGCGTACCGCACACCCTTGCCCTTGTAGGGCTCGGGCTTGCGGATCTTGCGGATGTTGGCGGCGGCCTCGCCGACGGCCTGCTTGTCGATGCCGCTCACGGTGACCTTGTTGTTGCCTTCGACCGTGAGGGTGATGCCGGCGGGCGGGTCGATCAGGACGGGGTGCGAGAAGCCGAGGGCGAACTCGATCGAGCTCCCCTTCTGCGCCACGCGGTAACCCGTACCGACGACCTCGAGGCCCTTGGTGTAGCCCTCGGTGACACCGATGATGTTGTTGTTGATGAGAGTGCGGGTCAGGCCGTGGAGCGACCGCGACTCGCGCTCGTCGTCGGGACGCGTGACGAGAACCTGGTTCTCTTCGACCGCGACCTCGAGGGGCTGGGCAACGGTGAGCGCGAGCTCGCCCTTGGGGCCCTTGACGGAGACCTCCCGGCCGTTCACCGAAACGGTGACACCGGCGGGGATGTCGATGGGAAGACGTCCAATACGCGACATGTCAGATCACCACACGTAGGCGAGAACTTCTCCGCCCACGCCCTTCTGCTCGGCCTGACGGTCGGTGAGGAGACCGGAGGAGGTGGACAGGATGGCGACGCCGAGGCCACCGAGGACCGTGGGGACCTCGGTCGACTTCGCGTACACGCGGAGGCCGGGCTTCGACACGCGCTTGATGCCGGCGATCGACCGCTCGCGGTTCGGGCCGTACTTCAGCGTCATGTTGAGGGTCTGGCCGACGCGAGCGTCTTCGACGCTCCAGTCGGCGATGTAACCCTCCTGCTTGAGGATGGCGGCGATGTTCGTCTTGAGCTTGGAGCTCGGCATCGACACGGAGTCGTGGTGCGCCGAGTTCGCGTTGCGCAGACGGGTCAGCATGTCTGCGACCGGGTCTGTCATCGTCATGTGTTGCTTCTTTCGATCATGAGGTTTCGACTGCCGTTACGCGACAGTCGACCTTCTATGAGGGGCCCCCGGAAACCCGGGGGCCCGAGGTGTCAGGCCTGCGCGTCGGCCGACTGGAAGGGGAAGCCGAGCTGGCGGAGCAGCGAGCGACCCTCGTCGTCGGTCTTGGCGGTGGTGACGATGGTGATGTCGAAACCACGCACGCGGTCGATGCGGTCCTGATCGATCTCGTGGAACACGGACTGCTCCTGGAGACCGAAGGTGTAGTTGCCGTTGCCGTCGAACTGCTTGGCCGACAGTCCGCGGAAGTCGCGGATGCGGGGCAGGGCGAGGTTGACGAGGCGGTCCACGAACTCCCACGCACGGTCGCCACGGAGGGTGACGTGCGCACCGATGGCCTGGCCCTCGCGCAGCTTGAACTGCGCGATGGACTTGCGGGCCTTGGTGACGATGGGCTTCTGACCGGTGATCTTGGTGAGGTCGTCGACCGCCCCATCGATCACCTTGCTGTCACGAGCCGCCTCACCGACACCGGTGTTCACGACGACCTTGACCAGACCGGGGATCTGCATGACGTTCTTGTAGCCGAACTCGTCCTGCAGCGCCTTCTTGATCTCGGCGTTGTACTTCTGCTTCAGGCGGGGCTGGATCTTGCCAGCCGCCGCGGCAGTCGAGGTGCTCATGTTCAGAGGTCCTTGCCTGACTTCTTCGCGAAGCGCACGCGGACGGTGCGCTTGACGCCGTCCTTCACCTGCTCCTCGACCCGGCGACCGACACGGGTCGGCTTCTTGGTCGAGGGGTCGACGATCGCGACGTTGGAGATGTGGATCGGAGCTTCGAAGGTCTCGATGCCGCCGGTCTTGGTGCCGCGCTGGGACTGACCCACGCGGTTGTGCTTGGTGACGTGGTTCACGCCCTCGACGATGACGCGGTTCTGCTCGACGAGGACCTCGAGGACCTTGCCCTGCTTACCGCGGTCGCCGCCGCGCTCGGGCTTGGCACCCGAGATGACCTGAACCAGGTCGCCCTTTTTGATTTTCGCCATGATCAGATGACCTCCGGGGCGAGCGAGACGATCTTCATGAACTTCTTGTCGCGAAGCTCACGGCCGACCGGTCCGAAGATACGGGTGCCGCGGGGCTCCCCGTCGTTCTTCAGGATCACGGCGGCGTTCTCGTCGAACTTGATGTACGAGCCGTCGGGACGGCGGGTCTGCTTGACGACACGGACGACGACGGCCTTGACCACGTCGCCCTTCTTGACGTTTCCACCGGGGATCGCGTCCTTGACCGTGGCGACGATGACGTCACCGAGGCCGGCGTAGCGACGGTTGGACCCGCCGAGCACGCGAATGGTGAGCAGCTCCTTGGCGCCGGTGTTGTCGGCGACCTTCAGCCGGGATTCGTTCTGAATCACTTTTTACTCCTTGGATTCCAAGTAAGCCGCGAGGCTTACTTGGCCTTCTCGAGGATCTCGACCAGGCGCCAGCGCTTGGTGGCGCTCAGCGGACGGGTCTCGTTGATGACGACGAGGTCGCCGATGCCCGCCGAGTTGGACTCGTCGTGCGCCTTGACCTTCGAGGTGCGGCGGATGACCTTGCCGTAGAGCGGGTGCTTCACACGGTCCTCGACCTCGACGACGATGGTCTTGTCCATCTTGTCGCTGACGACGTAGCCACGACGCGCCTTGCGGTAACCGCGGGCGTTCTCGTCGCGAACGTCGTTCTCGGAGTGCTCGTGACCGGCGACCTGCGCCTCGGCCTTCTTCGCGGTAGCCATTACTCCGCCTCTTCCTTCGCGGCGTCGTCAGCGGAGTCCGCCTTCTTCGCCTTGCTCTTCTTCGCCTTCGTCGCCTCGACCGGGGCCGGGGTGGCGCGGATGCCGAGCTCACGCTCACGGATCACGGTGTACAGACGCGCGATGTCGCGCTTGACTGCACGGATGCGACCGTGGCTCTCGAGCTGGCCGGTGGCCGACTGGAAGCGCAGGTTGAACAGCTCTTCCTTGGCCTTACGCAGCTCCTCGACGAGGCGCTGGTCTTCGAACGTGTCGAGCTCGCTCGGGGCGAGCTGCTTGGTGCCGATCGCCATTACGCGTCGCCCTCCTCGCGCTTGATGATGCGTGCCTTCAGGGGCAGCTTGTGAATTGCTCGGGTCAGAGCTTCGCGAGCGAGCTGCTCGTCGACGCCCGCGACCTCGAAGAGGACGCGGCCCGGCTTGACGTTCGCAACCCACCACTCGGGGGAACCCTTACCCGAACCCATGCGGGTTTCGGCGGGCTTCTTCGTGAGGGGGCGGTCGGGGTAGATGTTGATCCACACCTTTCCACCGCGCTTGATGTGACGCGTCATGGCGATACGAGCGGACTCGATCTGACGGTTGGTCACGTATGCGGGGGTCAGCGCCTGGATCCCGAACTCACCGAACGACACCTGGGTGCCACCGGTGGCCTGGCCCGAACGGCCGGGGTGGTGCTGCTTGCGGTACTTGACCTTGCGGGGGATGAGCATTACGCCGACGCTCCTTCTGCCACGGGGGCCTCGTTACGAGGGCCACGACGACGGTCGCCGCCGCGGTCGTCACGACCGCGGGACTTGGGCGCGTTGGCCTGCTCGCGGGCGAGCTCCTTGTTGGTGAGGTCACCCTTGTAGATCCAGACCTTCACGCCGATGCGGCCGAAGGTGGTCTTGGCCTCGTAGAAGCCGTAGTCGATGTTCGCGCGCAGGGTGTGCAGGGGCACACGGCCTTCGCGGTAGAACTCCGAGCGGCTCATCTCGGCGCCGCCCAGGCGGCCCGACACCTGGATGCGGACACCCTTGGCACCGGCACGCTGCGCGCCCTGGAGGCCCTTGCGCATCGCGCGACGGAACGCCACGCGAGCGGTGAGCTGCTCCGCGACACCCTGAGCGACCAGCTGAGCGTCGGCCTCGGGGTTCTTGACCTCGAGGATGTTCAGCTGGATCTGCTTTCCGGTGAGCTTCTCGAGGTCGGCACGGATGCGCTCGGCCTCGGCGCCGCGGCGACCGATCACGATGCCCGGACGGGCGGTGTGGATGTCGACGCGGACACGGTCACGCGTGCGCTCGATCTCGATGTTGCTGACACCGGCGCGGTCGAGCGAGGTGGTCAGCAGGCGACGGATCTTGATGTCCTCGGCGAGGTAGTCGGCGTAACGCTGACCGGCCTTCGTCGAGTCCGAGAACCACCGCGACACGTGGTCGGTCGTGATGCCGAGGCGGAAGCCGTACGGGTTGACTTTCTGTCCCATTACTTGCTCGCCTTCTTGTTGGCGCGAGCCGGGGCCGCTTCAGCGGTCTCGGGCGTCGCGAGCACGACCGTGATGTGGCTCGTGCGCTTCTTGATCTGGAAGGCGCGACCCTGAGCGCGGGGCTGGAAACGCTTGAGCGTCGTGCCCTCGTCGACGTACGCGTTCTTCACGTACAGGTCGGCGTCATCCAGGTACTCGTTCGTCTTGTCGGCCGTGACGCGAGCGTTCGCGATGGCCGAGGCGACGAGCTTGTAGATCGGCTCGCTCGCGCCCTGCGGCGCGAACTTCAGGATCGCGAGGGCCTCTTCGGCCTGCTTGCCCTTGATGAGGGCGACGACGCGACGAGCCTTCTGAGGGGTCACGCGGATGTGTCGCACACGTGCGATGGACTCCACCATTTCTCTCTCCTCCTCGGTCGCCTTAGCGGCGACGGCCCTTCTTGTCGTCCTTCACGTGGCCGCGGAAGGTGCGGGTGGGCGAGAACTCGCCCAGCTTGTGGCCGACCATGGTCTCGGTCACGAACACGGGGATGTGCTTGCGACCGTCGTGCACGGCGATGGTGTGTCCCAGCATGGCGGGGATGATCATCGAACGGCGCGACCAGGTCTTGATGACGTTCTTCGAACCGGCTTCGTTCTGCGAGACGACCTTGCGAAGCAGGTGCTCGTCGACGAAGGGGCCCTTCTTAAGGCTGCGAGGCATCTTCCTCTACTCCTACTTGCGCTTCTTGCCGGCGGTGCGACGGCGGACGATGAGCTTGTCGCTCTCCTTGTTCGCGTGGCGGGTGCGGCCCTCGGCCTTACCCCACGGCGACACAGGGTGACGACCACCGGAGGTCTTACCCTCACCACCACCGTGCGGGTGGTCGACCGGGTTCATGGCGACACCACGCACGGTCGGGCGGACGCCCTTCCAGCGCATGCGGCCGGCCTTGCCCCAGTTGATGTTCGACTGCTCGGCGTTGCCGACCTCGCCGATCGTCGCGCGGCAGCGGACGTCGACGTTGCGGATCTCGCCGGAGGGCAGACGCAGCTGCGCGTAGGGGCCGTCCTTCGCGACCAGACGCACGGAGGCGCCGGCCGAACGGGCCATCTTCGCGCCGCCACCGGGACGGAGCTCGATCGCGTGGATCACGGTACCGGTGGGGATGTTGCGCAGCGGCAGGTTGTTGCCGGGCTTGATGTCAGCACCGGCACCCGACTCGACGACGTCGCCCTGCGACAGCTTCGCCGGAGCGAGGATGTAGCGCTTCTCACCGTCGGCGTAGTGCAGCAGCGCGATGCGCGCGGTGCGGTTGGGGTCGTACTCGATGTGAGCGACCTTGGCGTCGATGCCGTCCTTGTCGTTACGACGGAAGTCGATCAGACGGTACTGACGCTTGTGTCCACCACCGATGTGGCGGGTGGTGATGCGGCCCTGGTTGTTGCGGCCACCGGTCTTCGACAGCGGGCGCAGCAGCGACTTCTCAGGCGTCGATCGGGTGATCTCGGCGAAGTCGGCCACCGACGAGCCGCGGCGACCGGGGGTCGTGGGCTTGTACTTGCGAATAGCCATTGTTCTTGTCCTCTATCCCGACCGTCAGCCGACAGACGTGAAGATGTCGATGGTGCCCGACTTGAGCGACACGATGGCGCGCTTGGTGTCCTTGCGCTTGCCGATGCCGAAGCGGGTGCGACGGGCCTTGCCGACGCGGTTGATCGTGTTGACCGAGGCCACCTTGACGCCGAAGATCTTCTCGATGGCGAGCTTGATCTCGGTCTTCGACGAACGGGGGTCCACCAGGAAGGTGTACTTGCCCTCGTCGATGAGCGAGTAGCTCTTCTCCGAGACGACCGGCTTCAGGATGATGTCGCGCGGGTCCTTGTTGACGGTGGTCATGCCGAGACCTCCTCGGTGGCTGCGGACTTCGACGCGACGAACGCGTCGTAGGCGGCCTTGGTGAAGACGATGTCGTCGGAGACGATCACGTCGTAGGTGTTCAGCTGGCCGACGGTCAGCACGTGGACGTACGCGAGGTTGCGGACGCTCTTGATCGTCAGCTCGTCGTCGCGGTCGATGACCACGAGGACGTTCTTGACGGCACCGAAGGCCTTCAGCGCGGCGGCAGCGGCCTTGGTCGAGGGGGCACCCTCGATGGCGAAGCTGTCGACGATGTGCAGACGCTGCCCACGAGCACGGTCGCTGAGCGCACCCAGGAGGGCGGCCGCGATCATCTTCTTGGGGGTGCGCTGGCTGTAGTCGCGGGGCTTGGGGCCGTGGACGATGCCACCACCGGTCATGTGCGGCGCGCGGATCGAGCCCTGGCGGGCGTTACCCGTGCCCTTCTGCTTGAAGGGCTTGCGACCGGCGCCGGAGACCTCGCCACGACGCTTGGTCGAGTGCGTGCCCTGGCGAGCCGCGGCGCGCTGCGCCACGACGACCTGGTGGATCAGCGGGATATTCGTCTTGACGTCGAAGAGCGCGGCGGGCAGCTCGACAGAGCCGGCCTTCTTGCCGTCGGCCTTCACGACGTCGAGCGCGAGAGTCGAGTCAGCCATGATCAGGCACCCTTCACTGCGTTGCGGACGTAGACGATGCGGCCACGAGCACCGGGGACGGCGCCCTTGACGAGCATGAGTCCCTTCTCGGCGTCGACGGCGTGCACCGTGAGGTTGAGGACGGTCACGCGCTCGCCACCCATACGGCCGGCCATGCGCATGCCCTTGAAGACGCGGCTCGGGGTCGACGAGGCGCCGATCGAGCCGGGCTTGCGGTGGTTGCGGTGCGCACCGTGCGATGCGGAGACGCCCTTGAAGTTGTGACGCTTCATCACACCGGCGGTGCCCTTGCCCTTGCTGGTGCCGACGACGTCGACCAGCTGGCCGGCCTCGAACAGACCGTCGACGGTGAGCTCCTGGCCCAGCGCGTAGTCTGCGGCGTCAGCCGTGCGCACCTCGGTGAGGTGGCGGCGAGGGGTGACGCCCGCGGCGTCGAAGTGAGCCGTGAGCGGCTTGTTCACCTTGCGGGGGTCGATCTGGCCGTAGCCGATCTGAACGGCGTTGTAGCCGTCCTTCTCGAGCGAGCGCAACTGGGTCACGACGTTCGGCGCGACCTCGATGACGGTGACGGGAACGAGCTTGCCGTTCTCGTCCCACACCTGGGTCATGCCGAGCTTGGTGCCGAGGAGGCCCTTGGAGATCTTGGAGTTGATGTCAGCCATGTCGAACCTCAGAGCTTGATCTCGATGTTGACATCGGCAGGAAGGTCGAGGCGCATCAGCGAGTCGACGGCCTTGGGCGTCGGGTCGATGATGTCGATGAGGCGCTTGTGGGTGCGCATCTCGAAGTGCTCGCGGCTGTCCTTGTACTTGTGGGGCGACCGGATGACGCACACGACGTTCTTCTCGGTCGGAAGGGGAACCGGGCCCACCACGGTGGCACCGGCACGGGTCACGGTGTCGACGATCTTGCGCGCCGACGAGTCAAGCCCGGCGTGGTCGTACGACTTCAGGCGAATGCGGATCTTCTGTCCCGCCATTGTCTGCTCTCTCTCTTTCTCGCGTCTTACCCGACCTGGGGCATTGGACGCACGGTGGCGCTGTCGCGCCCTGGCACTTCCCCTCGCTTTCGCGAGAGATGCTGCACCGCTGTTCAGCTGTGAAACCGGATGCCATGGCATCCGGCCCGCCCCTCGCACGCACGCGCGCGAATCTCACGAGAAGATGAAGGGGGTTCGGTGTGGCGTTCTGCTGCCCGCGGCCCAGGACCCTGCGCTGACGCGCCGCCTGTGCACTGCCGAGACAGTGATCCTGGCGCACGCCGAGCGCGCACCGGAGTGTGGAACTGGACTAGTCTACGTACCGCTCGGGCGAGTCGCAAACCCGGGCGTGTCGCGCCCGGCCGATGCTCAGCAAACCGCAGTCCGAACGACAGCGGCGCCGCCCCGACGCTCGGGGACGGCGCCGCTCCAGGCTGCGTTCGTCAGGCGTTGCCGATGTGCTTGTCGACGTTCGCTCGGGTCTCGTCGACCTTCGCGTGGTGTTCCGCGGGAACGACCTTCTTGATGGCGTCGGCCGCTCCGTCGAGCACCTTGTCGCTGACCTCTTCGGCCTTCTCGCTCTTCAGAGCCTCTTCGATCTTGTCGCGGTTCTCGTCCAGGAGCTTCTTGCCCTTGGCGATGATGTCGTCCACTCCCATGCGCATCTCCTTCGCAGACACGGCCGGCGATTCCGCCGACTCTCGCCTCATTGTGGTCACGGACCGGCGTGGAACGGAACCCCCGGCTTCGGAGATCGCACTCGAGGGAAAATCCCTCGCGGGAACGACAAAGGCCGGGCCCGAAGGCCCGGCCTGTGCCGAGTGAAGTCTGGAAGGACTTACTTGAGGATCTTGGTGACGGTACCGGCACCGACGGTGCGGCCACCCTCACGGATCGCGTAGCCGAGGCCCTCTTCCATGGCGATCGGCTGGATGAGCTCGACCGACATCTCCGTGGTGTCACCGGGCATGACCATCTCGGTGCCCTCGGGCAGCGTGATGACGCCGGTCACGTCGGTGGTGCGGAAGTAGAACTGCGGGCGGTAGTTCGTGAAGAACGGGTTGTGGCGGCCGCCCTCTTCCTTGGACAGGATGTACGCCGTGCCCTCGAAGTTGGTGTGCGGGGTGACCGAACCGGGCTTCACGACGACCTGGCCGCGCTCGACGTCGTCACGCTTGGTGCCGCGGAGGAGCAGACCACAGTTCTCGCCGGCCCAGGCCTCGTCGAGCTGCTTGTGGAACATCTCGATACCCGTGACCGTGGTCTTCTGCGTCGGGCGGATGCCGACGATCTCGACCTCGGAGTTGATCGCGAGGGTACCGCGCTCGGCGCGACCCGTGACGACCGTTCCACGACCGGTGATGGTGAAGACGTCCTCGATGGGCATGAGGAACGGCTTGTCCTTGTCACGCACCGGGTCGGGGATCGACTCGTCGACGGCTTCCATGAGCTCGACGATCGCGTTGACCCACTGCTCGTCGCCCTCGAGAGCCTTGAGGCCCGAGACGCGGACGACGGGGGCGTTGTCGCCGTCGAAGTCCTGCGACGACAGCAGCTCGCGGACCTCGAGCTCGACGAGCTCCAGGATCTCCTCGTCGTCGACCATGTCGCTCTTGTTCAGCGCGACCAGCAGGTAGGGAACGCCGACCTGCTTGGCGAGCAGAACGTGCTCACGGGTCTGAGCCATCGGGCCGTCGGTGGCGGCGACCACGAGGATCGCGCCGTCCATCTGAGCGGCACCGGTGATCATGTTCTTGATGTAGTCGGCGTGACCGGGCGCGTCGACGTGAGCGTAGTGACGCTTCGGGGTCTCGTACTCGACGTGCGAGATGTTGATCGTGATACCGCGCTGACGCTCTTCCGGCGCCGAGTCGATCGACGCGAAGTCGCGCTGAACGTTGGTGGCCGACGGGAACTTGTCGGCGAGCACCTTCGAGATGGCAGCGGTGAGCGTGGTCTTGCCGTGGTCGACGTGACCGATCGTTCCGATGTTCACGTGCGGCTTGGTCCGCTCGAACTTGGCCTTAGCCACTGGGTCCTCCTCAGGACGTTGGTTGCGAGGTCTCGGGCACTGGATTGCGACCGGTTCTTCGCGGGGATGGTTCTCAGATTACTAGAGAGTCGGTATTCAGTTTGAGCGGATGCCGGGAACCTGAGCAGAACCCGGGGTTCCCGGCATCCATGAGAGCGGTTTTACTCGCCCTTGTTCTTCTGGATGATCTCGTCGGCGACGGCCTTCGGGACATCGGCGTAGCTGTCGAACTCCATCGAGTAGACGGCGCGACCCGAGGTCTTCGAGCGCAGGTCACCGATGTAGCCGAACATCTCGGACAGCGGCACGTTGGCCCGGACGACCTTGACGCCGGCGGCGTCTTCCATCGACTGGATCTGGCCACGACGCGAGTTCAGGTCGCCGATGACGTCGCCCATGTACTCCTCGGGAGTGCGGACCTCGACGGCCATGATCGGCTCGAGGATCGTGGGGTTCGCCTTGCGGACGGCCTCCTTGAAGCCCATGGAGCCGGCGATCTTGAACGCCATCTCCGAGGAGTCGACGTCGTGCGAGGCGCCGTCGAGGAGGATCGCCTTGACACCCACCATGGGGTAGCCGGCGAGCACGCCGACGTTCATGGCGTCCTGGAAGCCCTGGTCGGTCGGCGAGATGTACTCGCGCGGGATACGACCACCGGTGACCTTGTTCTCGAACTCGTAGGTCTTGTCGGCCGTGACCTCGAGGGGCTCGATCGCGAACTGGATCTTCGCGAACTGACCCGATCCACCGGTCTGCTTCTTGTGCGTGTAGTCGTGGCGCTCGACCGACTTGCGGATGGTCTCGCGGTACGCGACCTGCGGCTTTCCGACGTTGGCCTCGACCTTGAACTCGCGCTTCATGCGGTCGACCAGGATGTCGAGGTGTAGCTCGCCCATGCCCTTGATGACGGTCTGACCGGTCTCGGAGTTCTGCTCGACGCGGAACGTCGGGTCTTCCTCCGCGAGCTTCTGGATGGCGACACCCAGCTTCTCCTGGTCGGCCTTGGTCTTGGGCTCGATGGCGACCTCGATGACCGGCTCCGGGAACGTCATCGACTCGAGGACGACCTGGTTGGCCGGGTCGCACAGGGTGTCACCGGTGGTGGTGTCCTTGAGGCCGATGACCGCGTAGATGTGACCGGCGGTGACCGAGTCGACCGGCATCTCCTTGTTGGCGTGCATCTGGAAGATCTTCCCGATGCGCTCCTTCTTGCCCTTGGTCGCGTTGACGACCTGGGCGCCGGAGTCGAGGTGACCCGAGTACACGCGGATGTAGGTGAGGCGACCGAAGAACGGGTGCGTCACGATCTTGAACGCGAGAGCCGCGAAGGGCTCCTCGCGG
The DNA here is from genome assembly GCF_029761935.1 of Microbacterium testaceum. Lineage (NCBI taxonomy): Bacteria > Bacillati > Actinomycetota > Actinomycetes > Micrococcales > Microbacteriaceae > Microbacterium > Microbacterium testaceum. Next base: position 1,646,163 of record NZ_CP121699.1, read on the forward strand.
TCGGCGTGGCGCTCGATGACGATCTCTTCGTCCTTGGGGTCGTGGGCCTCGATGGCCGGCACGTCCAGGGGCGAGGGGAGGTAGTCGACGACCGCGTCGAGCATGGGCTGCACGCCGCGGTTCTTGAACGCCGAACCGCAGAGCACGGGGTAGAGCTCCGAGTTGATCGTCATCTTGCGGATGGCGCCCTTGATCTCGGCGACCGTGAGCTCCTCGCCACCGAAGAACTTCTCGAGGAGGGCGTCGTCGGACTCGGCGACGGTCTCGAGGAGCTGCTGGCGGTACTCGGCCGCCTTGTCGGCGAGGTCGGCCGGGATCTCCTGGATCTCGTACTTGGCGCCCATGGTCACGTCACCCTTGGCGTCGCCGGGCCACACCAGTGCGCGCATCTCGACGAGGTCGATGACGCCGACGAAGTCGTTCTCGGCACCGATCGGCAGCTGGATGACCAGCGGCTTGGCCTTCAGGCGGTTGACGATGGTGTCGACCGTGAAGTAGAAGTCGGCGCCCAGCTTGTCCATCTTGTTGACGAAGCAGATGCGGGGGACGTCGTACTTGTCGGCCTGACGCCACACGGTCTCGGACTGGGGCTCGACGCCCTCTTTGCCGTCGAAGACGGCGACGGCGCCATCGAGCACGCGCAGCGAGCGCTCGACCTCGACCGTGAAGTCGACGTGACCGGGGGTGTCGATGATGTTGATCTGGTTCTTGTCCCAGAAGCAGGTCACAGCAGCGGAGGTGATCGTGATGCCACGCTCCTGCTCCTGCTCCATCCAGTCGGTGGTCGCCGCACCATCGTGCGTCTCACCGATCTTGTGGTTGACGCCCGTGTAGAACAGGATGCGCTCGGTCGTCGTGGTCTTGCCGGCATCGATGTGGGCCATGATGCCGATGTTGCGGACCTTGTGAAGGTCGGTGAGCACGTCTTGTGCCACGGGTGTCTTCCTTACCTGTTGGGAGGTTGATGCCGGGCCCATCGGAGGGTCCGCGACCGGGGTGCGGTCACGGACCCTCCGCGGGTTTTACCAGCGGTAGTGCGCGAAGGCGCGGTTCGACTCGGCCATCTTGTGGGTGTCTTCGCGGCGCTTGACCGCGGCACCGAGGCCGTTCGAGGCGTCGAGGATCTCGTTCTGCAGACGCTCGGTCATCGTCTTCTCACGACGACCCTTCGCGTAGCTCACGAGCCAGCGCAGCGCGAGGGTGTTCGCACGGTGCGGCTTGACCTCGACGGGAACCTGGTAGGTCGAGCCACCGACGCGGCGGCTCTTGACCTCGAGGGTGGGACGGACGTTGTCGAGCGCCTTCTTGAGCGTGGCGACGGCGTCCTGGCTGTTCTTCGCCTCGACACCCTTGAGGGCGTCGTAGACGATCGACTCGGCGATGGACTTCTTTCCGTCGACGAGGATCTTGTTGACCAGCTGGGTGACGACGGGAGCGCCGTACACCGGGTCGTTGACGACGGGACGCTTCGGGGCAGGACCCTTACGAGGCATGTTTCTCAGCCCTTCTTCGCGCCGTAGCGGCTGCGAGCCTGCTTACGGTTCTTGACAGCCTGGGTGTCGAGTGCACCGCGGACGATCTTGTAACGGACACCGGGGAGGTCCTTGACGCGACCGCCGCGAACCAGCACGAGCGAGTGCTCCTGCAGGTTGTGGCCCTCGCCGGGGATGTAGGCGGTGACCTCGGTGCCGTTGCGCAGCTTCACGCGGGCGACCTTGCGCATGGCCGAGTTCGGCTTCTTGGGGGTCGTGGTGTACACGCGGGTGCACACGCCGGCCTGCTGGGGGTTCGACTTCAGCGCGGGAGCCTTGGTCTTCGAGACCTTCGGCGAGCGGCCCTTGCGAACCAACTGCTGAATGGTTGGCACGTTCTCTCCTTGATTGGCTGGACGTTTCCTCGCGGTGGCGCCCAGGGTGCTGCACGGTGACAGCGTCGTGTCTCCCCCGTCATGTCGCTCATCTTGCGAATCGTGACGTGTCGGGCTCACGTGTGATCCACCGCGCGCCAGAATGATCTAGCGCGATTCGTGGTGGATATGCCGTGGGGGCGACCTGTTCGCAGGCCGATCCCTGAGATGGTGCGAGCGTTGATCCGAACGACCCACCCGAAGGCATGACGCACGGCGCGCGTGAACGCACACCCGGTCAATGATACGCGTTCCCCGGGACGTGGGCAAACGAGTACGGGTCCGGTCACTGGGAGTATCCCGGATGCCGTGCCCCTCAGCCTGTCAGCAGCAGGACGGCCCCGACGATCGAGGCGACGAGCACCACTGCGACGACCGCGACGAGGACGATGACGCGGCCGGCGCCCCGGTTCGCGCGCGGACGGACCGTCCCGACGTCCGGGGCCGACGGCGCTCGGACGGCGGCGACACGCTCCACTCGCGCGGGCGCCTCGCGTCGCGGTCCGTACGACTCCGTGGCGAGAGCGGCGGGAACACGGGCATCGCGAACGGCTCCCTCGACCACCGGTTCCGTCCGCTCCCCTGCCGCTTCGCGACGACGACGGCGCGAGCCCGAGGCGGTCTCGTCGTCGACGTCCGCGGCGGGACGCGCGCGCGTGGCCTCGTCGAGCGGATCCGGGTCGGAGCTCCGGCGACGGGTGAGCTCGTCGGGGACCACACCCTCCGCCTCCGGCGTCGATCGGCTCCGCGTCGCCTCGTCGGGAACGGCCGCGTCGAGCGGGGGACGCGTGGTGGCGCGCCGCGGAGCCGTGGTGCCCACCTCGTCGTCGGCGGGACCGGCCCGGCCGGGAAGTGCGGGTCGCGTCGGGGGCGTAGCGATGGTCGCGTCGTCAAGCGCCTCACGACGCGAGACGACCGTCGCGTCGTCGGGAAGATCCACCCGCGATCGCGACATCTCACCCGCCGGCACCTCCGCGCGCGACACGATCGTCTCGTCGTCCGGAAGCTCCACCCCCGAAACCGAGGGCTCCTCCCCCGGCGCCTCACGACGCGACACGACCGTCGCCTCGTCCGCACGCTCCACCAGCGAAACCGAGGACTCCTCCCCCGGCGCCTCACGACGCGACACGACCGTCGCCTCGTCCGCACGCTCCACCCGCGAAGCCGAGGACCCCTCCCCCGGCGTCCGCCGCGAGACGTACGTCTCGCCCTCGGGGGCGTCGGCCGCCGACAGAACCGTGTCGTCGTCCGGGGTGTCCCGACGGGACAGGACCGTCTCGTCGGCGAGCTCGTCGTCCTCCGCCGGCGGCGGGGTCGGCCACGATCGGAGTCGCCCTGCCCAGAGCGTGACCTCGTCGGGGTCGTCCGGGCGGTCGTACGGGCCGCTCACGCGTCGCTCCGCGAGAGGCGCACCTCCGCGTCACCGAGGAAGAAGCGCTCACCGGCTTCGATCTCCTCGCCCGGAGGGGCCTCGACCTCGGTACCCATGAGCGTGGCGAAGAGGACGCCGTTGGTGGAGTGCAGATCGGTGACGTACCAGGTGTCGCCGCGGAGCTCGAGACGCGCGTGGGTCTTGGAGACCGTCCGCGTCTCGTCCGAGATCGGCACGAGCTGCGCATCCGGATAGGCGGAGTCGGGGCCGGGACGGCGACCCAGGATCACCACCGCGGAGGTGAGATCGACGGGCGTGCCACTCGGTGGCACGAGAGCCCACGGGATCCGCTTGCGACGCGTGACGACGGTCCGATCGAGGGCGTCGAAGTCGTCCTCCGCCGACACCGCCGGAACCTCGGGCTGCGTGTAGAGCGCCGACACCGACGTGCGCGCGGAGCGGGGGGAGCCGGCATCCGGAGCCTCAGCCACCGCGGAGACCGCCTCGGACAACTCGGGGAACTCGTCGAGGGCCGCGGCCACCGAGGGGCGAGGAGCGGGGACCACGTCGGGTGCGGGGCGGGTGAGGGGCACGTCCGCGATGGGCGCCGACGCGGCGCCCTGCGAGGAACGACGCGGCGGGTTGGCCCACGGAGCGACGGGGTCGGACTCCTCCTCCACTTCGTCGGTCGGAGCGGGCGAGGGCGTCGGTGCGACCACGGGCGGCGCCCAGGTAGGGACGACCGCCGGCGGTTCGGCGACGTGGGAGCGCGGAGCCTCGGGCGCCGCGGACGGAACCGACGGGGCGGCGGGGGCGGCTGCGGGACGGTCGTCCTCGACAGGTGAGCCGTCGCGCAGGGCGTCGAGCACCTCGAAGACGGACGTCGCGGGCGCGGCGTCGCGGGACTGCCCGACCCGCTCGTCCTCTGCACGAGGGCGCTCCGCCGCGGGCGCGGGGACGTGAGCCGGCGGGGCCCAGTCGTTCACCGAGGGAACCGCGTCGGCGAGCGACGGCGAGGGAGCGGCGAAGGGAAGGGTGACCGGGGCGGATACCGGCGCGGGCGGCGCGGAGGGAGCCGCGGCATTCGGGGCGGGAGCCGAGGGGCCCTGTTCCGGGGTCCATCCGCCGATGAGGGGGACGTACGGACCGTCGAAGTCCTTGCCGCGACGGACGGGAGCGGAGTTCTCGTCGGGGCGGCTCGTACGGCGCTCCCCGTGCCACCGCGCGGACCCGAAGCCCAGGATGCTCGCCCAGATGACGGGGAACAACGCCCCCACGACGGTGAGGCCCGCTCCGACCCCGAACCCCGTGTTGATGCGATGCACCGCCACGATGAAGACCGCGATGAAGGCGATCCCTCCGAAGATGGGCACGAGGTTCAACAGGATCAGCCACGGCGAGAACCCGCCGAGCTTGAGCACGGTGGCCACGTTCAGGAACGGCACCCACGCCTTCCAGACGGGTTCTCCGACCTTGCGGAAAAGAGCCGCGAGGGCGAGCGCGAGCCAGACGTACAGGACGACGACGAGGGCGAATGACGTCGCCCCGAGCACCACCATGGTCGAATCGTTCATGTCGTGTCGCGTTCCACCAGGGCGGTGGAGCGCTTCCCCCTCTCGTCGCGGTGCGGCGACCCCCGCCGCGAAGGGCGTGGAGCGAGGAACCGCAGGAACGATCTCAACGATACGGCCGCACGCAGGCGCCGCCAGAAGCCCCGCTCACGGGTGAGAGTACGGCGTTCCTCGTCGACGATGCGCCAGAACGCCTCCACCTCGTCGGAATCCACCTGCTCCGACGAGAACACGGCCCGGTCGGCACCCTCGGCGAGAAGCGTTCCGGAGGGGGTGGCGAAGGCCTCCGCCACCTCGAGACGCGTCGGCGCGCGCGGAAGGGTGCGACCCGCATCGACGCCCGCGTCGACGTATTCGTCCCAGCCTCCGGCGATGGCCGTCCGCGGATCCGCGTCACGGCGCCGCCCACGACGGCGCACCGCCTTGGCGATGACGACCGCGAGGAACGGGCCGAAGAGCACGAGCAGGACGAGCAGCGAGATCCCCGCGATGCGCAGGCTCGCCCACAGCCAGGCGAGGTCGACCCCGTCGTCGGTGCGCGGGTCGTCGTTCTGGGCGTTGTCCTCCTGGACCGGCTCGGGAGGCACGACCTCCTGAACGGTGTCGGGCCGCACCTCCGTGACGTTCTCGGGATCCTGCTGCTGAGTAACCTCGAGGCTCGGCGACTGCTCCCACTGCGGGGTGACATCGATGGGAGCCCATCGGCCGTCGGATCCCTGCACCTCGGTCCACGCGGTGAGATCGCGCGCTCGACACTCCCCCGCCTCGCAGGTGGAGAGCTTCGCGTCCGTGGACACCAACCGCGTGCCCACGACCACCCGAGCCGGGAAGCCGAGCTCGTGGGCCATGAGCGCCGTGGCGACGGCGAACTGCTCGTCATCGCCGACGGCGGCGACGAAGTTACCCGAGGCGGCGGCTCGCGGGTCGTCCTCCCGCTCGAGCAGACGCTCGAACATGCGGTCGATACGGGCCAGGGAATGTCCGGACGCGCTGGGCTGGAGCTGGTACCCCTGCAGACCGGCCGCCCACTTCGGCGTCGGCCCACCCTCCGGGGCGAGGCTGTGGCTGAGGTAGCCCCGCTGACGGAGCATCTGGACCAGGCTCTGCAGGGCCGCGCCGTCGTTGCCGTTGGCGTGTTCCTGGACCCAGCGACGGAGGTTGTCTCCCCCGGCGACGCCGTCTCCCGCGCCCGGCGGGGTCATCGTGGCGAGGTCGTTGGTGACGGGCTCGACGGCGTCGAGGCGGTAGCGATCCCCCTCGACGAGCCCGCCGTCAGCGGTCTGCACGCCCGCCTCGGCGTCGGAGCTGTAGTAGAACCGGTCGGCAAGAAGGCCGCGGCGGTCTCCCTCGAACGTAGCGGACGCGAGACGGCCGGCGGTCGGCATCCAAATGCCTCCGAGATCGACGATCTCGACCTCCGCCTCGACGGGCCTGCCCTCCCCCGCATCGCGCGTCGACGGAAGGCGCACGAACCCGGCACCCTCGTTGCCGGAAGCCCGGAAGATCTCGCCGTCGTAGGCGTCGAGGGTCGCGATGCGGATGCGCTCGGGCTCCGCCCCCGTCCCGCCGACGCGGAACAGCACCTGGTCCGAGCGCGCGTCGGAGAACATCGAGCGGTACTCCGACAGGGGACTCACGGCCTCGGCGATCAGTCGCTCCGGACCGGCGGCCGATCGGAGGACCTGGCGATCCGCGTCGCGCGCGGCCGCAGGGACCACGGCGACCGTGACGGCCACCGCGACCACCAGCATCCCCGCGCCGAGGCCCAGCCGTCGGCGATCCGCACGCGAGCGCCCAGGGCCCACGGGAACGGCCGAGACGTCGCTCGCTCGGCGGAGGGCTCGCCCGCGCTCGTCCTGCGCCCTCCACGCCAACCACAGCACCGAGACCAGCAGTGCGCTGAGACCCACGAACGTCTCCACCGGCGCCGGCAGCTCGAACGAGCCGATCGACAGGGGCGCGCTGGTCGAGGTGCGCCCGAAGAAGAGGCCGAACCCGGTCATGCCCAGACCGCCCACGACCGCGAACGGCGCCCAGCGATCGCCGCGGGTGGCGAGAGCGAAGGTGAGGGCGGTCCCCACGAGGAAGATCACGAGCGCGGGGATCAACAGGTTGCGGTAGGCCCCCACCGGCAGATCGACCGTGACGAGGTCCTTCCAGGCGACGATGACGCCCGCGAACGACTCGCCCAGGCCGCGCAGGACGTCGAGGGGAGAGGTGAGCCGCGAGGGGACGGCCAGCGGAACCGCGAGCACCGTGAACGCCCCCAGCAGACCGGCGGCGAGGATCCACCCGCTCCACCGGCGCCACGACACAACCCCCACCACCGCTCCGGCGACGATGACCGACACCGCCACCAGCAGCAGGAAGGAGCCCGACGCGTAAACGGGCCAGGCGGCGACGGTGGCCAGCGCGACCGACAGCACGGTGTAGACGACAGCGGCCGCATTGCGCGGCAGGTTCGTCTCGCGCCGGCGCATCCCCGCGCGCGTGCTCCGACGCCCGCTCACGAGGTCGCCCCCCTCACCAGCAGACCCGAGAGGTCGTCGAGAGTGCCGATGGTCAGCACCCTCAGGCCCGCGATGTTCTGCATCCGCGGGTGCGCGCGCTCGTCGCAGATCACGGCGGCGACGGCCGTGTCGGCCGGGAACGCGAGGGCCGCCTGGCGCAGGCGGGTGAGCGGCACCGTGGCGCCCACGACCACGAAGGCGATCGAGAGGCGTTCGTTCGCCTCGGATGCCAATCGGCAGACGTCCTCGACCGGCATGGTGTTCTCGTGCCGCTCGATCGCGCTGAAACCGTCGAGCATCGTGCGCGGGGCCACGACGGGGATGTGGCGGATGGCGCGCAGGCGCCCCTTCACGACACGCGGGATCTCGGACCCGGTGACGATGTCGATGTCACGCGCGTCGCGCACGGCCCGAAGGCCCAGGGAGGCCGCGGCCGAGACGGCGAGCTCGTACTCGTCGGCGTCCGTGTACTCCTGCGTCGCCGCAGCGAGCACGACCGCCATCCTCGAGCGGCGCGACTCTTCGTACTGCCGCACCATGAGCCGGCCCGTCTTCGCGGTGGACTTCCAGTGCACCTGCCGGCGGGAGTCCCCGGGGACGTACTCGCGGATGGCGTGGAACGACATGTCCGCATCGACCAGTCGGCGCGTGGCGTTGCCCTCGAGGTCGCGCACGAGACCCGCGCTCGTGGAGGGCAGCCCCACCGTGCGCGGGTGCACGAACAAGTCGTGCACATCGTCGAAGGCGTGCTCGCGACGAAGCAGGCCCACGGGGTCGCTGCGCACCGTCGTGACGGGCCCGACCCGGACGACTCCGCGCGGGAGCGGGGGGATCTCGAGCGGTTCGGTGGAGCTCTGCCCGGGGCGGAGGAAGGGCACCCCGAACTCCACGAGGCCCCGGCCGACGGGGATGTCGAGGCGGCCGGGCAGCGCGGGACGCGCGCTCTCGTTGCGCACCACGATCTGTCCCGTCACACCGTTGCCGGCGGTCACGCGCTCGTGCTCGAGCGCCAGGTCGACCTCGTAGGCCCGAGCACCGAACAGGAACGGCACGCTCATGACCAGCAGGATCAGCGCCGCGCTCCCCGCGACCATCCACTCGACCCACCCGAACAGCGCGCCCAGCAGCAGGCCGACGGTCGCGGCGACCACGACCACCGCCCCGGCGGGCCGCACGGTCCGACCGGCCCATCGCACCGCGGCGGCGACGGCCTCGGTCGTGATCCGCCACCACTCCGCGACCTGGACCACCGCGCGCACGATCCGACGCTGTCGACGGACCGAGGTCGACGTGACCGAGGTGCGCGAGCCGGTCACCATCGTGCCCGCCGAGGTCCGCGTGAGACGCGACTCGGTCAGATTCAGATCGGGCACGGCTCACCCCCCGAGCGGGGTGCGGACGCCACGGGACGCGCCACCGTCAGGCGCTCTCGCGCTGCGAGGGCGGCTGGGTGTCGAGGAGCACCTGGCCGATGACGGCCTCTTGGGTGACCCCGTCGAACTCGGCTTCGGGATGCAGGATGAGCCGGTGCGCCAGCACCGCCACGGCCAGGGCCTTGACGTCGTCGGGGGTGGCGTAGGTCCGCCCCTGCGACGCGGCACGGGCGCGCGTGGCACGCGTGAGGGCGAGGGCCCCGCGGATGCTCACGCCGAGGCGGACCTCGTCGGCCGTGCGGGTGGCATCCACGAGACGCGCGATGTAGTCGAGCACGAGCGCGTCGACGTAGACGGATGCCGCGAGGTCGGCCATTCCGACCAGGGCCTGCGGCGTGATGATCGCGTGCAGCTCGGCCGTGGCGACGGGCGCACCGTCGAGGATGCGGACGGTCGCCGCGTGGTCGGGGTACCCGAGCGAGGTGCGCAGCAGGAAGCGGTCGAGCTGGGCCTCGGGGAGACGGTAGGTTCCCGCCTGCTCGACGGGGTTCTGGGTCGCCAGGACGAGGAAGGGCACGCCCACCTCTCGAGAGACGCCGTCGATGGTGACCTTGCCCTCTTCCATGACCTCGAGCAGCGCCGACTGGGTCTTGGGGCTCGCGCGGTTGATCTCGTCGGCCAGGACGATGTTCGCGAAGATCGGGCCGGTGTGAAACTCGAAGGTCCCCGTCTTCTGGTCGTAGACCGTGATGCCCGTGATGTCACCGGGGAGGAGATCGGGGGTGAACTGGATGCGCGTGTTCGTGCCCTGGACCGACGACGCGACCGCCCGCGCGAGCGAGGTCTTGCCGGTGCCGGGGACGTCCTCGAGGAGGACGTGGCCGTCGCTGAGCATGGCGGTGAGCACCAGCTCGACCACGTGCCGCTTGCCGAGAACGGCGCGCTCGACGTTGTCGGCGATCTGCGAGAAGGTCTGGGAGAACCAGGTGGCCTGCTCCTGGGTGATCGTCATGTCGAAATCCTTCGGTGGGCGAGAGCGGGAATGGGGATGCCGGGAGGGCTCAGGACGAGGGCTTCGGGGCGGAGGCGCTGGGCTTGCATTCGCCGCCGAAGTCGGTGGACGCGGAATCGAGGTTCCAGCCTTGAGCGGACCAATCGACGGAGACGCGGATTTTGTCGACGCTCGCGGCCTCGGCGGGGACGTCCGTTGCGGCCGCACCCTCGGCACGCGGGAGCTGATTGCCGTTCTTGTCGAAGTAGCGGGCGTTGTCGTAGTTGAAGGTGACCTTGGCTTTGTCATTGCTCGAGGAGCCGTTCGCGGAGAGGGTCTTGCCGCCCTCGCAGCTCGCCACCTTCCATGACGCCTGGACCTGGTAGGGGGCGCTCCCACTCGCAGGTGTCACGGCGCCGTACTGCGACTGGGTACCCCACACCTGATGCTGGAAGTACACCTGGATCTCCGGGTCGCGGTCGAAGATCGAGTTACCCGGACCCCAGTTGACGAATCTCTTGTCGTTGAAGCGCGGCGGCGGATCGCCGTCGTTGATGCGGTCGATGTACCACCGTGCTTCATTGCCCTTGATCGTCTCTTTCGCTCCGACCCGGAAGGTGTACCCCTTCGGCGCCGCCTTGCTCTGCTCGGCGTTCACCTGCTGGTCCAGGCTCACCGAGCCGTACGACCGGCCGTTGAACCACGACTCCGCGCACATCGTGAACGTGTACGTCTCGCCGTCGCCGAGAGCCGTGAACTTCTGCGAGTCGCCGCCGCTGCGGGGAATGCAGGGCAGACCCTTCTGCACGATGTTGAACCGCACCTCGGAATCCGTGCCGTTCTGCTGCGCGGTCGCGCGGGCGTCGACGGTCGAGGTGCCGTTCCCGTTCGAGGTCGAGGTCAGCGTGAGGGTCGGATTGGTCGGTGCTCCGACGCCGTGCGCCGTGCCGACGTACTGGTTGCCCGCCGAGGCGCCACCGAGACCCGGCGGCACGGTGAAGCGCGAGATCGGGGTGACGGTGACCTGCGTCGACGAGTTGGAACCCACGCGGAAGCGGGCGACCTGCACGACCTCCTGGTTGCGGCCGACGCTCACCTGGATCTTGTCGCCCGCGGCGCTCGCGATCTCGAGGGTCCCCGTCTCGGCGCTGTCGACGCCCTTGATGACGAGGTCGGCGAGGTTTCCCTCTCCCCCGGTCTGCGTCGGCGTGAAGTCCATGCCCTGCGGTGCGTTCGGCGGGCGGTACGCCCACCCGGTCGTGCGCACGGCCGTCTTGGACTCGCCGACGCTGTTCACCGCGGTCACGACGTACTCGCGCTGTTCGCCGTTGGGAGCAGCGATCGGCGGACAGGTGCCGTCCGCGCCGCACTGGCCGACGACCGCGCCGTTGGACCGCACGGTGAAGCCCGAGATCGCGGGGTAGGCGCGTCGCGCCTCGCCCGGGTCCACGCGGAGGGTGAGCGAGCCGTCGGCGTAAGCGGTCTGTCGCACGCTCCCCGGCGGGCGCGGGAACCCGAGCAGGTCGAGCACCACGCGGGCGTCGCGCGTCGACGCCGTCGTGCGCCCCTGCGCGTCGCGGAGCGTGACGCTCGCGCTGCAGGTGGCGCCGGGGGCGTCATCGCTCCACGAGGCGACGATGCCCGAGGCCGAGGCGACGCCGAAGCTCACGCCGGCGCAGGCAGCCGTCGGGCGCACGTCGACGACCTCGAGGGGCGTGCGCGGCAGCGGGTTGACCTCGCCGCTCGTGCCGACGACACCGATCGTGCAGCTCGAGCCCGAGGCCTGCGAGCACTGCTGCGACGTGGTGCCTCCTTGCGGAAGGGTCGAGGGAGCAGCACCCACGCGCAGCACCAAGCGGGCCGGGGCGACCGCGTTGTGGCTCGTCACCGAGATGATCGCGGCGTTCTCGGTGCCGGGAACGGAGCGGTCGTTGCCGGTGACGGTCACGATCGACCCGTCGAGCGACACGCCGAAGGCGGATCCGCCGTAGTCCAGCGCGTAGCGGATGCCGTCCCAGTCCTCGCGACCCAGCTGCCAGCTCGTCATGTTGCGCAGATCGAAGGTGGCCGTCTCGCCGGGCCCGACCGTCAGGGCTCCCGGCTTGAGCTCGGGCTGAGGGTCGCGCGCGACGACGCCGATGGGCACCGACACCACCGTCCACTCCTCGGTGCCCGCGATGCGCACCGGCACCTGGCAGGCATCGGTGTACGGGGAGCCGGCGCCGGCGTCGTAGCGGACGACCGTCCCCGTAACGGAGCACCGTCCTTCGGCGCGCACCCCGGTCGCCGAGACATCGGTGCCGACCTCGAGCGTCGCCCGGCGCGGGAGCGCGACGAGCCCTGCCATGTCGAACTCGACCGAGGCGAGCTCGTCGACGCGCTGAGCGGCGCCCGGGCGCAGGGAGAGACTGAGGTCGTCGTCACCGGGGATGCGCAGGAACGCATAGGTGGTCACGTCGGAGTCGCCGACGCGGCCGGTGATGGCGAACGGGATCACGCGTCGCGTCGCGGGCAGGGTGCCCGAGATCTGGCGACCGTTCAACGTGACGTCTGCGGGCGTGCCCCACAGCGAGACGTCGAGGTCGCTGACGTCACCGCCGGACCACGTTGCTTTGCCCGCGAGCACATCGACGCCGGAGGTGAAATCGTCGCGGTTCTCGACCGTCAGCACGGTGTCGGTGACGACGGGATAGTCCGGCACGTTCTCTCTGACGACCTTGACCACGATGAGACCGCGGCCGGTGTTTCCCGAGTCGGAGGCGACGTCGTAGAGGAACGACATCGTTCCCGGCTGTTCGCCCGCCTCGATGACGACGCCGGTGTCGGAAACCGCGTCGATGTATCCCTTCAGGCGGGCGTACTCAGGGTTGTCGCTCTCGTCGACGAGCTTCTCGGGCAGGTCGGGACGGACGCCGGTGAGCGTGAGCCGCCCCTGCGTGGGGTCGATGTCGTTCGCCAACGGGCTCACGCGGATCGTACGGTCAGCGCCGGCCTGCACCTGCACGTAGTCGGTGAAGGTGATGGGGCTGGGGTTGGCCTGCGCGTCGAGCACGCCGATGCGGACGGTCCCCTCGCCCGTCGCTCCCGAGGAGTCCGAGACGCGGTACCGGAAGGACACCTGACCACGGTCACCGGGGACGGAGGAGTACAGGATGCTGGACCCGTCCGGCGAGATCGAGGCGGTGCCGCGGTTGGGCTGCGCGACGATCCGGTCGAGCGTGACGGCGTCACCGTCGGGGTCGACACCGAAACCCTTGAAGTCGATCGAGGCGGTGCCGCCGCTGAGGACGCGGCCCTCGAGGGTGTCGGGCAGGGGGGCGCGGTTCGCCTCTCCGCCCAGGACCGTGACGTGCACGGTCGCTTCGTCCCAGAGAGCCGGAGTACCGGTCGTGTAGACGCGGTACGTCACCTCGTACGAACCCGGCGTCGTCGGGGCGAGATAGCGCAGCACTCCCCCGGAGGTGAAGGCGAGGGCATCGCTGGCCGGTTGGGTCTGCACGCTCGAGGGGTCGAGCGTCGGGCGTCCGCCCGCCGGCGAGATGTCGTTGTCGAGGACGGGGATGTCGATCTGCGCGCCCACGCGCACCGTGACGTTGTCGTCGACCGCGATCGGAGCGATCTCGGGGGCCGGCGGGAGCAAATAGACCGTCGCCTCACCCGTCACCCGCGAGCCCTCGTCGTCCGTTCCGTCGCTGACGGTGTACGCGACGGTGCCGAGCAGCCCCGCCGAGCCGTCGGCGGTGCTGCCCGAGACGCGTAGGTCGTTCTGGCCCACGGTGTCGACGGTGAGCGAGGCGCCCTCCTGGGCCGTCCCGGCCACGTCGCTGAGCAGGAGCACGCGACCGGTGGGATTCGACACCGCGCTGAAGACGTCGAGCGTGGCGTCCTCCTGAGGTCGGACGAACGCGACGACCGGGGAGGTCGCCAGCTGCGCCGGCGCGTCAGCGGGGAGCAGGGTGATGCGCGCGGTCCCCGTCGCGTCGCGACCCCCGCCGTTGACGGTGAAGTCGACGCGGTAGACGCCGGGCTGGTTCGCCGAGAAGTCGAACGTGGTGCTGCCGCCGACCACCGTCGCGGTGGCGGTGGCGTCGTCGAGGACCCGGACCGAGGTGAGGCTGACATTGCCGGCGGTCCCGGTCACGTGGGGGCCCACATCGACCGCGACCGACGACCCGACCGTGTCGATCTTCGCGAAGGACTGGACGGCCAACGTGGGATCGGGAGCCACGCGGATGACGAGGGGCTTGGTCGTCACGGCCCCCTCGGTGTCGGCCACGGTGACGTCGAGCTGGATGTTCTGCTCTCCGCCCGAGCCGTCGTCGGCGTGCTGGTAGACCACATCTCCCGCGGGGGTCGCGGCGACCGTGCCCACGCCGCCGGGGTTGTCAACCGAGAGCAGCAGCAGCGGGTCGCCGTCGGGGTCCACCCAGCCGGGCAGGACGGGGACCGTGATGGTGCCGCCGCGAGCGACCTCGGGGGTCGGCCACGGCTGCAGGCACTTGTCGACGCCACACCACACGGGTGCCGCGTTCGACGAGGGCGCCGAGACCGAGAGGGTCACCGAGGCGGGGGCGGAGTTCAAGCCATCGGCGGCGGTACCGTCGGTGACCGCGTACGAGAAGGTGGCGCTACCGGTCGCGCCCGGTGCGACGCGCACGGCGAGACGCTGACCGGCGTCGGTCACCGTGAGGGTTCCGAAGCCCGGATCGAGTCCCGTGACGCTCTCGGCGATGATGCTGAGGACGTCCTCGTTGGGGTCGTGGTCGTTCAAGAGCACGGGGAGCGTCGTGAGACGACCGGGCCGCACGCCGAACGAATCGGGTTCGGCGATCGGCGGCTTCGGGTCGAGGACGACGCTCAGCTTCTCGTCGCTCTGCACGGCGGTCTGCTCGGTGCGGTCGTCGAGCGACCAGTTCTGGCTGGACGCGACGAGGGCCCCGTCGGGCACGGTCCAGACCCACCCCGTGCGCGTCTCGTTCAGGATCACGGCGTGGTCGGTCGCGACGAAGACCGGCCGCCGCTGGTCGGGCATGGTCGCTCCGCCGTAGTCGAGGTCGGTCTCGCCCTGGTCGGAGCGCCACAGCGTGCCGCGTGCATCCCCCGGCAGGAGCCAGGCGGCGTACGCGACGCCCTGGTGCGACAAGGGGCGGGCCGGCTGACCGAGGACGTTGCCGCCGCCGCCGACCTCGCGCCGGGGCTCGGAACCGTCTGCCGGGATGCTCCATAGCGACTGGTCGTCGGCCACGTACACCGCGCGTGCGTCGGCGTCGGCATCGGCGACCACGAGCTGATCGCCCGCGTCGATGGTGACGGGGTCCGCGCCGCGCACCCACACTCGCCCGGCGTCCGCGTCGACGAGGACCCAGGTGTCCCCGGCCGCCGACAGGACAGGAGCCGCGACCTCGGCCTCGAGCGCGTCGCGGCCGCGCAGCTCGTCGGCATCGATGTCGTACCGGATGACCGAGCCGTCGGCGGAAGAGTAGGCGAAGAGCATGCCGCGGGCGTCGAGGGCGATGGCATCCGCGGTGTAGGACGGCGCGTTCTCGTCCTGCGAGGTGTCGAAGGGGTCGAGCTCGGTGGGCTTCTGCCCCGCCTGACTCAGGCGGCTCGCGAAGAGCGTGCCGGTGTCGGTGCGATACACCGCGTAGTCGCCCGCCGTGACCACCGATGTCGTACCGGGCGGGGTGTCGGGGGCGGCCTCGAGCTGATCGTCGGACAGGTCGACGGGCTGGGCCTCGTTGATCCGGGTGAGCTTGCTGAAGCTGTCGGTGAAGAGGTAGGCACCGTCACCGCTCTGCACCACCTGGCTGGGGTTGCCCGCCGTGCGCACGGTGTCGAGTTCGCCGACGGTGGTGTTCACGCGGGCGTAGCGCTGGCCGTCACCGGTCTGCAGCGCCCACACCGACGTGTCGACCTCGGGGGTCTGCTGGGCGTCCAGACCGGGCCACACGATGCTCGCCGTGATGACGAGGGCGGCGGCGGCGAGGGTCGAGGCCAACCCCGCGATCGTCGAGCGCTTCATCGGAGGACTCCCGTGGCGAACAAAGCGGCGACGACGACGGCCCCCGCGGTCACGAGCGTCGCCGAGGCGAGAATCCACGGCAGCGCCTTGGAGCCGGTCGAGGCCGGCGCGGCGATGTCGGTGTCTTCGTCGCGGACGTAGCCCGCCATGCCGGAGGTACCGCGGAGCTTGCGCCCGCCCTCGCGCTCGATGCGCGACCGCGCCGGGCCCCGCAACGTCCCGTCGGCGAAATCGACCGCCCGCGCGGCGGGCGCCCACTCGGCGGCGGGGACCTCGAGCGGTGTCGAGGGCAGGCCGGTCTCGACCTGGACGGCCTGGATCGCCTCGCCGAACTCACGCGCGCTGGCATACCGGTCGGCGGGGTTGCGGGACATCGACTTCGCGAGCACCGCCTGCAGCGAGGCGGGGACGTCGCTGCGGGTGATGTCGGTATAGGTCGCGCGGGCGATGCGGCGTCGTAACTGCTCGCGGGAATTCTGCCCCTTCTCGCGTCGTTCGAACGGGCTCTGCCCCGCCAGCAGCGAGTAGATCGTGGCGCCGAGGCTCCACACCTCGCTCGACACGGTTCCGGCCGTCTGCTCGGCGACGACCTCGGGAGCGCTCCACGGCACCGACATGGCCAGCATCTCGTCCGCCCCCTGGCGCACGAGGGACGAGGAGATACCGAAGTCGGCGAGGACGGGGGCTCCGAACGTCGTCACGAGGATGTTGCTCGGCTTCACGTCGCGGTGGATGAGTCCCGCGTGGTGCGCCGATTCGAGGGCCCCCGACATGCGGACGCCGATCGAGAGGACCTCGGGCACGGGTATGCGCTCGACGCGGTAACGCTGAGCGAGCGAGCCCGGGCAGAACTCCATGACGATGTACGGCCGGCCGTCGGCCGAGATCCCCGCCTGGTAGACGGTGACGATCGAGGGGTGGGCCGAGAGATGGGCGAGGACGTCGGCCTCGGCATTGAACATGCGCAGCAGATCGGCGTCGCGCACATCGCTCGGAAGCACCTTGACCGCGACGTCGCGGCGCGGCATGTCCTGTCCGTACAGGAAGACGTCGGCGAATCCTCCGGACCCCAGCGGTCGGATGTACGCGAGCCCGGGCAAGATGGGCGGTGAAGACGGCAGGCGCTGCGGCATCGAGCCCCCTCCCCCTGAGACGCGTCCGCGACTCGATAAGCGGACAACCCGTTGATGCTAACAAAAGCGCGGCCTCCCGCCGTGCCCTTGTGAACAGAGCTTCAGGATGCCGGAGGCTCCACGTCGCGCGGGTCGAACGGCGCATCGAGCGAGCGGGTGAGGTCGTCCAGCAGCGCGGCGATCTGCGGCTCGACGAATTCCGCCACCGCCGCCTGGATCCGGAGGCGGTGATGGAGGAGGATCGTGCACACTTCGCGCCCGATCATGTTGGCGTAATCGTCGGCGAGGCCCACCTCTTGTCGCAGCGCCGCCTTCGCGGCATCCGACAGCGGGGGAAGAGCGGGGATGGCCGCATCCTCTTCGGCCGCGAGGCCCGACAGGGTGAAGAGGAAGGGCGATCCGGGCTCGGGGTCGGGGTCGAGCGGCATCCCGTCGAACTCGGGTTCGAGTCCCTCTGCCGGACGGTAGGAACGTCGTCGGTTGCGTTCGGCCTGCTGGTCGAGCTCGGCCTGCAGCATCGGGAGGTTGCGGGACGTGTACTCGGCGACCGCATGATCGACGATCGCCTTCACCCGCGTCGACAGGCCATGCTGCACCCCATGCGGGACATCGGACCCGAGGCCCGCGGCCGACAGGACCGGCGAGCCGAAGCACCGACGGCACGGAGCGACACGTCCGCGGTGGTTCGCGGGCTCCCACCGGGGCAGCCAACGGAGCCAGGCGTCCACCGCCTGACCGACCTGGCTCTCGAGCGACCGCTCCACGCCCCTACGCTAGCCCGACACGCCCGGGAACACGCGGATGCGGGCGGACCCGCGCGTCACGGGTCGCATCACGGGCCCTCGTCCTCGTCTTCCCAGCGCCAGCGCGGGCCTGTCGTGCGAGCCCGCACGAGCAGGATGCCGAAGAGTCCCGCGAGCACAGCCGCGCCGGCCACCACCGGACCGGGGAATCCCAGGGCGACGCTTTGCGCCGCGGCGACGCCGCGAACCGGATCGGCCCCGCTGACGAGAGCGCCGAGCACGACCCCGAGCACTTCACCCAGATAGGCCGCGATGGCGCACGGGACGGCGGTCAACCAGCCGGGCGGATCGGTCCGAAGGCCCCACCACAGCGTCGCCGCGAATCCCGCGAGGGCCAGCACCTGACCGATGACGCCGGGGATCGCGCCGAGACCGCGGACGGGGATGACATCGGCATCGACGACGAGGCTCGTCACCCCGAGGCCGCCGATCGAGAGGGCGATGAAGACGACGGACGCGAAGACGACAGCGACCGGCGGGGAAACCCCCGCCGGTCGCTGTTCGTTGGTCATCGACTCCGGCTCAGCGCTGCGAGAGCTGCGGACCGGCCTCGAGGGTGCGCTCGTACTCGCGCTGGGCTTCGGCGTTGATCTCGGTCACGCGGCGACCGCGTGCCGACACCCACGAGCCGAACCAGATGGTGAGTTCGCGGCCGAGGACGAAGGCGACGATCGCGAGCGGGGCGAGGACGTTGTTCTGGAGCAGTTCGACCGACTGGCGGGGGGAGATCTCCCAGAACGGCGCGGCGAAGAGGGCGCCGAGCAGGTGCCCGGCCCAGGCCACGACACCGACGACGAGACCCCAGACCACCCAGTGACCCCAGCGCCCACGGTTGATCAGGGCGCCGAGGAACCAGAACCCCAAGTAGAACGCCACGGTGGGCACCCACAGGTCCCACGTGGCCAGCGCCGAGAGGGCCGCCTGACCGAGGTCGGCGGTGGCGGTGCGGCCGGTCAACAGCCCCAGGCCGAGAGTCGCGGCGAGATACAGCACCGCGAAGACCAGAGCGGCGAGAAGGCCGATGGCACCGGCCGCACCCCGGTTGTTGCGGGGACGAGGGGCTTCGGGCGCCTGCACGAAGATCGGCTGCGCCCCGCCCACCGTGCGGGTGGGCTCTTCGGCGACGGGAGCGGCGGCGGCCGCGGCGGCGGCACCGGCGGCGGGGTACGCCGTCGTGCTCGCGTCGTCGTAGCGCGACGACGCGGTCGTGTCGTCGTGACGGACGTCGTCGCGGCGGACGTCGTCGCGCGCCGGCTCCGCGGAGGCGGCGTACGCGGCCCAGCGGGCGTCTTCGTCCTCGAGGTCGACCGACCCGGAGGACGCCGTGGACCCCTGCGGGGCGACCGGCGACGCGTCGTGCACGACGGGAGCCGCGTGCTCGCTGCGGGCCGTCGTCGGAGCGGAGGTGGCGTGCTCGCGCGCCTCACGCTCGTCCCACGCGGCTTCGGCCGCCGCGGGGTCGACCGCGTCGCGGCGGGCGGCCTCGGCATCGGCGAGACCCTCGTGGGCTCGGCCGACGACATCCTGCGCTTCGTCCTTCGGCTCGACGACGGGGTCGCCGTACGAAGCCTTCGGTTCAGCGACGGGGTCACTGCCCGACGTGTTGTCGCTCATGGGGTCTCCTCACGCGGTGCTTGCGGCGCAAGGCTAACCCGGGTATCCCGCGGCATCGTGCAGGCGTGCCGTGGGATGTCCTTCTCGACCGTATCGGTGGGGCGGCTTAGGGTGTTCCCATGTCCCGTCGCCTGCTCCGTCCGGCCGTCGCAGCGGCTCTCGCCGGCGCCACCCTCCTCGCGGTGAGCGCGTGCGCCCCCGCCGCAGACGACGCCGCGCCCACCCCCGCGGCACCGGTCGTGTCGGCCAGCCCGACCCCCATCCCGACGATCACCCAGACGGCACCGGCCGTCCGCATCCCGGCCGACTGCCGCTCGATGCTCTCGACCGACGTCCTGGCTCAGCTCGGCCAAACTCCGTTGAACGACCCCGCGCTCGGGCCCTCGGGCGTGCAGTCCGACGGCTCGCTGATCTGCATCTGGCGCGATCCGGCGGCGGACACCACAGGCCTCGTCACGCACATCTCGCGCATGGACCGCGGCCCCGCGCTCGACATGCTGAACGGTCTCGTCGACACCCAGGGCTTCAGCTGCTACACCCCCGACGCGGGGACGCGCTGCGAGAAGACCTGGATCAACCCGACCTACCCCGTCAACGACGGTCGGACGCTCTACTGGCGCGACGGCGTGTTGATCGACACGCAGTACTCGAACCTCGCCCCCACGGGATACACCGGCAGCATCATCGCCTCCGTCTTCGGCGGCTGACCCCGCGAGGGGGCTCCCCCGTCACTCGCCGTAGAAGGCGTGGGATGCCACGATCGCGGCGTACCCGTCGGGCATCCACCCGGAGAGCGTCGACGACACCCACCGGTCGGCACGCAGATCGTGGACCTCGAGGAGCTCGCCCGAGGCGCGTTCGCAGTGCGTGGTGTCGGCCGCGACCGAGCACGTGAAACCCTGTGCGGCGAGCGTGGTCGAGACCGCTGCGGCCCCCTCGGGCGTCACCGTCGAGACGGTCGTCTCGATCGAACGCCCGGCTTCGCCCCGCCAGTGGCAGGTGATCACGACCGTCGGAGCGGCGGCGGCGACCGCCTCGGGCGTCGACGCCGGCGCGGTACGCCGCTGGGAGAGCAACGCCTGCGGAGACCACACGAGGGAGGACCACAGCGGTTGCGAGTACAGGTGTCGGCAGTCCGAAGCCGGCGCGGGAGGGGTGGTCTCGACCGCCGCGTGCCGCCCCGTGGCGGCCCTCAGCGTGTCGCCCACGAATCCCACGGCCATCGGCACGCCGGGGGTGGCGATGACCACCAGAGCGGCGACGGCCGCCGCGCACAGCAGACCCGCCGGCCATGCCAGCCATAAGCTGCGTCCCCCGATGCGGGCCATGCGTCCCTCCACCACAACGGTAGGCGCACCGAGGTGCCTCCCCCGCGCCTCGACACGCCGCGAGCACGAGGAAGGCCCCCGGCGTGAGCCGGGGGCCTTCGGGGATCAGGATGCCGCGCCGGGGCGTGGCATCCCTCCCGTCGAGACCGGGAGGACGGGCGACCCGCCCTCCCGAGCCTCGATCAGTTGTATGTGCCGGGCGTGAAGTCGTCCGTCGAGAAGCTGTCGAAGTCGACGTAGCTCAGGTCGGCGTCGCTGTACGCGCCGTCCGAAGCGAAGATGCGGTTGGGGTACCGCTCGCTCTTCGCCTCTTCCGTCGCCTCGACCGTGACGTTGCGGTACTTCGCAAGTCCGGTTCCGGCGGGGATGAGCTTTCCGATGATGACGTTCTCCTTGAGGCCGACGAGCGGGTCGCTCTTGCCCTCCATGGCCGCCTGCGTCAGGACGCGGGTGGTTTCCTGGAACGATGCCGCCGACAGCCACGACTCGGTCGCGAGCGACGCCTTCGTGATACCCATCAGCTCGGGACGACCCGACGCGGGACGCTTGCCCTCGCCGACCGCCTCGCGGTTGATGGTCTGGTAGCGCTTGAAGTCCACCAGCTCACCGGGCAGCAGATCGGTGTCGGCGTGATCGACGACAGTGACCTTGCGGAGCATCTGTCGGACGATGACCTCGATGTGCTTGTCGTGGATCGGCACACCCTGCGAGCGGTACACGCCCTGGACGCCGTTGACGAGGTACTTCTGCACCTCGCGGGCACCCTGCACGCGCATGACCTCCTTGGGGTCGAGCGTTCCGACCTGGAGGGGCTCGCCGACCGAGACGTGCTGGCCGTCCTCGACCAGGAGCGTCGCGCGCTTCAGGACGGGGTAGACCACCGGCTCGTCGCCGTTGTCGGGCGTCAGGATGACCTTCTTGGCCTTGTCGGTCTCGTCGATCGTGATGCGGCCGTCGGCCTCGGCGATCGGCGACGCACCCTTGGGGGTACGGGCCTCGAAGAGCTCCTGCACACGGGGAAGACCCTGCGTGATGTCGTCCGCCGAGGCGGAACCACCGGTGTGGAAGGTACGCATCGTCAGCTGGGTACCGGGCTCACCGATCGACTGGGCCGCGATGATGCCGACGGCCTCGCCGATGTCGACGATCTTGCCGGTGGCGAGCGAACGGCCGTAGCACTTCGCGCAGACACCGACCGCCGAGTCGCAGGTCAGGACGGAGCGGACCTTGATGGTCTCGACACCACCCGCGACCAGCTTGTCGATGAGCACGTCGCCCACGTCATCGCCGGCCTCGGCCAGCACGGTGCCCTGCGCGTCGACGACCGCCGTGGCGAGCGTACGAGCGAACACCGAGTTCTCGACGTTGGCGTCCTTGACCAGCGAACCGGTCGAGTCGGCCGCGGCGATCGGGAGCTCGAGACCCTTCGACGTGCCGCAGTCCTCCTCGCGGATGATGACATCCTGCGAGACGTCGACCAGACGACGGGTGAGGTACCCCGAGTCGGCCGTACGGAGAGCCGTGTCGGCCAGACCCTTACGGGCACCGTGCGTCGCGATGAAGTACTCGGCGACCGACAGACCCTCGCGGTACGAGGAGATGATCGGACGCGGGATGATCTCACCCTTGGGGTTGTTCACCAGGCCTCGCATACCCGCGATGTTGCGGATCTGCAGCCAGTTACCACGGGCGCCCGACGAGACCATGCGGTTGATGGTGTTGTCGGCGGGGAAGTTGTCCCGCATAGCCTTCTGGACCTCGTCGGTGGCCTCGGTCCAGATCTTGATGAGCTCCTGACGACGCTCGGCGTCGGTGGTGAGACCCTTCTCGTACTGGCCCTGGACCTTCGCGGCCTGCTTCTCGTAGCCGGCGACGATCTCGGCCTTGTTCGGCGGGGTGAGGATGTCGCTCAGCGCCACCGTGACACCCGAACGGGTGGCCCAGTAGAAGCCGGCGTCCTTGATCCGGTCGAGCGATGCTGCGACCTCGACCTTGGGGTACTCCTCCGCCAGCTTGTTGACGATCTGCGACAGCTTGCCCTTGTCGGCCTGCTCGCGAACGAACGGGTAGCCCTTGGGGAGCGTGTCGTTGAAGATCGCCTGTCCGAGCGAGGCGTCGACGAGACCGTGCACGTCGTAACCCTCGGGCGCCTGGCCCTCGAGGAACGTCAGGCCGGGGATGCGGATGCGCGCCTTGGCCTGCAGGTCGAGGGTGCCCTCGTCCTTGGCCAGGATCGCCTCGCCCACGGAACCGAACGCGCGGCCTTCGCCCTTCGCACCCTCCTTGAGGGTGGTGAGGTGGTGCAGACCGATGATCATGTCCTGCGAGGGCAGGGTCACCGGGCGACCGTCCGACGGCTTCAGGATGTTGTTCGAGGCGAGCATCAGCACGCGCGCCTCGGCCTGGGCCTCGACCGACAGGGGCAGGTGGACGGCCATCTGGTCACCGTCGAAGTCGGCGTTGAACGCCGCGCACACGAGCGGGTGCAGCTGGATCGCCTTGCCCTCGACGAGCTGGGGCTCGAACGCCTGGATGCCGAGGCGGTGCAGGGTGGGTGCACGGTTCAGCAGCACGGGGCGCTCGCGGATGATCTCCTCGAGCACGTCCCAGACCTCGGGACGGTAGCGCTCGACGGCGCGCTTGGCGGCCTTGATGTTCTGCGAGTGACCGAGGTCGATCAGGCGCTTGATCACGAACGGCTTGAACAGCTCGAGGGCCATCTGCTTGGGCAGACCGCACTGGTGGAGCTTGAGCTGGGGTCCGACGATGATGACGGAACGGCCCGAGTAGTCCACGCGCTTTCCGAGCAGGTTCTGGCGGAAACGACCCTGCTTTCCCTTGAGCATGTCGCTCAGGGACTTCAGGGCGCGGTTGCCGGTACCGGTGACGGGGCGACCACGGCGGCCGTTGTCGAACAGCGCGTCGACGGCCTCCTGCAGCATGCGCTTCTCGTTGTTGACGATGATCTCGGGGGCACCGAGGTCGATCAGGCGACGGAGGCGGTTGTTGCGGTTGATCACGCGACGGTAGAGGTCGTTCAGGTCGGAGGTCGCGAAGCGGCCACCGTCGAGCTGGACCATGGGACGAAGCTCCGGCGGGATCACCGGGACGACATCCAGCACCATCGAGGCCGGGCTCATGCCGGTCTGCAGGAACGAGTTGACGACCTTGAGGCGCTTGATCGCGCGGATCTTGCGCTGGCCCTTGCCCTCGGAGATCTGCAGGTGGAGGCTGTCGGCCTCGGCCTGCAGGTCGAAGGCCTCGAGGCGACGCTTGATCGACTCCGCGCCCATGTGGGCCTCGAAGTACTGACCGAAGCGGTCCTGCAGCTCGTGGAACACGTCGTCCTCGGGCTTCAGGGCGCCCACCTCGAGCGTGCGGAAGTCCTCCCACACGCGCTCGAGCTTGGCGATCTGCTCGTCGGCGTTCTTGCGGGCCGCCGTCATGTCCTTCTCGGCGGCGTCCTTGACCTTCTTCTTCTGGTCGGCCTTGGCGCCCTCCGCCTCGAGGGCGGCGAGCTCCTCCTCGAGCTTGGCGAGGCGGGCCGCGACGCGGGCGTCGCGACGGTCGCCGAGCGTCTTCAGCTCGAGGCGGATGTTGTTCTCCTGCGTGGCCAGGTCGCGGTGACGAGCATCCTCGTCAACCGAGATCACCATGTAGGCGGCGAAGTAGATGACCTTCTCGAGGTCCTTCGGCGCCATGTCGAGCAGGTAGCCGAGGCGCGAGGGCACGCCCTTGAAGTACCAAATGTGCGTGACGGGCGCGGCGAGCTCGATGTGGCCCATGCGCTCGCGGCGGACCGAGCTCTTGGTGACCTCGACGCCGCAGCGCTCGCAGACGATGCCCTTGAAGCGCACCCGCTTGTACTTGCCGCAGGCGCACTCCCAGTCGCGGGAGGGTCCGAAGATCTGCTCGCCGAAGAGTCCGTCCTTCTCGGGCTTCAGCGTGCGGTAGTTGATCGTCTCGGGCTTCTTGACCTCACCGAAGGACCAACGACGGATGTCGTCGGCGGTGGCCAGACCGATACGGATCTGATCGAAAGTGGTTGATTCGAGCACTGGTTCTCCTGTGTCGGAATTCTCTGAAATCTGAGCTGGGTCGCTGAGCTGGAAGCTCAGATCTCGTCGATCGACGAGGATTCGAAGCGGCTGGAGATGTTGATGCCGAGTTCTTCCGCAGCGCGGAAGGCGTCGTCATCCGTGTCGCGCAGGTTCACCGCGGTGCCGTCGGCCGAGAGGACCTCGACGTTCAGGCAGAGCGACTGCATCTCCTTCATGAGCACCTTGAAGGACTCGGGGATGCCGGGCTCCTGGATGTTCTCGCCCTTGACGATGGCCTCGTACACCTTGACGCGGCCGAGGATGTCGTCGGACTTGATCGTGAGGAGCTCCTGCAGCGCGTAAGCGGCACCGTAGGCCTCGAGCGCCCACACTTCCATCTCACCGAAGCGCTGACCACCGAACTGCGCCTTACCACCGAGCGGCTGCTGGGTGATCATCGAGTACGGGCCCGTCGAACGCGCGTGGATCTTGTCGTCGACGAGGTGGTGCAGCTTCAGGATGTACATGTAGCCGACCGAGATGGGCGCCGGGAACGGCTCGCCGGAGCGACCGTCGAACAGCAGCGTCTTACCCGTGGAGTCGACCATGCGGTCGCCGTCGCGGTTGGGGATCGTCGAGTCGAGAAGACCCGCGATCTCGGCCTCGAAGGCGCCGTCGAACACCGGGGTCGCGACCTTCGTGCCGGGGGCGGCCTCGCGAGCCGACTCGGGCAGCTGGGCGGCCCACTCGGGGGTGCCCTCGACCTTCCAACCCTGCTGGGCGATCCAGCCGAGGTGGAGCTCGAGGACCTGACCGAAGTTCATTCGACCGGGGATACCGAGCGGGTTGAGGATGATGTCGACCGGCGTGCCGTCGGGCAGGAAGGGCATGTCCTCGATCGGGAGGATCTTGGCGATGACGCCCTTGTTGCCGTGGCGACCGGCGAGCTTGTCGCCCTCGGTGATCTTGCGCTTCTGGGCGATGTAGACCACGACGCGGCGGTTGACGCCCGAGCCGAGCTCGTCGTCTCCGTCTTCGGCGTTGAACTCCTTGACGGCGATGATCGTGCCCTGTTCGCCGTGGGGCACCTTCAGCGAGGTGTCACGGACTTCGCGGCTCTTCTCGTTGAAGATCGCGCGGAGCAGACGCTCCTCGGCGCTCAGCTCGGTCTCGCCCTTGGGCGTGACCTTGCCGACGAGGATGTCACCGGGGCGGACCTCGGCGCCGATGCGGATGATGCCGCGGTCGTCGAGGTCCTTCAGCAGGTCGGGGCTGACGTTGGGGAGGTCACGGGTGATCTCCTCCTTGCCGAGCTTCGTGTCGCGCGCGTCGACCTCGTACTCCTCGATGTGGATCGACGACAGCGTGTCGTCCTTCACGAGGTCCTGGCTGAGGATGATCGCGTCCTCGAAGTTGTGACCTTCCCAGGTCATGAACGCCACGAGGAGGTTCTTGCCGAGCGCGAGCTCGCCGTTCTCGGTCGCGGGACCGTCGGCGATGACCTCGCCGGCCTCGATGCGCTCGCCGGCCGAGACGACCACGCGCTGGTTGTAGGACGTGCCCTGGTTGGAGCGGTCGAACTTGCGCAGGAAGTAGTCCTGCGTGCCGCCCTCGTCGAGCTGGATGGTCACGACGTCGGCCGAGACCTCCAGGACGACGCCCGACTTCTCAGCCGTCACGACGTCACCGGCGTCGATGGCCGCGAAGCCCTCCATGCCGGTACCGACGACGGGCGACTCGCTGCGCACGAGCGGCACGGCCTGGCGCTGCATGTTCGCACCCATGAGGGCGCGGTTGGCGTCGTCGTGCTCGAGGAACGGGATGAGCGAGGTCGCCACCGACACCATCTGGCGCGGCGAGACGTCCATGTAGCCGATCTCGTCGTTCGGGAAGAGGTCGACCTCGCCACCCTGGCCACGACGGGCGAGGATGCGATCCTCGACGAAGTGTCCGTCTGCCTGGAGGGCGACACCGGCCTGAGCGACGATGTGGTCGCTCTCTTCGCTGGCGGTGAGGTAGTCGATCTGGTCGGTCACCCGGCCGTCGACGACGCGACGGTACGGGGTCTCGATGAAGCCGAAGGCGTTGATGCGGGCGAACGAGGCCAGCGAGCCGATCAGACCGATGTTCGGGCCTTCGGGGGTCTCGATGGGGCACATGCGGCCGTAGTGCGAGGGGTGGACGTCGCGGACCTCGACGCCGGCACGCTCACGCGAGAGACCGCCGGGGCCCAGCGCCGACAGGCGGCGCTTGTGGGTCAGACCCGCGAGCGGGTTGTTCTGGTCCATGAACTGCGACAGCTGCGAGGTTCCGAAGAACTCCTTGATCGCGGCGACGACGGGGCGCACGTTGATCAGGGTCTGCGGCGTGATCGCCTCGATGTCCTGCGTGGTCATGCGCTCGCGGACGACGCGCTCCATGCGCGACAGACCGGTGCGGACCTGGTTCTGGATGAGCTCGCCGACGGCGCGGATACGACGGTTGCCGAAGTTGTCGATGTCGTCGGTGTCGAGGCGGATCTCGGCGGCCTGGCCACCGCGGACGCCGTCGAACGTGACGTCACCGCGGTGCAGGCGGACGAGGTACTTGATCGTGGCGACGATGTCGTCGACGGTCAGGACCGAGTCGCTCAGCGGCTTGTCGAGACCGAGCTTCTGGTTGATCTTGTAGCGACCCACCTTCGCGAGGTCGTAGCGCTTCGAGTTGAAGTAGAAGTTGTCCAGCAGCGCGCGCGCAG
Organism: Microbacterium testaceum; assembly: GCF_029761935.1. Taxonomy (NCBI): domain Bacteria; kingdom Bacillati; phylum Actinomycetota; class Actinomycetes; order Micrococcales; family Microbacteriaceae; genus Microbacterium; species Microbacterium testaceum. The sequence goes on from NZ_CP121699.1 coordinate 1,673,563, forward strand.
CCTCGGCGGCGACCTGCTCGCCCGGACGGAGCTTGCGGTAGATGTCGCGGAGGGCGTCTTCCTTCGTGAGGATCGTGTCCTTGGACAGCGTCTCTTCGATGGAGTCGAAACCGGAGAACTCGGCGAGGATGTCCTCGCTGGTCAGGCCGAGGGCCTTGAGGAAGACGGTGACAGACTGCTTGCGCTTGCGGTCGATGCGCACGCCGACCTGGTCGCGCTTGTCGATCTCGAACTCGAGCCAGGCACCACGCGAGGGGATGACGCGGGCCGACACGATGTCCTTGTCGGAGGTCTTGTCGGGCGTCTTGTCGAAGTAGACGCCGGGCGAACGCACGAGCTGCGACACGACGACACGCTCGGTGCCGTTGATGATGAACGTGCCCTTGTTGGTCTGGAGCGGGAAGTCGCCCATGAAGACCGTCTGGGTCTTGATCTCACCGGTCTGGTGGTTCATGAACTCGGCCTCGACGTACAGGGGGGCGGCGTAGGTCTTGCCGCGCTCCTTGCACTCCTCGATCGAGTACTTCTCCGGCTCGAGGTAGGGGTTCGTGAACGAGAGCTGCATGGTCTCGCTCAGGTCCTCGATCGGCGAGATCTCCTCGAAGATCTCCTCGAGTCCGCTGATCTCGGGGACGTCGGTGCGACCGGCGGCCTGAGCCTCGGCGACGCGCGCCTTCCATGCTTCGTTACCGACGAGCCAGTCGAACGACTCGGTCTGCAGCGCGAGCAGATCGGGAACGGTCAGCTTGTCGGAGATCTTCGCGAACGAGAGGCGAGATGCGCCGCGTCCGCTCTTCGGGGTGGTGGTGGTGGATGCGTTGCTCGCAGCAGCCAAGGGAATAACCTCCAGAAGCCCGGGCGAGGGGCTCGTGATTCCTTGTCGTCAGGTGGAGTGCGTTCCTGCCCCGATAACCTGCACGTCGCACACCGCGGTGAAGCGGGGACGGGCAGGCTCAGCCGACCACCATATGAGGGCAGGGGGAATCGAGGAGCGCAAAGTCCAAGCATACGCGGGAGGACTCGCCGTGTCCAGTCCAATTCTTGACGCGTTCTCGGACCTGCGGTATAACCGCGTGCGCTCGCCCGGCATTCCTCGCTCCCGCCCCGTCAGGCCCGGCGAAACCGCACCCGGTCACCCGGCCGCACCTGTGCGAGAGCGTCGAGGGCGGCATCCGGGATCACCCCGATCACGGGATAGCCCCCGGTCACGGGACCGTCGGCGAGCAGGATCACCGGGCGCCCGTGCGGTGGAACCTGGAGCGCTCCCGGGCACATGCCTTCGCTGGGGAGTTCGTCGTGACGGGTGCGCTCGAGGACCGGACCGTCGAGACGGATGCCGATCCTGTCGATGTCGGCCGACACGGTCCAGGACGCATCGGTCAGCGCATCGACCGAGGCGGGGGTGAACCAGTCCGCCCGCGGCCCCGGCCGCAGCCCCACCTCGAGCACGGCCGGAGGGATGGACCAGGGGAACCCGTCCACCGCGGGCACCTCCCCGGTCTCGAATCCCGCGTGCACGAGGTCGCCGGCACGGAGGGGTCGAGGGCCGAGCCGCGCGAGAACGTCGGTGGAGCGCGAGCCGAGCACGGACTCGGCGACGACTCCCCCGCGGACGGCGAGGATCAGTCGCAGGCCCGCGCGGGCGGGGTCGATCGTCAGCTCCGCGCCCCTCACGAGTCGCACCGGCTCGTAGACGGGGACGCCGCGCCCGTCGACGCGCACGTCGGCGAGAGCACCGGTCACCGCGACCCAGCAGTCGTGTTCGGCTCGCGCCGAGAACCCGCCGAGCGTGATCTCGAGAGCCGCCGCGCTCTCGTCGTTTCCGACCAGACGGTTCGCGATGCGCAGGGCGCCGCGATCCAGGGCGCCCGAGCGGGCCACCCCCAGCGCCGCTCGACCGGGTCGGCCGAGGTCCTGCACCGTGACCAGCGGACCGGAGGCGAGGATGCGGAGCGCCGGGCCGGGCGCCGCCCCGGCGGTCGAGGAACGCGCCCCACCGAGCGAGGATCCGGCGGGAAACGGCGGGGCCGCGGCATCCGGTCGTCCGCTCGTCGGCGGCGTCCTGTCGGACTCCCGCGGCCCGACGACGTGCGCGCGCTCGCGGATCGGGACGAAACGCACGCGGGTGCGGGGCGGGAGGAGCACCGGGTCGACGGCCTCGGGATCGAAGAGGACCGCATCCGTCGACCCGATGAGCCGCCAGCCGCCCGGGGTGTCACGGGGGTAGGCCCCGCTGAACGCCCCCGCGAGACCCACGGCTCCGGCGGGGACGCGAAGGCGGGGTCGGTCGAGTCGAGGGACGTCGAACGGCCAGTCCGCACTCACGAGATAGGCGAACCCCGGCGCGAAGCCGGTGAAGGCCACCGTCCACTCCGCGGCACGGTGGCGCGCGACGAGGTCGTCCGCTCGGATGCCGAGCAGCTCGGCCGCGTCGTCCAGGTCGGCGCCGTCGTACCGCGTCGCGATCTCGACGAGGGGGCCGGGTGAGGCGGCATCCGGATCCCCGGTCGCGGCCGCCCGGACCCACGCGGTGACCGCGGACGCCGAGGTGCGGACCGGATCGAAGGCGATGAGCACGGTGCGCGCCGCGGGTACGAGATCGTCGACGCCGCCGAGCGGATCCGCGGCGAGCGCGGCGTGCAACCGCACGACCGCGGGCAGATCGGCGACCTCGGCCAGCACGGCCCTCTCGCCCATCGCCCGCAGCGTCACCACGGAGCGAGCACCTCGACACCCGCGTCGTCCAGGGCCGCGCGCACGGCCCGCGCCATCGCCACTGCGGCGGGAGTGTCCCCGTGCAGGCACAGCGAGGCGGCCTCGACGGCGAGCCGCGTCCCGTCGACGGCCTCGACCTCGCGGTCGCGCACGAGGAGCACCGCCCGCTCGGCCACGAGGGCCGGGTCGTCGACGAGGGCTCGGGGAGCCCCCCGGGGCACGAGCGTCGCCGTCGCCGTGTACCCGCGGTCGAGGAAGGCCTCGGGCACGAACGGAAGACCCGCGGATGCCGCGGCCTCGGCGATCGCGCCGGGAAGGCCGAGGATCGGGAGCGCGCGTCCGAGCCGCGCGGAGTGGTCGGCCACCGCCGCGACGACCGCGTCGGCCTGCCGTCGGTCGACGGTGACCGCGTGATAGAGCGCCCCGTGCGGCTTGACGTACCGCAGGTCGGCACCGGCCGCGGCGAGCGCGGCGATCTGCCCGATCACACTGGCGCGGAGATCGGCGGAGCCGGGCGAGCGGGCCACGCGACCGAAGTTCTCGCGGTCCTCGTACGAGGGATGTGCGCCGACGGCGACCCCGAAACGCTGCGCCCTCTCGACGGAGGCGCGCATCGCGCCGGCGTCCCCCGCGTGCCCGCCGCAGGCGATGCTGGCGCTGGAGATCACCGCGAACATGGCGTCGTCGTCGGCCGTCGGCACTCCGTCGACGGTCTCGCCCAGGTCGGCGTTGAGATCCACCCGCATGCGGCCACGGTACCGCCGCCCCGAGGGCCTAGCGTGGGTTCATGGCCCGCATGCGCATCGAACCCGACGACGCCCCGACCGCGCGGCTGTCCGACGGCGCCCTCGCCCGCGTCTCGCCCTCGGGGTTCGTGTCGGGATGGGAGCTCGTCGTCGACGGGACACCCCAGTCGCACGTCGACCTCGACGACCCCACGCACCTGCACTTCGAGTACGTGGCGCGCATGGGCGCCGTGATCGATCGACTCCGGATGCCGGGACAGCCCCTCACCGCGGTCCACCTCGGCGCGGGCGCCCTCACGCTGCCGCGCTACGTGGAGGCGACCCGACCGAACTCGCGCCAGCAGGTCATCGAGCTCGAGCCGGCGCTGTGGGACCTCGTGCGCGAGAACCTCCCCCTCCCCCGCGGCGCGTCGATACGCGTGCGCATCGGCGACGCGCGTGCCGGGCTGTCGAGACTGCCGGCGGGACTCTCGGGTGCCGTCGACCTCCTCATCAGCGACGTGTACTCCGGCGCCCAGACCCCCGCCCACCTCACCACCGTGGAGTTCTACCGCGAGGCGGCGGCCCTGCTCGCCCCCGAGGGGGTGCTCCTGGTGAATGTGTCCGACGGACCCGGACTGGCCTTCGCCCGCCGCCAGGTCGCCACGATCCGCGAGGTCCTGCCCGAGGTCATCGTCCTCGCCGAGGTGCAGGTGCTCAAGGGACGCCGATTCGGCAACCTCGTCGTCGCCGCCTCCGCAGCGCCCCTGCCGGTCGAGTGGCTCCCGCGACTGATGGCGGCCGGCCCCCACCCCGCCAAGGTCGCTCAGGGCGCGGAGATCGAGGAGTTCATACGCGGGTCGCGACCGGCCACGGACGCCGATGCGACCGCGTCTCCGAAGCCCTCGGCATCCCTGTTCGAGAGATGATCCCGGCGTCTTCGCCGCCCGACCGCGTGGCGAGGCACCCCTCGACGCCCGTGCGGCGCACACTGGAAGTCCTGCCGGAACGAGAGGAGCGATGGTGAGCTACATCCACGGGTACGACCCCGACACTTTGCGCGAGGTCACCGACTCCCGTGAGTGCGCGGAACGTCTCGAGGAGATCGGTTCCCAGCGCAGCCTCCACGCCCTCCTCGAGCGGGTGTGGCTGCTCAAGGTGCTCGACCGATTCGACGAGGCGCTCGCGATCTCGGAGCAGTCGGTGCGGGTCGCCCGCATGGCCGGCACCCGTCGCGACCTGCTGCGCGCGCGCATCCTCCACGCGACGATCATGCAGTGCCGCGGGGCCTACGCCGCCGCCGAGCAGGAACTCACCATGTGCGCCGAAGAGGCCGAAGGGCAGGGTTGGGCGAGCATCGCCGCCTTCGCCCTCCAGCACCGCGGCAAGGTGCACTACGACGAGGGCGATTTCGACGCCGCCCGCCGCGACTTCAAGCAGGCGCTGTTCCTGCGGCAGAACGCCGGTGCCACCGACGCGCAGCTCGAATCGACCCTGCTCGCGATCGACGCCGCGGAGCGTCGCCGCACGCGCGAGGTCGTCGCGAGCTGAGTGTCGTAGGTCCCTTCTAGGCTTCCGCTCATGTCCGATCTGCAGCGCGTCCGCATCTGGGCCGAGGCGTTGATCGCCCTCCACCTCGATCCGTCGTGGACCTTCGCCTTCGACAACGCCAAGCGGCGCGCGGGCCTGTGCGACTACGGCCGTCAGCGCATCAGCGTCTCGCGCTACCTCTCCGCGCGCTACGACGACGACACGAATCACCAGACGCTGCTGCACGAGATCGCGCACGCCGTCGCGGGCCCGGCCGCGGGGCACGGACCGGTGTGGAAGCGGACGGCACGCGAGCTGGGTTACGTGGGCGGGACGACCCACGCCGGCGAGACCGCCAACGAACTCGCCCCGTGGGTCGGCACGTGCCCGGCGGGCCACGTCGCCTATCGGCACCGGCGTGCGACCCGGCCCACCTCGTGCGCGAAGTGCGCCCCGTCGTTCGACCCGCGTTTCGCTCTGTCGTGGGTGCACCGCGACATCAGCCGCGCGACGCGGCTCGCGGCCTCGACACCCCGCTAGGGCGAGAGCTCAGGCCGAGACGATCACCCCGTCGCGCAGGGTCGGGACGACGGATGTCGCGTCGCGCGCGGCCGAGGCGAGCACCGCCTCGCGTCGTCCGTCGGCGGCGAGCGCGCGGCCGGTGCCGCTGGCCGTCAGCAGGTGCCGGACCGCTCCGCCGAGGGCGCGGAATCCCTCTCCCGCGACGGCGGCGTCGGGAGAGGCGTGGTCGATGCCGAGATCTCCGAGAGCGGCGATGACGGCGCCCGCGCCGAGCAGGTCGTCGACGGCGAAGCGGAGGCCGTCGTCGTCGGGGTAACCGGCGGCGATCACCGAGATGCGGGTGCGCTCACCTCGCGACCGCTGCACCTCGAGCACGTGGGCGGCGACGGCGGCCGCGTTGCGCAGCCCGCCGACGACGACATGGGCGCCGTCGCTCCCGGCGGCGAGGGCGAGCCCCGCGGCCTCATCGCCTTCGAGGGGGAACGTCTCGCCTCCTTCGATCGCGTCCAGCGCGCGCATCGACAGCCCCAGCGTCTGCACGACGATGACGACGTGAGCGGGGGCGAGACGCTCCAGCCCCGAGCGGCCCCAGTCCAGACGCACCTGGTAGTCGGACTGGGCGAGGGCGGGAGAAGACGGCATCCCTCGATCGTAAAACGCCCGGAGTGCACCCCTCGCGTCAAGCCGTGCCCGCCGACGGCCGGGATCGGGCACGATCGAGGTCATGCGCATCCTGCTGAAGTTCGTCATCGACTGCGACCCGGACGCCGCGTGGCGAGCACTGCACTCCCCCCGCGCCGTCGCAGAGCTGTACGGTCCGCTCCTCGACGTGGAGGCACTGGGCGACATGCCGACCTCGTTCTCATCGGGCGACGACGTTCCCGTGCAGATGAGCGTCGCGGGGCTCATTCCGGTCGGTCGCCAGCTCATCTCGGTCGCCGACCGCGAGACGAGCGACGGACACGGGCGCGTCCGCGTCTTCCGCGACTGGGGCGTCCCCCTGACCGGACCGCTGTCGGTGCTCGACGTGTGGGATCACCAGATGGCCGTGTCAGCCGCCCCCGGAGAGCCCGGGCGCACCCTCTGGCGAGAGAGGCTGACCATCGGCGGCGCCGCGGCCCCGGCCCTGTGGCCGGCGCTCTGGGCGACGTGGCAGTGGCGCGCGACGCGCATCAAGGCCCTCGCCCCCACGTGGGCGCACGACCCGGAGAACGACGACGCCTGAGGCGCCCGCCGCTCAGGCGAGGCCGTGGCGATAGGCGAAGACCACGAGCTGCACGCGATCGCGCAGGGCGAGCTTGGTGAGGATGCGGCTGATGTGCGTCTTCACCGTCGCCTCGGAGAGGAACTCGCGCTCCGCGATCTCGGCGTTGCTGAGCCCCGCCGCGGCGAGGGCGAAGATCTCGCGCTCGCGATCGGTCAGCGCGCCGTAGGCCGCCGGAACCGGCTCGCCTCCCCCGCCGTCGGCGATGTGGGCGAAGAGCTCGCGCGTCGCTTCGGCGGCGATCACCGCCGAGCCGGCGTGCACGGTGCGCACCGCCGACAGCAGGAACTCCGGCTCGGAATCCTTCAACAGGAACCCGCTGGCCCCGCCCTGGATGGCGCGGGCGGCCGCCTCGTCGAGGTCGAACGTCGTCAGCACCACGACGCGCGGCGCTTCGGGCTCGCGCAGGATCTCGGCCGTCGCCGCCAGACCGTCCATGACCGGCATCCGCACGTCCATGAGCACGAGGTCGGGACGCGTGGAACGGACGACCTCGACGCCCTCGCGGCCATCCGACGCCTCCCCCACCACCTCGAGGTCGGGCTGCGAGTCGATCACCATGCGGATTCCGGCGCGGAACAGGGCTTGATCGTCGACGAGGACGATGCGGACGGGGGCGGTCATGACGACGGCTCCTCTCGCGGGTCGGGGGTGGCTCGGCATCCGCTCTGCCCTCTCGATCGGGCGTTCACAGCGGGGAGCCGATCGGGAGGGTGGCACGCACGACGAACTCGCCGTACTCGGGCCCCGCGGTCAGGTGACCGCCGACGAGCTGCGCACGCTCGCGCATGCCGATCAGCCCGTGTCCACCCGATGGAGGGGAAGCCGGAGCGGGGACGGATGCCGTGGCCCGGGCATTGCGCACCGAGGCGACGACCCGGTCGGGCCACCATCCCAGGTGCACGCGCACGCGCGGGTCGACTCCGTGCCGCAGGGCGTTGGTGAGCGCCTCCTGCATGATGCGGTAGACCGCGAGCTGGATGGCCGCGGGGGGCTCGCCCGGGGGCAACGGGTCGACCTCGACCTCGAGGGCCACGCCCGCCGCCCGCATCCGCTCGAAGAGGGTCTCGAGGTCGGCGAGAGTCGGCTGGGGCCCCTCGGCCTGCGAGTGCCGCAACTGGGTGAGGAGCAACCTCACGTCGGCGAGCGCGGCGCGCGCGGTCGACGAGATCGTCGTCAGCGCCTCGGCGCTCGCCCGCGGATCGGATGCCGCGGCGTACCGGGCACCGTCGGCCTGGGCGATGACCACCGCCAGGGAGTGCGCGACGACGTCGTGCATGTCGCGGGCGATGCGGACACGCTCCTGCTCGGCGATCGTCTCGGCCTCGGCCGCCCGCTGAGCACGGCTGTTCGCCGCGGCCCTCATGGCCGTGCGCACCAGTGCACCCGAGACCCAGGCGAGCATGAGCGCGAAACCGGCCGCGAGGAAGAGCGCGATGACGGCGAACCAGTCGTTCCCGTTCGGCGGGGCCTGCAGCCCGCGACCCACGAGGTACAGCGGAACCACGGCCGCTCCGACGATCGCCGAGACGAACCCGAACCAGAACACGGGACGACTGCCGTACGCCGACGTCGTGTAGAGGACGGCGAAGATCGCGAGGTCGGACGGCGACGGCTGCCGGCCGAACCCCATCTGCGCGAGGGCGGCCGCCCACGCCACGCAGAGGGCGAGGCCCGGATGAAGCCGTCGCAGAGCCACCGCCCCCGCGAAGGCGAGCGCGATGAAGAATCCCGCGACGTTGTCGATCGGGGTGGCGCTTGCGACGAGCTCGATCGCTATGGCCACCAGGAAGAACACCACGGCGATACCGAGGTCGGTGACCAGCTGATAGCGGGTGAGCGAGCGCAGAGCGAACATCATGGCCACGCTACGCGGGCCGACGGGGGCGGGGCATCCGTCGCGGGATGTATCCCACCGTCGGCCGTCGTGCGGATGGCCTCGGGACCGGGCCCCGTGGCCGGGGGGTCACGCCGGATAGTCGGCGGGCTCGATCGGTCGCGCCTCGAAGAACGTCTGCAGCACCACGGTCGTGCGCGTGTTCACCTGGGCCGCGGCGCGGATGTCGCGGATCAGCTCTTCGAGATCTCGGGGCGTCGGCACGCGGACGAACAGCATGTATGCGGCCTCGCCCGCGATGGAGTGGCACGCCTCGATCGGGGTCAGGTGGGCCAGGAGCTCGGGGGCGTTGTCGGGCTGGGCGGGGTCGAGGGGGGTGATCTCGACGAACGCGGCGAGGGGTCGCCCGAGGGCCTCGGCATCGAGGATCGGACGGTAGCCCTTCACAATGCCGCGTGCCTCGAGCCGGCGCAGACGGGATTGCACCGCCGACACCGAGAGCCCCACGCGTTCCGACAGGTGCGAGAGCGTCGCCCGCGCGTCGAGGGAGATCTCTCGCACGATGGCCGCATCGACGGAGTCCTCGAGGCGAGGGGCGCGGGAAGAGGCCTCGGTCATGCGGTCGACAGTACCAGCGGCGCCACGGACCACTCTGGCGAGGTCCGTAAGTTTTCCGTTAGTATCCACGTTCAGCAGGAATTTTTACAGCACCGAATGGAGGATGCCATGACCATCGCCACGCCCACCCGTGCCGCCGACGATCTGATCGCCGACCACGGCGTCGACACGGTCGAGCAGACCCCCGCCTGGACCCAGCTGAAGAGCGCGGCCACCGCCCTGCAGGCGCTGCAGGCCAAAGACGGCTCCATCGAGGACACCGCCGCGGCCGCACCCCTGCTCGACGACCTCATCATCGCCATCGAGGCACTCGCCCCCCTCTTCCCCCACGACCGGTCCTACCTCGCGGCCTCCGTCGCCGACTTCCGCCGGTGGCGCGACGACGGCCTCGACGTGCCCGACTTCCTCGATTCCCTGGTCGCCTTCCAGCCCCAGGAGCACCGAGTCGACGGCATCCGCCACCTCGTCGTGTTCCCGATGTACACGCAGAACGGCTCCAACGAACGGCACGTCGAGGCGGTGCTCGTCGAGGCGATCTGGCCCGAGTTCATTGCGCGACTCGAGCACGAGTACACCAACCGCCTGTTCGTCTCGCTGCGTCTGATCGACTTCACCTCGGGCTACGACACGAACTCGGCCGTGCTCTTCCCCGAGACCGTCGCCATGCGCGAGATCCCGACCTTCACCTGGGGCGCGATCTTCCAGGACCGCGAAGCGGCGCGGTACCGCCGCGTGACCCGCGCCGCTGCCGAGATCACCAAGCTCGACCTCCCCGAGGCCGCCGCCCGCATGCTCGACGACCAGTCGCTCACCGAGCAGACGTTCGTGATGTGGGACCTCATCCACGACCGCACGCACATGCGCGGCGACCTTCCGTTCGACCCGTTCATGATCAAGCAGCGGATGCCGTTCTTCCTCTACTCGCTCGAAGAGCTGCGCTGCGACCTCACCGCCTTCCGCGAGTGCGTCTCGCTGCAGGCGCGGCTGTCGGCGCGCGACGACCTCGATGCGACCGAGAAGGCGATGCTCGAGCACGCCGAGCTCGTCCAGTACGCGGTGATCTTCGACCGCATCTTCCGCTTCGCCATCACCGGGTCCCGGGTACGCAACTACGACGGCCTCGGCGGACAGCTGCTGTTCGCCTGGCTGCACCAGCACCGCGTGCTGCACTGGACCGACACCTCCCTCGCGTTCGACTGGGACGAGGTGCCCGCCGCGGTCATCGCCCTCGCCGACGCGATCGACGAGCTGTATTGGCGCTCGATCGACCGCCCCAAGGTCGCGCACTGGCTCGCCGCCTACGATCTCGTTCGCGGAGTCGTCACACCCCACCCCGCTTCGGTGTGGGCGCGCGGACTGTCCGACGAGGTGCTCGCGGGACTGCCGAAGGGCTACACCGACGCGGTGCTCGACGATGAGTTCCCCCTGTCGATGTTCTTCGAAGCGCTCGAGAAGAAGATGCGCCCGGTCATCGCGTCGACCGCGGGCATCCGCGGCACGGACTGACCGTCGCATGAGCTCCCTCGCGACCGTCCCCGCACCCGCCCCGCACGAGCGGGTGCGGGGGCGTCTCGTGCTGCTGGCCGGCGGAACGAGCGCGGCCGGCCGGGCCTGTGCGCTCGCCCTCGTCGCGGCGGGGGCGCGCGTCGTGATCGTCGGGTCGAACGCCGATCGGCTGGCCGATTCCGCCGCGTCCGCTCCGGGGGCGGCGACCGAGCAGTGCGATCTGACCGATCCGGATGCCGTGGCGGCCCTGCGCACGCGCGTGAGCGACGCGCACGGCCCGGTCGACGGTGTCGTGCACCTCGTGGGCGGGTGGCGCGGCGGAGGCGGGCTGGCCGGGCAGAGCGACGAGGATCTCGCCGTGCTGCTGCGATCGTTCACCGCACTGCGCAACGTGAGCCGCACCTTCGACGACGATCTGCGCTCCTCGGATGCCGGGCGCCTGGCGATCGTCTCGTCCACGGCCGTGGCGCGCCCCCTCGCCGGGGGCGCCAACTACGCGGCGATGAAGGCCGCGAGCGAGGCCTGGACGCGAGCCGCCGCGCAGGGCTACGCGAAGCACGCGCGAGACGGGGGACGCGAGCTCTCGGCCGCCGGCGTCATCTTCCGGGTGCGGAGCCTGGACGGTCTCGAGCACGCCCTGGCCTCGGCCGTCGTGGCCCTGTGGGACGACGACGCCGCGGCGTGGAACGACGTCGTCGTCGAGATCGAGGCCGGCGGTTAGACCGCACCCCCCTCGGCGTCGACCTCGGCCGTCCGATACTGCCGGGAGAGCGTCCGATACGAACGCGTGGAGAAAGCCAGCGCACCCGCGACCACCATCACGACGCCCGAGACGGCGAACACCAGCGCGATGCCGCGGGACTCCCCCTCACCGAGCAGCCAGCCCCACGTCGCGCGGCCGTCGTCTGCGTCCATGTACGGGATGATCAGGAATTGCGCGATCGGCGCGATGAGGAACGACGTCACGGGCGCCGCAGCCGACTCGAACGCCGCGGCGAAACCGAAGACGCGCCCCTGGGTCTCGAAGGGGACGACCTTCTGGATGACCGTCTGCTCCGCCGCCTCGACCGGCGGGATGAGGGCCATGTAGACCCAAATACCTATCGCGTACAGCCACCACCATTCGCGCAGGGTGAAGAGCGCCCCGAGGGCCCCCATCGCGATGACGATCCAGAGCATCGTGCGGATGGGGTTCTTTCCGAGGCCGAACTTCGCGACAAGACCACCGCCGACGATGAATCCGGTCGCGGTCACCCCGAGGACGATGCCCCAGATCTGCACGTCGAACATCTCGAGGCCGTACGGATCCATGAGCGCCATGTAGACGCCGCCGATGAGGTTGTTGAACGTCGAGAAGACGATGAGGGCGAACAGGCCCGGGGCGCGGCGCACGGCCCGGACCGCCCCGCGGAGATCGACGACGGGACCGGGAGCCGTGCCGGCGGCGGGGCGCTCCTCGGGGATGCGGATCGTCAACAGGTGGGCGAGCGCGAGGACGGTCAGCGCCAGCGCGATGGCGAGCGTCCATCCCATGCCGAGGAACCCGACCGACAGCCCGCTGAACACGCTCGTCACGACGAACGCGAGCCCCTGCACGGTGCCGACCAGGCCGTTCGCGTTGGCGTGACGCTCGACGGGGACGAGGAGCGTCACGGTCGTCGACAGAGCGATGTTGCGAAGGTTCTCGATCACGGCCCCGGCGAGGATGATGCCCGAGAAGAGCCAGAACCACGGTCCGCCCAGGTCGAGGAGCGCGGCCTCGGGAAACGCCAGCCAGAGCGCCCCCGCTAGAAGGAACGCCACGAGCGTCACGAACCCCGAGACCACCATGACCCGGTGCTTGCGATGGCGATCGACGAGCGATCCGAACACCATCGCGAACACCGCGAGGAGCAACATGTACGCACCGCCGACGATGCCAGTGGCGAGGACGGAGCGGGTCTCGAGATAGACCCAGAACGTGAGGGCGAACCAGAGGAAGCTCGTGGTCACGTTGGCGGCGGCGGTGTTGACGAGCACCGCGAGAAAGGTGCGGCGCCCGGACGACGCGACCGCGTCGACCGGGGCGACGGGGGCCGGACTCTCGGACATAGCGCCACGGTAGACCGGGGGTCCGACATTGACCAGGGCCCGGTCGAACGACGGATCCGCGGGGTCAGTCGATGAGGCTGCGGATGTCCGCCGCCGTCAGGCGGGTGCCGCCACCGAACGTCTCGCCCTCACCGCCGTCGAGCACGCGGGAGAAGAGCTCGGCCTTCGTCTCGCGCAGGGTCACCACCTTCTGCTCGATGGTGTCGGCGGCCACGAGCCGGTACACGATCACGGGGCGGGTCTGCCCGATACGATGCGCGCGGTCGATGGCCTGGTCTTCGACCGCGGGGTTCCACCACGGGTCGAGGAGTACCACGTAGTCCGCCTCCACGAGATTGAGGCCCACTCCGCCGGCTTTGAGAGAGATGAAGAACGCCGGGTCGTCGCCCTCGCGGAAGCGGTCGATCTCGACCTGTCGGTGCGTGGTGGCACCGTCGAGGTAGCCGGACGGAAGACCCGCCTCGGTGCATCTGTCTCGAGCCGCGCGAAGGAAGCGCGTGAACTGGCTGAGGACGAGGACACGGTGTCCCTCGGCAGCGGCCTCGGTCACGAGTTCGACCAGGGCGTCGAGTTTGGCGGACGGGGCCTCTCCCTCGTCGACCAACGCCGGATCGAGAGCGAGCTGGCGCAGCATCGTCAGCGAGCGGAAGATCGCGAAGCGATTGCCCTCGGCATCGTCGAGCAGGCCCAGGAGGCGTTGACGCTCGCGATGGAAGCGCCGGTCGTACAGCTTGCGATGCGTCGGGTGCAGGGTCACCTCGACCACGGTCTCCTGCTTCGAGGGGAGCTCGGACGCGACGAGTTCTTTCGTCCGTCGCAACAGGAACGGGCGGATCCGTCGACGGAGCAGGTCGAGGCGCGCGGAATCGGAGTGCTTCTCGATGGGCGTGCGGTACATCGCGGTGAAGGACTCGCGAGTGCCCAGAAGCCCCGGCGCCACGAGAGACATGAGGGCCCAGAGTTCGAGGAGGTTGTTCTCCATCGGCGTGCCCGTGATGACGAGCGTGAAAGGCACCGAGAGAGAGCGCGCCGCGCGGTAGCCCCGCGAGGAGGGGTTCTTGATCTGCTGTGCCTCGTCGAGCACGAGTCCCGACCACTCGACCTCGGCGTACTGCTCCTGCTCGAGACGGAAGAGCGCATAACTCGTGACCACCACGTGCGCACCGGCGGCGACCTCGGAGATGGGGGTGGAGCGTCGCGCCTGCGTCGAGGCGATGGTCGCCACTCGCAGTCCCGGAGCGAATGCGGCGCACTCGCGAGCCCAGTTGCCCACGACACTCGTCGGCGCCACGATCAGGAACGGGGCCATCTCGGAGTCGGACTCGCGGGCGACCTCCATCATCGCGATCGCCTGCACGGTCTTGCCGAGGCCCATGTCGTCGGCGAGGACGCCCCCGAGCCCCTGCGTGCGGAGGAAGTGCAGCCAGTCCAGGCCCGAGCGCTGGTAGTCGCGCAGCGTGGCGCGCAGACCCGCGGGGGATGCGACAGGGGCGAGGGCGGCTTCGTCGGTGAGACCACGCACGCGCAGCCACCACTCCGCCTCTTGCGCCGCGAGGAGGCCCAGCTCGGACAGGTCGTCCCAGAGACCGACGTTGTAGCGGTTGAGCTTCAACCCGCCCTCCGGGCGATCGGCGAGTGTCCGCGCCTCGTCGATGACCGCGCGGAGGCGGTCGAAGGCGGGGGTGTCCAGTCGCACGTAGGACCCGTCGTCCAGGAAGAGAGCCCGGTCGCCCACGACCAGTGCGGTGTAGAGCGCGGAGAAGTCGACCTCGGTCTCGCCCACCGTGACGCGCGCGTGCAGGTCGAACCAGTCGCTGCCGTCGTCGTCACCGGTACGAAGCTCCACGGCAGCCGGCTCGGCCGCCGCGCGATAGGGCGCGGCGCCGTCGGCGACGTTCACTCGGACGTGAGCCAGAGCCTGCATTCGCGGCACGCCCTCGGCGACGAAGATCGCCGCGTCGGCGGGAGTCCACGCCCGAGGCGGGGTGGCACCCGAGGGGAAAGGTTGCGGAACACCGACGCCGAGCTCGGTCGCGATGGCCGCCACGGCGTCCCACACCGCGGACTCGTGCGCCTCGTCGCGACGGCCGTTGGTGGACGACCGGTCCCACCGGACGGTGATGGACGCACGACCGCCGCGATGGTCGAGGTCGACCTCGAGGACCGGACGTGGCGGAGGCGGCAGGTCGACCGTGCCCCTCGGGGACACCACGGGGGCCTCGAGCTGCAAGCGCGGAAGATAGTCGCGCAGGAAGACCTCGGAACCCCCGTCGACGGCGAGGGCGCCCGGTCGCGCCAGCAGCCCGCGGACGGCACCGGTCACCGGCGTCGCCAGGCGCGCGAGGGTGAACCTCTCGTCGTCGCCGTCGCGATCCGCCACGAAAGCGACGGCGACGGCAGGGTCGCCCACCACCCACGACGGCAGCGACGCGACGTCGTCGTCGACGCCCTCGAGGATCCCCCTCACGTGCAGGGCCGAGCCGCGTCGGTCGACGGCGACCGCAGCCGTCACCTCGGGCTCGAGAATCCGCACCGGGTGATTCGCACCCGAGGCCGCCACGAGTGGCACCCCGGCCGCGACGACGGCTTCGAGCTGCATCCAGAGGGAATGCGGGGGGACGGCGGAGAGCGGCATCCATTCGTCGGAGAGGAACGCGCCGTTCCCGGAGCGGCCGAGGCGGCCCAGGCTGTCGAGGGCGGCGCGCGCCCGCGGGTCGGCGGAGAGGAGCGGCAGCCCCGACCATCCGGCGCGCCCCTTGATCCAGGTACCGCGCGTCCCCCGCATGCCGGGGCGGGCGGTGAGCGTCAGCGCGGTGCTGCGTCCGTGGCCTCCACCGCGCCGGATGGCGAGGAAGAGGCACAGGTCGACGGCCTGCTCGTCGTCGACCCGGGCGCCGACCGTGAGCAATTCGTCGAGGGTGCGCTGCCACTCGGGGCGCGGCGGCCGGCCGGCCGAGATCATCCGGTCGAAGAGCACCACCGCTGCGGCGCACGAATGCTCGCACTCGGGACCGCGGCCGCACGAGCACCAGCCGGACACGCGCGTGAATTCCGTGGGCACGCGCAGTTCGAGGTGTTCGTACCCGGCTGCCCCGAAGGACTGCGCGGAGACGACGAGAACACCGTCGAACGCCTTCACGTCGCCGACTTCGACCGAGCCGTAGATGAGGAGCCGGTCGGCGCGCGACATCGCCGCCGGGGAGAAGATCTCGCCGGCGATGCTGAGCGCCTCGGGGTCCATGTGCACTCCGCCATTCTTCCGGGCCCCACCGACATCCCGGCGCCGCCGGGGACGCGAAAGGGGAGAACGCTCCGAGACGCATCCCTGGGGAGGAGGGTCATGTCCCCCGGTCGTTACGCTGGAGGAGTGACCACCCTCCACGATTCCTCGGTGCGCGGTTTCGCCTCCGACAACTACTCCGGCATCCACCCCGATGTCCTCGCCGCGATCTCCGCCGCCAACGAAGGCCACCAGGTCGCCTACGGCGAAGACGTCTACACCTCCCGCCTCCAGGAGCTGTTCGTCTCGCTGCTCGGCGACGGCGTCGAGGCCTACCCGGTCTTCAACGGCACCGGCGCCAACGTGGTCGGCCTGCAGTCGATGCTCCCCCGCTGGGGCGCCGTGATCTCGGCATCCACCGCGCACATCAACGTGGACGAGGGCGGCGCTCCCGAGCGAGTCGGCGGCATCAAGCTGCTGACCGTCCCGACCGACGACGGCAAGCTGACCCCCGAGCTCGTCGACCGCGAGGCCTGGGGATGGGGAGACGAGCACCGCGCGCAGCCGCTGGTCGTCTCGATCACGCAGTCGACCGAACTCGGCACCCTCTACACGGTCGACGAGATCCGCGAGCTCGCCGCCCACGCCCACGGCCACGGCATGCGCCTGCACATGGACGGCGCGCGCATCTCGAACGCCGCCGCGGCCCTCGACGTTCCCCTGCGGTCCTTCACGCGCGACGCCGGCGTCGACGTGCTGAGCTTCGGGGGGACGAAGAACGGCGCGATGATCGGCGAGGCCATCGTCGTGCTCGACCCCGAGGCCTCGACCGGGCTCACGTACCTGCGCAAGCTCGACATGCAGCTGTCGAGCAAGATGCGGTTCGTCTCGGCGCAGCTGGTCGCTCTGCTCGAGAACGACCTGTGGCTGAAGAACGCGCGTCACTCCAACGCGATGGCGCAGCGCCTGCGCAAGGGCATCGAGGCGGGTCTCTCCGACGGCTCGATCCAGGGCGTCGAGTTCACCCAGCCGACGCAGGCCAACGGCGTGTTCGCGATCCTGCCGGCCGGCGTCGCCGACCGCCTGCGTCAGAGCTTCCGCTTCTACGACTGGGACGAACTGCGCCGCGAGGTGCGGTGGATGTGCTCGTTCGACACGACCGAGGCCGACATCGACGCCTTCATCGCGGCGATCGCGCGCGAAACGACGGCCTGAGCTCGCGCCCGCACGCACTCACGTCGCACCCAGGGCCGCGGCATCCGGAAAGGGATGCCGCGGCCCTCGACGTTCACGCGCCGGCGAGCCAGTCCCGGTAGGCGTCGAAGGTCGACTCACGACCGAGGAACGCCTTCACGAGGTCGCGGGCGTCACGGGTGCCGCCCGGCTCGAGGATCTCGCGCCGATAGCGCGTGGCGGTGTCGACGTCGAACAGGTCGTCGCCGAAGGCCGACAACAGGTCGCGGGCGATCACGAGGCTCCACTGGTACGTGTAGTAGCAGGCGCCGTAGCCGGTCAGGTGTCCGAACCCGGCGTAGGAGTGCGAGCCGTCGAGCGGCGTGACGGGGCTCGCGGCGCGGTAGTAGCCGTCGACGGCTTCGGCGAGGTCGGCGGGCCGGTCGACGTGCAGGCGGTACGAGGTCGTGGCGTGGCCGAGCTGACGTGTGACCTCCAGGGCCCGACCGAAGGCGTCGGCCGTGCGCATGCGCGCGACGAGGTCGGCCGGGATCGGCTCGCCCTCGTCGTTCACGGCGAAGGCGGCGAGCGCTTCGGCATCCCACGCCCACTCCTCGAGCAACTGGCTGGGCGCCTCGACGAAGTCCCACTCCGTCGCCACGCCCGTCCACCGCGCCCACTTCTGGTGGCCGCCGAGGATGTCGTGCACGAGGTGACCGAACTCGTGGAAGAACGTCACCACCTCGTCGTGCTCGAGCAGGCCGCGCGAGAAGTTGCACAGCAGCACCGACTCGGGCAGCGACCGACCGGTGATGCCCGGGGCCAGACCGAAGCACGCGGCGTGGTTGTACTTGCCGTCGCGCGGGTGCAGGTCGAGGTGGATGCGCCCGAGGCGCTCCTCGCCGCGCACGACGTCGTAGCTGCGCACGTCGTCGTGCCAGGACGGCGTGTCGACGGGGACGTACTCCACATCGAGCAGGCGCGCGGTGGTCGCGAGGACCCCCTCGAGCACGCGGTCGAAGCGGAAGTACGAGCGCACGAGCTGCGAGTCGACGTCGTACTCCTCGCGCTTGAGGGCACTGAGGACGTACCAGAAGTCGGCGATCGTGACGGCGTCGGCGGTGGGCTCGTCTCGGCGGAGACGCTCGAGCACGCGGTCGTATTCGACGGCGGCGGCGGGAGCCACGGCATCCGCCACCTTCTCGAGGAAGGTCTTCACCGCGGCCGACGAACCGATCATGCGGGTCTCGGTCTCGTAGTCGGCCCAGTCGCCGTACCCGAGCAGCGCCGCGCGCTCGGCACGGACGGCGAGCATCTCGGCGAGCACGGGCTCGTTCACGGGCCACGCGAGGTCGTTGTACGCGCCCATGAGCTCGTGGCGCACCGCGCGGTCTCGCGCGTACTCGCGCACCGGCATGAGGTCGGTGTATTCGGTGGTGAGCGTCACCATCCCGTCGGCATCGGCCGGGTGTTCTGCGAGGAAGTCGTCGGGGAGACCGTCGAGCGACGACGCGGGCACTCGGATCTCGCGGCGGCCCTCACGGATGTTGCGCGAGAAGGTCAGCGAGAGCTCGGTGTCGCGGTCGGTCAGCTCGCGCACGCGCTCGCGGTCGGCCTCGTCGAGGTCGACGCCGCCGCGACGGAAGTCGCGCTGGATCTGGGCGAGCAGGCGCTGCTCGTCGGCGTCGAGTCCGTCGGCGGTGGCGTCGGCGAAGACGGCCCACAGCGCGCGGTCCAGCAGCCGGCGCGACTGCACGGCGTCGACCGCCTGCGCCTGCTTCTCTGCGGCGTCCCGCACCTCGCCATCGGGATGCGATTCGCTCACCAGGTGGGAGGGCGCGGCGGCCTCGCTCAGGGCGATCTCGGCTTCGTTCCACAGCGCGAGACGCTCCTGCAGCGGGAGATCGGACTCGGCGGTGAGCCGGGCGTCGATCTCGGCCACGCGCGCGAGGCGCTCGGTCGGACGGTCTTCGGCGAATGCTCGCCACCCGTCGAGGTCGCGCGGAAGGGTCAGAGGTTCCAGGGGAGGATGCAGCATGCTTCGACCCTAGGCAGGGCCTCCGACACAGGCAATCATCCGAGCGCCGGAACCCGTCCTCCCGGGTCAGCGCAGGGCGCCGACCGATGCGAGCGCCTGACGGATGAGGGTGCCGCGGCCGCCCTCCATCTCATCGGACAGGGCGTCGGATGCCGCCTCTTCGGGCGACAGCCACGTGACCTCGAGCGCGTCCTGGCGCGGTTCGCACGTACCCGTGACGGGGACGACGAAGGCGAGGGCCACAGCGTGCTGGCGGTCGTCGTGGAACGCGCTGACCCCGGGCAGGGGAAAGTACTCGGCGACCGTGAACGGCGTGGGCGAGGGCGGAAGCAGCGGGAAGGCCATCGGTCCGAGGTCGTTCTCGAGGTGCCGGAAGAGCGCGTCGCGCACCGTCTCGCCGTAGCGGACGCGGCCCGAGACGAGGGTGCGGGTCATCTCGCCGAGCGGGGTGGCACGCAGCAGGATGCCGACCTGGGTGACGACGCCCATGCCATCGGTGCGCACCGGCAGGGCCTCGACGTAGAGCATCGGCAGGCGTCGCCGCGCCTCAGCGAGTTCGACCTCGCTCAGCCAGCCCGGGTTGGGGTTGGGACCCCCCTGAGCTCCTGAGAAGGGCGCCGAGAGCGGCTCGCGCTCATCGCCGTTGTCGCCGGGTTCGGGATCGGGAGTGCGCACGGGCATGCTCCCTGTATATCAACGCTCCGCTCCGGATGCCGCGTGTCCGACCCCGCGGGGCGATGTCGGAGGCCTTTGCGACAATGGCCGCATGAGCACCACGCCCTCCCTCGATCCGTCCGTCGTGCGGTGGTCGGCGCCGCCCGCGGAACGCGGCGACCGACCGGTTCTCGTCCTGCTGCACGGCTACGGTTCCGACGAGAACGACCTGTTCGGTCTCGTGCCGTATCTCCCCGACGCCTTCGTCGTCGCGAGCGTGCGCGCTCCGCTGTCCCCGCCGTGGCCCATGCCCGGGGCCTCGTGGTACCCGATCGAGGGCCTCGACGGCCGCGATCCGGCCGCCGTCACCCGCGCGGCCGACGCGGTGCTGGCCTGGATCCGCTCCACCGTGGGCGAGAGCCCCGTGGGACTGCTCGGGTTCTCACAGGGTGGGGCGGTCGCTCTGCAGACCCTCCGCGTGAACCCGGATGCCGTGTCCTTCGCCGTCGTCCTGGCCGGGTACGCCGCGAGTGGCGAGTTGCCCGGCGACGCCGTTCTCGCGGAGCGGCGCCCTCCGGTGTTCTGGGGGCGTGGCGCGGCGGACGACGTGATCCCCCCGCTGCTGATCGACGCGACTTCGCAATGGCTGCCCCGCCACAGCGAGCTCCGAGGCCGGGTATACCCGGGCCTCACCCACTCCATCTCTCCGGACGAGCTCGATGACGTGCGGGCATTCCTCGACGAGCGTCTCGCCGACCGGGCCGGCACCGGATCGCGGTGACCACCGGGGGCCTTGTCGGCAGCTAGCTCTCAGCGGTCGGATTCGCCACCGCTGAGGCTCGCGAAGAAACACCCATGGCACCACCGTCGACAGGCCCTTCCGCGGCGGGCGAACGTCAACCCCGACCCGATGTCGGAGGTCCGGGAGAGGATGTCGGCATGGCCGACGTGTTGGAGAGATTCGGTCCTGCGACGCAGGACTGGTTCCGTGGAGCGTTCTCGGCGCCGACCAACGCCCAGAAGGGCGCGTGGGAATCCGTGTCGTCGGGCCGCAACGCGCTCGTGGTCGCGCCCACCGGTTCGGGAAAAACGCTGTCGGCCTTCCTCTTCGCGATCGACCGGGTGTTCCGCGAGAAGGGCCCCGAGGTCCCGGATGCCGCTCCCGCACGCCGAGGCAAGAAGACCGCCCCGAAGGCACCCCCGACCACGACGCGCATCCTCTACATCTCGCCGCTGAAGGCCCTCGGCGTCGACGTCGAGCGCAACCTCCGCTCGCCGCTCGTCGGGATCGGGCAGTCCGCGCGCCGCCTCGGGATCGAGGTGCCCTCGGTGACCGTGGGCGTCCGCTCGGGCGACACGAGTTCGAGCGACCGCCGCAAGCTGGTGACCGCACCTCCCGACATCCTCATCACCACGCCCGAGTCGCTGTACCTCATGCTCACGAGCCAGGCGGCCGAGACGCTGCGCGGCGTGCACACGGTGATCATCGACGAGGTGCACGCGGTCGCGGCCACCAAGCGCGGCGCACACCTGGCCGTGAGCCTCGAGCGGCTCGACGCCCTGCTCGACGCGCCGGCTCAGCGCATCGGACTCTCGGCGACCGTGCGTCCGATCGACGAGGTGGCCCGCTTCCTCGGCGGAGCGCAGCCCGTCGACATCGTCGCCCCCAAGGCGACCAAAGCCTTCGACCTCTCGGTCGTGGTGCCGATCGACGACATGCTCAACCCGCCGCCGCCCCCGGGGTCGCCGGCTCCCGACGAAGCCGGTGACGGCGAGTGGTTCTCCGAGCGCCCCGAGAGCACCGAGGTGGCCGGCTCGGTCTGGCCGCACGTCGAAGAGGCCATCGTCGACCGCATCCTCCAGCGCCGCTCGACGATCGTGTTCGCGAACTCGCGGCGTCTGGCCGAACGACTGACCGGTCGACTCAACGAGATCTACGCCGAGCGGCAGGGCATCGACGTGCCCGAGCCGACGGTTCCCGCGGCCACGATGGCTCAGGCGGGCTCGTCCGCCGGGGTCGCCGCGATTCTCGCCAAGGCTCACCACGGATCGGTGTCGAAAGAACAGCGTGCCCAGGTCGAGGACGAGCTCAAGTCGGGAGCGCTGCGCTGCGTCGTCGCGACCAGCAGCCTCGAGCTCGGTATCGACATGGGCTCGGTCGACCTCGTCATCCAGGTCGAGTCGCCGCCCAGCGCGGCATCCGGCCTCCAGCGCGTGGGACGCGCCGGCCACCAGGTCGGCGAGGTCAGCCGGGCGGCCCTCTTCCCCAAGCACCGCAGCGACGTCCTGCACACCGCCGTCGTCACCGAGCGCATGCTCGCCGGGCGCATCGAGGCCATCTCGGTCCCGCAGAACCCGCTCGACATCCTCGCGCAGCAGACGGTCGCCGCCTCGGCGCTGGGCGCGATCGACGTCGAGGAGTGGTTCGAGACGGTCAAGCGCAGCGCGCCGTTCCGCTCGCTCCCCCGGTCGGCGTACGAGGCCACCCTCGACCTGCTGGCCGGTCGCTATCCCTCTGACGAGTTCGCCGAGCTGCGCCCCCGCCTGGTCTGGGATCGCGACGCCGGCACCCTCACCGGCCGGCCCGGAGCGCAGCGCGTCGCGGTCACCAGCGGCGGAACGATCCCCGACCGGGGCCTCTTCGGCGTGTTCGTCGCGGGCGAGTCGCAGAACGCCCGCGTCGGAGAGCTCGACGAAGAGATGGTCTACGAGTCGCGCGTCAACGACGTCTTCACCCTCGGCACCACGAGCTGGCGCATCGTCGAGATCACCCACGACCGCGTCAACGTGCTGCCCGCCTTCGGCCAGCCCGGCAAGCTCCCGTTCTGGCACGGGGACGGCATCGGTCGCCCGGCCGAACTCGGCGAAGCTCTCGGCAAGTTCTCGCGCGACATCGCCGGCGTCGACCGGGCTAAGGCCGAGGAGCGCCTGCGCGAATCGGGCCTCGACGACAACGCCATCACCAACCTGCTGGCGTACTTGGCCGAGCAGCGCGAGGCCACCGGCAGCCTCCCCACCGACAGGACGCTGACCGTCGAACGCAGCCGCGACGAGGTCGGGGACTGGCGCATCATCCTGCATTCCCCGTACGGCATGCAGGTCCATTCCCCCTGGGCCCTCGCGGTGAACGCCCGCATCCGAGAGCGCCTCGGCGTCGAGGGCGCGGCCGTGGCGAGCGACGATGGCATCATCGCCCGAGTTCCGGATGCCGCGGCCGAGCCGCCCGGGGCCGACCTGTTCGTCTTCGAGGCCGACGAACTCGAGCAGATCGTCACCGATGAGGTGGGCGGATCCGCGCTGTTCGCCTCGCGCTTCCGGGAGTGCGCGGCCCGTGCGCTGCTCCTGCCGCGATTGAACCCGAACCGCCGGTCGCCGCTGTGGCAGCAGCGGCAACGCTCCGCTCAGCTGCTCGAGGTGGCCAAGCGGCATCCGGCATTCCCGATCATCCTCGAGACCCTCCGCGAGGTCTTGCAGGACGTCTACGACCTGCCCGCCCTTCTGCGCGTGACCCGACAGATCGGCGAGCGCAAGATCCGCCTCGTCGAGATCACCACCTCGCAGCCGTCTCCCTACGCCCGAGATCTGCTCTTCGGCTACGTGGGCGCCTTCATGTACGAGGGCGACTCCCCGCTGGCCGAGCGTCGTGCCGCGGCCCTGTCGGTCGACCCGGCACTGCTGAGCGAGCTGCTCGGCAAGGTCGAGATGCGCGAGCTGCTCGACCCCGACGTCATCGCGCAGTTCGAGCGCGAGGCCCAGCGCCTCGATCCCGACCGTCGTGCCCGCGGCGTCGAAGGCGTGGCCGATCTGCTGCGCATCCTCGGTCCGCTCGACGCCACCGAGGTGGCCGCGAGACTCGACACCGAGGGCGACGCGCTCGCCGAGGCCGAGCAGCACCTCGCCAGCCTGGTCGACGACCGGCGCGCCATCCGCGTGACGATCGCGGGCGTCTCCCGCACGGCCGGGATCGAAGACGCCGGGCGACTCCGCGACGCTCTCGGCGCGGCGCTTCCGGTCGGCATCCCGAACGCGTTCCTCGAACCGTTCCCCGATCCGCTCGGCGACCTCGTCGCGCGTTTCGCCCGCACGCACGCGCCGTTCACGACCGATGCCGTCGCCGAACGCCTCGGCGTCGGCGTGGCGGTCGCGCGGCGGACATTGCAGCGCCTCGAGTCGCAGGGGCGCCTGTCCAGCGGCTTCTTCCTGCCCGAAGCCTCGGGCGGAAACCGGGGCGACGAGACCGAGTGGTGCGACGTCGAGGTCCTCCGGCGACTGCGAATGCGCTCCCTCGCGGCCATCCGCGGCAGCGTCGAGCCCGTTCCTCCGGCCGCGTACGCGCGCTTCCTCCCCGTCTGGCAGCACCTCGGGCGCCCCCTCGAGGGCATCGACGGGGTGCTGGCGGTGATCGAGCAGCTCGCGGGTGTCCCGATCCCGGCCAGCGCCTGGGAATCGCTCGTCCTGCCCTCACGCGTCACCGACTACTCCCCCGCCCTGCTCGACGAGCTCACCGCCACCGGCGAAGTGGTCTGGTCGGGGCACGGCACCCTTCCCGGTCGCGACGGGTGGATCGCCTTGCACCCGGCGGAGGCAGCGCCGTTCACCCTGCAGGATCCCGAGGACGCCGACGACCCCGCACCCGACTCGCTCGAGGCGCGCATCCTCGCCGCGCTCGAGGGCGGGGGCGCCTACTTCGCCACCCAGCTCACGCAACTCGCCGGAGCTCAGAACGAGCAGTCCGTCAACGACGCCCTGTGGGCCCTCACCTGGGCCGGACGTGTGACGAACGACACCTTCGCCCCGGTTCGCACCCTGCTGAGCGGCGGTGGTCAGTCGCACCGCGTGGCACGGCGTGCCCCCCGCGCGCGCATGTACCGGGGAGCCACCATGCCGCGCGCGACCTCCGCGCCGCGACCCCCGTCCCTCGGCGGTCGATGGTCGCTGCTGCCCGAACGCGAAGCCGACCCGGCGGCCCGAGCCACAGCGACCGCGAGCCTCCTCCTCGATCGCTACGGGGTGGTGACGCGCGGGGCCGTGCAGTCCGAGGGGGTTCCCGGCGGCTTCGCGCAGGTGTACCGCATCCTCGCCGGCTTCGAAGAGGCGGGCCACTGCCGACGCGGATACGTGATCGAGAAGCTCGGCGCCGCGCAGTTCGCCGCGTCTGCCACCGTCGATCGCCTGCGCGAGTTCGCAGCGGTCGCGGACCCGCCACCGCTGCGGACCGTGACGCTCGCCGCCACCGACCCCGCCAACCCGTACGGCGCCGCCCTCGGATGGCCCGCGATCGAAGGGGTCACCCACCGACCGGGCCGCAAGGCCGGAGGTCTCGTCGTGCTCGTCGACGGCGAGCTGACCCTCTACCTCGAGCGTGGGGGGCGCAGCGCCCTCGCCTTCACCGACGCGGAGCCCGCGCTGCAGGCGGCAGCACGTCACCTCGCCGAGACGGCGAAGAAGAGACGGCTCGAGACGCTCACCGTCGAGCAGGTGAACGGCGAGTTCGTCTACGGCACCGCGGTCGGCCGAGCGCTGCGCGAGGCGGGATTCGTCGAGTCCCCGAAGGGGCTGACCCTGCGGAAGCTCACCGCGGGCGACACCCTGCGCGAGGCGGCTCGTGCCTGAGGGCGACACCGTGTACCGCGCCGCGGCGAAGCTCTCCGCGGCGCTCACGGGCAAGGTGGTCACGCGGTTCGACATCCGCGTGCCCGGGAGCGCCACCGCGGATCTCCGCGGCGAGACGGTGCACGAGGTGGCGGCGCGGGGCAAGCATCTGCTCCACCGCATCGGCGGGTACACGCTGCACTCGCATCTCAAGATGGAGGGCCGGTGGGACGTCTATCGGCCGGGAGAGCGCTGGCGACGCCCCGCTTTCAAGGCTCGGGCGATCGTCGGTGTGACGGGCGCCGATGCCGTCGGCTTCGACCTGGCCATGGTCGAGGTTCTGCGCACGGCCGACGAGCACACCGTGATCGGGCACCTCGGTCCCGATCTGCTCGCCGACGACTGGGACGAAGCCGAGGCCGTGCGACGCGTGTCCGCCGACGAGAGGGCCGCCCACGTCGCTCTCCTCGACCAACGGAACGTGGCGGGGTTCGGCAACGTCTATGCGAACGAGCTGCTGTTCGTCCGCGGTATCGCGCCGACCACCCCGGCCACCGAGATCGATGCCCAGGCGACCATCGCCCTCGGCGAGCGCATGATCCGCGCCAATCTTCCCCGTCCCGAGCGCACCTTCACCGGCGACAGCCGTCCCGGGCGCCGCTTCTGGGTGTACGGGCGCGAGGGGGCACCGTGCCGCCGCTGCGGCACTCCCATTCGGGCCACCTCACTCGGCGCCACCGCGACGAGCGAACGGAACGTGTACTGGTGCCCGACCTGCCAGCCAGGCTGAACGGGCGAGGGCGGGCGTGAGCAACTGATTCGACGGCGCATGTCAACCCGCCCGGCTCGCCTCGTCGAGCATGCGAAAACAGGGGGACAACTCCACGCCGCACCCCGACGTTTCCCTTTCCTCGACATCGAGGAAACCGATCACGGTACCGGCGACGAAGAAGCATTCGAGGGAATGAACGCCATTCCCGACCCGTTGTGATACATGTCGGCTCAACCCGATGGCCGACCGGAGGGGATCGTGGGAAAGAACTACATCGACATCGAAAACGACCACGGCGAGACGCTGCGTTACCGCAAGCACGTCAATGGTCGCGGACTCGTCGCGCACGGCGCGAAGGTCCACCCGTCGGCGCTGGTCGAGAACGGCGCGTACGTCGAACCCGGCGTGCAGATCGCCGCGGGTGTTCGTGTCGGCCGCGGTGCCTGGATCGAGTCAGACGCCGTGATCGGCCCGGAGGCCCACATCGAGCCGCACGCGCACATCTGCGCCGGAGCGGTGATCGGCGCGGGCGCCCACATCGGCGTCCGCACACAGGTCGGCCACAACGCTCGGATCGCGGTGGGCTCGCTCATCGGCGACGACGAGATCATCAACGATGGTGAGGCGGTCGCCACCGACCGGCGGGGCCTGCGCCTGGCCGCCTGACCATCGCCCGAAGGGCGCAACGACCCGCACGACTCCTCGGAGCGTGCGGGTTTTCGTTTGCGCCGGCGGTTCGTCCGCCTCAGGCCAAGATCGCCAGGATCAGACCGATGAGCGGCAGCGTCCCCTGGATGCTCGCGGGGCGGAGGTACTTCCTGCCCGAGGTGACGAGGACGAGCGCTGCGGCGAGCATCGACCCGAGCGAGAAGATGAGCAGCGTCCGTCCGGCGACGTCGCCGATGCCGTTGACCACCCAGAACACGATGCCGATCGCCGCGCCGACCGCGAGGAAGAGGTTGTAGAAACCCTGGTTGTACGCCATGGGCTTGGTCACGTCGGCGGCCTGCTGGTCGGCGATGCCGAAGACCTTCCACGTCTTCGGCTGCGTCCACCGGACGCTCTCGAGCACGAAGATGTAGACGTGGAGCAGGGCTGCGAGTCCCGCGAAGACGAGCGCCAGGATGCCGATCATGCGTTCAACGTTAGTCCCGCGGCTAGCCTGGAGCCATGGCGAAAGGCAGCGGTTCCCGCGGACGAGGTGGCGCGCCTCGACGCACCGTCGGCGCGAAGTCTTCGGCGGCGGGACGGTCGCGCTCACCGAAACCGAAGCAGAAGGCCGAACGCCCCGCTGCGCCGCCCCGCGAGGAGCCACGTGAATTCGTGCTGGGCGCGATCCCCGGCGCGACGCCCGGCAAGTGGATCGGGCTGTGGCGGGAGCGCATGCCGCACGTCTCCCTCGAACTCCGTGAGATCGCCGTCTCCGCCCAACTCGAGGCGCTCGCCGAGGTCGATGCGGCGCTCGTCCGCCTCCCCGTCGAGGAGTCCGACGATCTCCACGTCATCCCCCTCTACGAAGAGGAGCCCGTCGTCGTCATGTCGACCGACTCCGATCTGACCGCCGCCGACGAGCTCGACATCGCCGACCTGCGTGGTGAGGTCGTCATCGCGGCAGCGGACGACGTCTTGCACCTGTCGGTTCCGGATGCCGTCGCCCCGGCGTTCGCGCCCCCGAGCGACACCGCTGAGGCGATCGCGACCGTCGCCGCGGGGGTGGGGGTGGTGGTCGTGCCGATGTCGCTCGCTCGTGCGCATCAGCGACGGGACGTCGAATACCGCGTACTGCGCGATGGCCCGCGCTCCACCGTCGCTCTTGCGTGGCTTCGCGACCGCACGACCCCGGATGTGGAGACGTTCGTGGGCGTCGTGCGCGGTCGCACGGCGCGATCGTCCCGCTGACCCTGCGTCCGTGGGGGCCGCGCACCCACGTTTCGCCGCGTGTCACCCCCCGATCCGACGCGAGAGCGCGCGCGTAGAATTCCGGGATGACCGGTTCTCTTCTCTACGTCTGCGTCCGCCCGCAGCGTGAGGCGGCCGTGGCCGAGTGGGCGTCTTTCCGCGACGGTCTCGGCGTGCGCGATGAGGACCTCGTGCACCACGATCTCGTCCGCGCTCCGCTCCCTGAGGACCTGGACCGATACGCTGCAGTGGTCGTCGGGGGCAGCCCTTTCAACGTCACCGACCCCGACAAGACCGACGACCAGCGTCGTCTCGAGCGTGATCTGGAACGCCTCGCCGCGGTGGCGATCGAGGGCCGCACGAACGCACTGTTCACCTGCTTCGGCATCGGCGTCGTGACGCGCCTCCTCGGCGGTCGTGTGAGTCTCCTGCACCCCGAGGGAACGGGTCCCACCGACATCGCGCTCACCGCGGCCGGCCGAGACGACGAGCTGTTCGGCATCCTGGAACCTCGCTTCGAGGCGCTGACCGCGCACAAAGAGGGCACGGCGACCGTGCCGCCGAGCGCCGTCCTGCTCGCCGAGAACGACGCTTGCCCGGTGCAGGCGTATCGCGCGGGGGCCGGGCTGTGGGCCACGCAGTTCCATCCCGAGCCGACCACCGACGCCTTCGTGGAGCGGATGGTCGTCTATCGCGATGCGGGCTACTTCGATGCCGACGCGTTCGACGAGGTGTCCGCTCACGTGCGTACCGCCTCGGTCGAGCAGCCCACGCGCCTGCTGCGCTCGTTCGCCGCGCGTTCCGTCGCGGCCTGATGCGGCGCAGCCCCCGGTGGGGGCTCGAAACGAGGGGGATCGAGGGGCGGCGGCGCCGTCCGGGCCGATGTCAACCCCGAGAGCCACATTTACCTAGCTTTTCTAGTGTTCTACGTATGAACGCAGCAGCACAGTGGCGGGGCTCGGACCTCGCTCGTCAGATCGTCGTCCTCTCCGCGGTGTCGTTCATGCTGATCGCGGCCGTCATCGGCGCGGGCGCCTTCGGCAACACCGCCGTGCAGGACCAGCAGGGCGGCGCCCTCAACACCGACGGTTCGTACCTCGCGCCCGCCGGCCCCGCGTTCTCGATCTGGTCGGTCATCTACCTCGGCCTGATCGTCTACTCCATCTGGCAGGCATTTCCCCGCCAGCGCACGAACCCGCGGCAGCGCGCCCTCGGTTGGCTGATCGCCCTGACGATGACGCTGAACGGACTGTGGCTCGTGGCGGCGCGCTTCGGCACGCTCGTCGTCACCGTCGTCGTGATCGTGCTCCTGCTCGCCGCTCTCGGCTGGGCCTTCCGAGTCGCCGTCGCCACCCGCGAGCCGCGCGGCGGTGTCGTCGACTCCGTGCTCATCGACGGCGTCACGGGCTTGCACCTCGGCTGGGTCACCCTGGCGACCGTCGCCAACACTGCCGCGTGGCTGACGACCATCGTGCCCGCCGAGTGGGAGAGCGCAGCGGATGCCATCGGCATCGCGGTCCTGATCGTGGTGGCCCTCATCGGCCTGGCGATCGCGTGGCGCAGTTCGTGGCGCGTGACACCCGCGATCGCCCTCGCGTGGGGTCTGAGCTGGCTCGCCGTGGAGCGCTTCACCGGGGAGCCGCAGAGCGGCCCGATCGGTGCGACCGCGATCGTCGTGGCCGCGGTCGTACTGCTGCCGCCGGCGATCGTTAGCGTGCTGCGTCTGATCCGGCCGAACGTCGACTGACCCGGATCCGCCCGGCGGCCTCGTCGTCGACGGTTCTGCGCGCGGTCGCAGCCCTCAGATGCCTCGACCGAGGTCGATCTGACGCTGGATCTCCTCACGGGCTCGGCCGAGCTCGCTGTCGGGACGATGGCGTGACGCGCCTCGCGCTCCCCCGGTCGGTTGACCGCGGCGAGGATCACCACGGTCACGGCGATCACCACGAGACCACTTGTCGACAGGGCTGCGACGAGTCCGGCATCCATGTTCCGCTCCTTCGTGAGGTGACGGCCCACGCTTCCACCCCCCGCCGGGGAGGTCAACCCCGCTGGGGATACGCCTCCGACGCCTCGTGCGCAAGCGGATCGGATGCCAGGGGCGCGGGGAGTGTAATCGGGCGGTGGACTCGTTGCCGTTCTTCCTGCTCGTCGTGATCTTCGTCGCCGCGGCGGCGGTGGTGTGGGTCGCCGGAATCCAGCTGTCGAAGGCGACCGACGTGCTCGATGCCCGGTTGCACCTGGGCAGCGCGCTCGGAGGCCTGATCGTTCTCGCCGTGGCGACCAACCTGCCCGAGATCGCGATCACGGTGTCGGCGGCCGTGTCGGGCAACCTCGAGGTCGCGGTGGGCAACATCCTGGGCGGGATCGCCCTGCAGACGGTCGTGCTCGTCATCCTCGACGCGTTCGGAAAGCGCGGCCGCGGCGTGAAGCCGCTGACCTACCGCGCGGCATCCCTCACCGTCGTTCTGGAGGGCCTCGTCGTCGTCGCCGTCCTCGCCGTCGTCATCGCGGGAAGCCAGCTTCCGAGCGGGCTCGAGGCGCTGCGGCTCACCCCCGACGTCGTGCTGATCGCCGCCCTGTGGATCGTGGGGTTGGTCCTCGTTCAGCGGGCCGGGAAGCACCTGCCCTGGCACGAGGACGGGCGAGCACCGGATGCCGCACCGAAGTCGCAGAAGAAGGATCCGGCGAAGGCGATGAGCACGAAGAGGGCGGCCCTCGTCTTCTCGATTTCTGCCCTCGCCACCCTCGTCGCGGGCGTGGTGCTCGAGCGCGCGGGAGATGCGGCGTCGTCGCAGATCGGGCTCTCGGGGGTGCTCTTCGGTGCGACCGTGCTCGCTCTCGCGACCTCTCTTCCCGAGATCTCCACGGGCCTGCAGGCTATCCGTCAGGGCGACGACAACCTCGCGATCAGCGACATCTTCGGCGGCAATGCCTTCTTGCCGGTGCTCTTCCTGCTCGCGACCGTCATCTCGGGCGCGGCGGTGCTCCCCCAGGCCAACGGAGCCGACATCTACCTGACGGCTCTCGCGGCTCTCCTGACCCTCGTGTACGTGGTCGGCTTGATCTTCCGCCCGCAGCGACGCCTGCTCGGGATGGGCGTCGACTCGTTCGTCGTCCTCGTGCTCTATGCCGTGGGCATCGGCGGCTTGTTCGCCATCTCCGCCTGACGGGGCTCAGCCGGCCGTCAGCTCCACCACCACCGCCTGCTGGGGGTTCTGCACGGGCGGGCGGATTCCGGATGCCGCGAGCTGGCGCCCGGTGAGCACGGTGTCGTGGTGCGCCCACGGCAGGGGCGACTGAGCGGGCTCCTGCACCAGACCGCCCGGCGTCACGAGCCGCACCCGGTACGCGCGGTCGGGGTCGAGACCCGGCAGGCGCACGCGCCCCGCGGGCGAGGCGATGAGGGTCTGCGTCTGCGCGATCGTGAAGAAGGCGTGATCGCGATCGGCCGCGACCACGCCGCGCACGTCGAGGCCGGGGTCGACGACGTCGACGTTCACGAGACGCCCCGTCGCCACCAGCGGGCGCACGCGCCGCGCGAGAGCCACCCACTCCCCCACGACGGCGCGGTCGCGCTCGTCGAGCGTGGTGAGGTCCCACTCGATGCCGAAGTGCCCGAACAGCGCGACGGCGCCGCTGAACGCGAGCGAGACCGTGCGTCCGGTCGAGTGCACGTGCGGGGTGGTCAGGTGCATGCCCATCATCTCGGGCGGCACCACCAGCGCCGTGTAGCGCTGCGTCTCGAGCCGCTCGACCGGGTCGAGGCAGTCACTCGTCCAGATCCGGTCGGTACGGTCCATGATGCCGAGGTCGACTCGCGCCCCACCCGAGGCGCAACTCTCGATCTCGAGACCCGGGAAGGTCGCCTTGAGCTCGTCGATGAGCCGGTACACGGCCAGGGTATGGGCGTGCACGGCCGAGCCTCCGCCGGGGCCGGTCGCGGCATCCACGAGATCCCGATTGTGGTCCCACTTCACGTAGGCGATCGGGTAGGCCCGCAGCACCTCGGTCATCCGCTCGAGGATGTACGCGTAGGCGCCGGGGTGGGCGAGGTTCAGCACCTGCTGCTGGCGCGCCGACGGCGGAAGCTCGTCGCGTCCGCGCAGGATCCACTCGGGGTGCGCGCGGGCGACGTCACTGTCGGGGTTGAGCATCTCGGGCTCGAACCACAGCCCGAACTCCATGCCCAGGCCCGTGACGTGGTCGGCGAGCGGGCTCAGCCCCTCGGGCCACACGCCCTCGTCGACGAACCAGTCGCCGAGACCCGCGGTGTCGTCGCGACGGCCGCGGAACCAGCCGTCGTCGAGCACGAACCGCTCCACGCCGATCTCGGCGGCGACGTCGGCGAGCTGCCGCAGTTTCGGCAGGCGGTGGTCGAAGTACACCGCCTCCCACGTGTTGAGCGTGATCGGGCGCGGACGCTCGGGGTGCTGCGGCCGGGCGCGCCAGGTGTCATGGAAGCGCGCGGCGAGCTGGTCGAGACCGTCGCCCCACGACCCGTAGACGAGCGGCGACGAGACCTCGGCGCCCGGTGCGAGCACGATCTCGCCCCACGCGGCCATCTCGCCGCCGGCGAGCAGCGCCTCGCCCAGCGGCAGCCGCTCGGCGAACACGCGCTGGTTGCCGCTCCAGGCGACGTGGATGCCGTGGACCAGACCCGCCTCGAACCCGAAGCCGGGGCGCCCCGCGGCCAGCAGCAGGG
This sequence comes from Microbacterium testaceum, assembly GCF_029761935.1. Classification (NCBI taxonomy): domain Bacteria; kingdom Bacillati; phylum Actinomycetota; class Actinomycetes; order Micrococcales; family Microbacteriaceae; genus Microbacterium; species Microbacterium testaceum. Next base: position 1,706,424 of record NZ_CP121699.1, read on the forward strand.
TCGCGTCGGCACCGGGGCGACCGCGACGGCTCTCGCGCAGGTGCGTGCCGAAGGTGAAGGCGTGGCGCTGCGACGAGCGCTCGCGCAGGTGGCGGCCGGTGGCGTCGAGGATCTCGGTGGCCTCCCAGGGCAGCGGGAAGCTCGGCTGCAGCGTCGAGACGACGAGATCGTCGGCTCCGTCGTTGACCACGGTGAGCTTCTGCGAGAACAGGCCCGCGGCATTCACTCGCAGCTCCGCGCGCAGACGCAGAGCGCGCTGCTCGTCGACGAGGTGCAGCGTCAGGGCATCGACGGCGGAGTGGATGGATGCCAGCGAGAACACCGTTCCCTGCACGACGCCGCCGCGCCCTCCCTCGTATCCGGGAGCGCCGGGCCAGCCAGCCGCGGCCGTCGGCACGATCGTGAGGCGGGGCGTCTGGTCGATGCCCCCCGACACGCGTTGCGGACGCGCCGCAACGGCCATCGACGAAAGCCTCTCGTCATCGAGGGCGCCGAGGTCGGGCCCCCAATGGATGATGGCGGGCGCGGGCTGCGCGGTGAGGTCGACGACGACGCTGGTGCCTCCGGCGCGGAGGTGCGCCGCCGAAGCGGTCTCGAGGGCGACGACGGTGTGCGACATGGCATTATTTCTACCACGGAACAAATGCCCGCCTGCCGCGGGAGAGCGGGAGGGGCGAGATGCTCACCGAGAGCGAGGCCGCCGTCGCCCGCGCCGTACTGATCCACGGCCCCGTCTCGCGCCGCGCCCTCGCCGCGCGCCTGCACCTGTCGCCGCCGAGCCTCACCCGCTTGACCCGCCCCCTGGTGGACGCCGGCATCCTGATCGAACTCGACGACGAGGTGGACGGCTCGGTCGGTCGCCCCTCGCGACCCCTCGACATCTCGCCCACCGCGGGCACGTTCGTCGGCGTCAAACTCACGGGCGACCACCTCTACCTCGCCGCCACCGACATCCGTGCCGAGGTGTGCGAGCGCGCGGACCGTCGCCTGACGGGCTCGACGCCCGAGCACGTGATCGACGAGATCGTCGCCGTGGTCGGCGCCCTGGGGCTACGCGATGTCCGCGGGGTCGGCGTGAGCCTGGGCGGTGCCGTGCGCGACGGGATCGCCGTCAACGCCCCCTTCCTCGGCTGGCGCGACGTCGCCTTCGCCGACGCGCTCGCGGCGCGCCTCGACGTGCCGGTCGCCCTCGAGAACGACGTGGTCGCCCTCGCCGAGGCCGAGCGCTGGTTCGGGGTGGGCCGCGCCCTGCCGGGCTTCGCGATCGTGACCGTCGGCGCGGGGGTGGGCTTCGGCCTCGTCATCGACGGGCGCACCGTGCGCACGCCCGATGCCGGGGTCGGCACCGTCGGCCACCTCCCGCTCGTCGCGGACGGACCCCCCTGCCCCGAGGGGCACCGTGGCTGCGCCGCCGCCCTGCTGACGACCACCGCGATCAGTTCGCAGGTGTCCCAGGCACTCCGCCGTTCCGTCTCGTACGACGACTCCCTCTCGCTCGCCCGCGCCGACGACCCCGCCGCACGCACCGTCATGGATGCCGCGGGCGACGCCCTCGGAACCCTGTGCGCCCTCGCCGCCAACCTGTCGCTGCAGTCCGACATCGTCCTCGCGGGCGAGGGCGTCGAGGCGTTCGATCTGGTGCGCGACCGGGTCGAGGCGTCTCTCGCGCGCGGCCGCGAGGGCTCGGCATCCGCCGTCTCGATCCACGTGGACCGCTCGGGATTCTCCGCCTGGGCGCGAGGAGCCGCGGCGGTGGCGATCCAGGCCGCGATGGGCCGCATCTCGCTCAGCGACTGACCCGCGCACGCCGACGGCCCCGCCCCTCGAGGGGACAGGGCCGTCGACCGGGGGTCAGAGAGCCGGCGCCACGATCGCACTCGCGCCGGCGGGCACGGTCAGCGTGGTCCCGTCGAGCACGACCCCCTCGGCGGTGGCCAAAAGCACACGGGCCCCGGATGCCGCGGAGGCCGAGGCCTCGGCATCCGACAGGTTCACCACGACAAGGAGGTCTCCGCGACGTAGCTCGTACACGCGCCCACCGTCGGCCTCACGGGCTGCCGCCGACAGATCCTCGCGCGAGGGGTCGGTGAGCTCGGGGCGCTCGCGGCGGATCTTCGCGAGCTCGCGGTACAGGCCGAGCAGCTGCGCGTGGTCGCCCTCTCCGACCTCGTCCCAGTCGAGCTTCGAGTTCTCGAAGGTCGAGGGGTCCTGCGGGTCGGGCACGGTCGACTCGTCCCAGCCCATCTTCTCGAACTCGGCGATGCGCCCCTCGGCGGTGGCCTTGCCGAGCTCGGGCTCGGGGTGCGAGGTGAAGAACTGCCACGGCGTGGTGGCGCCCCACTCCTCGCCCATGAACAGCATCGGCGTGCCGGGGGCCGTCAGCGTGAGCACGGCGGCCGCGGCGAGACGGTCGTAACCGAGCGTCTGCGAGAGGCGGTCGCCGGCGGCGCGGTTGCCGATCTGGTCGTGGTCCTGTGCGAAGGTCACCAGACGCCAGTTCGGCACGTCCTCCGGGATCGGTTTGCCGTGCTTCTCCTCGCGGAAGCTCGAGTAGGTGCCGTCGTGGAAGAAGCCGCCCTCGCTGACCTTGCGGAACGCGTCGAGGTCGGCGAAGTCCTCGTAGTACCCGATCGCCTCTCCGGTCAGGGCGACGTGGGCGGTGTGGTGCCAGTCATCCGACCACTGCGCGGTGAGTCCGTAGCCGCCGGCCTCACGCGGGAGGATCAGCTTCGGGTCGTTCATGTCGCTCTCGGCGATGGTCGTGAGCGGCACGCCGCGGTGCGCCGACAGGGCGTCGGTGCGCTCGGCGATCTCCTGCAGCACGTGCGGGTCGCGGTGGTCGAGCAGCGCGTGCACCGCATCGAGGCGCAGACCGTCGACGTGGTAGTCGCTCATCCACATCAGCGCGTTCTCGACGATGTAGGCGCGCACCGCGTCTTCGTCAAGGTTGACCGAGTCGCCCCAGGTGTTGCGGCTGCCCTCGCGGAGGTACTCGCCGAAGAGGGGCAGGTAGTTGCCCGAGGGGCCGAGGTGGTTGTAGACGACGTCCTGGATCACGGCCAGACCCGCGGCGTGCGCCGCGTCGACGAAGCGCTGGTAGGCCTCGGGCCCGCCGTAGGCCTCGTGCACGGTGTACCAGAGCACCCCGTCGTAGCCCCAGTTCCAGGTGCCGTTGAAGCCGTTCACCGGGAGCAGCTCGACGTGGGTCACGCCCAGGTCGACGAGGTGGTCGAGGCGGCCGATCGCGGCATCCAGGGTCCCTTCGGGGGTGAAGGTGCCGAGGTGCAGCTCGTAGATCAGTCCGCCCGCGAGCTGCTTGCCCGTCCAGGCGGCGTCGTTCCACGCGTAGACCGAGGGGTCGAACCACGCCGACGCCTCGTGCACGCCGCCGGGCTGGCGCCGCGAGCGCGGGTCAGGACGAAGGTCGTCTCCGTCGCCGAGCACGAAGCCGTAGCGCTCCCCGTCGGAGAGATCGACCGGAGCGGTCCACCACCCGCCGGCATTCGCCGACATCTCCACGTCTTCGACGACGGTGTCGCCGCTGTCGTCGAGTCGGCGCAGTCGCACTCGGTCGGCCTTGGGTGCCCAGACGTCGATGCTCATGTGGGTTCTTCCTTCGCGTGAGGTGCCAAGAATTGTCGCTTCGGAGGCGCGTGAGGCGACAAATCCTGGCGACTCACGCGAGGGACGGGTCAGGAGATCAACAGAGCGACCGGGTAGGTCGCGAGCAGGTCGGCCAGGCGGGTCGGACCGCCCTGGTACTGCTTGCCCGTGAGCGCGTCGATGACCAGCGTGTCGGGCAGCAGCAGCACCGTGTCGCGCCAGCCGCCCGCGGTGCGCAATCCGTGGGGCAGACGCGTCGCGACCGCGAACACCCCGCCGCGATCGAACGCGACGACGTGATCGGATGCCACGCCGGCGGCCTCGAGCGGACGGTAGACGTCGAGCGGCACATCGTTCCGCACCCGGAGCGCGCGAGAGGTCACGAGCAGCTTCGCGGCCCCGGTCCCGTCGATGGGCGGGCGCACGGCATCCGTCCCGTCGATCGAGGCGAGCAGACGTCGACGCTCGGCGAAGTCGACCGGGCGACGGTTGTCGGGGTCGACCAGCGACTGCTCCCACAGCTCCGAGCCCTGGTAGACGTCGGGGACGCCCGGGCCCATGATCTGCAGCAGCTTGGCCGAGAGGCCGTTCGACCAGCCGTCGGCCGAGATCTCGTCGACGAACGCGCGCACGCGCTCGGCGGCGGGACCGGTGGCCGCATCGACCAGCGCGTGCATGCGCTCTTCGAAGGCCTCGTCCTGCTCCCACCAGCCGGTGACCTCCGACGCCTCGCGCGCGGCCTTCTCGGCGTAGGCGTGCAGGCGTTCGCGGTAGTCCTTGAGACCTTCGGGGGTGGAGGCCGATGCCGGCCACGCCCCGACGATGGCCTGCCACAGCAGGGCGTCGAAGGGACCGTGCCCGGTCGAGGCGATGCCGCGGAACTCCTCGAGCCGCGCGGCCCACTTCTCGGGGATCTCGGCGAGCACGGCGATGCGCGCACGCGTGTCCTCGCCACGCTTGGTGTCGTGCGTCGAGAGGGTCGTCATCGCGGTCGGCCACGACGCGTGGCGCAGCGCCTGCGCGGTGTGGAAGCCGTGCACGTCGAGCGCGAACTGACCCGGATCGCCGCCCACCTCGGTGAGCGAACCGAGGCGCGTGTAGCGGTAGAACGCCGTGTCTTCGACGCCCTTCGCCATCACGGGCCCGGTCGTCTGCTGGAATCGCCACGCGATCTCGAGGTCGGTGTCGGAGAGCGCCGGCACGAGCTTCTCGATCACGTCGTCGAGCTCGGGGCGGCGGATCTCCGCCTCGCCCGCGGCGGCGTCGAGGTGCGCGCGGCCCGCGGGGAGGTAGGACCGGTAGACGGGGAAGCACGCGAGGATCTCGGCGAGGGCGTCCTGCAGCACCTCGGCCTCGAACTCCGTCCGCAGCGCCTCGGGAAGGCCGCGCACGATGCGGCGGATCTCTGACACCTGGATGGAGTCGGCGATCTTGCGCTTGGTGTCGTGGATGAGGTCGTGCCAGCCGGTCAGGGCGGGCAGGTCGCTCTCGGTGCGCAGTCGCGCATCGAGGGCGTCGAGCGGCACCTCGCCCGCGGGATCGGTGAGCACGCGGTCGATCTCGGCGAGCGCGTCGTATCCGGTCGTGCCGGCGGTCTTCCACCACGAGGGCAGGGCTTCGCCGTGCTCGAGGATCTTCTCGCCGAGCACGTAGCCGACCTCGTCGTCACTCGCGTCCCTCAGGGCTGCCGAGAGGCGGTCGAGGTACCCGCCGGGGTCGACGAGCCCGTCCGGGTGATCCACGCGCAGGCCGTCGGCCAGACCCTCGCGCACCCAGCGCAGGATCTCGGCGTGGGTCGCCTCGAACACCTCGGGCCGCTCGACGCGCACGCCCGCGAGCGTCGTCACGGCGAAGAAGCGGCGGTAGTTGAGGTCGGCCGCTTCGTCCTGCCAGAAGCGCAGCTCGAAGTTCTGCGCATCGAGCAGAGCCCGGATGCTGATGTCCGACGACCCCGTTCCCGGGGCGACCGGAAACTCGTGGTCGTAGTAGCGGATCAGCCCGTCGGGGGCGTCGTCGGCCGGCGTCGGGTCGTACGAGATCTCATCGATCACCGCGTCGAGGTGATCGCCGAGCACGGGGACGCGCACCTTGCCGCCGCCGAACTCCCAGTCGATGTCGAACGCGTCGGCGTGCGCCGAGGCGCGCCCCTGGCGCAGAACGTCCCACCACCACGCGTTCGCGCGCGGCTCGGAGACGCCCATGTGGTTGGGCACGATGTCGATCAGGATGCCGAGATCCTTCGCGCGCGCCGCCTCGACGAAGCGCGAGAGACCCTCGGCACCGCCGCGGGCGGGGTCGACGCGGGTGACGTCGACGACGTCGTAGCCGTGGTCGGAGCCCGGGGTGGCCTCGAGGATCGGCGAGAGGTACGCCCACGAGACCCCGAGGTCACGGAGATAGTCCGTGACCTCGGCGGCATCGTCGAGGGTGAACGATTCGCGGATCTGCAGGCGGTAGGACGAAAGCGGATGCCGCATCTCGGTCACAGCTCCGGCTTGGGCGCCTGGCCGGGCAGGTCGTCGGTGCCGATGGTCTGGATCTGCGCCGTGAGCGAGGCCGCGACCGAGTGGTCGATCTCGGGCTCGGGCAGGTGGTGCTCGCGCAGGACGATCAGCGACTTCGGCTCGAGCGGCAGCGTCTCGCCGGGGTTGAGCGGCTCGGTGTTGGCGCGCTCCCCCGCGGTGTCGACGTAGGCGTCCCACTTGGGGGCGTACTCGAAGTCGGGCAGCTGGAAGTCGACCTTGTCGTCGCCCGCGTTGAACAGCACGAGGAAGTGGTCGTCGCTGATCGACTCTCCGCGGCGGTCGCGCTCGCGGATGCCTTGACCGTTGAGGAAGACCCCCACGGCGAGGCCGAAGCCGTTGTCCCAGTCCTCGGGCTGCATGAGCGAGCCGTCGGGCCGCGTCCACACCACGTCGGGGATCGGCGCACCCTCCTCCATCTTCACGGGGCGGCCGTCGAAGAAGCGGCTGCGACGGAAGGTGGGGTGCTGCTTGCGCAGACGGGCGAGGGCCGCGGTGAACTCGATGAGCGGGGCGTCGATGTTCGACCAGTCCACCCAGGTGATCTCGTTGTCCTGGGCGTAGCCGTTGTTGTTGCCGCCCTGCGTGCGACCGAGCTCGTCGCCGTGCAGCAGCATCGGCACGCCCTGGCTGAGCAGCAGCGTCGCGATGAAGTTGCGCTGCTGCTGGGCCCGGCGCTTCAGCACCTCGGGGTCGTCGGTGGGACCTTCGACGCCCATGTTGCTCGAGCGGTTGTGCGATTCGCCGTCGTTGTTGTCCTCGCCGTTGGCGTCGTTGTGCTTCTCGTTGTACGACACGAGGTCGCGCAGCGTGAAGCCGTCGTGGGCGGTGACGAAGTTGATGGATGCCACGGGGAAACGACCGGAGTGCTCGTACAGGTCGGCCGAGCCGGTGAGGCGCGAGGCGAACTCGCCCAGGGCCTGCGGCTCGCCACGCCAGAAGTCGCGGACGGTGTCGCGGTACTTGCCGTTCCACTCGGTCCACTGGGGCGGGAAGTTGCCGACCTGGTAGCCGCCGGGGCCCACGTCCCACGGCTCGGCGATGAGCTTGACCTGCGAGACGATCGGGTCCTGCTGCACGAGCTCGAAGAAGGCCGCGAGACGGTCGACCTCGTAGAACTCGCGCGCGAGGGTCGAGGCGAGGTCGAAGCGGAAGCCGTCGACGTGCATCTCGAGCACCCAGTAGCGCAGCGAGTCCATGATCAGCTGCAGCGTGTGGGGGTTGCCCACGTTCATGCTGTTGCCGGTGCCGGTGTAGTCGGTGTAGTACCGCTTGTCGTCGTCTTCGAGGCGGTAGTAGGCCTCGTTGTCGATGCCGCGCATCGACAGGGTCGGGCCCATGTGGTTGCCCTCGGCGGTGTGGTTGTAGACCACGTCGAGGATGACCTCGATGCCGGCGGCGTGCAGAGCCTTGACCATGGCCTTGAACTCCTGCACCTGCTGACCGTGGTCGCCGGTCGAGGAGTATGTGTTCTGCGGGGCGAGGAACGCGATGGTGTTGTAGCCCCAGTAGTTCGACAGCCCCTTCTCTTCGAGGGTGGAGTCGTTGACGAACTGGTGCACCGGCATGAGCTCGATCGCGGTGATGCCGAGCTTCTGGAGGTGCTCGATGACGGCGGGGTGGGCGATGCCGGCGTAGGTGCCGCGCAGCTCCTCGGGCACGTCGGGGTGCAACTGGGTGAGGCCGCGCACGTGGGCCTCGTAGATGAACGACTCGGCGTAGGGGATCTTCGGCTGGCGGTCGCCCGACCAGTCGAAGAACGGGTTGATGACGACGCCCTTCATCATGTGGGCGGCGGAGTCCTCGTCGTTGAACGAGTCGGGGTCGCCGAACTCGTAGCTGAAGACCGCCTGCCCCCAGTCGACCTGGCCCTCGACGGCCTTCGCGTACGGGTCGAGGAGCAGCTTCGCGGGGTTGAAGCGCTTGCCGTTCGCGGGGTCGTACTCCCCGTGCACGCGGTAGCCGTAGCGCTGCCCCGGCTGGATGTTGGGGAGGTAGGCGTGCCAGACGAACGCGTCGACGTCGATCAGCTCGAAGCACGTCTCCGTTCCGTCTTCCTCGAAGAGGCAGAGCTCGACCTTCTCTGCTCCTTCACTGAACAGGGCGAAGTTCGTCCCGTTACCGTCGTAAGTGGCCCCGAGGGGATAACTGGATCCTGGCCATACCTGCTGCACGTCGCTCACGATAGACCAGCGTCGTTTCCGCGAACCTCCGTGGTCACGGCAGTTGACACCCACCCCGCCCCCGACTATGCGCGCGGGTCTCTATGCGCGTTCGGGCGGATGCCGCAGCAGCTCGACGCGTTCCGCGAGATACCGGTCAAGGGGCATGAGCCCTCCGGCGGCGCTCCACCGCACGAGGGGCTCGCCTCCGCGGATCGCCACGGGGGTGGACGACTCCCCCACCGCGTCCGGATCGATGGTGCGCCACTCGATGTGGACCGTCTCGCCCTCGGGGACTCCTCCCCGTGCGGCAGCGGCGGCGAGTTCGGCGCGACGGCGTTGCGATTCGGCGGCGAACCCGCGACGCACTTCCGCACGCGAGCGCACGATGTCGCCGGTCGCCAGCAGAGCGTCATCGGTCAGCAGCAGGACTCCGAGATGCCAGGCCGTGCCGCGCGGCGCGATACGGGCCGAACGAGGGATGCCGAGCAGCCGGCGCCCCTCCTGCAGTTCGCCGAGACGCTCTCGCGGCGCCCCGGACAAACGCGCGCGCGCCTCGTCGAGTACTGCGGAGAGGGGTGAGTCGCTCATCGATCCGTTCCTTCGTCACGAGCGGCTTCGGCGCGCTCGACGGCTTCCGACGCCGCACGCACGGACTCGCGAGCACGAGTTAGCTCATCCTGGCGCTGCGTCAGCACCTCGTCGGCCGCGGCCGCCTCTTTCTCGGCGCGCGCGAGATCGGCTCGCAGGCCGTCCACGCGCTCTCGAGCCCGGGCGGCCCGTTCCGCCGCTGTATCCACACGCCGCCCGGCGGCGGTGCTCTCGCGCTCGGCGTCGGCTCTGGCCCGCTCCGCCTCACGGACGGCCCGTTCCGCGGCCTTCCGCGCGCGACGCGCGGCGAGGTCGTCGCGCGCGGCGGCAGCCTGTGGGACGGCCGCGGGAACGGAGCCGGCCACCGCCTCCGCGAGCGTTCCGTCGCCCGTCTCGGCGAGGTCGATCGCCGAGGTCAAACGCCCCGTCAGCACGGCCGCCGCGACCGTTTCGTCGACCACCGCGGCGTTCACGGTCTTCTCGACGGCATCCGACATCGCCGCACTCAGGGGGGTCCCGGCCTCGGCGGCGAGCTCACCCGCGCGGCGGGCGAGGGCGGCGACCAGCTGTCGACGCTGCCGCCCCAGTCGCCCGAGCTCCGCGGCATCCAGGTCGTCCTGAGCTTCGTGCAGAGCGCGGGACAGCTCCACGGCCTCGCCGAGCTGACCGTCGCGTACGAGCAGGTTGACCGCCCACGCGGCGACCGTGGGCTTGCGCAGCTTGGCGATCCTCCGCCCCAGCACCCCGCCCTCGGCGGCGCGGTCATTGCGGGCGGCAGTGAACCTCGCGGGCGGAAGAGCGAGAAGTTCGGCGGCGACCTCGTCCAGGCGGGCGTCGTCGTCGCTCATCGGTCCATTGTGTCGCCCTCGTCAGAGCGAGACCACCCCGGGGTGCGCGCCGCGGATCTCGCGGTGCAGGCGCTCCATCCTCGTGTCGAGCTCGGCCGCGGTATCGGCGGCGTTCTTCAGCTCGGCGAGAAGGTCGTCGGGAACCAGCCGGTCGTACTTGTAATAGATCTTGTGCTCGAGACTCGCCCAGAAGTCCATGGCGATCGTCCGGAACTGCACCTCGACGGGAACGTCCACGCGGCCGGTCGAGAGGAAGACGGGCACCTCCACGATCACGTGCAAACTCTTGTACCCGTTGGGCTTGGGATTCGCGATGTAGTCCTTGACGTCGCGGACGGTGATGTCGTCCTGCCGCGTGAGCAGCTTCGAGAGTCGATACGCGTCGTCGATGAAGCTGCAGGTCACGCGGATGCCGGCGATGTCGGTGATCGACGCGCGAATGGAGTCGAAGTCGGTCTCGATGCCCTTGCGCCGCACCTTGTCGACCAGACTGTCCGGCGACTTCACGCGACTCGAGACGTGCTCGATGGGGTTGTACGCGTGCATCTCCTGGAACTCTTCGCGCAGGATCGAGATCTTCGTCTCGACCTCGGCGAGCCCGAAGCGGTACTCCATCAGGAACCGCTGGAACTCGTCGCGCATCGCCCGCAGGTCCGCACTCGAGACGGTGATCTGCTGTTCGTCCAGCGGGTCCGACATGCGGTCGACGCTAGCGAACACGACTACGAGGTCGCTGGGAGCGTCAGCTCCGGCGGGGTTCGATGCCGCCGGCACGCGGCAGCAACTCGCCGTCGACGACGTCGATGCCGATCAAGCCGTGGAACACCTCGGGTAGATCGTCCGGGTCGTTCCCCGATTCGGGGTTCCGAGGCATAGGGGGATTTGTCACGGCGCCCTCCTTCCGTGCAACAACCCCTACTGTGCCAGGAGCCGCCGCCACGCCCGGCCGTCTTGACACCTGGCATCCCGCCGCGTACCTGCGACGCCCCCTGGCGTATCGTGGGCCGCATGGGGACCATTCACTACGGCGGCAGCGGCACGACGGTGCACATCGAAGACCGCGCCCTGGCTCACCTGAAAGTCGTCATCTCGACCAAGCTGCGCCGCGGCGAGAGCTTCACGCTGTCGTGGCGGCACCGCGACGACGAGGAACGCGGTCGCAGCACGCTCTGGCTGCACCCCGCCATCCCGCTGCGCTTCGTCTTCGACGACAGCGAGCCGACGACGCTGAGCCGCGAGTGGATCGAGCGGCTGGCCGATTCGGCGAACTCCTCGGGCGGCATCATGCTCGTGCCCGAGGACATCACCCCGGCGGAGCAGACGGAGAAGAGCTAGCGCTCAGCCCTCTTCGACGAGGGCGTCTTCGCTGGGCTCGGGCGTGATCGCCAGGCCGTTGGGGCCCGAGGCCGCGAGCATGAGGTCTTCGACCCAGACGCGGTTGATGCGGGGCTGGCGGCTGCCGTAGAAGTGGAACTGGATCGGCACCGAGGGGTGCATCCAGAAGCTGCGGCGACCGCTGCCGTCGCCGACCTCGACGTCGAACATGAACGACTCGGAGCGCCGAAGCTTGTTCATCACGACGATGCGCAAGTGCGCAAGCGTGCGGTCATCGATGTCGACCGCATTGGCAACGGTGTCGTAGATGAATCTGCCCATGCGACCGAGCCTATCCGAGGAACGCACCGTCAGCCGCTTTCCGGGATGCCACGTCGCGTCGCGCGAATCAACCCCGCCGGGGGGCGTCTCGGGGCCCGACTAACGTACCCGTGTGGGAACGCTCTACTACGGCGACGTCGCCACGCCGATCGAGATCGAGGATCGCGCTCTGGCTCACGTCAAGGTCGTCATCGCAACCAAGCTCCGCCGCGGCGAGAGCTTCACCTTGTCGTGGACGCACGGACCCGCCCAGGAGGTGGGGCGCAGCACCGTGTGGCTGCACCCCTCGATTCCGCTGCGGTTCGTCTTCGACGAGCCCGAACCCGCGCTGCTCAGTCGCGCGTGGATCGAAGCGCTGGCCACCTCGGCGAACTCGTCGGGCGGCCTGCTGTTGGTGGACGAGCCGGAGCCCCGCGGCTCCTGAATCAGTCCCGCGGGAGGCCCAGGATCTCGCGAGCCCCCTCTTCGACGGCGGTGGGCACGACCAGGGGTCGCCCCGCCGAGAAGGCCTCCCATTCGCGCAGCACGACGGCTTCGATCCGCGACGGATCCTCGAGCGGATAGTCGGTCCTCAGCCGGGCGATGACGGCGCGGAAAGAGGCGACCTCGATTCCGTCCACCTGATGGACGAGGTCGGCGCCGGTAGCGGGGGAAACCGCGTTGCTTGCGCTCTCATCCATGGCCCCCATGCTCTCACGCCCGACCTGCGTGCTCGGCCGTCCCGACGGAGAGCGCGGGCGAGCTCGGCGCGTGGTCAGTGCGCGGCTTCGGCGTCGACCGGGTGCGGGTCGACCTGGTCGACGGCATCCTGGAGCCGACCGAGGCACGCGATCACCGCAGCGCTCTCTTCGGGGGTCATATCGACGACCGCCGCCATCATGCGCGTGTGCATCGACCCGAGAGTCGCGCGCACTTCTTCGTCGCTCGCAGCCGTGGCCACGATGTAGATGCTCCGACGATCGGTCGGGTGCGGCACGCGGGTGACGTGACCGGTCTTCTCGAGGCGGTCCACGATTGCGGTCGTGGATGCCGTGGACACCCCGAGGTAACGGGTGAGCTCGCTCGGCGAGACCTGACGCTGCTGCCCCGCCGCTTTGATGAGGTAGCGCAGCACCAGCAGCTCGTTCTCGCCCATGGACATCGACTCGCGCGTGCGACGCCGCATCGCGACCTCGGCGGCGCGGTACACGCGGAAGGCTTGAAGGACTTCGACCGCTCGACGGCGGCGATCCTCTTCGCTCGCGCCGTACCAGTAGCGCGACTCGGACCCTGTTTCCACCAGGGCATCCTATGTCAGGCTCCGCGTCCAGCCCCCTGCCGGTGCACGGGAAGGACAGGTAGCATCTAACTAGAACGGCTATCTACTTGATTGGCGTGAAAGACAGTAGCTCACCGAGGAACGCGAGGAGGAGAGATGAAAGACGCGGCTTCCGCCGACGACGTCGTCAAGGCTCTCAACGACCTCACCGATTCCGGTGTCGCCTCCGAGCGCGCGGCGCTGCACTCCCTGGGCATCGGCCCGAACGACGCGAAGGTGCTGCGCTTCCTCCTCCAGCGCTCCGCCGACGACGAGCCTGTCACCCCCCGCATCCTCGCCTCGATGCTGAGCATCTCGTCGGCGGCCACGACGGCGCTGATCGACCGCCTCGCCGACGCGGGGTGGGTGGAACGAGAGCCGTACCCGGGTGATCGACGCTCTATCGTCGTCCGCGAGACGATTCCCGCCGACTCGCCCGCCCGCCGCGTGCTGTCGGTGCGCAGCGCGTCGGCCGCCGCGGCCGCCGGGCGGCTCGGCCCCGCCGAACGGCGGATCGTCGCCGACTTCCTCGACGACATCGCTCGCGGTGAGAAGCAGGACATCGACAACATGTCGGCAGACGAAGAGGCGCCCCGCGCGTCCTGACGAGCAGGACCCGGGACGCCTCGAGGGTCACTCGGTGGAGCGACCGGTCTCGTTCTGCAGGCGATCGATCTGCTCCGACGCCTCCGCCTTCGTCAGGTCGGCGGGGATCTCCTCGCCGGCTTCACGGGCGAGGGTGTCGAGGTAACTGCGTTGCGGGGCGGTCATGGGCTCGTCGCCGGTCACCCAGTCGGACGGGTCCTTCTCGGCGGGGTTGTCGCCCTCGCGGACGGCACCCAGGGTCTCTTCTTCGCGGGAGGTATCGCTCATGCAGGAAGGCTAGGCGGGGCCGACGACACCGGGGCCGGGATTGACAGGACGCTCAGCCGGGTAGGGCATTCTGGTCGGATGCCCGAAGACTCGCGACCCGCCGACGTCGAGGTCGACACGCTCCGCCGGGGGCCCTCACAGACCCGGGTGACGCGTGTCTCGACGGGCTCGGGGACCGGGCGCCCGTTCGTCCTCATCGCCGGTATCGGCGTCGCGTCGACCTACTTCGAATTCCTCGCACCGCTGCTCGCCGAGAAGGGCGAGGTCTACGCCCTCGATCTCCCGGGTTTCGGCGGGGTCCCGGCATCCGGGGAATCCCCCACCGCCGCGTATTTCGCCGACCAGGTCGAGGGAGTGCTCGACCACTACGGTCTCGAGAATCCGGTACTCATCGGACACTCGATGGGGACGCAGGTGGTCACCGAGATTCTGGCGCGGCGTCCCGAACTCTCGCACGCGGTGCTGGTGAGCCCCGTCGTCGACGAAGCGGAGTCCTCTGCGATCATCCAGGGCGTGCGATTCGTCCAGTCGACGGTGCGGGAGTCGCTGCACATCGCGCTCCTGGCGGTCTCGGCGTATCTCCTGTGCGGTTTCCTCTACTTCTTCGAAGCCCTGCCCCACATGTTGCGCTACCGCATCTCCGACCGCATCGGCGAGGGCCGGGCGACTCTGCTGCTCATCCGCGGCGAGTTCGACCGCCCGTCGCCGCGCCGCCTGCACTCCCGCCTCGTCGCCCGCGCGCATCGCGCCCGACGGTGGGAGATCGAGGGAGCCGCGCACTGCGTCGTGAACAGCCACGCCGTCGGGGTGGCGCGTCTCGCCCTCCGGCACGCCGACGACGAGCTTCCCCCGAAAGGACGGATGCCGGCGGCCGAGGCCGCCGTGCCGCCCGCCGCGCACTCCGACCTGCGAATGGTGCTCGGCGCCGTGTTCAGTCGTCTGGCGGAGTGGATCAGCGCGGCACGCCACGACGACGACGGCGTCGAGCGGGCGAAAGCGCGTCATGCCCGCGTGCTGTGGGACGCCTACCGTCCGGGCCGCTGAGACGGCACTAACCCGGGGATTCCCCCGGGGCAACCCCCGCGACGGCGGCGAGGCCGACGCGGAGCATGGAGGGGTGTCGACTCGCCCGCGCACCACCCGCTCATGACCGTTCCCGCCTCCCTCGACCCGCGCCGATGGTGGTCCGACGCGGTCACCGCCGATCGCCTGCTGCTCGCCGCCAAGACGGCCGCGGCCGCCGCTCTCGCCTGGTACCTCGCCCCTCTCGTGCCCTTCGCGCAGAGCGAGTACTCGTACTACGCCCCGCTCGGGGTGCTCGTGAGCATGTATCCGACGGTCGCGCGTTCCGCGTCGAGCGGCGCGCAGGCCGTGATCGGTCTCGCACTCGGCATCGGGTTAGGACTGGGCAGCCTCGCCGTCGTGGGCACGGGTATACCCCGTATCGTCGCCGTCGCCCTCGTCATCTTGATCGGAGTCTTGCTCGCGGGCGTGCGGGCCCTCGGCGTCGGGCGGGACTGGGTGGCGATCGCCGGTCTCTTCGTCCTACTGCTCGGCGGCGCCGATCCCGACGGATACTCGGTGTCGTACCTGGTGACGATGGCTTTCGGTGTCGTGGTCGGCGTCGTGGTCAACCTCGTCGTGGTCCCGCCGCTGCGCGTCAAGAAGGCCGACGACCGGCTGAGCCGGCTTCGGGACGCGCTCGGCGACGTCCTCCGTGCCATGTCGTCGTCGCTCGCGGGACGTTCCTTCGACCCCGAGGCCGCGGACCGGGCCGCCGCCGACCTGGAGGGGACCCTCGTCGAGGTGCGGGAGGAGGTCGATCTCGCCGACGAGAGTCGCCGCTACAACCCGCGCGGGCGACGGTTGAAGACGCCGCGCGACCTGGGTCGGCGACGACTCGACGCCTTGACGGGCACGGCCGACGCGACCCGCGAGCTCGCCGCCGCTCTGGCGCGGCTCACCGCGGGCCCCGACGTCGACACCCGCCTGCCGGGCGACGCGCGACGCCTCCTCGCCGATGCGATCGAGAGGGTGTCCCGCCTGGCCACCACGCCGCCCGAGCCGCAGGCCACGGACGGCGAATTGCGCGCCGCGGAGACCGCCCTGACCCGCTACACCGAGAGCCTGCGCTCCCTCGACGCGCAGGACGAACCTCTCGACGCGTGGGAGGCCGCCGTGAGTCTGCGCCGCGTCATCGCGGCATGCGGACCGTTCTCGGATCCGGATGCCGACACCGCGGCGCGGTGACGGGAATCTGCGTCTGGATCAATCCACGCGCCCGGTCACCGCATCCAGCGCGCGGTCGAGGGCGACGGCTGTCGCACGGCGCGCAGCCGCGGGCACCGCGGCGAGGAAGCCGCCGACGAAGGTGTCTCCGAGACCGATCGTGGTGGGCTGCGCGGTGTCGACGACGTAGGCCGCGACCCCGACCGCTCCGCTGCGCTGCCGCGCGGCTTCGACGACCGCCGCACCGCCCGCGTGACGGAGCGACCGGGCGGTGACCTCGAGATCGGCGGCGGTACAGGAGTCGCCGAGGCGGTAGCGCGTCGCGGCGGTGCGCACGGCGCTCTCGAGTCCCGCCGCGTGCCGGGCCGCCGAGGGACCGACCGCGATCGCCCAGAAGGTCGTGTGCACGACCAGCGTCCGCGCCGGGATGAGCGCGTGCACCTCGGCGAGGGCGGCGACGACGTCGTCGGGCGAGAGCAGGTCAACGGGTCGCCCCAGGTACTCCTGCAGCTCGTCCTCGTTCATGCCGTACACGTCGATGCGCTCGAGGAGCCGCGCGCGCACCCGGGCGGCGAGCTCGCGGTGGTAGAAGCCCGCGTCCTCGTAGTAGACGAGAGCCTCGGCGGGCAGGCGTCTCATCGCCGAGACGAGATCGTCGAGCCGGGCCTCGAGCAGGTCGGCATCCTGCATCGTGTTGAACCCCGAGACGAGGAACGCCGCAGCCCCCTCGAGGGCGTCGCCCAGATCGGGGGCGATAGCCATCTCGCGGTTGGGGGCGTCGTTGGCGAAGATCAGGCGGTTCGACGCCGGCGCCGTCACCGCCCCGTCGACGAGGCGCACCGTGGCGCCCGCGGGATACTGCACGATGAGGTGCGGATCGAGGGTGTCTCGCGTGGCCGACGAGACGATGCTCATCGAGGCCGGAAGCAGGCGCCTCACGTTGTCGTCGATGCTCACGAGGTGCTGCACGGTGGGCACGCCGATGCGATCGAGGGCGATGCCCGCCCGCACCCCGGTTCCGCCGAGCGTGATCGTCTTGTCGAAGTGCGCCGCGAAGGTCTCGACGATCTCCGATGACAGCACGAAGCGCTCGCCTCCCCCGCCCGTGGCGAGGAAGGCGAGCACCGTGACGACGAGCGCGCGCTCGTCGATGATCGGCGTCGTGGTGGTCAACTCGTCGAGACGGATGCCGTGCTGCGCAGCCAGGGCCGTGAGCACCTCGGCATCCCACCGGATCTCGTAGTCGACGGTGCCGCCGAGTCCGAGGACGAGGTCTTCCGCCATGACGTCGATCACCGTCCGATCAGTAGAGGTCGGCCTTGCCGGCGGCGCCGAACAGGTCGATCTTCTCAGCGGCCGTGACCTTCATCGCCGCGATGCACTCGGGCTGGATGGCGTTGGGCTCGCGCAGACGGCGATCGGTGCCGAGTACCTCGCGCATACGGTCGTGGTACGCCACCTTGATGTCGCTCGAGATGTTGATCTTGTTGATGCCGAGCGACACCGCGCGGGCGAGCTCGGCATCGGGGTTGCTCGAGCCGCCGTGCAGCACGAGCGGGATGCCGACGGCCGCCTTGATCTGCTCGAGCAGGTCGTGGCGCAGCTCGGGGTTCTTCTCGGCCGGGTAGAGCCCGTGCGAGGTGCCGATGGCGATGGCGAGGCTGTCGACCCCGGTCTGCTCGACGAAGCGCACCGCATCGTCGACGTTGGTGTAGATGATCTCGGCCGCGCCCGACTCTCCGTAGCTGTCGTTCGCGCCGATGGTTCCGAGCTCCCCCTCGACCTGCACGCCCACGGCGTGGGCGGCCTCGACGACCTTGCGGGTGAGCGCCACGTTCTGCTCGAACGGCTCGAGCGAGGCGTCGATCATGACCGAGGTGAAGCCGGCCTTGATCGCGGTGATGATCTGCTCGTACGTTCCGCCGTGGTCCCAGTGGATGGCCACGGGCACGCTCGAGCGGTGCGCGCGGGCGTGCATCGCCGGGATCAGGTCGGTGGTGATGTGCGAGACCTCGTCGGGGTGGATGGCGATGATGACCGGAGCGTTCTTCTCCTCGCTGATGTCCATGATCCCGGTGAACATCGCCCAGTCGCTGATGTTGAAGGCCGGGATGGCGAAGCTGTGGGCGTTGGCGACGTCGAGGATGGACTTGCCGGTGTAAAGCACGGATGACTCCTTGTTCGGGGTTGGGTAGGCGGCGGTCAGCTCTTCACCGAGCCGGCCGTGAGGCCGCTGATGAAGAAGCGTTGGAAGAAGAGGAAGAGCACCAGCACCGGGATCGAGCCGAGGATGCTCATCGCCATGATCTGGTTCCACTCGTAGGAGTGCTGGCCCATGAGCAACTGGATGCCGATGGGCACCGTGCGCATGTCGATGGTGCGCGTGAGGGTCAGGGCGAAGAGGAACTCGTTCCACGCGATCATGAACGTGTAGATGCCCACCGAGACGATGCCCGGGATCGAGATCGGCACGAGCACGCGCCACAGGGCCGTGAAGGAGCCGGCGCCGTCGACGCGGACCGCCTCGTCGAGCTCCCTCGGGAGCGTGTTGAAGTACCCGGTCATCATGATGATCGCGTAGGGCAGCGTGAACACCATGTACGTGAAGATCAGGCCCGGATAGGTGTTGTAGAGGCCGAGCCCGACCATCAGGCCGAAGTACGGGATGAGCAGCGTGATGGGCGGGACCGCTTGGACGCTGACGATGATGACGTTGACGATCCGCTTGCCCCGGAACTCGAAGCGGCTGAACGCGTAGGCGGCCTGAATCGCGACCAGGAGCGTGAGGATCGTCACCGCTCCCGCCACGACGTAGCTGTTGATGAAGAACCGCACCGTCTCGGGGTTGGTGAAGATCGAGATGTACGCGTCGAGCGAGAACGTGTCGGTGATCAGCCGCGGCGGCAGCTCGAAGATCTGCGTGTTCGACTTGAACGAGCTCGACAGCATCCACAGCACGGGACCTGCGGCGAACACCGCGCCGATGAGCAGGCCGACGAGCACGCCGGCTTGGGCGAAGCGACGGCGCGTGGCCGTGCGGGTGGCGCGCGGGCGCGCGGGGGTGGTCAGGGCCATGGTCAGTCCCTCGCCTTCTGGTGGCGGACGTAGAGCACCGCGACGATCATCGACATCGCCAGGACCAGCACCGCCGAGGTGGAGGCCATCGAGAAGTCGTACTTCGCGAACGCGAGCTTGTAGGTGAAGGTGCTGAGCATCTCGGTGACGTCGATCGGACCGCCGCCCGTGGTCAGCCAGATGAGCGCGAACTGCTGGGAGGTCCAGATCAGGTCGAGCAGCACGAGGCTGACGATGATCGGGCGCAGCTGCGGAACGGTGACGTTCCAGAACCGTTGGACGGGGCTGGCGCCGTCGACGGTGGCGGCCTCGTACAGATCGCTCGGAATGCCCTGGAGACCCGCGAGCAGGCTCACCATGAAGAAGGGGTAGCCGGCCCAGATGTTGATGAAGGTGACGGTGCCGAGAGCGAGCTGCGGCGAGGCGAGCCACTCGATGTTCGTGTTCAGCAGGAAGTTGACGATGCCGTTGGGGGCGAGCAGCATGCGCCACAGCACCGCGATCACGGCCACCGTGAACAGCCACGGCAAGACGTAGAGGCCGCGAAAGATCGCCCGGGGGACGGCGCCGATCAGTCGGCTGTTCAGCAGCAGGGCGAACGACAGTCCGAGCACGAGGTGCGCGGCGACGCTGGTGAGGGTGAAGAAGAGGGTGTTGCCGGTGGCCTTCCAGAAGCCCGGGTCGGTGAGGATCGCGACGTAGTTGTCGGCCCCCACCAGGTCGGGGCTCTTGTTCAGGATCACGTTGTCCTGGAAGGAGTACCCGATCACCATGACGATCGGGACGATCATCAGGACGAAGAGAAGGATGAGGGTCGGTGAGAGGAAGACGTATGCCTCGCCGGCCTTGCGGAGCTGCCGGGTGCGGCGCGAGGCGGGCCGTCCGGTGACGATCAGCTCGGTATCGGGGGGCGTGAGGGTGCGCATGGTCATGAGGTGCGGCTTTCGCTGAGCGGGATGCCGCACCGCGAGCGGTGGCGGTGCGGCATCCCGGTTCGGGGTCGGATCAGAACTCCGACGTCCATTCGTCCTGCGTCTTCTTGAGGGCGTCGCTCATCGACTCCTGGCCGTCGAGCGCCGACTGGAACTCCGTGCCGAACTGGCGCATCAGTTCCTCTGCGACGGGCAGACCGGTGAACTCGTTCGCCGGGTAGCCCTTCTTGTAGATGTCGAAGGCGGTCTTGAACAGCGCGTCGTCTTCGACGAAGGTCGGCACGCTCTCGGTGTTGCCCGGGAAGGCCTTGGCCATGGTCGACAGCTCGCTGTTGACGTCCTTGCCCATCAGGAACTGAACCAGCTTGAAAGCGGCGTCCTTGTGCTCGGAGTTCTCGGCGACGCCGATGCCCCACGAGGCGTAGGGGATCCCGCGCTCGCCGGTGAACCCGTCCTTCGCGGGGATCGCCGAGATCGAGAATGTGAGATCCGGGTTGGACTGACGGATGAGGTTGATGTGCGCGAGCGAGTCGATCATCATGCCGACGCGACCGTTGGTGAACTCCTCGACCTTGTCCTGCTCCTTCATCGTGAAGGAACCCGGGGCGATGACCTTGTCATCCCACATCTGCTGGATGAAGTCGGTGGCCGATGACACGTCACTGTTGGTCAGGTCGGGCTGGCCGTCCTTGAGCATCGAGCCGCCCGAGGCCCAGACCCACGACATGACGTCGTTCTGCACGCCGTTGGGGGCTTCGAGCGACAACGGGAGCACCCAGCCCGACACGTCGCCGCCGAGGGCCGTGATCTTCTTGGCCGCGTCGGCGAACTCGGTCCGCGTCGACGGCGGGGCCGACACTCCGGCCTGGGCGAGCAGGCCGTCGTTCGTGAACATGGGGTAGACGAAATTGACCACCGGGATCATGTACGTGCTGCCGTCGACCTTGACCTGACTGGCGAGCTGGCTCTCGTCGTAGCCGGAGTCGCTCATGAGCTTCGAGAGGTCGGCAATGACGCCCTGCTTGGCGAAGTCGCTGACCCACGCGCCGTCGAGGCCGACGACGTCGGGCATCGTGCCCGATGCCGCCCCGGCGAACAGCTGCTCCTTGGTGGAGGCGTAGGGTCCGCTCACCAAGTCGACCTTGATGCCCGGGTTCTCTTTTTCGAACTGATCCATGAGCCCGCGGAACTGTCCGTCTCCCAGCTCGGGCTCCCACCACTGGGCGAACTCGATCGTGACGTTCCCGTCGGAGGACGTGCCCGAGCTGTTCGACGAGCACCCCGCCATCGCCAGGAGGGTCGTGGCCGCTGCTGCGACACCGACGAGCTTGATGGCGTTCCGACGCCGGCGCCCGCTGTTGTCCATCGTTTCTCCTCGTTGAGATCTGCCGCATTTCGCGCCGTTCTGCGCGTTCTTGCGTCTTTCAGCACGAGTATGCGCTTCGTTGCCGGGTCTCGCAAGAGTTCGATGCACATTCGTGATTATTCGAGCGCATAGCGGCGCTACTGGCAGCAAAAAGCGCGGAACCCGTGCCGTTCTTTGCGGTTTTTCCACAAAATCTGAGGACGAGCGAACGCCGCTGTGCTAGAGATGACGGCATGGACGCATCCACAGCCACGGTCAAGCGGCGCCTCCCGGCCGGGCGCAAGGCCGAGCTCGCGGCGTACGTCGCCGAATCAGGTCAGGTGACCGTCGTCGACCTCGCCTCGCACTTCGGCGTCTCGATCGACACAGTCCGCCGCGACCTCGACCAGCTCGATCGCGAGGGGATCGTCGTCCGCACCCACGGCGGCGCCGTGAGCGCGATGTCGGTACCCGGTCGCGATCGCGGACTCGACGTGCGGCTGCAGATGCAGATCTCCGAGAAGGAGCGCATCGCCGCCCTGGCCGCCGACCTCGTCGAAGACGGATCGGTGCTGATGCTCAACGCCGGGACCACGACGCTCGCGGTCGCCCGTGCCCTGCGCAACCACCGCAACCTGACGATCGCGACGAACAACCTGCGCATCCCCGCCGAGATCTCGCCCAGCGTCTTCCGCGATCTCTACATCTTCGGCGGCGCCGTCCGCACCATCACCCAGGCGACCACCGGGCCGGTGACCCTGGCGATGAACTCCCACACACCCGAAGTCGACATCCGCTGCGACTACGCGCTCATTGCCGTCGGCGCCGTCGACGGATCGGGTTTCTCGACGAGCAACCTCGGCGACGCCACCATGATGAGCGAGATGATCCAGCGTGCGGATCGCACCGCCATCCTCGCCGACTCCTCGAAGCTCGACCGCCGCCTCTTCGCCCAGGTCGCCCCGCTCGACAAAGCCGACTACCTCATCACCGACGCCGAGCCCTCACCCGAGCTGGCGGCCGCCCTCGCCGACGCCGGAGTCACCGTCCTGACCCCCTGATCCGGACGCGACCGGGGTTACGCGAAGGAGCTCGCCGGACCCCGACGCGGTCTTCGCGGCGTTCACCTCGCAACAGGGGGGCGAGGCCGCACCCGGCCTCGCCCCCCTCCCGTCAGGCGACCACGCGCTCCGGCGCGGGTGCCTCGTCGTCGAACTCCACCTCGGGCGGGCGGCGGCGGAACCCACGGGTCAGCACCGCGAGCCACACGATGCCCACGCC
Organism: Microbacterium testaceum; assembly: GCF_029761935.1. Classification (NCBI taxonomy): domain Bacteria; kingdom Bacillati; phylum Actinomycetota; class Actinomycetes; order Micrococcales; family Microbacteriaceae; genus Microbacterium; species Microbacterium testaceum. The sequence goes on from NZ_CP121699.1 coordinate 1,728,838, forward strand.
GATCCACACGAGACCGACCGTGAGCGCCAGCGCCGACAGGCTGAACCACAGCCACGCGGTGAGCGCGAAGCCGAGGGCGGGCAGCACGCCGAAGCGCAGCACGGCCGCTGCTCCCCGACGACGCTCGTCGACGAGGAAGTGCTTGATCACCGACAAGTTGACGAGCGAGAACGCGGCGAGGGCTCCGAAGCTGATGAGGGATGCCACCGTGTTCAGGTCTGCGAAGAGCGCGGCCAGCGAGACCACGCCGACGAAGATCGCCGCACCGATCGGCGTCTGATAGCGCCGGCTCAGTCGGGCGAAGAAGCGCGGCAGCACGCCGTCGCGCCCCATCGCGAAGAGGATGCGCGAGACGCTCGCCTGCGAGGCGAGGGCCGCCGCGATGCACCCGGCGATGTACGCGACGAGGAAGAAGACCTCGAGCCAGCGCCCGGCGGCGACCTCCATGATCTGGTTGGCCGCGGCATCCGGATTCTCGATGTCGGCCACGTTCGGGATCACCAGAGTGGACACGTAGGCGATCACGGTGAAGATGAGTCCGCCGATGATCGTGGTGAGGATGATCGCGCGAGGCACGGTGCGCTCGGCGTCGCGGGCCTCTTCGGAGAGGGTCGAGATCGCGTCGAAACCGAGGAACGACAGGGCGAGCATCGCGGCTCCCGCGAGCAGGCCCGGGAAGGTGAGGCCCGCGTCGTAGAGCGGCTGCAGCAGCGAAACACCGGGGTTCTGCGCGACGTGCAGCACGGCGCACACGACGAAGACGGCCGCGAACACCAGCTGCAGGCCGACCAGGACGAGATTGGCGTTCCGCACAACCGTGATACCGACGATGTTGAGACCCGTGATGAGCAGCACGCCGGCGAGGGCGAACACCCACGGCGGGATGCCGGGGAACTGCGCGTTGAGGTAGATGCCCATCAGCACGTAGTTGATGAGCGGGAGCAGCAGGTAGTCGATCATGAGCGACCAGCCGGTGAGGAAGCCGACGGTGCCGCCGAACGCGCGCCGGGCGTAGGTGTAGGCGCTGCCCGCGCGCGGGAACGCCTTGACGAGGGCGGCGTAGCTGAACGCGGTGAACAGCATCGCCACGAGGGTGACGAGGTAGGCGGTCGGCACGTGACCGCCGGTGGTGACGGCGACGAGGCCGTAGGTGGTGAACACGGTGAGGGGCACCATGTACGCCAAGCCGAAGATGACGAGAGAGGGGACTCCCATGACTCGCCGCAGCGAGGTGTCGGATGAGGACATGCGGTTTCCTGTTCGGGTCGGAAAGAGCGGTTCAGAAGGTGCGGATGCCGCGTCGCCAGGTGCCCCGGATTCGGGCATCGGCGATGCGGTCGGCGGGGCCGCGGCGCACGTCGCGGTCGAGCCAGACGAGGTCGGCGCGCATGCCTGGACGCAGGGTCCCGCGGGTGGCGTGATCGCCGGCCTGGTGGGCCACGCCGCTCGTGGCGGCGTCGATGGCTTCGGAGACGGTGAGACGTTCGTCGGGCTGCCAGCCCCCGGCCGGCTGACCGTCGGGGTCTTGACGGGTGACGGCGGTGCGCAGGCCGAGCAGCACGTCGGGTGAGGTGACGGGCCAGTCGCTGCCGAAACTGAGGCGGGCTCCCGCGTCGTGGGCCGCGCGCATGCGGTACTGCCGCTCGCGGAGGGGGCCGAGGCGCGGCAGCGTCAACTCGGTCATGACCGCGTCGGCCATCGCCCACTGCGGTTGGAAGCAGAACGTCACGTCGAGGTCGGCGAGCCGCGGCAGGTCGACGGGGTCGATCACCTGCGCGTGCGCGATGGTGAACCGCCGACCGCGGCGCACGCTCTCGCGGATCCCCTCGGCGGCGTCGAGGGCGGCGCGGACGGCCGCGTCGCCGATCGCGTGCAGGTGCACATCGAAACCGGCGGCGTCGCACGCGGCGACCGCGTCGACGAGCTGATCGGGATCCCAGTTGGGAAGTCCCCGTGTTCGAGCGTCGTGGTAGCACTCGAGCAGGTGGGCCGTACGGTTCTCGACGATGCCGTCGACGAAGAACTTCACCGTGCGGCAGGTGAGCCCGGGCTCGCCCCGGACGATCGCCGCGATCCGAACGAGCTCGTCGAGATGGTCGGGCCACCGTGCCGGATCGGCCCGCAGGGCCAGATCGACGTCGACCCGCAGGCGTCCGGACCGCGCCGCGGCGATCCAGGCCGGAACGTCGTGCGTCTCGGTCCACGCTTCCTGCACCCAGGCGATTCCGTGGGCCGCGAGAACTTCGGTGGCCGCGGCGAGCGCCTCGACGTCGTCGCGCATCGAGGGGCGGGGGGCGCGGTTGAGGACCAGGTCGATCGCCGGACGCTCGACGAGGGTTCCCGACGGGGATCCGTCGGCTCGGCGCACGAGTCGTCCGAGCTCGGGGTCGGGGGTGTCGGCATCCACTCCCGCTTCTCGCAGCGCCGCGGTGTTGACCCAGGCGGTGTGGTAATCCCACGCGTGCAGCACGACCGGGCGGTCGGGAACGGCCGCGTCGAGCCAGCGCGCGTCGAACATCCCGCCGGGGACGACGGTGGCGTCGTAGCTTCCGCCGATGAGCCAGGGGGCGTCGCTGCGCGCGCCCCACGCGCGGACGCGCTCGACGATCTCGTCGACGCTGCCGGCGTCGCGCAGGGCAGGGCCGGTGCGCTCTCGACCGGCGAGCAGCGGGTGCGCGTGACCATCGCCGAAAGCGGGCAGCAGCAGCCCGCCCTCGAGGTCGATGTGCTCGGCGTCGTCGGGCAGCGGATGCCGAGCCTCGGCCACCGCACCGTCGACGACGACGAGTCGATCGACGTCGGCTTCGTGCCCGTCGATCCGAATCGTTCCGCCCGTGAAGACGATCGCCATGGAGACTCCCTCGTGTCCTGCGCTGCGAGAAACATACAGCGTAGGTTTAAGGAACGCTACGGCTTCACCGTCATCGGCCGGACGAGTTTCGTCAGGTCGTCACCGAGGTCTTACACGCCCGAAACACACACCATCGCGTAGCGTGGGCAGACCCGACCGAAAGGCTCCGCCGTGGCCCGGCCGTCCCAGCCCAAGCTCTCGCGCGAGGCGATCGCCCGCGCCGCCCTCGCCCTCGTCGACCGCGACGGGACCGACGGCGCGAGCATCCGCCGGGTCGCCGACCGCCTCAAGGTGCACCCGACCTCGCTCTACAACCACGTCCCCAACCTCGCCGCGCTCATCGAGGACGTGCGAGCGCTGGTCTCCTCGCGCATCGACTCGTCGTTCCTGCGGGAGCGCGAATGGGAGGAGGGGCTGGCGCTGTGGGCCCGGTCGTACCGCGACGCCTTCCGCCGGCATCCGAAGACGATCCCCCTGCTCATGTCGCACAGCTCGTCGACGCCGCTGCTGATGTCGCAGTACGAGGACTTCGCCATCGCCGCAGAGCGCGCGGGGTGGACGAGCGACGACATCCTGCCCCTGCTCACGGCGTTCGAATCGTTCATCCTCGGCAGCGTGCTCGACATGAGCGGCCCGTCGGTGATGTTCGACCCCACCGGACAAGAGGCGGACGTGCCGCGCTTCGCCGCGGCCTATGCCACTCTCGAGCGCCACGACCCGGCCGATCCGGTCGCCACGCGGGCATTCGAACTCGGCCTCTCGCTGCTGATCGCGGGAGCCCGCCCCCGCCCTGCCGCGTGAGCCCGACTCACATGCGCGCGTAGCGCGCGCGAGCGAAACAGAACAGGCCGTACACGACGAGCCCGGCGCCCACGAGCCAGAGCACGATCTGACCGAAGGGCAGCCCCGCCAGCGAGCGCAGCGCCGCGTCGAGCCCGCCGGCCGCGTTCGGGTCGTGCGCGAACGCCGCGACCAGGAAGAGGATCCCCGCGACGCCCACCGCGATGCCCTTGGCGACGTAGCCCACCATGCCGAAGGTCCGGATGCCGCGTCCCGCCGTCCCGCCGGGGCTCGAGATGTTCTTCATGAACGCCTTGGTGACGCCGCGGACGACGAAGGCGACACCGATGACGGCCACCGCCACGCCGATGATCACGAGGAGCACGACTCCGGCGGGCGTCGCCATCAGCTGGGCGCTCAGGGTGCGCGTCTGCTCCCCCGAGTCGGAGCGGCCGCCCGAGACGACGGTGAAAGCGGTGACGGCGATCGCCCCGTAGGCGACGGCGGTCCCCACGTCCTTGGCGCGGTGCGCCCAGCGCTTCTTGCCGTCCGGGTCGCGCTCGGCGACGGCTTCGGCGACCTGCCAGACGGCGAGGGCGGCGAGGCCGATCACGATGACCCACAGCAGCAGCATCCCCGCGGGAGCCTGCGCGACCTGCCCGAGCGCCCCGCTCTGGTCGGCGCTCTCACCGCCGCTGCCGGTGGCGATCGAGATCGCGATCACCCCGATGAGCAGGTGCAGCAGGCCCAGCACCACGTAGCCGACGCGCGCCGCCACGCGGAACGCGGTGGAGTCCTGCGCTTTGTCGGCGGCGGCGGAAGCAGAGGCGGAGGCGGAAGTCATCCGGGCACGATAGCGCTCACGCGGACGCGCCGACCACCCGTTGCGCGCGACGCACTCGCCACACTTCGACGAGAGCCCACACCAAGGTCGACACCGCCACACCCTCCAGGAACCCCGCCGTCACGTCGGAGAGCCAGTGCGCGTGGAGGTACGTGCGACTCCACATCATCAGCAGCACCCACACCGCACCGGCCGCCCAGACCCACCCGCGGCGCAGGATGAGAGCCAGGGTGATCGCGATGGTGGTCGCCACGGCGGTGTGCCCCGAGGGGAACGAGGTCGCCTGGGTCTCGGCGAGAGAATCGGACGGTCGGGCGCGGGCGATCATGGACGCGAGCGGAGCGCCGATGAGCACGACGAGCGCGATCGCCCCCGCGACGTTGAGGGCATCCCACGGCCGCTTCACCAGGAGGAAGACGATCGTGGTCGAGATGCCGATGACGATCATGCCGATCGTTCCGCCGACGGTGGCCGGGATCCACGCGATGATCACCGCCACGGGATTCGCCAGCGCGGCCATCGCGTCATCCCACCACTGGTCGAAGGCCAACGGAGCGCCGCCGTCGAGGTCCACGGCCACGCGCAGCGCCACGAAAAGCACCGTCGCGACCACGCCCACGATCAGGGCGACGGGGCGACGCGCGTCGACCCTCGGTCGATCGGGCAGGATCGCTGGTTCGTCGGTGGTGGCATCCATTCGGGAATCGTGTCAGGAAGGACGCGACGCGGGCTAGCCATTGCCCCGCGCACGCGAAACACTTCTGGCGAAGATTCTTCTCGAAACCTCAAAACAAACAGTGTAGGTTTTCCGCCATGACCACCGAGGCCCTCACCGTCGTCGACGCCGACATCGACCGCCTGCGTGCAGCACTCGAGGTCGGCGAGCTCACCAGCGTCGAGCTCGTGGCCCGCTACCTCAACCGCATCGCGGCCTACGACCGCTCCGGCATCCGGCTCAACAGCGTGCCCGTGCTCGACTCCCGCGCGTTCGCCGCGGCCCGCGCCTCCGACCTGCGCCGCGCACAGGGGCGCACGCTCGGCCCCCTCGACGGCATCCCCTTCACCGCGAAGGACAGCTACCGCGTCGAGGGCCTGCCCGTGGCATCCGGGTCCCCCGCCTTCCGCGACCTGATCGCCGGCGACGACGCCTTCGCCATCGAGCGCCTGCGCGCAGCCGGCGCCATATTCCTGGGGCTCACCAACATGCCGCCCATGGCCGCGGGCGGCATGCAGCGCGGGGTGTACGGCCGCGCCGAATCCCCCTACAACGGCGACTACCTGTCATCCGCCTTCGGCTCCGGCTCGTCCAACGGATCGGGCACCGCCACCGCGGCGAGCTTCTGCGCGTTCGGACTCGGCGAAGAGACGTGGTCGTCGGGTCGAGCCCCCGCCTCGCACAACGCCCTCGTCGCCTACACGCCCTCCCGCGGGGTGATCTCGGTGCGCGGCAACTGGCCGCTCGTCCCGACGATGGACGTCGTCGTCCCCCACACGCGCACGATCGGCGACCTGCAGCACGTGCTCGACGCGGTCGTCGCCGACGACGCCGAGACCGAGGGCGACCTCTGGCGCACGCAGTCGTTCATCGACCTCCCGCGCCCGTCCGAGGTGCGTCCCGCCTCGTTCGCCGCACTCGAGCCGCTGCCGCTCGCGGGGCTGCGCCTCGCCGTACCGCGCATCTACGTCAACGGCGACCCGGACAACGCCTCGCCCATCGTCACGCGCGACAGCGTGATGGCGCTCTGGAACGACCTGCGCGCCGACCTCGAGGCCGCCGGCGCCGAGGTCGTCGAGACGGACTTCCCCGCGGTCGATCGCTACGAGAAGCTGCACGCGGGCGACGAGGACTTCCTCGATCGCGGATTCGTCACGCGCGCCTTCCTCGACGACGAGGTCGGCGACCTCGCGGTCTGGGCGATGGACACCTTCCTCCGCACCAACGGCGACGCGAACCTGCCCCGTCTCGCCGACGCCGAGGCGGCCCTGATCTTCCCGCACCCGCCGGGGGCGCTCCCCGACCGCTACGGCATCTGGCACTACGACATCTCGTACGACATCGGCGAGTACGTCGCCCGCGCGCAGGAGTGGGAGCCCGACTGGCGCGCCGTCGCCAGCCTCGAGCACGGCCTGCGCGGTCTCGAGCACACCCGCCGCGTCGACTTCGAGGAGTGGATGGATGCCGAGGGCCTCGACGCCGTGATCTTCCCCACGCAGTCCGACGTCGGTCCCGCCGACGCCGACGTGAACCCGGCCTCGGCCGACATCGCGTGGCGCAACGGCGTGTGGGTCTCCAACGGCAACCTGGTTCCGCGTCACCTCGGCATCCCCACTGTCACGGTGCCGATGGGGACGATGGCCGACACCCGGATGCCGGTGGGTCTGACCCTCGCCGGTCCCGCCTACAGCGACACGCGCCTCGTGCAACTGGCCCAGGCGATCACCGCCCTCGGCGAGCGCCGCACGACGCCTCCGCGCACCCCCGCCCTGCCGGATGAGGCGGCCTTCGCCGAGCCCCGCCCCGCGGCCGAGGGCGAGCTGTCGGTCACCGTCGACGAGGTCTCGCGCGACGGCGGGCGCGTGACCGTCTCGGCCACCGTCAGCGGAGGCGTCGCGGTCGATCACGCCCTCTTCGTCGACGGCGTGCGCGTTCCCGCGCGACTCGAGAACGGCCGGGTCACCGCCGACGCCGCCCCAGAGCCGTCCGGCGAGCCCGTGAGCGAATGGATCGCCCCCTACGGCCCGCTGGTCGTGGTCGTCGTGCGCGATGCCGGGGGTGCCGTCGCGGGCGCCGTCGCCACGGCATCCGACTCTCCCCTGTGACACCCGAATCACCCGAGGAACACACCGTGACCGAGACCGCCCCGACCCCCGTCTTCGACTACTTCAGCCAGGTCGACCTGCCCACCCCGACGCTCTCCGACGACGAGGTGCAGCGTCTGTTCGCCGACACGTTCGGCGTCGAGATCGACGTGCAGGCGCTCGGCAGCCAGCAGGACCAGAACTTCCGCGTCTTCGCCCGGGGCTCGACCGACCCTCTCGGCGTACTGAAGCTCAGCAACCCCGTCTTCAGCGAGGCCGAGATCGAGATGCAGGATGCCGCGGCGGCTCTCGTCGCCGAGCGGAGCCCCCACGTGCGTATCCCGCGCATCGTCGAGGGGCCGCGCGGCGCGATGTCGACGTGGTGGGAGTCGAGCCAGGGCAGCATCCACGCACGCGTGATCGAGAACATCGCCGGGCGCACGCTCATGGGTTCGGGCTACCTCTCCCCCGCCGTCGTCGAGGGGATGGGCGCCCTGTCGGGGGCGGTGAGCCTGTCGCTCGCCGACTTCACCCACCCCGCGAGCGGCCGGGTGCTGCAGTGGGACCTCCGCCACGCCGGGCGCGTCATCGACACCCTGCTCCCGCTCGAACCGGATGCCGAGGTGCGAGACGTCGTGCAGCGCGCCGCCGACGCCGCCCGCGCGGCCCTCGCCCCCGTGCAGGACGCCCTGCCCGTGCAGGCCGGACACTTCGACGTCACCGACGACAACGTGCTGCCCGCCCCCGGAGAGACGGTGCCCGACGCGGTCATCGACTTCGGCGACGTGTGCGCGTCGTGGCGCGTGGGCGAGATCGCCGTGACCGTGTCGTCGGTACTGCACCACGACGGCGCGACCCCCGAGAGCGCCTTCCCCGCCATCCGCGCGTTCGACCGCCTGCGCGACCTGAGCGACGACGAGCTCACGGCGCTCTGGCCGCTCGTCATCCTCCGCGGCGCGGTGCTCGTGCTCAGCGGGCGCGCGCAGGTGCGCCTCGACGACGAGAACGCCTACGCCACCGTCGCGCTCGACCGCGAGTTCCGGATCCTGGTGCAGGCGGCATCCGTTCCGATCCCCGTGATCACCGCCGCGACCCGGGCGGCGCTGGGGCGTTCCCGCGCCGAAGCGCCCGCGTGGACCGGCACTTCGGTGCTGTCGCTCGGCCACCACGTCGAGCTCGACGCCTCGACGGAGTCACCGCTGAACGACGCGGGCGCCTGGCTCGACGCCGCCACCCTCGACGACGCGGCTCTCGCCGCCCTCGACGCGGGCGCCGACGTCGTGACCGTGCCCGCGTGGCGCGCGCGGTTGACCGGAACGACGGACCCGCTTCCCTCGACGCCCGAGACCGTGCCGACGGACGTGCTCGTGTGGCTCGCGTCACCGGTCACCCTCGATCGGAGCGAGCGCAACGAGCACGGGTCGCAGATCGTGACGACGGATGCCGGGACCCTGGCGATCGGCGGAGTGCCCGCCGCCGCGGCATCCGGAACCCTTCCGGCGCGCACCCGTCTGTCGATGCGCCGCTCGCTCGGCGGACTCGTCCCCCCGACGCGCACCACGCCCGCCCTCGCCGCCGCCTGGCGCGAGGTGGCCGGCGACCCCGGCGCCGTGATCGGCGCGCCCGCCGCGGCCCCGGTCGACGACGACGTGCTCGAGCGACGCCACGAGGTGCTCGCCGAGGTGCAGGAGCACTACTACGCGGCCCCTCCCCGCATCGAGCGCGGGTGGCGCGAACACCTGATCGACGTGAACGGCCGGGTCTACCTCGACATGGTCAACAACGTCGCCTCGGTCGGCCACGCGCACCCCCGAGTGGTCGAAGCCGGCTCCCGCCAGATGCACCTGCTGAACACCAACTCGCGCTTCCATTACCGCGCGATCACCGACTTCGCCGACCGGATCGCGGCGACCCTCCCCGACGGCTTCGACACCGTGTTCTTCGTCAACTCCGGCTCCGAGGCCACCGACCTCGCGATCCGCCTCGCGATGGCGGCGACGGGCCGCCCCGACATCGTCGCGATGCGCGAGGCGTACCACGGGTGGACCTACGCGAGCGATGCCGTCTCCACCTCGATCGCCGACAACCCCTTCGCCCTCGAGACGCGTCCCGACTGGGTGCACACCGTCGACGCGGCGAACTCTTACCGGGGGAAGCACCGGGGGGCGGATGCCGGGAAGTACGCGCCCGAGGCCGTCGCGGTCATCGACGAGCTCGCGGCATCCGGTCGCCCTCCGGCGGGGATGATCGCCGAGACATACTTCGGCAACGCGGGCGGGGTCGCTCTTCCCGACGGCTACCTCACCGAGGTGTACGCCGCGATCCGCCGCCACGGCGGGCTCGCGATCGCCGACGAGGTGCAGGTCGGCTACGGCCGCCTCGGCGAGTGGTTCTGGGGCTTTCAGCAGCAGGGGGCCGTGCCCGACATCGTCGCGGTGGCGAAGTCCATCGGCGGCGGTCACCCGCTCGGTGCGGTGATCACGCGGCGCGAGATCGCCGACCGCTACCGCACGCAGGGGTACTTCTTCTCCTCCACCGGAGGCTCGCCCGTCTCGTCGGCGATCGGCATGGCCGTGCTCGACGTGATCGAACAGGAAGGCCTGCAAGAGAACGCGCGGGTCGTCGGCGGCCACCTCAAGCGGCGCCTCGAAGAGCTCGGCGAGAAGCACGACCTCATCGGCACCGTGCACGGCTCGGGGCTGTACCTCGGCGTCGAGTTCGTCCGCGACCGCGAGACCCTCGAACCGGCGACCGCCGAGACCGCGGCGATCTGCGATCGCCTGCTCGAGCTCGGTGTGATCATGCAGCCCACCGGCGATTTCCAGAACGTCCTCAAGATCAAACCGCCCCTGGTGGTCACGCGGGCCTCGGTCGACGTCTTCGTCGACGCGCTCGACCGCGTCCTCACCACCGGCTACTGACCCGATTGACCCGAGAAGGAGCACGCCATGTGGCGCATGCCCGCTGAATCCGCCCCGCACGAGCGCACCTGGATGGCGTTCCCGCGCGAGGGCATCACCCTCGGCGAGGGCGCGGAGTTCCGCGAACAGGGCTACCAGGCCTGGACCGACGTCGCACACGCCGTGCGGGAGTTCGAGCCCGTCACGATGGTCGTCGACCCCACCGAGATGACCCGAGCCCGGCGCATGCTCTCGTCTGCCATCGAGATCGTCGAGGCCCCTCTCGACGAGTTCTGGATGCGCGACATGGGCCCCACCTTCGTCGTCGACCCCGACCGCCCCGGCGTCCTCGGCGCGGTCGACTGGATCTTCAACGGCTGGGGCGCCCCCGACTGGGCCGAGTGGCAGAAGTCGGCGGGGATCGCCCGCGTCGTCGCCGAACACCTGGGCGCCGAGCGCATCGATTCGCTGCTCGTCGCCGAGGGCGGCGGTCTGCACGTCGACGGCACCGGCACGGTGCTGCTCACCGACACCGTGCAGCTCGACCCGCGCCGCAACCCCTTCGCCGACCGCGCCCGCGTCGAGACCGAGATGGCCCGCACGATCGGAGCGACGGATGCCATCTGGCTCTCCCGCGGCCTGACCCGCGACTACGACGACCTCGGCACCAACGGACACGTCGACATCGTGGCCACGTTCGCCTCGCCCGAGCACGTCCTCATCCACGAGCAGACGGATGCCACCCACCCCGACTTCGAGGTGTCACGTCTGGTGCGCCGCGAGCTCTCGGACGCGTTCGCCGCCCGCGGCCGCGAGGTGCGCATCACCGGCATCCCCGCCCCGACAACGCTGCGCGACGACGAGGGCTGGCTCGACTGGAGCTACATCAACCACCTCGTCACCAACGACGGTGTCGTGCTGTGCGGCTTCGGCGACGAGACCGCCGACGCGCGCGCTCGAGAGGTCGTGTCCGATGCCTACCCGGGTCGCCGGGTGGTCACGGTCGACTCGCGCCCGATCTTCGACCGCGGCGGCGGCATCCACTGCATCACGCAGCAGCAGCCGCGAGTCTGATCGGTCGCCGAGGTCGCTCCGGCAGCGGCGTGCCCGCGGTCAGCGGCGGCGCCGAGATCCGCCATGCCGCGCACCCCGCAACGGCGAGCAGGCGATGACGAGGGCCGCGACGGCGAAGAAACCGGCGCCCACACCGAGCGTCGCGGGAAGACCGGTGACCGTCATGAGCAGCCCCGCCAGGAGCGCTCCGACGAAGAACACCGAGCGGTTCACGGTGCGGATCGTGGAGTTCATCCGCCCCTGGATGCCATCGGGTGCGACCGACTGACGGTAGGAGATGTCGTTGGTGTCCTCGATCCCCATCGCCAGTCCGTAGACGAACTGGGCGGCGGCGACGACGCCGAGGGTCACCCCGATACCGCTGTCGGGGCCGAGCCGCACGAGCGCGAGTGCGGCCCAGGGCAGCACGACCAGAACGCGGCCGAGCAGGATCGCGTGTCCCGCCCCGAGGCGGGCGCCGAGGCGCGGGGCGATGACCGCTCCCACGAAACCGCCCACTCCCCCGAGTGCGAGGGCGACCCCGTAGGCCCAGGGTGGCAGGGCGAGTTCTCGCAGCCCGAAGACGACGAATGCCGTCGCCACGATGCTGTTGCCGAGGAACCACACGTGGATCGACAGGGCGAGGGGCCGGAGCGTCGGATGCCGATAGGTGTAGCGCATGCCCTGCGCGATCTCGTGCCCGACGTGTCGCCCGGCGGCTCGCGGCGCGGCCCTCTTCTCGGACACGACGATGCGCGATTGCAGAAGAGCGGCGACGGCCGCGATGACGGCGTCGATCACGAGGAGGATCGGCGCACCCACGATCGCGAGTAGCGCGCCGCCGATCGCGGGCCCCGCCGTCTGGGCGACGGTCTGACTCTGGCCGAGTCGGGCATTGGCGGCGGGAAGCGACGCCCGCGGCACGAGTCGTGGCAGGAGAGGTTGCGCCGCGGAATCCCCGAACAGGGTGAGCACTCCGAGCACCAGGGTGATCGCCGCCAACGACCAGAAATCGAGCGCCCCCGCCAGAACGAAGACGGGGACGATCGCGAGCACCACCGCCCGGCCGATCGTGGTGACCACCAGAGCCCGCTGCCGTCGCCAGCGATCCATCCATGCGCCGACCACGAGACCGAGGAACAGGTACGGAACGACGCTGAGGGCATTCAGGATGCCGACCTGCCCGGGCGTCGCGCCGATCACCGTCACGATCAAGACCTGGAAGGCGACCCCGGCGATGGTGGAACCGAAGGCACGCAGCGTCGTCGCGGTCCAAAAGAAGGCGAACGCCGGGTGGCGGAGGATCTCGCGCGGCGGCGCTACCGACGGTGAGTCCTCGTCCATGCGTCGAGCGTATCCACGCCCGGCGGCGCGACCGCCCGGCGGGGGTCACCCCGCGGCGTCAGCGCCCGTGCGGATGCGGAACTCTTCGACCGTCCCGCGGTGGCCGCAGCCGCCCCGACCTTTGTGGCACTGGATGGGGTCGCCGTCGGAGAATCCGCTCTGCGTATCGATGACGGGGACGTGCCCCGCCGTCGGCTGACCGGGCGCGGCCGAATCCACGCCGTCGTCGAGCATGACGACGTCGAGGGTGATCTGAACGACGAACGCCCGCTCGTACCCGCAGCGCGGGCAGCGGATCCCGGCGAGACGCCCGGTGTTGGAGGCTGCCTCCGCCGCCGCCGCGGGGACAACAGGAGCGGGCGCGGGTCGGCGATGGACCGCGAGCTCGTCCGCGCAGTCGTACGCGAAGTGGGTGATCTGCCCGTCCGGATGCCGCTCGGTGAGACGACGGGTCCACGGGTTCTCCGCATCGATTCCGATGATCTCGGAGTCGGTGCCGACCACGACATCCCCCACCCGTAGATCGAACACGGGAAGGGTGAGCACCGGGAAGACTCGATGCTCGCGGGTGGCGGGGGCGGTCATGCGGCGGCTCCGATCGGAACGAGGGCGTGGACGTCGCGGGTCAGCGTCTTCACGCGCGCACCTCGTGCAGGCCCGGAAGAGTCCAGCCCTACTATCGGGTCACTGAAGCGGCTGCGTAACGAGCCGATGCGCTTGTTCCGAGGTGGGGTCCTCGGTGCGGCGGGGCGGCCGATATCGTGCCGTGGCGTCGACGCGGCGACCGGGGCCCACGCCCTGGCTGGTCGGGAGCCCGCTCACCGCACCGCGGCGAGCACGAGCGGGTCGGAGCATCCTTTCGCGAAGCCGCGGATGCGCCGATCCATGTCGTACTGCAGGACGACGGCGCCGATCCGTTCGGCGAGCGGTGCCAGCCACCGGGGGCGACAGGCGAAGTTGTACCGCCAGACGGCGAGAGTGCTGCCGGGATCGTCGGCGACGGGGGTGAACTTCCACCCGCCGGCGAGACGCGCGAAGAACCAGGACCCCTTCGTCATCTTCATGCCGACGTTCGATGGCGGATTGTACGAGACGTACTCGCTCTCCATCCGGAAGCCGAGACGCTGCACGGTGTAGGTCCGCACGCCCTTCGCCGGAGCGGTCGCCCCATCGACGAAGTGCTGGCGCCGATGAACGGATCCCACCGTTTGCGGGTCTCTCCCGTGGTCTGCGAGACGGCGAACGCGACGCTCACGTCGACCGGGACGACGCAGCGGGACTCGATGACGGGCATGGAGCCATGGTGGCAGGTCGAGGCGGACGGCGCACCAAATGAGGGTTCGTCATCGCGTGTGACGCCTAGTACGTCGAAATGCGAGGAGGACGCCTCCGGCAAGCAGATGCGTCAGCGCTACAACAGAACCAAGCCGCACTGCACCGCCGTCGACACCGCTTCGCACGAGCCAGGCGGGGGTCGGACCGGGCGACGGCGCCGCGGCGGCCATGACCTGGATCGTGACACTCGCGGACACCGCGCCGATCGTCGCGGTGATCGTGTTCGGACTGGCGTACTGAAACGTCACCGCCGAACCCGCGACGACGTCCGGGTCCAGGGACGGGCGGAGAACGACATCGGAGGTGTCGACGGAGTTGCCTGAGACGTCGGCGCCGGTCACGGTGAGGTCGACGCAGCCGCCCTGCGCGACCGTCGCGGCCGTTGGTGAACTTTCCGGTAGGCCGCGCAGACCAGAAGGCCGGGGATTTCGATGAGGGCCGGTCCCCGGCCTTCTTCAGCTGTCAGCGCCCCTAGGCTTTCGGCTTCACCGCCTTCGCCTTCTGTAGGAGAGCCTCCTGATGCCGTCGGTTCCGCACATCGTCCTTCCGGAGGCTCCGACCCTCGGAGAGAACGCTCTGGAACTGCTCCGTTGCTAACTCCATGGCCTTTGAGATAGCGAGTTCAATCCGATCGGAATCGGTGACCTTGAATTGAACCTTCTTCGCGGAGGCAAGCCGGCGCCTCGCAGACTCAAGATCATTCGCTTCAAACACCGCCGCTATCTGAGGATTGATGATGACGGACACCATCATGGCGATGTGGTACTTCGCCGCCTTCAGGGTCGTGGAGTCGGGGGTGCGAGCAAAGTACCGATCCACCCGATAGAGGATCCATGCGGCGTAATAATACGCCTCAACTGAGTAGCTGCCCCACACGAAGGAATCCTCGGCTTCGAGTTCCTTTGGCGAACCGATCGCTCGGAAGGATTCACCGAAGAGGGTGGCGGCGACTGCCCGATTGAGTTCCGGCGTAGTAACGACCCTCGTCCTCGGAAAGTCCAGAGTAGTGTGCTGAACCTGGCGCAGGTATCGCAGACCATCTGCACCTGATTGGGTGAAGTATTCCTCGACGTCCTTAGCAATCTGCGAACTCGCTTGGATGTCCGTCGAAGCGATCGCGGTTTGGAGATTTGTAGCAATCGCTACGCTGGTACGCACGCTTGCATCGTCTGAGCTGACGATCTTCACCGGAATCCAAAGGTCGGCCAAGAGTGCCGGGTTGTCTTTGACCTTCTGACTTACCGCCCACCTCACCAACTGGTGGCTCGTCTGTCCACCGTTCACGATCTGGTAGCCAGAGATGAAAAATTTGTCCCCAGCACCTCTGAGGGAGCTAGCGATGATTGTGAGGCCGTTATTTAGAAACGGAAATTGCTCGCGCTCCTCACTGTCGAGGGTGCGAGCGATCCGCATGTTCACGGTGTTGTGCGCTCCGAGATCGAGCCGCACGTTGTCATCGAAGATGCCGGGACGAATAGCACCAGTCTCGTCCGTCAGGAGCTTCAAAGCTTCCGCACCAGACAGCAGCCCGATGTAAGCCTCGCTCACGCGTTCGGTGGCGGGGATGGTCTGCCGCTTCGTGAAATCGAACCGGATGTTTTGAGGTCCGTGTCGTTCCTTGAGCTTCGCCGCGAGCGCATCGTGTCCGTGAGTTTTCAACTCGAAGGGCTCCGAGTACACCCCTAGCTCATTGATCCGGCGGACCGCTTCGGTGACTTGTAGTTCCTTGCGCGCATCGGCCCCGTCGTGGCCGCTGGTCGTGACATAGAACACCTCACACGGGATCCTCGTCTCCTGGAACTTGTCACCGTTCTCGGCGATCTTGTCGATCAGAGCTGCGAGATCCACCAAGGCGGCGGGAAGAGCGATGTTTTGGGGGTTGATCGCATACTTCGTGACTGACTCGATCCCGTGGAGGAACTTCGAGATCAGCTTCGCGTCGTAAGACTCGCTCGTCTTGGCCTGGATGAAGACAACCCGCGCGGTGTTCGATGTCTGCTCGGAGATCAGTTCATCAATCTCCGAGGGTTCGAACACGAGTTGCCCGTTCACGACCACGGCGGCGATGTCGATCCCCTCGTCCGAGCCTCCTCCGCGGACCGACCGCTCGATCTTTTCCACATCGTCCCTCAGATAGGGGTAAAGATAGTTGGCCGCTACATAAAGCTCGAACTGTTTGTCCTCCGATACCACGAAGCCGAAGTCGCGAGCGAACTTGGCGACGCGTTTACCTGTGAGAGTGTGCAAATTAATTCCCCCCTGATCAGCGACGGCGGCGATCTTCACCGCGTCGTAGCACCGATGCTAGCGTCGGGAGCGCGGATGAGACGTGGGTGAATACGCTCAGCATCGATCGGCGAGAGTCTCAGGTGACATCGACTACGTCGCCCACAATCTGATCTCCCGTGATCTTCGGGGTCTCATGCAGACAGCTACTTTGCGCTTTCAACGAGCTCTCGATGGGTGGACCGAGATCAAGGAGCGCCTGATGATCACGCTGCACATAGACAGGCTTCTTGTCGCGTAGTGCCAGATCCTCGCGCTGCACTCATCAAGCTAATCGAGGAGGCGGTCATCTGCAGTGAGCCGAGCGGTTCGCGGGTCAACTCGAATCATGCGGGAGATTCGAGGCCGTTTTCTACACGAGCGATCTTGAACTTGTGATCGCGGTTCCACGCCAAGCTCCGCCGCGCCTGGGATACCCCCACCCACCGCGCTTTCGAAAGCGGGCACGTCTTCACCGCTCCGCGCCATGGCACTCCTCGGATTGCTTCGCGCCTTGAAGGATCGGCCAGTCAGATCCAACACCTCTTGCACCACCATCGCGGCATACCCACCGATCGCCGCCGCGAAGCCGTCGATGCTTCCAGCCGCTGCACGAAATCTCCGTCGACTGCGCACACCGCCACGTCATCAGACCCGCCCCAGTGACCGCGCCCGACGAGCTCCATGGCGCCGGAAGACCGGCCCCTCTTCAACACCGCCGTCAGCGCCGAGCAAGGCCTCTGGATTTGCCCCGGATGAGCAGGACGAGGGGGGTTGAACCATCCCACGCGCTCTTAAACATCAGCCTCAAAACCGCGAACAACGTCGCGTGAAAACGATGAAGGCCCCGCATCCGTGAGGATCCGGGGCCTTCGTGGTGGCGGTGACGGTGGGATTTGAACCCACGGTAGGGGTGAACCTACACAACATTTCGAGTGTTGCACCTTCGGCCGCTCGGACACGTCACCGCCGAATAGCTTACGACAGACTTGCGGATGCCGCGAATCGGCGCCTCACGCCGGGCCCCGGCATCGGTTCATCCACCGTCGAACGACCCCGCTGGATGCCGCCCTCGCCCGCTGCCAGGATCGAGCCATGAGCGTGATCGAGAACTCGAAGCTGACGGTCGTGGGAGCAGGCAGCGTGGGCGCGAGTGTCGCGTACGCCGCGCTCATCCGCGGGTCCGCGCGACACGTCGCCCTCTACGACATCGCCGCCGAGAAGGTCGAGGCCGAGGTGCTCGACCTCGCCCACGGGACCCCGTTCACCGGGTCGAGCGACATCACCGGCGGCAGCGACGTCGCGGTCGCCGAGGGCTCGCACGTGGTCGTGATCACCGCGGGCGCGAAGCAGAATCCCGGCCAGACGCGCACCGAGCTGGCCGCCACCAACGCCGCGATCATCCGCGACATGATGCCGAAGCTCCTCGCGGTCGCCCCGAACGCGATCTACGTGATCGTCACGAACCCTTGCGACGTCCTCACGGTCCTCGCGCAAGAGGTGACGGGGCTGCCTAGCCGCCGCATCTTCGCCTCGGGCACGGTGCTCGACACCTCGCGCCTGCGGTGGAAGATCGCCCAGCGCGCGGGGGTCGCGACCTCGAGCGTGCACGCGTGGATCGTCGGCGAACACGGCGACACGGAGTTCCCGCTGTGGTCGACCGCGACGATCGGCTCGGTCCCGATCACGCAGTTCGAGCTGCCCGACGGCACCCGCTTCGACAAGGCCGAGCTCGATGCGATCGCCGTCGACGTGCGCGACGCCGCCTACAAGGTGATCAGGGGCAAGGGGGCGACGAATTACGCGATCGGCCTTTCGAGCGCCCGCATCGTCGAGGCGGTCCTGCGAGACGAGCACGCGATCCTCCCCGTCAGCACGGTGCTCGACGACGTCCACGGCATCAGCGGAATGGCGCTTTCCGTGCCCTCGATCGTCTCGGCGCGCGGGGCGGTGCCGCTGGCGGCGACGCCGTTCGCGGCCGACGAGTTGACGCTGCTGCGCCGCTCCGCCGACGCTCTGATGACGGTCGCGGGGTCGCTGCGCGGCTGAGCCACGAGGCGCCGCCGCGATAAACGCTCTCTGCGATGAGAAACGCACTCCGACGGCGTTTCTCATCGCTGGGGGCGTTTATGGCAACGGGCGCGGCCTCATTGGTCGGATCGGGTCCGGATGCCGGGACCCCGAGCGAACGCGCGACCACCGGATGCCGGAACCCCGGCGACCGGCGATGTCGGAGGCCCCGCGTAGCCTGAGCACATGGCATCCCGACGTCCCGCTGCAGCCCCCGCACCGTACCGGTGTACCGAATGCGGATGGACGACGCTGAAGTGGGTCGGCCGCTGCGGGGAGTGCCAGTCGTGGGGCACGGTCGTCGAAGCGGCGGAGCAGACCGGCATCGTCCGCTCGATCACGCCGGTCGCGCCCGGGGCCGGGCGCGACGCACGCCGCATCACCGAGATCGACACGCAAGACGCCCCGCGCCGCACGAGCGGAGTCGGTGAGTTCGACCGCGTGCTCGGGGGTGGGATCGTGCCCGGCGCCGCCATCCTGCTCAGCGGCGAACCGGGCGTGGGCAAGTCGACACTGCTGCTCGAGGTCGCCGCGCAGAGCGCCCGCGCCGGCCGACGCGTGCTCTACGCGAGCGGTGAAGAGTCCGCGGCGCAGGTGCGACTGCGCGCCGAGCGCACCGGCGCCCTGCACGACGAGCTGTTTCTCGCGGCCGAGACCGACCTCGCCACGATCCTCGGGCACATCGACCAGGTCGAGCCGGGCCTGCTCATCGTCGACTCGGTGCAGACGGTGTCGTCGGCGCACAGCGACGGCGCCGCCGGTCAGCCCGCGCAGGTGCGCGAAGTGGCATCCGCCCTCATCCGCGTCGCGAAAGAGCGGGGCCTGCCGATCATCATCGTCGGCCACGTCACGAAAGACGGCTCGATCGCGGGCCCGCGCATCCTCGAACACCTCGTCGACGTCGTCTGCCACTTCGAGGGCGACCGTCAGACCTCGCTGCGCTTCGTGCGCGCGCTGAAGAACCGCTTCGGGCCGACCGACGAGGTCGGCTGCTTCGACATGACCGGCACGGGCATCGCCGAGGTCGCCGATCCGAGCGCGCTGTTCCTCGGTCACGGCGAGCCCGAACCCGGCACGTGCGTCACGATCGCGATGGAGGGCCGGCGCGCTCTGCCCGTGGAAATTCAAGCCCTGGCCGTGCGCCAGACGGCTCCCAACCCGCGCCGCATCGTCAACGGCGTCGACTCTTCACGCGTCGCGATGGTGCTCGCGGTCCTCGAGAGCCGCATGGGGCTCACGCTCTCCGACCGCGACGTCTACGTCTCGACCGTCGGCGGGGTGCGGTTGGTCGAACCCGCCGCCGACTTGGCGATCGCGATCGCCGTCGCCAACGCGGTGAAGAACCGCAAGGTCTCGAAGCGTCTCGCCGCCATCGGCGAACTCACCCTCACGGGCGAGATCCGTAACGTCACCCAGGCCGCCCAGCGCGCGTCCGAGGCCAAGCGCCTCGGGTACCACACGGTGCTCGACTCCTCGTCGCGCAAACTCGCGCAGGCGCTCAACGAGCTGCAGGTGCGCGGCATGCCGCGCGACGACAGCGAGCCGGGGTTCTGACGCCGCGACCGGCGAGCCCCGGAGGTCCTCTCAGGCGTCAACGCAGGCGCGAGCCGACGGGATCGGCGGGTTTACCTCGAGCGATGCCCTGCCCGGTCAGCGACCGGGAGGCGCCGACCGGCGACGGCGGTGCGGGGAGGTCATTCCCAGCACGGCGGGGATGACAAGTCCGGCGGCGCACACGGCACCGGCGATCAGGTACTCCATGGCCCCGAGTCTTACACGCGCCGCCCTCGCGCGCGAGTTCGCAGCGCCCGCTCTCGAACCGGCCCGCTGTTCAGGCGTCGAGGGCAGCGATCAGATCGGCGGGCGACGCTTGGATCGGGTGCGGGCCGGCGATGTCGATGAACACCGTCGTGATGGCATTCTGATGCGTTCCGAGGAACGTGCGCAGCCACTGCGGTGACTGCAGGGCCACGTGCGGCGGCAGCGTCTCGGGCTTGTGCGCCGCGTCGCTGAAGAGCAGCAGCGCCAGCTGGCCGGTGTTCGGGTCGCGGTAGGTCCACACCTCGCCGACGCTGAGCGGGTTGTCGGCGTCGCCGGGGGTCATCAGCGGCACGACCGTCGGCCCGTGCCGCAGTGCGAAGGCGATCGCGGCCATGTCCTGCGTCTGCAGGGCGTCGACGAGCGCGGTGTTCTTGAAGTCCACGTCGAGCTTCTTCCCCTTGCGCTTCTTGCCTGCGGCCATCCTCCGAGCCTAATCGCGCGCGGCGCCGGGGCCGCATCGCCGGTTCGGGGCGGATCTCGCCGTTCGGGGCGGACGATCCTCGCCCCACAGCGCAGGACCCGCCCCGAACGCAGCCAGCGCGGCGCCAAGACCCCCGGTCCGCGCGGCCCCACGCGACCCCCTACGCCAGGAACCCCCGCAGCAACGCCTCGGATCCGGCGAGGTGGTCGCGCATCGCCGCGTGGGCGGCATCCGGTCTCCCGGCGAGAATTGCCGACACGATCGCCGCGTGCTGCGAGGTCGAGTGTTCGATGTTGCGCGGCAGCAGCGGAAAGGTGTCGAGCCACGCGTTCACCCGCGCGCGATTGTCGGCCACGAGCGGAACGAGCGACGGGATGCCGGCGAACTCCGCGATCGTGAGGTGCAGCAGGGTGTCGAGTCGGCGGTAGTCCTCCCCCTCGGCGAGCGCGGCCGCTTCGTGCCGCGCCCAGAGCACGTCGCGCTCCTCCGCCGACAGCGAGCGTCCCGCCGCCGCCCACGCCGCTCCGGGTTCGAGGACGCCGCGCAGGGCGATGACGTCCGAGAGTTCGGCGGGCGAGACGACCGCCGGTTCCGACGGCCGCGGCACGGGGTCGACGACGAAGGTGCCACCGTAACGACCGCGCCGTGTCTCGAGCCACCCGGCGTCCGACAGTTCCCGCAGAGCCTCGCGGACGGTGTCGCGGCTCACGCCGTACAGGGCGGCGAGTTCGCGTTCCGCGGGGAGCGACTCCCCCGGGGCGACGAGCCCGAGCCGGACGGTCTGCACGATGCGCGCGGTGGTGTCTTCGAGCGCGTTGCCGGTGCGCACGGGACGGTACACGGCCCGGCGCAGGTCGTCGAGCGGCGCGTCTGTCACCCTCTCAGCCTGTCACGTCACCGGTTCACAGGGGCGTGACGTACGCGTTGGTGATACCCCCGTCGACCACGAAGGCCGTCGCGGTGATGAAGGACGCATCGTCGGATGCCAAGAAGGCCACGGCCGCGGCCATCTCTTCCGGCTCCGCGAAACGGCCCATCGGCACGTGGACGAGGCGGCGCTGCGCGCGCTCGGGGTCTTTCGCGAAGAGCTCCTGCAGGAGCGGGGTGTTGACGGGTCCGGGGCAGAGCGCGTTGACGCGGATGCCCTGTCGCGCGAACTGCACGCCGAGCTCGCGGGTCATCGCGAGCACGCCGCCCTTCGACGCGGTGTACGAGATCTGCGAGGTCGCCGAGCCGAGCAGCGCGACGAACGAGGCGGTGTTGATGATCGACCCGCGACCGGCCGGCACCATGTGCCGCAGCGCCGCGCGCGAGCAGAGGTAGACGCTCTTGAGGTTGACGTCCTGCACCTTGTCCCACGCGGGGAGCTCGGTGGTCTCGATCGAGTCGTCGTCGGCGGGCGAGATGCCGGCGTTGTTGAAGGCGATGTCGACGCTGCCGAGGTCGGCGGCGACGCCGTCGAAGAGGGCGTTCACGGAGTCCTCGTCGGCGACGTTCACCTGACGGAAGACACCGCCCACCTCGGCGGCGGCGGCGGTTCCCGTCGTCTCGTCGAGATCGGCGATCACGACGCGCGCGCCTTCGGCGGCGAAACGGCGGGCGGTGGCGAGGCCGATGCCGCTGGCTCCTCCGGTGACGATGGCGACGCGGTCGCGCAGACGCTGGGTGAGGTCGATGGTCATGGTGCGGTGGTTCCTTTCGAGCCGAACCTCGTCCCACTTATGGCTGGTTCAGAGCCTCTCGAGTAGCCATAAGTGGGACAAGGACCGTCATAAGTGGGACGAGGGGGTCGGGCGGCGGGCAGTCGGGAGAGGCGCGGTCACTCGGTGGCGTAGAAGACGTTCTTGGTCTCGGTGAAGTGCTCGGCGGCATCCGGACCCAGTTCGCGACCGAGGCCCGAGGCCTTCATGCCGCCGAACGGGGTGGAGTACCGCACCGACGAGTGCGAGTTCACCGACAGCACCCCGCTGCGCACACCACGCGAGACCCGGATGCCGCGACCCAGGTTCTCGGTCCAGATCGAGCCCGCGAGGCCATAGGCGGTGTCGTTGGCGAGGCGGATGGCATCCGCCTCGTCGTCGAACGGCATGACCGCCAGGACGGGACCGAACACCTCGTCGCGGGCGATGCGGTCGCCCGGCTGGGCGAGCACGACGGCGGGGGCGAACCAGAAGCCGTCGCCCTCGGGTGCCGACCCGCGGAAGGCGACGTCGGCGCCGTCGACGAAGCTCTGCACGCTCGATCGGTGGGATGCCGAGATGAGCGGCCCCATCTGCGTCCCCTCGTCGTGGGGGTCGCCGACCCTCCACGCCGCGACCGCCGGCTCGAGCATCTCCAGGAACCGGTCGAAGACGCTCCGCTGCACCAACAGGCGGCTGCGCGCGCAGCAGTCCTGACCGGCGTTGTCGAACACCGAGCCGGGGACGCCCGCGGCGGCCTTGTCGAGGTCGGCGTCGGCGAAGACGATGTTGGCGCTCTTACCGCCGAGCTCGAGGGTCACGGGCTTGAGCAGGCGCGCGCACCCGGCCGCCACCTCGGTGCCGACCTCGGTCGACCCGGTGAAGACGACCTTATGCACGTCGGGATGGGTGACGAAGCGCTGACCCACGACCGATCCCGAGCCGACGACGACGGTGAACAGTCCCTCCGGGAGCCCCGCCTCGAGCGCGAGCTCGCCGAGGCGGATCGCCGTCAGCGGGGTGAGCTCGGCGGGCTTGAGCACCACGGCATTCCCGGCGGCGAGCGCCGGGGCGAAGCCCCACGCGGCGATCGTCATGGGGAAGTTCCACGGCACGATGATGCCGACCACGCCGTAGGGCTCGTGATACGTCACATCCAGCCCGCCCGCGACCGGGATCTGCGACCCGATCAGGCGCTCGGGCGAACCTGCGTAATAGTTGAGCACCTGGGCGACGTGCTGGGCCTCCCACCGGGCGGAGCCGATCGGGTGCCCGGAGTTCTTCACCTCGAGCGCGGCGAGCTCGTCGACGTGCGCCTCGACGACGCGCGCGAACGCGCGGAGCGCGTCGGCGCGGGCGACCGGGGCGAGGGCGGCCCACGCGCGCTGCGCGCGGACGGCGCTCGCGACCGCCGCGTCCACGTGGTCGATCTCGGCGCGCTCGAGGGTCGTGATCGGCGATCCGGTCGAGGGGTCGATGACGGTGAAGGTGCTCATGCGGGAACTCCGTGGTGCTCGGGGGATTCGGGGACGCCGGTCCGGGACGCCCGGTGTCGCGCCGCCGCGGCGACGAGTCCGAGGAAGAGCCGCCGGTCCTCGGCGTTCTCTTCCGGATGCCACTGCACGGCGACCAGGTAGTCGTCGCCGTCCATTTCGACGGCCTGCACGAGCCCGTCGTCGGTGCACGCGGTGACGTGCAGGCCGTCGGCGACCCGGTCGACGCCCTGGTGGTGGTAGCTGTGGACGGTGAGCGCCCCGGCCCCGACGAGGCCGGCGAGCCGGGTGCCGGCATCCACCTCCACGACGTTCTCGGCGAAGACGCCGCCGCCGATGCGGTACCTCTCGGTGCCGAGCGCCTCGGGCAGATGCTGGTGCAGCGTGCCGCCCATCGCGACGTTGATCAGCTGCAGGCCGCGGCAGATCCCGAAGACCGGGATGCCGCGCTCCCGCGCCCCCGCGAGCAACGCGATCTCCCACGCGTCGCGGTCGGCGCGGGCGGGGTCGGTCAACGGGTGGCGCTCGGCGCCGTAGAGCTCGGGCTGCACGTCGAGGCCGCCGGTGAGGATGAGCCCGTCGATGCCGTCGAGCACCGCGGCCGCGGCCTGCTCGGGCCGCGGCTGCGGGGGCAGCAGCACCGCCGTTGCTCCCGAGGCGGTCACGGCGTCGAAATACTGCTGCGGAAGGAACGAGGCGCGCACGTCCCACACCCCCTGCTTCGCACGCTCGAGATAGGTGGTGAGTCCCACCACGGGGGTCCTGCTCGGATCAGAGGCGCTCGAAACCACGCACCCGCTCCCAATCGGTCACGGCGGCGTCGTAGGCCTCGACCTCGATGCGCGCCTGGTTGAGGTAGTGCTCGACGACCTCGTCGCCGAAGGCGGCGCGAGCGACCGTCGACTCCGAGAAGAGGCGCGCGGCCTCGCGCAGCGTCGTCGGCAGGGTGTCGACCCCGGCCGCGTAGGCGTTGCCGGTGAGGGGCGCCGGCAGCTCGAGCTCGTTCTCGATGCCGTGCAGGCCGCCCGCGATGATGGCCGAGATCGCGAGGTAGGGGTTCACGTCTCCCCCGGGCACGCGGTTCTCGACGCGCAGTGACGAACCGTGACCGACCACGCGCAGCGCGCAGGTGCGGTTGTCGACGCCCCACGCCACCCCCGTCGGGGCGAACGAGCCCTTCGCGTAGCGCTTGTACGAGTTGATCGTGGGGGCGTAGAGCAGCGTGAACTCGCGCAGAGTGGACAGGATGCCGGCGATCCAGTGCCCCATGAGCGGGCTGAACCCGTGCTCGCCGTCACCCGCCATGACCGCCGCGCCGCCGTCGCCGCGAACAGAGAGGTGGATGTGGCAGCTGTTGCCCTCGCGCTCGTTGAACTTCGCCATGAACGTCAGTGACTTGCCGTGCCGGTCGGCGATCTCCTTGGCGCCGTTCTTGTACAGGGTGTGGTTGTCCGCGGTCTCGAGGGCCTCGGCGTAGCGGAAGGCGATCTCTTGCTGGCCGAAGTTGCACTCGCCCTTCACGCCCTCGCAGTACATTCCCGCTCCGTCCATGCCGAGGCGGATGTCGCGCAGCAGCGGCTCGAGCCGGGTGGTGGCGAGCAGGTTGTAGTCGACGTTGTAGTCGGTCGAGGGCGTGAGATTCGTGTATCCCTTCGCCCAGGCGTCGCGGAACGAGTCGTCGAAGACGATGAACTCGAGCTCCGTCCCGGCGTAGGCGGTGAGGCCGCGCTCCGCCAGGCGGGCACGCTGGGCGTTCAGGATGCCACGGGGCGACTGACTGACGTGCGCGCGGTCCTCCCACGCGAGGTCGGCGAAGACGAGAGCGGTCCCGGGCTGCCAGGGGATACGGCGGAGCGTGTCGAGGTCGGGGACGAGCAGCATGTCGCCGTAGCCCTTCTCCCAGCTCGACATGGCGTACCCGTCGACGGTGTTGAGGTCGACGTCGACCGAGAGCAGGTAGTTGCAGGCCTCCGCGCCGTGGCCTCGGACCTCGTCGCGCCAGAATCGCGCGGCCACGCGCTTGCCGACGAGTCGACCCTGGGCGTCGGGGAAGGCCACGACGACGGTGTCGATCTCGCCCGCCTCGATCGCGGCATCCAATTCTTCGCTGCTGAGATTGCCCGCCATGGTCTCCCTCTCGCGGTGTCGACGCCCTCGCGTGCGGAGGACGTAACGAGGAACTTACACGGCAAAGGTAGACAGGTCGACCAATAGAAGGCCATGATTTCCCGCAAGGCGACCCCGAAGCCTGTCCGCATCCGTCTGGAGGTCCCATGTCCACCTCGAGCAACTCCCGTAAAAAGGTCGCCGGAGCCACCTATACGGCCACCGATGCCTCGTACTTCGAGAAACGCACCCTGAAACGCTCCGCCGGCGTCTGGGGCCTGTGGGGCCTCGCCGTCGCCGCGGTCATCTCGGGCGACTTCTCGGGCTGGAACTTCGGCATCGGCTTCGCCGGCTTCGGCGGCATGCTCATCGCCTTCGTCATCCTCGTGGTGATGTACTACGGGCTCACCTTCTCGATCGGCGAGATGGCGGCCGCCATGCCGCACACCGGTGGCGCCTACTCCTTCGCACGATCGGCCATGGGGCCGTGGGGCGGCCTCGCGACCGGCCTCGCCGAGACGATCGAGTACGTCGCCACCACCGCGGTGGTGGTCTACTTCTCGGGCCAGTACGCCGACTCGGCCCTCGAGCTGCTGACGGGGGTGAGCCTGCCCGCTTTCGTCTGGTGGATCATCCTCTACGCGCTGTTCATCGCTCTCAACGCCGCGGGCGCGAACATCTCCTTCGGCTTCGCCATCGTGGTCTCGATCATCTCGATCGGCATCATCGTGGTCTTCGGCGCGATGTCGCTCATGACGGGAGCCTTCGACTGGGGCTCGCTGTGGAACATCGCCCCCACCGACGGCAACACCGAGTTCCTCCCCTTCGGTGTGGGATCGATCCTTCTGGCACTCCCCTTCGCGATGTGGTTCTTCCTCGGCATCGAAGAGCTCCCGCTCGCCGCCGAGGAGTCGCACGATCCCGCCCGCGACATCCCCCGCGCGGGGCTCTGGGCCCGCGGCACGCTCATCGTCACGGGTCTCATCGTGCTGTTCCTCAACACCGGAGTGCTCGGCGCCGACGCCACCGGCAGCTCGCTCGAGCCCCTCCTCGACGGTTTCCGCGCGATGGTCGGCGACCAGGCCGCGGCCCTCCTGTCGCTCCTCGCCCTCGTCGGACTCCTGGCCTCACTGATGGGCATCATGTTCGCCTACGGCCGCAACATGTACTCGCTCTCGCGCGCCGGGTACTACCCCCGCTGGCTCTCGCTCACCGGCACGCGCAAGACCCCGTGGGTCGCCCTCGTCTTCGGCGCGGTGCTCGGCTTCGTCGCCCTCGTGGTGGTGCAGGCCGCGGGCGGCGACGCGAGCCCGGCCGGAGCGATCGTGCTCAACATCGCCGTGTGGGGCGCGGTACTGGCGTACTTCCTGCAGATGGTGTCGTTCATCGTGCTCCGCCGGAAGTTCCCGAACGCGGTCCGCCCGTACAAGAGCCCGTGGGGGCTGTTCGGGGCGTATTCGGCCGCCATCATCGCCGCCGTGGTGTTCTTCGGTCTGCTGCTGAACCCCGCCTACCTGCTCGCGATCGTCGCCATCATCGTGGTTTACGCGGTGATCTTCGTGGCCTTCGCCGTCTACGGTCGTCACCGCCTCGTCCTCTCGCCCGAAGAGGAGTACGCCCTGTCCGGCGGGCTGCACGGCGACCCGCAGCAGGAGGGCTACGACGCCATGGAGGGCGAGGTGTTCGGCACGAAGCCCGGCTCCTGAGTCCGGGAACGACGAGGGGCGGGTGCGACCGGCATCCGCCCCTCGTGATGCTCAGCGCAGGATGAACGACGCCGTCCCCGACGAAGGGATGCCGCCGATCGAGACGCTCAGGTGATAGGTCGCTCCCCCGCCGGGGGCGTACGGCCGCTCCCCGCCGCAGGAGTTCACCGAGGAACGCGTACGGTCCCAGGTGAGCGGCGCGGAGCTCGTGACGACCTGGCCGGCGGCCAGCGTCACCTCCATGTCGCTCGGCTCGGCCTGGCAGTCCGTCGATCGCCACCACACGTCGGAGCCGCTCGTCACGGTGAACGACTGCGCGCTCGTGCCGACGTTCATCGTGCACGGGTTCGCGCTGGTGTTGGTGAGCTTGATCGACAGCTGCGGATTCTCACCCTGCCCGTACTCGCTCTTGTCCGACAGCGCCGCCACGGTGATGTCAGACGCCGTGCACTCGACGGGCCCGGCGGGAGCGGTCGCCGTCGGCGACGCGGACGGCGCGGCGGAGGGGGTCTCGGATGCCGCCGGCGCGGACGCGGACGCAGCGGCGGGCGGAGTGCTCGCAGCGGGAGCGGGGGGCGCCTCGGCGGTGGGGGCGGCACGCCACGGAGGAGCCGCCACGAGCCACACGACGAGGCCGATCACCAGCAGGGCCAGAAGCCCTGCGGCGAGACGACGACGACGGTAGACCGCCGGGGACTGCCTCCGCCTACGGGGGGCATCGGTCATACATCCAGGGTAGGCGGCGCGGCTGTGCGCTCGCGCCACGGCACGCTCAGGAGCGCGGGCTCACAGCTGCTTCAGCATCCGGGTGTTGCCCAGCGTGTT
Source organism: Microbacterium testaceum (assembly GCF_029761935.1). NCBI lineage: Bacteria > Bacillati > Actinomycetota > Actinomycetes > Micrococcales > Microbacteriaceae > Microbacterium > Microbacterium testaceum. The sequence continues at coordinate 1,757,130 of NZ_CP121699.1, forward strand.
CGGCTTCACGTGCGCCAGATCGAGGAACTCGGCGACGCCCTCATCGGGGCTGCGCACGAGCTGGGAGTACACGTCGGGATCGACGACCTGCTCACCGATCTCGGAGAAGCCCCGGCGCGTGAAGAAGTCCACTTCGAAGGTCAGGCAGAACAGGCGCGAGACCCCGACCTCCCGCGCGCGCTCCTCGAGGGTCTCGACGATGGCCCGTCCGACGCCGTGGTGCAGCCAGTCATCGTGGACGATCAGGGTGCGGATCTCGCCCAGGTCTTCCCACATGACGTGCAGGGCCCCGCACCCGATGACCACGCCATCGGCCTCGGCGACGACGAACTGCTGCACCGATCCGTACAGCACGACCAGGTCTTTGCCGAGCAGGATGCGCTTCTGCACGTACGGCTCGAGCAATTCGTGGATGCGGCGGACGTCGGCGGTTCCGGCGGGGCGGACGACGAACGGCGCGGATGAGGTCATTCGACAAGCGTACGCCGCAACGACGAAGGGCCCGGATGCCGTGGCATCCGGGCCCTTCGTTCGCTATGCGATCAGTTGCCGGCGAGCGTGTCGGGGGTCGCGGCGATCTCGCCGGCCGTTCCGACACCGATCGCGACCTTCTCGCCACGGGGGCTGGTCTCGAACGAAAACTGGCCGTTCTCGACGCCGACCTTGACGTGGTCGCCCGACTCGAGCTCGCCGTGCAGGATCTTCTCGCTGAGACGGTCCTCGACCTCGCGCTGCATGGCGCGGCGCAGGGGGCGCGCTCCGAGCGTCGGGTCGAACCCGATCTCGATGAGCTTGTCCTTCGCGTCGTCCGACAGCTCGACGGTCATGTCGCGATCCAGCAGGCGATCGGCCAGACGCTTCACGAACAGGCCGACGATCTGACGGAGCTCGTCCTTGTTCAGCTGCGGGAAGACGATGACGTCGTCGACGCGGTTGAGAAACTCGGGCTTGAAGTGACGCTTCAGCTCTTCGTCGACCTTGCCCTTCATCCGCTCGTACGAGGTCTGGGCGCTGCCCTCAACCTGGAAACCGACGGGACCACCGGCGATCGCCGACGAACCGAGGTTCGTGGTCATGATGATCACGGTGTTCTTGAAGTCGATGACGCGACCCTGACCATCGGTCAGGCGACCCTCTTCGAGGATCTGCAGCAGCGAGTTGAAGATGTCGGGGTGGGCCTTCTCGATCTCGTCGAAGAGCACGACCGAGAACGGCTTGCGACGCACCTTCTCGGTGAGCTGGCCGCCCTCTTCGAACCCGACGAACCCGGGAGGGGCACCGAACAGACGCGAGACCGTGTGCTTCTCGCCGAACTCCGACATGTCGAGCGAGATCAGCGCGCCCTCGTCGTCGAAGAGGAACTCGGCGAGCGCCTTGGCGAGCTCGGTCTTTCCGACGCCCGTGGGGCCGGCGAAGATGAACGAGCCCGAGGGGCGCTTGGGGTCCTTGAGGCCCGCGCGCTGACGACGGATCGTGCGCGAGAGGGCCGCGATCGCCTCTTCCTGGCCGATGACCCGCTGGTGCAGGGCCTTCTCCATGAACATGAGGCGGCTGGACTCCTCCTCGGTGAGCTTGAACACCGGGATGCCGGTCGCCTGGGCGAGCACCTCGGCGATCAGACCCTCGTCGACGACCGCGTGGGAGGCGACGTCGCCCGAGCGCCACTGCTTTTCGAGGCGCAGACGCTCGGCGAGGAGCGACTTCTCTTCGTCACGCAGGGCGGCGGCCTTCTCGAAGTCCTGCTCCTCGGAGGCCTGCTCCTTCTGCTCGCGGACCTTGGCGATCTTCTCGTCGAACTCGCGCAGCTCCGGCGGCGACGACAGGATCGACAGGCGCAGGCGGGCGCCGGCCTCGTCGATCAGGTCGATGGCCTTGTCGGGCAGGAAGCGGTCGCTGATGTAGCGGTCGGCGAGGTTCGCCGCGGCCACGATCGCACCGTCGGTGATCTGCACCTTGTGGTGAGCCTCGTAGCGGTCGCGCAGGCCCTTCAGGATGTTGATCGCGTGGGGGAGGCTCGGCTCGGCCACCTGGATCGGCTGGAAGCGGCGCTCGAGAGCGGCGTCCTTCTCGAAGTGCTTGCGGTACTCGTCGAGCGTGGTGGCACCGATGGTCTGGAGCTCACCGCGGGCGAGGAGGGGCTTGAGGATCGACGCGGCGTCGATCGCACCCTCGGCGGCACCCGCACCCACGAGGGTGTGGATCTCGTCGATGAAGACGATGATGTCGCCGCGCGTGCGGATCTCTTTCGTGACCTTCTTCAGACGCTCTTCGAAGTCACCGCGGTAGCGGGATCCGGCGATGAGCGAACCGAGGTCGAGCGAGTAGACCTGCTTGTCCTTCAGCGTCTCGGGCACATCGCCCTTGACGATGGCCTGGGCGAGGCCCTCGACGACAGCGGTCTTGCCGACGCCGGGCTCGCCGATGAGGACGGGGTTGTTCTTCGAGCGGCGCGAGAGGATCTGCATCACGCGCTCGATCTCTTTCTCGCGCCCGATGACGGGGTCGAGCTTGTTGTCTCGCGCGGCCTGCGTGAGGTTGCGCCCGAACTGGTCGAGCACGGCCGATCCACCCTGGGCAGCGCCCTGGGTCTGCTCACCGGCACCCGAGGCGACGCCCGCGGGCTCCTTGCCCTGGTAGCCCGAGAGCAACTGGATGACCTGCTGGCGGACCTTGTTGAGGTCGGCGCCGAGCTTGACGAGCACCTGGGCGGCAACGCCCTCACCCTCGCGGATGAGGCCGAGCAGGATGTGCTCGGTGCCAATGTAGTTGTGGCCGAGCTGCAGCGCCTCGCGCAGAGACAGCTCGAGGACCTTCTTCGCACGCGGCGTGAAGGGGATGTGGCCGGTCGGCTGCTGCTGCCCCTGGCCGATGATGTCCTGCACCTGCTCGCGGACGGCATCGAGCGAGATGCCCAGCGACTCCAGCGCCTTGGCAGCCACGCCCTCACCCTCGTGGATGAGGCCCAGAAGGATGTGCTCGGTGCCGATGTAGTTGTGGTTCAGCATCTTCGCCTCTTCTTGGGCGAGCACCACCACACGACGAGCACGATCGGTGAATCTTTCGAACATCCTCAGTCCCTCCAAAAATGGGCTGACAGGCACGCCTCCGCGCGCCGTACATCGAGAGTAACCAGCGGCCGGATGCCAGAGCCCCGTGTTCGCCGTGGGCATACCGCCTGCGCGCTCGACCTTGCGGAACACATCGATAGTCGTTACCTTATCGACAACCGATAACAACGATCATCGATAAGGAGCGATAATGGCTTCCCCCCGACCTCCCCGCGTCCTCTCCCGCGGCGACACTGCCTCCCTCTGGTTCTTCATCGTCGCCGGCGCCGCCATCGCGATCTGGGCGGTCGTCCGCAGCATCGCGAACATCATCGCCGCCGCGCCGAACCGCGACGTCCGCGTCGCGGTGCCCTTCCTCGATTCACCCGCCGAGGCGCCACTCGGCCCCAACGGTGCACCCGTCGCGATCGAGCTCACCGGAGGCGTGGTGACCGCCCCTTCCCTTCCGCCGGCCTCACTGTGGTCGCTGTTCATCGCGGAGGGCCTCTTCGCTGCGGTCGTGATCACCGTCGTGACCCTGCTCCTCCTCCTCACCGCCGACATCCTGCGCGGGCGCATCTTCAGCCGTCGCAACACCGCCCTGGTATCGGCCGCAGGAATCGCGGCCCTGGTCGGGATCGCCGGAGTGCCGTTCTTCCAGAACATGGTGGCGAACGGAGCGATCGCCTGGCTGTCCGAGCGCACCTACGACCGCGGAGATGTACAGCTGATCGACCTGCCCTCCCTCATCGGTGTCGCCTTCGTCGCGGCTCTCGCCGGGACCGCCTTCGCGGTCGGTGACCGCCTGCAGCGCGACACCGAGGGTCTCGTATGACCCCGGCGGCGACGGATGACGGGCCCACCGGCATCCACTGTCGTCTCGACGAGCTTCTGGAAGCGCGCGGCATGACGCTGACCCGCCTGAGCGAACTCGTCGGAGTCTCGGTGGTGAACCTGTCGGTGCTGAAGAACGATCGAGCCCGGGCGATCCGCTATTCGACGCTGTCCGCGATCTGCCGCGTGCTCGAGTGCGAGGTGGGCGAGCTTCTCGTCGCCGAGCGCTGACCACGTTCGCCCCGCCCCACGAGCGGGGGTACGACCGTCAGCGGGAGCCGAGCACGGGGATGGGGTCGCCGGCGTCGACGTTCCCGCCGGTGAGGACGAGCGACACCGCGCCCGACCCGGCCTCTCGACCGATGTCGGCGAGAGTGACGCGGGGCGCGAGATCCATCGTGCAAACCTGGTCGGACGGCGGCGTCGCGAACTGGATCTCGACGTTCGGGCCGGCCGCGGTGACCGCCTCGACCGAGGGCACGCAGGTCGAGCTGCCGTACGTGACGATGGCGACCAGGGAGTCGTTCACCCAGCCCGCCGACGGGGTGAATTCCGCGGGGGCGGCGGGAACGGAGCCCAGCCCGGCGAGCATCACCTTGCCCTGGGCGACACCCGTCACCGTGAGGGCGAGGCCCGCACTCGGGTCGACGCCCGCGGGCACGTTCATGAGGGTCGCACGCGGAGCCCGGTCGCGCGTGCAGTCCTGTCGCGGCGACTCGGTGAGGTCGACCGTCACCGTGGATCCGCTGACGGTCGGCTCGCCGCTCAGCACCGGCGGGCACGAAGAGCTGCCGGTGGTGACTAGAGCGATGGCACGGCCACCGCTGACCCACGCGGCGCCGAGCTCGCTCGCGGGCGCGGAGGCGGTGGCATCCGGAGTCGGAGCCATCCCCTCGGGAGCCGGGGCACCGGTGGCGCAGCCGGTGAGGGCTCCAGCGGCGATGAGGGACGCGCCGATCATTCCGATGACGGCGAGACGGTGACGTGACATGCGGACCTCCGGGGGCGAGTTGAGCCCATGATGTCGGAGATACCTGGATGCCGGCGGCGAGGGGGGCGGCGCGTCACTGCAACGCGGAGGTGAGGCGCGCCAGGTTGTCGAGGATCGTCGAGCGCAGGGGCTGCCGACGCCACTCCTCGATCGTGAGCTGGCGGCTCAGGGTGCGGTACGCGCCCTCGACTTCGCGCATGTCGCGGACGAACTCTTCGCCGCGGACCAAGAGCGACACCTCGAGGTTCAGACCGAAGGAGCGCATGTCCATGTTGCTCGAGCCGATGACCGCGACCTCTTCGTCGATCGTGACGCTCTTGCTGTGCAGGATGTACGGCTTGCGGTACATCCAGATCGTGACGCCCGCGTGCAGGAGAGCCTCGTAATAGCTCCGCTGCGCGTGGTACACCATCGCCTGGTCACCCTCTTCCGAGACGAAGAGCTCGACGTGCACGCCACGCTGGCAGGCGGTGGTGATCGCGAGCAGCAGGGCCTCGTCGGGCACGAAGTAGGGGCTGACGATGATGATGCGCTCTTTGGCCGCGAAGAGCAGGCCCAGGAAGAGCTTGAGGTTGTTCTGGAAATCGAAGCCGGGGCCGGAGGGCACCACCTGGCAGTCGAGGTCTCCCGGACCCGACGTGACGCTGAACAGATCGATCTCGTCGCGCAGCGTCTCGTCGGTCTCGCTGTACCAGTCCGACAGGAAGACGGCGTTGATGCTCGCGACGACCGGGCCCTCGACGCGCACCATCAGATCGACCCAGTGCAGGCCGCGGCGGATGTTCTTGCGGAGGTTGTACGACGAGTCGGTGACGTTCTGCGATCCCATGTACGCCACGTCGCCGTCGATCACGAGCAGCTTGCGGTGGTTGCGGAGATCGGGTCGCTGGTAACGCCCTCGCAGCGGCTGCACGGGGAGCATGAGGTGCCAGTGCGCCCCCATCGCGTCGAGCCGGCGCAGCGTCTGCTTGTAGAAGGGCTTTCCGCGGTTCGCCCAGTGGTCGAGGAGCACACGGACCACGACGCCGCGCTCCGCGGCCTCTTCGAGGGCGCGGAAGAAGTTGTCCGTCGAGTCGTCGGACTGCAGGATGTAGAACTCGACGTGGATGTAGCGCTGAGCCCGACGGATCGCCTCGGCCATGGCATCCAGGCTCTGCTGGTAATCGGCGATGAGGGTCGCGGCGTTGTCTCCCGCGATCGGCATGGCACCGAGGTTGCGGTTGAGCTGCACGAGGGCGCGGAACCACTGCGGAGCGTTGGGCCGGAGTGTGCCGAACTCGAGCGACGCGCTCGTGTCGTGGATGTACTCGTTGATCGCGGCCTGCTTGCGCCGACGCTTGCGGGGCAGGCGCGGATTGCCGATGAGCAGGAACAGGAAGACCCCGACAAAGGGGATGAAGTAGATCGCGAGCAACCACGCCATCGCCGCGGTCGGGCGACGGTTTCGCGGAACGATGATGATCGCGGCGATGCGCACGACCAGGTCGACGATGAAGAGCGTGATGACGAGCCAGCTCGCGTCGAACGTGGCGTTGATCACGGGTCCTCCTGGGCGGGTTGTGGACCCAGCGTAGCGACGGCCTCCGACGGAGGCCGTGCGATCGTCAGTTCGCGGGACCGTCGCCGGTGCGGACGACCGGCGGGAGGCCGCGCTTGGCGCGCTCCTCGGCCTCGATACGGGCGTAGGCCTTGCGCTCGGTCCGGTCCATCCGGATGACGTTGCGGAGGATGAAGAAGAACACCACGGACACCACGAGGGTCGGCAGGATCGCCCACAGCATCGCGGTCCAGGTTTCGTCCATGCTCCGAGAATACCCGCGCTGCCTGGGCGCGCGGTTCGCGCGGGCTCCTCCACAGGCAGTGGATATGGGGATTCATCCACCGTCGAGCTATCCCGCCCGGCGCGAGCCCCGCCCGCCCGGCCACTCTCGAGGCATGACACCCACCGTCGTCTCCGCCACCTCGTCCTCCGCGTTCCTCGCTCTCGTCCCGCACCTGCTCGAATGCACCCCGCGCGAGAGTCTCGTGCTCGTCCCGTTCGCCGAGTCGCGTTCCCTCGGCGCCATGCGCGTCGACCTCCCGGCCGCCGACGACGCCTCCGCGAACGAGAGCGTCGCCTCGACCGTGATCGGTATGGCCTGCAAGGTCGCCCGGACCGATGCCGTGGCGATCGTCGTCTATGCCGACGAGGTCCTCGCCGACCTTCCGGCGGCGCCCCACCGCGCGCTCGTCGATGCGGCGATGGGGCGAGCGGAGATCTGCGGCCTCCGCGTCGTCGACGCCCTCGTCGTCGGCTCGGACGGATGGGACAGCTACGTGTCCCCCTCGTCGTCGATGCCGCACCCGTTGAGCGACCTCGCGACGCACACGCTCGCGGAGCCGACCGGCCCGGTCGTCGACGACCAGTTCGCCGCCGCCGAGCTGCCGCCGCTCGACGCCGCCGTCTCTCGGCGGGTGATGACCGACCTCCGCGCGATCGAGCGTGTGCTCGGAGGCCCGCAGGAACGCCGTAAGCTCCCCCTGCTGAAGCGCGCGGCGACCGGAGATCCGGCCACCGTGGCGCTCGCGGATCCGCCGGTCTTGATCGAGGACGCCCTGGCCACGCCGCCCGAAGAACTCGACCCCGCGCAGCTCGCCGCCCTGGCCTTCTGCCTCGCCCGACCGTCGCTGCGCGATGTCGCGTTGATGCAGTGGGTGGCGGATCTCGCCACGGGTGATGCGGTTCTGCAGGCGCAGACCGCCTTCCACCGCGGCAAGCCGTTCCCCGACGACCTCGCCCGGCCGATGTGGGGAGAAGGCGCCCTGCCCGACCCTGACCGCCTTCGACGAGCGCTCGAACTGTGCCGCCGAGTCGCGTCCGTCCTCCCCCGGGAGCGTCGCCCTGGCCCGCTGTCGGCGTGCGCGTGGCTCGCGTGGGCGACCGGTCGCTCCTCTCACGCCCTCCTGTACGCCGAGACGGCTCTCGAGATCGACCCCGACCACGGGCTCGGCGCCCTCATGCTCGACATCATCGACGCCGGGCGCCTCCCGGAGTGGGTGTTCGAGCGGTCTACTTCACGAGCGGGAACAGGATCGTCTCGCGAATACCCAGGCCCGTGATGGCCATGAGCAGACGGTCGATTCCCATCCCCATGCCACCGGTGGGCGGCATCCCGTGCTCGAGCGCGCGCAGGAACTCCTCGTCGATCGGCATGGCCTCGACGTCTCCGCGCGCGGCGAGCTTCGCCTGCTCGGTGAAGCGGTGACGCTGAATCACGGGGTCGACCAGCTCGGAGTAGCCCGTGGCGAGCTCGAATCCGCGCACGTAGAGATCCCACTTCTCGACGACGCCCGGGATCGAGCGGTGCTCGCGCACGAGCGGGCTGGTGTCGACGGGGAAGTCCATGACGAAGGTGGGGCGGGTGAGACCGCCCTTCACGAAGTGCTCCCACAGCTCCTCGACCCACTTGCCGTGGGTCTCCTGGGGCGGGGCGTCGACTCCCTCTTCTGCTCCGAGCGCGCGGAGGTCCTCGACCGAGGTGTCGGGGGTGATTGACCGGCCGCAGGCGGCGGACAGAGAGTCGTACATCGAGATGCGGTCCCACTCGCCGCCGAGGTCGTACTCGGTGCCGTCCGCCCACGTGACCGTGGTCGACCCGGCCACCGCGACGGCGGCGTCCTGGATGAGGGTCTGCGTGAGGTCGGCGATGCCGTTGTAGTCGGTGTAGGCCTGGTAGGCCTCGAGCATCGCGAACTCGGGGCTGTGGGTGGTGTCGGCGCCCTCGTTGCGGAAGTTGCGGTTGATCTCGTAGACCCGGTCGATACCGCCGACCACGGCGCGCTTCAGGTACAGCTCGGGCGCGATGCGCAGGAAGAGCTCGGTGTCGAAGGCGTTCGAGTGCGTGGTGAAGGGGCGGGCGCTCGCGCCGCCGTGCTGCACCTGCAGCATCGGCGTCTCGACCTCGACGAAGTCGCGCTCGGTGAAGGTGCGGCGCAGGCTCGCGTTGACCTTCGCGCGGGCCAGCACGGTCTCGCGGGCGCGATCGCGCACGATGAGGTCGAGGAAGCGGCTGCGGACGCGGCTCTCTTCGCTGAGCTCGGTGTGGAGGTTGGGAAGGGGCAGGACGGCCTTCGCCGCGATGGTCCACTCGGCGACCATGATCGACAGTTCGCCGCGGCGGCTCGAGATGACCTCACCCGAGACGAAGACGTGGTCGCCCAGGTCGACGAGCTCCTTCCACGCCTGGAGCGACTCCTCCCCGACGCTCGCGAGCGAGACCATGGCCTGGATGCGGCTTCCGTCGCCGGACTGCAGCGACGCGAAGCAGAGCTTGCCGGTGTTGCGGCTGAACACCACGCGCCCAGCGACCCCGGCCGTCTCACCGGTCTCGGCCCCGGCCTCGAGATCACCGAAGCGCGCACGCAGCTCGGGGATCGTCGTCGTGATGGGCACGGCCACCGGGTAGGGACCGCCGGCGGCGTCGGAGCGTTCCGCGAGCAGACGCTCGCGCTTGGCCAGACGCACCGCCTTCTGTTCGAAGACCTCGTCTTCGGTCGGTTCGGCGGCGTCGTTCGCGGGCGCGTCGGTCATCAGGAAGGCTCCTCGGGGTCTCCCCCAGTCTATTCGTCGTCCTCGGCCGCCCCGGAGTCACCGGCCGCCCGAGGGCCCTCAGCGCAGCGAGATCTCGGCGTTGTCGATGAAGCGGTGACCGCCGACCGTGGCGGCGATGAGCGCGAACGCGCGCCCGCGGTGCCCGTCGTCGACGGGCAGGAACGTCTCGGGATCGACCACGCTCAGGTACTCCAGCGTGATGCGCTGCTCGCCCATCAACGCCGACTGCGCGGCGGCGATGCAGGCGTCGACCCCCAGATCGGCGTTCGATGCCGCCGCCTCGAGGGCTCGCGGAAGGGCTGCGGCGGCGCGGCGATTGGCATCGTCGAGCAGCGCGACGCGGCTCGACACGGGCAGCCCGTCGTCGGTGCGCACCGTCGGAACCGTCGCGACGTCGATGCCGAAGTCGAGGTCTCGCACCATGCGGCGCACGAGGAAGATGCGCTGCCGATCGCGCTCCCCGTAGACGGCCACGTCGGGTCGAACGAGGTGGAAGAGCTTCGCCTCGACGGTCAGCACCCCGTCGAAGTAGAAGGGGCGCACACGCCCCTCGTAGCGGAGACCCACATCGCCTGCCGAGACGCGGGTCGTCGCCGTTCCCGCGGGGAGGAACTCCGCCGCCGACGGCGCGAAGACGACGTCGACGCCCAGCTCACCGAGCACGCGCGCGTCGGACTCGGGCGACCGGGGGTAGGCCGCGGTGTCGTCGGCGGAGCGGAAGCGCAGCGGGTTGACGAAGGTCGACACCACCACGACGTCCGCGCGTTCGCGCGCCTCGCGGATGAGGTCGACGTGGCCGTCGTGCAGGGCACCGAGGGTGGACACGAGGGCGACGCGCGGGCCGGCGTCCGATCGATCTGCGCCTCGGATCTCGCCGAGTCGGGTGCGCAGATCCTCGAGGGAGCGGATCATCCGTCGATCGTAGCGGTGCCGTCGAGGTGGTCACGGCGCCCGCCCTCGACGAGCGCCTGGTCGACACTCGAACGCACGAGGGCCGAGAGGTATGCGCCGGGGTTGTCGATACCGATGCGCTCGAGCAGCGCCGATGACTGCCGGACGATCGAACGAGAGAACTCCGTGGCCGTCGCGATGGCTTCGGCGTACGTCGCCCGGTCGTCCTCGGCGACCACGAGGGGCTCGCACCCCAGCTCGACCGCGAGAGCCTGGGCGATGGGGAGGACAGGGGCCGGTGCGGTCACGGCGGCATACGACTGGGCCAATTGGCGCAGGTCGATGGACGACACCCCTGTGAAGGCCATGGCGGGGTGGATGGCGAGCGGGATGGCGCCGCTCCTCGCGGCGGGATCCAGGACGCGCGATCCGTACGCGGCGTCGGTGTGCAGCACCAGCTGGCCGGGCTGCCACGCTCCGACCTCGGCGAGGCCCGAGACGAGGCCCGGGAGCTGGTCGTGCGGAACCGCGACGACCACGAGCTCGCTGCGTCGAGCGACCTCGTCGGCCGTCAGGACCGGCAGGCCCGGCAGGATCGCCTCCACGCGATCGTCGTCCGAGCCGGAGGTGATCCCGGTCAGGGCGTGGCCCGCACCGGCGAGCGCCGCCGCGACGACCGGGCCGACACGTCCCGCGCCGATCACCCCGACGCCGAGGCGCCCGTCGCGACCGGCACTCATCCGGCCCACCGGTGCGTGCGGTCGATCGCCGCCGCATCGACGCCGGCTCGCGCGGTCCGCTCGAACAGCCCGAGGGCGTCGTCGCGGCCAAGGACGCCGATCGAGGTCTGGACGGTGCCCGCGATCACGTGGGCCACCAGGGTCGCCGTCCCCGTGGCGCGTGCCAACGGGCCCTGATGCAGGCCGACCGACTGCAAGCGGGCGAGCGGAACCACACTCAAGGACCGCCACACCCACCCGCGGCGCAAAAGCAGGGCGTCCGAGGTCAGAAGCGCGCCATTCCGCCGCCACGACAGCGGGCGAAGCCACCGGGCGCTCTTCGGGGTCGTCACGTAGGGGTCGTTCTCCACCGGACCCAGGATGCCGTCGCGGAACACGAGTGTCCATTCGTCGCTCGACAGGTCGGGGACGAGGATCCGCAGGACGCGCTCGACATCGGCTCGTGTCCCGATCGGCAGCACCGCCGCCAACTGATCGTTGCTCGTGTCGGTGGACGACCGCCCCGAAAGTCGGTTCACCGAGACGGTCCACCATCCGAACGGACGCCACATCAGGGGCTGGCGCACCTCAATCGCGTGCACGCGACCCGGCGGCACGACCTCCGACACCGTCGTGAACAAGCCGAAGGTCACGCGCACCCCGTCGGCCGTCGGGGCGATCGAGTACCGCAGTCCCTGGGCGATCGAGCGCACGTAGTACGCGCCGAAGGCGAGGAACATCGGGACCACGGTGAACAGCAGCCACAGTGTCGACAGCGACGCCGCGACGACGATCCCCACGACCAGGGCGACGAGGACGAGGCTCGATCCGCTCAGGACACGGGATGCCACGAGCCGACCGATCGGGATGCGCACGATGCTCTCCGGCTCGGCGTCGGAGAAGTCCTCCCCGTCGACGATGCCCTGCAGCCCCGACCCCACGGCCTCGGCCGCCTGCCGGGCGAGCGAGGCGCGGGCGCCCGATTCGGTCCGCCCCTCGGCGAGACGCCGGCCCGAGGCGAGACGGAGGATGTCGCCGCGGATGGCCTCGGCGTCCTTCCCCGACAGGTACTCGAGTTTGACGTTGGCATCCAGTCCCGCTCCGACCACCTCGAGCTTCGCGAGCCCCAGCAGGCGGGCGATCATCGGACGAGTCAGGTTGACGCCCTGGACCCGGTCGAGGGGAGCACGACGATGAGTGCGGAACAGCACGCCCGAACGCACCTCGACGTCGTCATCACTGATGCGCAGGGTGTGAAAACGCCACGACAGACGGAAGAGGACCAGCAGCACGATGAGGACGACCAGGGTCGCTCCCCCCGCCACGAGGATCAGGTTGTTCGCGAAGAGGAAGTCGACCGGGTCGGGCGGGAGCTCCCCCGGGGGGATCTCGGTGAAGACCGGGAAGATCCACTCGACGAGACGTTCCCGCAGATTCGCGACGATCACGCCGATGATCACGAGGAGGGTCAGTCCACCGCGCAGGAGCGGCGTCAGGGGGTGCAGGCGATGCCACTCGCCGTCGCTGTAGGGCGAACGGACGACCGCTCGCTGCGGCCGGGGCTGCGGGTCGAGGGGCGGTCCCGCCGCGTGCGGGTCGGTCACAGCCCTGTCCGACGGGTCTCGGCGACGGCCACGAGCGTGTCGCGCAGGTGTTCGGCCGCCTCCTGCGTCAATCCGGGGATGGTCACTCCGGTGGAGGCCGCGGCGGTCACGAGCTTGAGCTGGGCGATGCCGAAGCCCCGGTCGAGGGGGCCGTGCGTGATGTCCACGAGCTGCATCCGGCCGTAGGGAACCGCCACGACCCGCTGCCACAGGATGCCCCGGCGGAACACGAGGTCATCGCGACGCAACTGGTACCCGAAGGACCGCGCTTGCCGCGGGGTGATGAAGAGGCCGACGGCGGTGATCAGCAGGATGATCCCAGCCGGGATCCACTGCCACTGCACGCCCGTGATGATCTGGGCGATCACGGCGGCCGCGAGCACGAGCACGAAGACCGCCCCCTGCGAGATCAGCTGCACGCGGACGTACGCGCGGGCGAGCTGATGCCAGGTGCCGTCGCCGAGGGGGAGCCGGCGGGACGAGCGCGGTTCGAGGATGCGGTCGTAGGTGGTGTCGTCGAGCACCGTCCGGTCGGCGTCGTCGACGTTGCGGGCCTCAGATTCCGACGGGTCCTGCGGGGGTGTTCCCTGGGGCGTCGTCATCGTCGTCCTTCCGGAGGGTGCAGAGCTGCTCGGCCACGAGTCCCGCGACGACGAGGATGACCGCGCAGACGAGCGTCGCGATGATCGATCCCATCGAGCCTACCGAGGGCACCACCGGCCGGCTCAACAGGAAGGCGAGCAGTCCGCCCGCGAATCCCGCCGCAGCGGCCCCGAGGATCGACGACGCTCTCGCCAGCATCGCGATGCGCACAGCACGGAACGGATCGATCCGTCGCGGGCTCCGCCCGCGCGTCGCCCGGTGGATCGGGATGGCGAGTGCCACCACCACGACCCCCAGCAGAGCGAGGATCGTCGGCAGACTCGCCGCGGGCGCGAAGGTCGGTCGGCCCATCGCGGTGAGGACGGTGTCCAGGAGGAACCCGATCACCAGGCCCGCGACGACGGCGACCGTGAGGATGCCCGCGCCCGTGCGCCTCACGAGAGTCCTCCCCGCAGCGCGACGAGCAAGTCGGCCACACGGCCCACCCCGGGGATCACGGCATTCGGATCCACGTCGAGCCACGGCGCCAGGACGAACTCCCGCTCGTGCGCGCGGGGGTGCGGGACGACGAGGTCGTCGCGATCGATGCGTTCGTCGCCGTACGCGAGCAGGTCGAGATCGAGGGTGCGGTCACCCCACCGTTCCCGGCGCACGCGCCCGTGTCGAGCTTCGATGCGGTGGAGCGAGGCGAGCAGCTCCCCCGGCGCCAGGCGCGTCTCGAGAACAGCGACGGCGTTCAGATAGCGCGGCGCTTCCTCGTCCTCACCCTGAAGCGTCACGGCCACCGTCTCGATCGGAGCGGACACCCGGACCCCGCTGGTGAGCGGGAGCCGCCGCAGTTCGTCGACCGCGGCGGCGAGGGTCTCGAAACGCTCGCCGAGGTTGGCTCCCAGGGCCACGACCGCGTGGACGGGCGTGGGGCGCGGAGCAGCGTCCATCCCGTGCGCCAGCCGCACGTTCACGGGCGCGACCTCGAGATGGTCACGGCGACATCGCCGAAGGGAACGGGGATGGGAGCCTGCGGCTTGTGCACGGTGATCGTCACCGCGTCCACGCGGCGGTCGGCGAGCACGGCGTCGGCCAGTCGCTGGGCGAGGGTCTCGAGCAGGTCGACCGCCTCGCCTCCGACGATCCGCACGAGGCGCTCGGCGAGTTCGCCGTAGTGCACGGTGTCGACCACGTCGTCGGTCTCGGCCGCGCGCCGCAGTGAGAGCGAGAGGGTCGCGTCGACCACGAATTCCTGCCCGTCGCGCTTCTCGTCGGGGTAGACCCCGTGGTGACCCACGGCACGCACCCCCGTCAGAGTGATCGTGTCGGCATCCATCAGGTCTCCCAAGCGCGGGCGACGGCGAGTGCGTCGCGGGTGGACGGTACGTCGTGCACGCGCACGGCCCACGCGCCGGCGCGGGCGGACAGGGCGCTCGTGACGGCCGTCGCCAAGTCACGGCGAGCCAGGTCGGCGTCTTCGCCGATCGCGTCCGCGAGGAACCTCTTGCGACTCGTGCCCACGAGCACCCGCAGTCCGAGTGCCGAGATCGCGGGGAGCGCGCTCAACGTCTGCCAGTTCTGCGCTCCGCGCTTGCCGAACCCGATGCCCGGGTCGACGACGAGGCGCGACCGATCGATACCCGCGGAGAGGGCGGACTCGACCCTTTCGGCGAGCTCGGCGGACACCTCGCGCCCCACGTCGACGTAGTCGGCGCGGGCGTACATCTCCGTCGACGGACCGCGCCAGTGCCCGAGGGCGATGTCGGCGTCGGTCTCGGCGACGGCGGCGAGCATGTCGGGGTCGGCCAGCCCACCGGAGACGTCGTTCACGAGCCGTGCGCCCGCGCGGACGGCGGCGACCGCCGTGGCGGCGTTCATGGTGTCGATGCTCACGAAGGAGCCTTCGGATGCCAGGGCCTCGACGACCGGCAGCACGCGCTGCTGCTCGACGCGGGGCGCTACACGCTGGGCCCCGGGCCGGGTGGACTCGCCGCCGACGTCGAGGATCTCCGCCCCCTGGGCGCGGAGGTGTCGAGCGTGGGCCAGTGCGACGTCGGGATCGAGGTATCGGCCGCCGTCGCTGAACGAATCGGGGGTGACGTTGACGATCCCCATGATGAGGGTCACGCCTGCGCTCCGATCAGGGCCACGAGCTCGGCACGAGCGACCGGGTCGCCGTAGACGCCGCGGGCGGCGATCGTCACGGTCGAGGCGTCGGGCTGTCGGCCCCCGCGCATGGTCACGCACTCGTGCACGGCATCGAGGACGACGAGAACGCCCCGCGCGTCCAGGGCCGAGGCGATGGTGTCGGCCACCTGTTCGCCGAGACGCTCCTGCACCTGCGGGCGGGCGGCGAGGACGTCGATCACCCGCGGCAGGGCGCCGAGTCCGACGACCTCCTCACCCGGGAGGTACGCCACGTGCGCCCGGCCGCGGAAGGGCAGCAGGTGATGCTCGCACATCGACCGGAACGCGATGTCGCGCAGCATCACGGCACCCGAGGGGAGGGTGTCCGGCGCCGGGCCACGCGACACCGAGATGGTGTGCTGCAGCGGGGCGCCGGCATCCTGATTCACTCCGCCGAAGAACTCGGCCCAGGAGTCTGCCACGCGCGTCGGGGTCTGGCGGAGCCCGGGGCGATCGGGGTCTTCCCCGATCGCCTCCAGGAGCTCGCGCACCAGGACGGCGACGCGTTCACGATCGACGGCCACGGCGCCTCAGGCGGTGGCCGGGCGCGTCTGTCCGCTCGGACGGGGCTGCGCCTTGGCCGCGGCCTGCGACTCCGCTTCGGTGGACGCCGCGATGCCGGCGGGCTGCTGACGACGCGGGACCTCGACGGGCGGCTGGGTCGACACGGGGCGGTCTCCCGACGACAGCCACTGCGGGCGCGGCGTCAGACGCTTGACGTCGGTGAAGATCTCGGCCAGCTCGTTGTGGTCGAGGGTCTCTTTCTCGAGCAGCGCCAGCGCGAGGCGGTCGAGCACCTCGCGGTTGTCGTTGATGACCTGGTAGGCCTCGTTGTGCGCCTGCTCGATGAGCGCGCGCACCTGCGCGTCGACGCGCTCGGCGATGCGCTCCGAGAAGTCACGGCCGTGGCCCATGTCGCGGCCCATGAAGACCTCGCCCGACGATCCGCCGAGCTTGACCGGACCGACCTCGTTGGTCATGCCGTACTCGGTGACCATCTTGCGGGCGATGCTCGTGGCCTTCTCGATGTCGTTCGAGGCGCCGGTGGTGGGGTCGTGGAAGACGATCTCTTCAGCGACGCGTCCGCCCATCGCGTAGGTCAGCTGGTCCTGCAGCTCGTTGCGGGTGACGGAGTACTTGTCGTCGAGCGGGAGAACCATCGTGTAGCCGAGGGCCTTGCCGCGCGGGAGGATCGTGACCTTCGTGACGGGGTCGGTGTGGTTCATCGCCGCGGCAGCGAGGGCGTGGCCGCCCTCGTGGTACGCGGTGATGAGCTTCTCTTTGTCCTTCATCACGCGGGTGCGGCGCTGGGGGCCAGCGATCACGCGGTCGATGGCCTCGTCGAGGGCGCGGTTGTCGATGAGCTGGGCGTTCGAGCGCGCGGTCAGCAGAGCGGCCTCGTTGAGCACGTTCGCCAGGTCGGCACCGGTGAAGCCGGGCGTCTTGCGCGCGACGACCTCGAGGTCGACCGAGTCAGACAGCGGCTTGCCGCGCCCGTGCACCTCGAGGATGCGCTGGCGGCCCTTGAGGTCGGGGGCGTCGACGCCGATCTGACGGTCGAAGCGGCCCGGGCGCAGTAGAGCGGGGTCGAGGATGTCGGGACGGTTGGTCGCCGCGATGACGATCACGTTGACCTTGGGGTCGAAGCCGTCCATCTCGACGAGCATCTGGTTCAGCGTCTGCTCGCGCTCGTCGTGACCGCCGCCCATGCCGGCGCCGCGGTGGCGTCCGACGGCGTCGATCTCGTCGATGAAGATGATGGCCGGGGAGCTCTCTTTGGCCTGGTTGAACAGGTCGCGCACGCGGCTCGCACCGACACCGACGAACATCTCGACGAAGTCCGAACCCGAGATCGAGTAGAACGGCACGCCGGCCTCGCCGGCGACAGCGCGGGCGAGCAGGGTCTTACCGGTTCCCGGAGGGCCGTACAGCAGCACGCCCTTGGGGATGCGGGCGCCGACCTCTTCGAACTTCTTCGGGTCCTTGAGGAATTCCTTGATCTCGTCGAGCTCCTCGATGGCCTCGTCGGAGCCCGCGACGTCCTGGAATGTGACGGTGGGAGTCTCTTTGGTCACGAGCTTGGCGCGCGACTTGCCGAACTGCATGACCTTGCTGCCGCCGCCCTGGGCGCTCGAGAGCAGCCACCAGAAGAGCAGACCGAGCAGCACGAGCGGGAGCAGGAGTCCGAGAAGACCGTCGAACCAGCTGGGCTTGGGCACGACATCGTTGAAGCCGTCGGAGGGGTTCGCGGAGTCGATCGCGCTGGCCACCTCGTTCGCACGGGCCTGGCTGAAGTAGAACTGCACGTCGTTGGCGCCCTCGAAGGGCTGCGACAGCTTCAGGTCCACGCGCTGATCGGGGTCGTTGGTGACCACCTGCGTCACGGTGCCGCCCTTGAGCAGGTCGAGACCCTCTTTGGTGGAGACCTGACGGGCACCGCTCAGGTTCGTGATGAGGGAGAAACCGATGACGAGAAGCAGACCGACCAGCAGAACGTAGATGATCGGATTTCGCGTGATCTTCTTGAAATTCATGGTGGGCGAGCCCAGCCCTTTCGTGATCCTCCGCAGAAATGCGGTCGCATCAGGCTAACGCCCACGGACTATGCCGGGCCTGTGCGTTCGTCATGGGCGTACAAGGCTCCGGATGCCACCGGCCCGTCCGCCGTGGAGACGGTGTGTCGTCAGGAGTAGACGTGGGGTGCGAGCACCGCGACGTCGCGCAGGTTGCGGTAGCGCTCTGCGTAGTCGAGGCCGTATCCGATGACGAAGTCGTTGGGGATGTCGAAGCCCACGTAGCGGCAGTCGACCTCGACCTTCATCGCGTCGGGCTTGCGCAACAGCGCCAGCACCTCGACCGACTCGGCTCCGCGCGAGGCGAAGTTCTCGAGCAGCCAGCTGAGGGTCAGGCCGGAGTCGATGATGTCCTCGACGATCAGCACGTGCTTTCCGGTGATGTCGGTGTCGAGGTCTTTGCGGATCTGCACGACGCCGCTCGAGCGGGTCGACGCGCCGTAGGACGACACGGCCATCCAGTCCATCGACACGTGCATCGGCAAGTGCCGGGCGAAATCGGCCATGACCATGACCGCGCCCTTCAGCACGCCCACGAGGACGACGTCGCGTCCCTCGTAGTCGGCGGCCACCCGCGTCGCCAGTTCGGCGAGCTTCTCGTGGATCTGCTCCTCGGTGAGGAGGACTTCGCTGATGTCGTCGGAGATGTCGGCCGCGCGCATTCGGAAAGTCTACGTCGGCGGATCAGGATGCCGTGCGCGCGACGACCTCGATCCGGGCGCCGACGCGTCGAGCGAGGCACCCGGGCAGGTCGATGGGCCCCTGCCCCGTCCAGTCGGTCGCCAGACGGGCGACCTCGAGGGTCTGGGTGCGCGAGAGCGAGACGCCGAACTCGCTGTCGACGACGTAGCGGATGATCCGGTTGCGCAGAGCGGCGGGGTTCGCGGCGAGGGCGGCGACCGAGATCGAGATCCCCGCCTCAGCGTGCTCGACGATGTCTTCGATCGTCTCGTCGATCATGTCCTGGAAGGCGTCGGCGTCTTCGCGCAGTTGCTCGGCGGTGCGCGCGAGCGCCTCGGTGACGCCCGGTCCGAGCTCGGCCTCGAGCACCGGCAGCACGCGATCGCGTACCCGCACGCGCGCGAACCCCGGGTCGGCGTTGTGGGGGTCGGTCCAGGGGTCGAGCCCCGCGGCCGCGCACGCCGCGACCGTGGCGCGTCGGCGGACCGTCAGCAGGGGGCGCACCCACACCGGGCCCGTGGCATCCCTCCGCTGCGCGGGCATGCCCGCCAGGCTGAGCGCGCCGGAGCCGCGCGCGAGCCCGAGGAGGACGGTCTCGGCCTGGTCGTCGAGGGTGTGTCCGAGCAGGACGATCTCGGCGCCGAGGTCGGCCGCCGCTTCGGCCAAGCCGGCGTATCGAGCCGCACGCGCCGCGGCCTCGGGCCCGTCGGCCGAGCCCACCTCGACCCGCACGACCCGCGCCTCGAGACCGAGACCACGCGCCGCGTTCGCGGCGGCCGTGGCGATGGCATCCGATCCCTCCTGCAAGCCGTGGTCGATCACGATGGCGACGGCACGGATGCCGGCACGCGACGCCTCGAAGGCGGTCGCCGCCGCCAGCGCCAGCGAATCCGGGCCGCCCGACAGGGCGATGACGACGGGGCCGCCGGCCCGCGGGAGCGCGGCGCGGACGGCGCGGCGCACCTCGGCGACGGAGGGGTCCAGGCCGGGGCGGTGATCCATGCCTCCACGCTATCGCCGGGCCGCGACGCCGCCGCCTGCGCGGCCCCGGACACGACGCAGGAGTTTCCCGCGGCGATGCCTCGCCGCTGCGCCTCGTCACCGCCCGTCGACCGCGAACTCCTGCCGTGTGGTTCCGCGTGGGCGGCACGCGCCCGCCGGACTAGGCTGGGCCGCGGAAATCCACAGATCTAAGGAGCACGAGTATGGGCGCTTTCGACGCCGTCATCGAGATCCCCCGCGGAAGCCGCGTGAAGTACGAAGTCGACCACGGCACCGGCCGTGTCTACCTCGACCGCATCCTCTACACGGTGTTCGGCTACCCCGCCAACTACGGCTTCTTCGAGAACACCCTCGGCGAAGACGGCGACCCGCTCGACGTGCTCGTGCTGCTCGACCGCGACCTGCACCCCGGCATCCTCGCCAAGGTGCGCCCGGTCGGCGTGCTCAAGATGAGCGACGAGGCCGGCGGCGACGACAAGGTCGTGGCCGTGCTCGCGAAGGACCCGCGTTGGGACCACATCCAGGACGTCGGCGACATCGACGAGTGGACCAAGAAGGAGATCTCGCACTTCTTCGAGCACTACAAGGACCTCGAGCCCAACAAGTGGGTCAAGGTCGACGAGTGGGCGGATGCCGCTGAGGCCGAGCGTCTCGTGGCCGAGGCCTTCACGCGTTTCGACGAGCACGACGCTCAGACCAAGACGCAGGGATCGGGCGAGGCGCCGAACACCCTCTGATCTTCTCCAGACGAGAAAACCCCCGGTCCATCGACCGGGGGTTTTCTCGTGGGCTCGGTCAGACCGAGACGCCGCGGGCGCGCAACCAGGGCGCGGGGTCGGTGGTGCCGCCCCCGGGAGGGTAGACCTCGAAGTGCAGGTGGCAGCCGAAGGAGTTGCCGGTCTGACCGGTCGCGGCGATCTGCTGGCCGGCCGAGACGCGCTGACCGTACGACACGTAGATGCCGCCGTTGACGATGTGGCCGTAGCCCGTTCCCGAGCCGTCGTCGTGCTGGATGCGGATGTAGTTTCCGAAACCACCGTTGACGCCGGCGTAGGTCACTCGACCTGAGGCCGCGGCGTAGATGGGCGACCAGCAGCTCGCGCCGAAGTCCAGTCCGAGGTGCCACGTGCTGGCGCAGTAACTGGAATTGCACTGGCCGGAGCGGGGGCCGTAGCCCGACGACGTGTAGGCCGACGAGGGACGAGCCCAGCCGGATCCGCCGACGCTTCCGCCGCCACCGCCACCGCCGCCGCCGCCTCCACCGCCGCCGCCTCCGCCACCACCACTGTTCTGGTTGTCGCGGGCTTCCTGCTCGCGGCGGGCGCGCTCGGCCGCGTCACGGGCTGCGGCCTCTTCGCGGGCCTTGCGCTCGCGCTCTTCGCGTGCATTGCGCTCGGCTTCGACGCCGGCCTGGTAATCAGCCACGGTCTTGGCGGTCGTGTCCTGGAGGGCGGCGAGCTGCGCCTCGAGCACAGCCTGGTTGGCCTGCTGTGCGGCGAGGGCCTCCTGGGCCGCCTGGGCCGCCTGCTGAGCAGCCGCCATCTTCTCTTCGGCGATCTTCTGCAGACGGTCGCGCTCGGCCCGGGCGTCGTTGGCCTGGTTGCTGAGGTTCTTCGCGTTGTCGCGCGCCGAGACGGCCGCGGCGTACACCGACTTGTTCCGCTCGAGCAGCTTGTCCATCGTGCCGAGCTTGGCGAGCAGGTCGTCCGCGGATGCGGCCGAGCCTGAGAAGAAGAGGTCGAGCGAGGTGTCGTCGCCGCCGGAGCGGTACAGCTGCGCCGCGACCTTCCCGGCCTTGCTGGCGGCATCCATCGCCTTCGCCGCTTCGGCATCGGCCTGCTGCTGAATCAGCTGGGCCCGGTAGTCGGCATCCTGGAAGGCCTGCTGTGCGGCGTAGTACTCGTCGGAGCGGGCCTGGACCTCTGCCTGCGTGCGGGCGACCTCGGACTGCAAGCCCTGGATCAGCCCCTGGATGCGCGAGATCTCGCCGGCCTTGGCTGCTTCGTTGGCCTTGGCGGCCTGCACGTCGTCCCACGAGGGGTAATCGGCCGCGACGGCGGGAGAGGAGAAGCCGGACGTCGCCGCGCCGAAGGCGCCCAGAGCGACAGCACCGAGGGCGCCGTACTTCAGCGCACTGCGCCGGTCGAAGGTGGGCCACAAACGCCGCTGCTCGCTCGCCGTGGGGGCGCAGCCGCAGTCGTCAGTCTTATCAGGGGGCACGAGCGTCACGGGACTACCTCATCTCACCGGGTCGCAACTCGGCTAACAGTAGCAACACGAGTCACACGCACAACAGGGCGAGTTCCCGCTGCCGCGGCCCATCCTGCGCCCTCGACACGCGCGGGAGCCGCACGCCACGCCCCGAATTGGCAATCTCCGAAGATGTGAAGTAGGCTCGGTCGTCGGCAAGCGAGGATGAAATCGCAAGGTTTCAGGCTCATCCGGCCCCATCGTTTAGCGGCCTAGGACGCCGCCCTTTCACGGCGGTAGCACGGGTTCGAATCCCGTTGGGGTCACTTTCCGGTGAAGTACAATTGAAAATGCATGGCCCTGTAGCGCAGTTGGTTAGCGTGCCGCCCTGTCACGGCGGAGGTCGCGGGTTCAAGTCCCGTCAGGGTCGCTCCACAGCGACGGGCCTTCTTTCGAGGAGGCCTTTCGTCTAGGAAGCGGCAGACATGCCGCTCGGCTCTGTAGCTCAGTTGGTAGAGCGCACGACTGAAAATCGTGAGGTCACGGGATCGACGCCCGTCGGAGCCACACGGATGATCATTACAGTCATCCCAGAAACCCTCGCCTAGCTTCTACATGGCGGGGGTTTTGCTTTTCCCGGATGCCGCTCTGCGTCGGCATCCCTCACTCGCTTCCGCCTCGCGAGCCGGCGTCTCACGCCGCACCGAGAACAGGACACGCGTCGAGAACAGGCCGTTCTTCGCGATGACGCCCCGCTCTCGTGGCATCCCCTGTTTTCGTGACGGCCCCGCTCCCCGCGACCGGCCCCGGCGCCGCGCCCACCGCGTGCCGCGCGGCGCCGCCCGCATAGTGCCCCCACAGCCGCGAGTGGTTCCGGACGCGGTCAGACAGCGCTACTATTAGTTGACTTTTAGCAAACACCTGGCGCTCGACTGAGCTTTCCCGAGCCGTCCGCCAGGCCTTCTCACGAAGAGGCCCCGATGTCAGACATCACCACTCGAACCAGGCGCGCCCATACTCCGCCCCCCGCCACGGGCGGCACGAACACCGTCATGACCCACCGCATGATCATGTTCGTGATCTTCGGCCTCATGGCCGGCATGTTCCTCTCCGCCCTCGACCAGACCGTGGTCGGCACCTCGATCCGCACGATCGGCGACGACCTGCAGGGTCTGAGCCTTCAAGCCTGGGTCACGACGGCCTACCTGATCGTGTCGACCATCTCGACGCCGATCTACGGCAAGCTCTCCGACATCTTCGGTCGGCGCCCGCTGTTCCTCATCGCCATCCTCATCTTCATCATCGGATCGGTGCTCGCGAGCTTCTCGACCTCGATGGTCGAGCTCGCCGCCTTCCGCGCCATCCAGGGCCTCGGCGCCGGTGGTCTGATGTCGATGCCGCTGGCGATCATGGGCGACATCCTCGCCCCGCGCGAGCGCGCGAAGTACCAGGGCTACTTCCTCGCCGTCTTTGGCATCTCCAGCGTCATCGGCCCGCTCGTGGGCGGTCTGTTCGCCGGAGCCAGCCAGATCCTCTTCATCACCGGATGGCGCTGGGTGTTCCTCATCAACGTGCCGATCGGCATCGTCGCGCTCGCGATCGTCTGGCGCTTCCTCCACATCCCCAAGCAGCCGCGGCACTCGGTGCGCATCGACTGGTGGGGCGCCACGACGGTCATCGTCGCGCTCGTCCCGCTGCTCCTCGTGGCCGAGCAGGGTCGCGAGTGGGGCTGGGGCTCGCCGATCGCGATCGCCTGCTACGTCATCGGCGCGCTCGGCATCCTGGCCTTCGTCATCGCCGAGACCGCGATGAAGGACGACGCGCTCATCCCGCTGAAGCTCTTCCGCTCGCCGACGTTCTCGATGGCGACCATCATCGGCGTGCTCGTCGGCTTCGGCATGTTCGGAGCGATGCTGACCCTGCCGCTGTACCTCCAGCTCGTGCTCGGCTCCTCGCCGACGCAGAGCGGCTTCGAGATGCTGCCGATGATCCTCGGCCTGATGATCGCCTCGATCGCGAGCGGTCAGATCATCGCGCGCACCGGTCGCTACCGCATGTTCCCGATCCTGGGTACGGCGCTGATGTCGGTCGGCTTCTTCCTGCTGACGTTCCTGAAGTACGACAGCCCCTACTGGCACGTCGCGATCGCGATGCTCGTCATCGGCCTCGGCCTCGGCCAGCTGATGCAGACGCTGACCATCGCCAGCCAGAACTCGGTGGGCCTGCGCGACATGGGCGTGGCCACGAGCGGATCGACGTTCTTCCGCCAGATCGGTGGAACGCTCGGCACCGCGGTGCTGCTGTCGCTGCTGTTCACGCTCATGCCGACGAACATCATCGGTTCCTTCGCCGACCGCGCGACGCTCACCGATGCTCTCGACGCGGCCCTCGACCCCACCGTGGCCTCGGCCCCCGCGAACGAGAAGATCATGTCGGGCATCTACACCCCGATCGTGTCGCAGATCGTCGAGGGGACCACGACGCAGCTGCAGGCCGGAGTGAAGCAGGCTCAGGATGCCGCGACCCAGGCCGTCGCGGAGCAGGTCGCGGCTGGTCGCATCCCGGCGTCGGCGCAGGCCGCCGCCACGCAGACGGCCGTCGCCCAGGCCCTCACCGCGGCCACGACGCAGATCCAGCAGCAGGTGCCGGTCGCGCGCGTCTCGTCCGACGGCACGGTCAGCCTGGACTTCTCGGATGCCGCGCAGCGTGCGGCCTTCGTGGACACCGCGGCCACGACGATCGAGGACCAGTTCACCGCGGGGGATGAGAACACCTCGATCGGCGGTTCGACGCTCGACGACACCTCGTTCCTCGTGGGAGCCGACGCGCGGCTGACCAAGCCGTTCCTCGTCGGCTTCAACTCCTCGGCGACGACGGTGTACTGGACCGCGATGGGCGTCGTGCTGCTGGCCTTCGTGCTGTCGCTGTTCTTCCGCACCCCGCCGCTGCGGTCGAAGTCGGCCCTGCAGGAGGCCGCCGACGAGCGCCGCGGCAAGGACAAGGAGGACGAGCGCGCCGAAGAGGCTGCCGCCCAGACCGGCGCGCTGATCGCTCCCTGAGCGGCGATCACTCCGCAGAAGAAGGGCGGGGTCGTCGTGAGACGCCCCCGCCCTTCTCGCATCCGCCACGGGACGAGATGACCTCACACGATCTCGCGGGCCCGCAGGTCCTTGCGCAGGATCTTCCCCGAGGTCGACTTGGGGATGACGTCGATGAACTCGACGCGGCGCACCTTCTTGTGCGGGGCCACCTCGCCGGCGACGAAGGCCATCACGTCGTCGGCGCTCAGACCGGCCCCGGGGGCGGCCACCACGAACGCCTTCGGGATCTCCTCGCCGTCGTCGCCGCGGACGCCGATGACGGCGGCATCCTGGATCTTCGGGTGCGACAGCAGCAGGGCCTCGAGCTCCGCCGGGGCGATCTGGTAACCGTGATATTTGATGAGCTCTTTGAGCCGGTCGACGATCGTGAAGTACCCGTCGACGTGGTGGACGCCGATGTCTCCGGTGTGCAGGAAGCCGTCGGCATCCAGCGTCTCGGCGGTGGCGTCCGGACGGTTGAGGTAACCGAGCATGACGTTGGGGCCGCGCACCCAGATCTCCCCGGGTGCCGTGAGGCCGTCGTCGCCGTGCTCCTCGAGGTCGGCTCCGGTCTCGGGGTCGACGAGCCGCCCCTCGCAGTTCGGTATGAGCACGCCGACCGAGCTGACCGGCATGTCGGTACCCGCCGGGATGGCATGCGACACCGGGCTCAACTCGCTCATGCCGTAGCCCTGATAGAAACGCGCGCCGATGCGCCGCCCGGCGGTCTCGGCTGTCTCGCCGTCGAGCGGAGCCGCTCCCGAGAAGACGCTGTGCACGCTCGAGAGGTCGAACTGGTCGACGGCGGGGTGTTTGGCCAGGGCGACGGCGATCGGCGGGGCGATGAAGAGGAACGTGCACCGGTGATCCTGCACGGTGCGCAGGAACTCCATCAGGTCGAACCTCGGCATGGTGACGAGCGTCGCGCGCTGGCGCAGCGCGAGGTTCAACAGCACCGTCATCCCGTAGATGTGGAAGAAGGGCAGCACGGCGAGCACCCGATCGTCGCGGGCGATCTCGATGACGGCCCGGCACTGGTGCACGTTCGCGACGAGGTTGCGGTGCGAGAGCATGACGCCCTTGGGGACCCCGGTGGTGCCGGACGAGTACGGCAGCACCGCGATGTGGGTCGCGGGGTCGAAGCACACCTCCGGCGGGGTGCGGCCCTCGCCCACCAGCGAGCGCAGATCGGGAT
This sequence comes from Microbacterium testaceum, assembly GCF_029761935.1. NCBI lineage: Bacteria > Bacillati > Actinomycetota > Actinomycetes > Micrococcales > Microbacteriaceae > Microbacterium > Microbacterium testaceum. Next base: position 1,783,306 of record NZ_CP121699.1, read on the forward strand.
GCCCCTCCGCGCCGTCGAGCACGATGACGCGCTCGTCCGGGATGCCGACGGCGCGCGCGGCCTGATGCGCCTGAGGCAGCAACGGCGACACGGTCACGAGCCAGGTGGCCGCGGCATCCCTCAGCTGTTTCTCGATCTCGTTCGCCGTGTACAGGGAGTTGATCGTGGTGATGATCGACCCCGCACGCAGGATGCCGTGGAACACCGTCGCGAACGCGGGGACGTTCGGGCACAGCATCGCGACGACGGTCTCGGTGTCGGCACCGCGGGCGGCCAGGGCCCCGGCGAACGCGTCGACCTGGGCGCGGAGGGCGCGGTAGGTGGTCTCGGCACCCCCGGCGGGATCCACCAGCGCGGCGCGATCGAGATCGGACTCCTCGAGCGATGCGAAGAGATAGTCGTAGATGCTCTGGTCGGGGATCTCGATGCTCGGGTACGGGCTCTGGAACACGGTTCTCTCCCTCGAAAACTGCCGCGGCGACGGTGCCGTGCGCTCATCCTGGCATCCGTGGGACGCGGTGTCATCCCGGACGGGACCGGCTCTCGGCGCCCGCTCAGGTGAAGGCGAGCACCACGCCCCCGACGGCCCCGACGATGACGACCGCCCACGCCGGAACGCGGAACGCGGTGAGGAGCACGAATCCCACCACCGCGAGCAGGAACGATCCCGCACCGGTGACGGCGGTCGTGAAGACGGGAGCGTAGAGAGCGGCACCGAGGATGCCGACCACGGCGGCGTTGGCCCCGCGCATCGCGGCGCGCACGCGGGGCTTCGAGCGCATCGCATCCCAGAACGGCAGGACGCCGGTGAGCACGAGGAAGCCCGGCACGAAGATCGCGGCGAGCGCGACGGCCGCACCCGCGATCCCCCCGGGACCGATGGAGGACACCGCACCGAGATAGGCGGAGAACGTGAAGAGCGGGCCGGGCACCGCCTGGGCGGCGCCGTACCCCGAGAGGAACGCCTCGGGGGAGACCCACCCGGTCTCGACCACCCCCGCCTGCAGCAGGGGCAGCACCACGTGGCCGCCGCCGAACACCAGGGCACCCGAACGGAAGAACGCGTCGATCAGGGCGGCCACCCCCGACCCGGTCGCCGCCGCGAGCACGGGAAGGCCCACGAGCCCGCCCACGAAGAGGACCAGACAGGTCACGGCGACGACGCGGGGCACGCCGAACGACGGCAGCGCCGGCGCAGAGGGCTCGACGACACCGCGCAGGAGCGCGAGCCCACCGAGCACCCCGACGGCGAGAGCGCACAGCTGCCCCGGAGCCCCCGGAAGGAGCAGCGCGAGGGCGAGGCCGACGACGGCGATACCCGCCCGCGGGGCGTCGGGCGCGAGCGTGCGGGTCATCCCCCACACGGCCTGGGCGACGATCGCCACCGCCACGACCTGCAGACCCGAGATCACGCCAGCGGCGACGGGGCCGCCGAGCACGGCGGCTCCCCCGGCGAACGCGACGAGAAGGACGGCGGAGGGAAGGGTGAAAGCGAGGAAGGCGGCGAGCGCGCCGAACACTCCGGCCCGCTGGAGCCCCATCGCGAAGCCCACCTGGCTCGACGCCGGACCGGGGAGGAACTGGCAGAGCGCCACGAGATCGGCGTACGCCCGGTCGTCCATCCACTTCCGGCGCACGACGAGGTCGTCGCGGAAGTACCCGAGGTGCGCGACGGGCCCACCGAACGAGGTGACGCCAAGACGAAGGAAGGCGAGGAACACCTCGCGAACGGAACCGGGCCGCTGCACCGCCCCATCCTGGCGCAGCGGGGGAAACGACGGGTGAATCGTCACACCAGACGGGGACGGAGCAGCGCGTCTACCAGCGCCAGGGTGACGCCGGTCACGCGCTGATCGTCGGCGATGTCGGCCCCCGCCACCGCGTCGCGGAAACGTTCGACCTCTCCGACCATCGGGTTGGCCGGAGCGTCCACCTCGATGACCTCGGCCGGCCCCGAGCGCGGAGTCAGCACCAACCGGCGGGGAGCGTCGATCGCGTCGATCGAGAGCGACGCGTCCTCCCCCTGGATCTCGCTGGGCAGGGCGCTATCGGTGATCTTCGACCAGGCGACGTCGGCGACGAACCCGTCGTATGCGGCGATCGCGCTCCCGAGCCCGTCCGTCCCCGAGGCGATCCCGACGCGCACGCCGTCGATCGAGCGGGGCGCGCCGAAGAGCCGCACGAACGCGTGGAGCGGGTAGACCCCCAGGTCGCGCAGGGCGCTCCCACCCAGCGCCGGATCGAAGATGTTCGTCTGCTCGCCCGCGAGCACGTGGTCGTACCGCGCCGAGCGCTTCTCGTATCGCAGCGAGACGCGGCGCACCACGCCTAACCGCGGCATCAGCCCGCGGACCGCGTCGAGTCCCGGGTCGTACCCCGAGCGCATCGCCTCGAGCAGGACGACGCCGCGCTCGCGAGCGTGCGACACCGCGGCATCCCATGCCTCCGCCGACAGCACCGCGGGCTTCTCGACGAGCACCGGGATGCCGGCATCCACCGCCTCGCGCACCTGCTCCGCGTGCACCGCGTTGGGGCTGGCGAGATAGACGGCGTCGACGTCGGGAGCCGCGAGGAGGTCCGCGAGGCCAACCGCGGTGCGTGGCGCCCCGATCGCGTCGGCGAAGGCCCGGGCGCGCTCCGCGTCTCGAGACGCCACCCGCGAGACCTCGACGCCCGCGACGACGGCGACCGCGTCCGCGAAGCGTTCGGAGATGGAACTGGTCCCGACGATGCCGATGCGAATCATGCCCTCATCCTCCCGCGAACGCCGCGCCGCACGGTCCCCTCGTTCACGGGTGTGGCTTTTCACGTCGATAGGATCGCGCCGAATCACCCGTCCGAAGCCCGAGGCACCATGAACACCACCCGAGCCGAGCATCGTCGCCGCGCCGCCCGCCGTACCCGTCGGCGCCGCACGATCAGCGCCGTCATCGCCGTCGCCCTGATCGGCGCGGGCGTCGTCGCGATCGCCCTGACCCGCACCCCCGAGGCTCCCCTCGTCGCCGACGACACCTCCGTGAGCGCCGCACCCACAGAGACACCGACCCCGACGGCGACGCCCCTGACGCCCGCGCAAGCGCTACTCGCCGGCTCGACCGACCCGCACGCCTGCGCCGTCTCGTTCGCCGGGGACGGCATCGCCCTCGACCCGCAGCTGCAGACGCAGGGCGCTCGATACCAGAACCTGCCCATCCCGCGCGCCGACGGCCGCGTCTTCGCCGGGTGGTACGACGACGCGACCGCGGCCTCGGCGATGACGCAGACCGCGCGCCTGAACGGCGCCGACCTCGTCGCCTGCATCGACCGGCAGCGGACGCTCCACGCCGGGTGGACGACCCCCGAGGCGAACGCAGCCGAGGCCGCCGGCATCCCCATCCTCATGTACCACCAGTTCACGCGGAACCCGAACGGCGAAGACAACTGGCTGCGGCTGAACTACACCTACGTCGGCGACTTCGACGCGCAGATGGCCCACATCCAGCAGTCCGCCTTCTACCTGCCCACCTGGGACGAGCTGAGCGCGTTCATCGACGGAAAGCTCTTCCTGCCGAAGCACTCCGTGGTCATCACCGACGACGACGCCGACAGCACCTGGCTCGAGATGGCCGCCCCGATCGTCGGCGACCGGAAGCTCCTGACCACCTCGTTCGTCATCACCTCGGCACGGACGGAAGGCACACCCAACCCCTTCGTCCTGCAACGGTCGCACACCCACGACATGCACCGCGCCGGAGCGAACGGGAAGGGGCGCATGGTCAACGAGGACGCCGACACGATCGCCGCCGATCTGGAACGGTCGGCGCAGATCCTCGGAGCGAAAGAGGTCGTCGCCTACCCCTTCGGGCACTACAACGACACGACGAAGGAGGGACTGCGTCGCGCCGGCTTCGAGCTGGGTCGCACGATCGAACACGGATACGTGCGCGTCGGAACCGATAAACTCGCCCTGCCCGTCATCCGCGTGAATTACGGAATGACGGTCGACGATCTCAAGAAGGAGATCGGCTGACCTCCCCCTGCCGGAGAGAATCGGCGGGAACACCCGCTCACGAGCAGTCGCTCATGGCCCACCGAGGTGGGCATCCGTGATCTCTCAGGTAAGTACGCCAGACTTTCAGATCGGGCACGCGCCGACCGCTCTGCGCTGTTCACTTCTGTCTTACCGAGAAAACGCGAGCTGCTATGGACCTTTCCGTCATCGTTCCGACCTTCAACGAAGGTCCGAACGTCGCCGAGCTCGTCCGACGGACGACACACGCGCTGCTCGGTCGTACGGTCGAAGTGATCTTCGTCGACGACTCCACCGACGACACCCCTGACATCATCCGGGCCGTCGCCGCGGCATCCGAGGTCCCCGTCCGCCTCATCCACCGCGACAACCCGGTGGGCGGTCTCGGCGGCGCCGTGGTTGAGGGCATCCGTGCCGCGGAGTCCGACCGCTGCGTCGTCATGGACGGCGATCTGCAGCACCCGCCCGAGGTCATCGCCGACATGCTCGCGCGCGCCGAGGTCGGCGACGCCGACGTCGTCGTCGCCTCGCGTTACGTCGCCGGCGGTACCTCCGACGGTCTCGCCAATGCGGTGCGCACCACCGTGTCGCGCGCGTCGACGCTGCTGACCAAGGCGATGTTCCCCAAGAAGCTCAACAACTGCACCGACCCGATGACGGGCTTCTTCCTCGTGGACCGCCGCACGCTCGAGATCGAGACCCTGCAGCCGCGCGGCTTCAAGATCCTGCTCGAGATCCTCGCGCGCAAGCAGATGCGCGTGGCCGAGGTGCCGTTCTCGTTCGCCCCCCGGTTCGCCGGTGAGTCCAAGGCGACCTTCAGTCAGGGCATGCGCTTCCTCACCCAGCTGACCATGCTCCGCTTCGGACGTATGTCGGCGTTCGCCCTCGTCGGCGGGCTGGGAGCCGTGGCCAACCTCGCGATCATGTGGGCCCTGCAGGCCTTCGGCGTTCAGTACCTCGTCGCCGCGGTCATCGCCAGCATCGTCACGATCGTCGCGAACTTCATCGCGCTCGAGTACCTCGTGTTCGCCGACATGCGCGCCGAGTCCGGCCTCATGCGGCATCGCTTCATCAAGTCGTTCACGTTCAACGGCGTCGAGGCCATCGTGCGCATCCCGGTGATCTGGGTTCTCGTGAGCCAGGCCCACATGCCCAGCGTCATCGCCGCGGCCCTTACGCTCATCGCCGCCTTCGTGGTGCGCTTCGTCTTCCACGCCCTCGTGGTCTACGCGCCCAAGAAGAGCCGCGTCGGCAAGGCCGTCCGTGCGATCGAGCCCCTCGAGGACGAAGTCACCGCCTGACCCCCGGCGCTCACCGTCGCGCTGCGGCGTACGCTGGAGGCATGTCCTCCGACGCAACCATCCGTATGTTCGGCGCCGACTGGTGCCGCGATTGCATCCGTACCAAGAAGCAACTCGACGAGCTCGGCATCGACTACGAGTACATCGACCTCGTGGCCGACCCCGCCGCGGCCGACGTCGCCAAAGAGATCTCCGGGCGCACCAGCATCCCGGTGGTCGTCTACCCCGACTCCAGCCACCACGTCGAGCCGTCGAACGCCGACGTCGAGAGCAAGCTCCGCGAGCTGTCGCTGATCTGATCGCGACGGCGTGATCCTCTCCGCCGCGTGGCCCGTGCGGCGCGCGCTCACCGCTGAAACGGGAAGCGCGTTGCCCGCGCTCGTCGATCACCACGTGCACCTGCACCTGATCGATCCCGCGGCCCTCGGGCGTCGAGGGATCGCCGCCGTGGTCGACCTCGGCGGCGATCCCTTCGCCCTCGCGCGCCGGCCGTCCGGTCTGCCTCGGACCGCGTTCGCCGGGGCCTTCCTCACCGTCCCCGGCGGGTACCCCGACGGTCGCTCGTGGGCTCCGCCGTCGATCGTCCGGTTCGTCACCGATCCTTCGCGGCATCCGGGAGTCGAGGGCGGAGCCCGCACCGTGGTGGATGAGCAGGCGGATGCCGGAGCGTCACTCATCAAGGTCGCGCTCCACGCCGACGCCGGTCCGGTGCTGTCCGACGCCGCCCTCGCCGCCGTGGTCGCCTCGGCGTCCGAGCGGGGCCTCCCCGTCGTCGCGCACGCCCAAGGCCCCGGTCAGGTCGACCGGGCGATCGATGCGGGCGTGACCGCCCTCGCTCACGCCCCCTTCGACGCCCTCGTCTCTCGACGCCAGGTGGCGCGCGCCGTCGCCGCGGGCCACGCGTGGATCTCGACGCTCGACATCCACCGCGGCGCCGATCGCGAGCGCGCGATCTCGAATCTCCGCGCGTTCGCCGCGCGCGGCGGCCGCGTGCTCTACGGCACGGACCTCGGCAACGGCTCGTTGCCCGCGGGCGTCAATCGACGCGAGCTGCTCGCCCTGACCGAGGCGGGCGTGCGCGGCGACGCTCTCGTGACCGCCCTCACCGACCCCTGGCCCCGTGCCCGGCCTCTCGACGCCGTCTCGACCTTCGTCGCCGGCGCCGCCCCCACCGACGACGACGAGGTCGCGAGCTGGCTCAGCCGGGCGACCGTCGTTCCGACCGAGGAGCTCACCCGTGTCGACTGACCCCTCTCCCGACTCCGGCTCCGTGGACCGGCTCGAGGTCCCGGCCCACTCCTTCGCCGCCGAGGCGCGGCACCTCGACGAGGCCGATCCCCTCGCGCACCACCGCGACGCCTTCGTCGGCAGCGAGACGTCGCTGATCTACTTCGACGGCAACTCGCTCGGGCGGCCTCCCCGCGCCACCGCCGATCGGCTCGCACGCTTCGTCACCGACGAGTGGGGTGGACGTCTCATCCGCGGGTGGGACGAGACGTGGATGGAACTGCCCTTCGTGATCGGCGACCGGATCGGTGCCCTGGCGCTGGGCGCGGCATCCGGTCAGACGGTGATCGGCGACTCGACCACCGTCTTGCTCTACAAGATGCTGCGCGCCGCCCTCGACGCCCAGACGGCACGCGATCCCGAACGCGTCGAGATCGTCGTCGGGCGCGACGACTTCCCCACCGACCGTTACCTCGTCGAGGGGATCGCGGCAGAACGGGGAGCGCGCGTGGTCTGGGTCGAGGTCGACACCGCACGCGGAGTGGATGCCGACTCCCTCCGCGCCGCGGTCGGACCGCGCACCGCGGTGGTGCTCTTGAGCCACGTCTCGTACCGGTCGGGCTTCCTCGCCGACGGACCCGAGCTGACCGCGATCGCGCACCGGGCCGGAGCGCTCGTGCTGTGGGACCTCTGCCACTCGGCCGGGTCCGTGCCGGTCGAGCTCGACGCGTGGAACGCCGACCTCGCGGTCGGCTGCACCTACAAGTACCTCAACGGCGGGCCCGGCTCCCCCGCGTTCGCGTACGTCGCGTCTCGTCATCACGCGACCCTGACCCAGCCGGTCCAGGGATGGATGGGGGCCGCCGACGTCTTCTCGATGGGGCCGCAGTACCGCCCCGCCGAGGGCATGCGCCGCTTCCTCTCCGGCACACCCCCGGTGCTGGCCATGGTCGCCATGCAGGACACCCTCGACCTTCTCGACGTTGCCGGCATCGAGGCGGTGCGGGCGAAATCGATCGCTCTCACCGAGTTCGCGGTGCGGGTGGCCGACGGCATCCTGAGTCCGCTCGGCGTGCGGCTCGCCTCTCCGCGCGACCCGGCGGAACGCGGCGGACACGTGACGCTCTCGCACCCCGCGATGAGGGCGGTGACGGCCCGCCTGTGGAGCGACGACGTCATCCCCGACTACCGCGACCCGCGCGGGCTGCGCATCGGACTCGCGCCCCTCTCGACGAGCTTCGCCGAGACCCTGGCGGGACTGCAGGCCGTGGCCGCCGCCGTGCGCGCGGAGAGCTGAGGGCCGGACGGCATCGAGGACCCCGCTCGTCTCGTCGGCCCGGTGCCGCTCCGCCGAGCGAAGCCCGAGGGATAGCCTCGAAGGGTGATCGATCCCCTCCTCCTCGTCCTCGCCGGAGTGGTGGTCGTCGCCCTCGCCACGGTGATCGGGCCGCGCTTCAACGTCGCCGGCCCGCTCGTCCTTCTGGCGGTGGGCGCGGGGGTGAGCCTGCTCCCCTTCGTCGAACCGTTCTCGGTGAACCCCGAGGTCATCCTCGTCGGGGTTCTGCCCCCGCTGCTCTATTCGGCGGCCGTGCAGCTTCCGGCCATCGAGTTCCGTCGCGACTTCGCCCCCATCGCGGGGCTCTCTGTGCTTCTCGTCGTCTTCAGCTCGCTCGTCCTCGGTCTGTTCTTCTGGGCCGTCATCCCCGGTCTCGGCCTCGCTCTCGCCATCGCCCTGGGCGCGATCCTCAGCCCCACGGATGCCGTGGCCACCTCGATCGCCAAACGCCTGGGGATCTCGCCGCGCGTGGTGACGATGCTCGAGGGCGAGAGCCTGCTCAACGACGCCACCGCTCTCGTGCTGCTGCGCACGGCTGTGGCGGCCGTGGCTTCGGGATTCGCGTTCGGCGACGCCCTCGCCGACTTCGCGTGGGCCGTCATGATCGCCCTCGTGTTCGGCGCGGTCGTCGGCTGGGCCAACCTGCGCGTGCGCGAGCGCGTCTCGAACTCCGCCGCGAACACCGCGCTGAGTTTCACCATCCCCTTCCTCGCCTACCTCCCGACCGAGCACCTCGGCGGATCCGGTCTGGTCGCCGCGGTGGTCGCGGGCATCGTCACCGGCCAGGGCGCGGCGCGGCGCTTCACCCCGGAGCAACGCATCAGCGACAGGCTCAACTGGCGCACGGTCGAGCTGATCCTCGAGGGCGGAGTCTTCCTCGTCTTCGGCCTCGAGCTGAAGGACATCGTCGTCGCCAACCTCAGGGAGCACGAGGGGCTCTGGCACGGAACGTGGCTCGCCCTCTCCGCGCTCGGGATCGTGCTGCTCGTGCGCGCGCTGTACGTGACCGGGCTGATCGCGGTGCAGGCTCGGCGCAGCCGACGACACGTTCGCCACCAGGACCGGATCGAGGGTGCGCAGCAGCGCCTCGACCGCTTCGAAGAGGCGTACCGGGAGGCACCCGAGCAGTTCGGCGAGGGGCGTGCCGACCCCGCCCGCACCGAGCGCCGCATCGGGTGGATGCGCGCGCGGATCTCGCGCACGATGGCCGATCTCGACTACTACCGCGACTCGCCCTTGACCGCGCGTCACGGGACCGTGATCGTCTGGGCGGGGATGCGCGGGGTCGTGACCCTCGCGGCGGCTCAGACGCTCCCGGTGGACACCCCGCAACGTCCGCTCCTGATCTTCGTCGCCTTCCTCGTCGCACTGTTCAGCTTGGTCCTGCAGGGGCTGACGCTGTCGCCGGTCGTGCGCGGCGTGGGCCTGAGCGGCGACGGCGGCGAAGGCCCCACGCGCGACGAGCAGCGAGCCCTGAGTTCGGAGCTTCGGGATGCCGCGATCACGGCCGTTCAGTCGGGCTCGCTCGCGCGGCGCGACGGCGAGCCCTTCCCCGCCGACCTGGTCGAGCGCGCCGGCGCCCGGCTCGTGCAGCCGCCGGACGACGACGACGACGCGAACGCACGGGTGCGAGACCTGCTGGAGCTGCGTCTGGCCTCCATCGAGGCGATGCGCAAGCGCCTGGGCGAGCTGAGCCGCGACGGGCGTTTCAGCACGGCGGCGCTGCGTCACGCCCTCGCCGAGCTGGACGCCGACCAGCTGAGTCTCGAGCTGCGCATCGACGACGGCGCGGACGATTGACGCGGAATACCGCGACCGGTGTTTCGGTTTCCATCCACGCGCATGCGGTCACCGCGAGAGCCGGGGTGACTCGACTGCGGGAGAGAAGTACCCCATGAGCAGGTTCGCCCGGAAAGTCGCCCTTGTCACCGGCGGAGGAAGCGGAATCGGAGCCGCCATCGCGCGGCAGCTCGGCAAAGAAGGCGCCTCGGTGATCGTCACCGACATCAACCTCGAGGCCGCCGAACGCGTCGCCCAGGAGATCACCGTCGTCGGCGGCACCGCCACCGCGTTCGCCCAGAACACCGCGAAGTGGCAGGACTCCGAGTCGGCCGTCGAATTCGCGAAGAAGACCTACGGCGGACTCCACGTGGCGGTGAACAACGCCGGCATCGGCGGTCAGGCCGCGACCATCGGCGACTACGACATCGAGTCGTGGGACCGCGTGCGCGCGATCAACCTCGACGGCGTGTTCTACGGGCTGAAGTTCCAGCTGCCCGCGATCGTCGCCTCCGGTGGCGGAGCGATCGTGAACATGGCATCCGTCCTCGGCTCGGTGGGCATCGCCCAGAGCTCCGCCTATGTGGCGGCCAAGCACGCCCTCGTCGGGCTGACCAAGGTCGCCGCGCTGGAGTACACCGCCCAGGGCGTGCGCACGAACGCCGTCGGCCCCGGATTCATCGACACGCCCCTGGTGCGCGCGAGCCTGTCGCCCGAGGCTCTGACCCACCTCGAGAACGAGCACGCCGCCGGCCGCCTCGGCACGGACGACGAAGTCGCCGCCCTCACGCTGTTCCTGCTGAGCGACGACGCGTCGTTCATCTCGGGGAGTTACCACCTCGTCGACGGCGGATACTCCGCCCACTGAGCCGAACCCACCGGGCCCGCCGCGGCGGGCCCGGTGCTGCGCGAGCCTCGGGCAGTGTGCGAGCGCGTCGGACATCGCTCTCGAGAGATGCCCCGTCACACGCGGGACGCCGGGCGAGAGGGGACGTTTCGCAGGCTCGTGCGGCACAATGGACGCGGAGGTTTCCATGAGCGATCCGATCCCGACGATGCCGTCATCTGCGGATGCCGCCGGGACCCGCCCCGTGCCACTCGTGCACGCGGCGGCCGAGTGCCCGAAGTGCTTCACCGAGCTGCAGAGCGATCGCGACTGGTGGCGTGCACGCCCCGCCGGCTCGCGGCTGGTCGGCCTCGTGGTCTCGCGCCCCGACATGGAGACCGTCAAGCAGCAACGCGACGATCTCACTCGCTTCGGCGTGCCGATCGAGGGCTTCCGCCACCCCGCGCCCGAGACCCTCGAGGGATGGTCGAAGAGACTCGACCGGTTCTTCGGAACGCTGACGCGCGGTGACGTTCTCGTCGTCGCGAGCGTGCACGCTCTCGGCCTGACGCGCGAGGACGAGACGCGTGCCGTCGCGGACCTCCGTCGACGCGGCGTGATGGTCAAAGTCCTCTCTCACGGCGATCGCCACCTGCACGACGCGACCCTTCCGCCGCGCGGCTGAGGCCGCCGTCTCCGCCCGATGGAGTGGGCGGTGATCAGGAGGGATCGCTGACGCGCCCCGCCTCGAACGTCTGGCGTACCTCGGCGGTGTCGTAGACGATGTGCAGCGTCTCGATGCGTCCGTCGGGGGCGAGTTCAGCCACATCGACGACCGTGAACGGCGCGGGGGAACCGTCGGCCAGCACCCAGTCGAACCGGAACCAGAAGCTGAGGATCGGCGCGCCCGAAAGATCTCCCATCACGCTGCGCAGCGTGAGCTTCGACGATTGCGTGTCGGCGAAGAGGACGGGGTAGAAGTTCTCGGGTGCGAGCGTCCCGTACAGCGGCGAGTTCACTCGGGCCTGCGGCGCGAACAGCGCCAACACCGCCTCAAGGTCGGCGTTCTGCAGAGCGGCGAGATAGCGATCGACGAGTTCACCGGGAGTCATCTGGGGCGGTTCCTTTCTTCACAACGGCCGCAGGTCCCGGCGATGACGTCACAATCCGACGTACCGCGCAAGATGCTCGACGGTCGACCTCGAGCCCGCCGCGACCAGGTCGGGCGGAGTACCCGCGAAACGACCGTACCGCCGTCGCGGCCCGCACCGGGACCGGGGTCGATGATCCCGTCCGCGTGCGCCGACGAAACCCCGTGAACGACCAGAGAAACGACGAGGCCCCCGCAGACGGATCTGCGGGGGCCTCGTGACGTGGATCAGCCCTGGGCGCGACGGTTCGTGCGGGGGCTGCGCGCGCCGACGACCATCCCGGTCGTGGGGGTTCCGGATGCCGAACGGCCCGCGCCCTGCGAACGCGAGGCGCCCGCTCCGGCGCGCTGTCCGCCACCGGTGCCCTGGCCGCGACCGGCACCGGAGCGCTGGCCCTGGCTACGCCCGCCCTGGGGCGCGTGGCCCGCAGCGGCGGGGGCATCGGCCGAGGGACCGCCGGCGCCACGGCCGCGGCGACGACGTCCGCCGCCGGCGGATGCGGCGTCCGCACCCTGGGCGCGCTCGGCGCGCTTGCGCTGGGCGTTCGCGCCCTGCGAGCGTCCGCCGCCCTGAGGCTGCGCGACGATCGGCTCGGGCTTGACGTACGGAGCGACCTCGCCGACCAGGGCGACGACCTCGGGAGAGGTCGGCGTCACGGCCGTGGGCGTGGCCGAGATCTTGGCCTTGCGCAGGATGTCGAGGGTGTCGCGACGCTGCTCGGGGAGCATGATCGTGACGACGTCACCGGCGGTGCCGGCACGGGCGGTACGGCCCGAGCGGTGCAGGTACGCCTTGTGCTCGACGGGCGGGTCGACGTGCACGACGAGCTCGACACCGTCGACGTGGACGCCGCGGGCGGCGACGTCGGTCGCGACGAGCACCTTGGCGCGGCCGTCGCCGAAGGCGGCGAGGTTGCGGTCGCGCTGCGGCTGCGACAGGTTTCCGTGCAGGTCGACCGAGGGGATACCCGCGGCCGTCAGGGCCTTCGCCAGCTTCTTGGCCTGGTGCTTGGTGCGCATGAACAGGATGCGGCGCGCGGTGCCCGAGGCGAGCGTCTGCACGAGCTCCTTCTTGGCGTCGGCGTCGGCGGGGGCGAACACGTGGTGGGTCATGGCGGCGACGTGCGAGTGCGCCTCGTCGACCGAGTGCAGCACCTCGTTGCGCAGGAAGCGCTTGACGAGCTTGTCCACACCGTTGTCGAGGGTGGCCGAGAACAGCATGCGCTGGCCGTTGGCGGGCGTGCGCGACAGCAGACGCGTGACACCGGGGAGGAAGCCGAGGTCGGCCATGTGGTCGGCCTCGTCGAGCACGGTGATCTCGACGTCGTCGAGGCTCGCGTGGCCCTGACCGATGAGGTCTTCGAGGCGACCGGGGCACGCGACGAGGATGTCGACGCCGCCGTTGAACGCGTCGACCTGGCGCTTCTGGTTCACGCCGCCGTACACGGTGGTGGTGACCAGGCCGTAGGCCGCGGCGAGGGGCTTGATGACCTCGTCGATCTGGTTGGCGAGCTCGCGGGTGGGAGCGAGCACGAGGGCGCGGGGCTTGCGGCCGCGACGGCGGTCGTTCTTGCCGGCGAGGCGCGCGACGAGGGGAAGAGAAAAGGCGAGGGTCTTGCCCGAGCCGGTCTTACCGCGGCCGAGCACGTCACGGCCGGCGAGGGTGTCGGGCAGGGTGTCTGCCTGGATGGGGAACGCGTCGTTCTTGCCCTGCGAGGCGAGAACGTCGACGAGGGGGGCGGGCACGCCGAGGTCGGCGAAAGTCTGGGACGTCATGAATACTCCAGCCGCGGCGCACGCGCGCACGGCGGTTCGGGATGCCGCGATGCTGCGGCTGCAGGGGGCGAAGGCGCCGGGTGGCGCATCCGTTCGCCGTGAAGGTCAAAGGCCCAACGTAAAGGGGGCCGGTGCGTTCGACGACGCAGGGAGCGAATGCTCCCGATGAGCCCAGTCTAGCGGTGCGTCACGCGGCCGCGCGCCAGCAGCCGGCCACGTGGTCGTCGACCATGCCCGATGACTGCATGAGCGCGTACATCGTGGTCGGGCCGACGAAGCGGAAACCGCGGCGGCGGAGCTCCTTGCTGAGGGCTGCCGATTCGGGGGTGACGGCGGGGACATCGGCGAACACGCGGGGCGGGGTGTGCGCGGCCGGCGCGAACGACCACATGAGCGCGTCGAGCTCACCCTCGGCCATCTCCGCGACGATGCCGGCGTTCCCGATCACGGCCTCGATCTTCGCACGGTTGCGGACGATGCCGGCATCCTGCATCAACCGCTCGACGTCGTCGGGGCCGAACGCCGCCACCGCGGCGGGGTCGAACCCGTCGAACACCTCGCGGAAGCGCGGACGCTTGCGCAGGATCGTGATCCACGACAGCCCCGCTTGGAAGCCCTCGAGGCTCATCTTCTCGAACAGCGGACGGTCGCCGTGCAGAGCGGTACCCCACTCCTCGTCGTGATACCGCTGGTACTCGGCGTCGGCGCCGGCCCACGCGCAGCGGGCGGTGCCGTCGAGACCGATCAGGACGTCGCTCATCACCTCAGGCTAGAGGCGACCACCGACACGGCGCGGCAGCGCGAAGAGACGCGAAGCGGACGGCGGCGCCCCCCTTCCGACCGCCGCCCGCTTCGCGCGTCACTTGGCGGGCTTCTTCTCCGGGATCGGAGCGGTGCCCGCGGCCTTCTGCGCCGCGTAGTACGACGCGGCTTCGTTCTGACGGTCGTCTTCGACGCCCGACGCGATCGAGGCACGGATGTGCTCGGGGCCGTAGCCGAACGCGTCGACGAGGTCCTGCGCGTGCGGACGGAGCCGCGTGCAGAGGCGGTCGATGTAGCTCGATACGGCCGCGCCGCGCTGCGTCGACAGGCGTCCGTTGATCAGGTACCAGGCGAGGTGCTTCTCGATGAGCTGCAGGCCGAACAGGTCGCGCAGCCAGGTGAGCACCGCCAGGGTGTCGCGGTCCGTGATGCGGTTGATCGCATCGGTGAACGCCTCCCACTGGAGCAGCTCGCCGTGAGCTCGCGCGGCCTCGATCAGCTGCGCCTGGTTCTCGTTGAAGAGCGCGGCGGCATCTTCACGGGAGAGCTTGGATGCCGGACGGAGACGCCCGGCGATGTCGGCGATCATCTGCTGGACGCGTCCCGCCAGCAGCTCGTGCTGCTGCTCGGCGCGGAGCCCCTTCTCGACGGAGCGCGCCGTCGACCCGAAGTCGCTGACCGCCTGCCCGAGCTGACGCATCCCGGCACCGTGGAACAGCTTGCCGGCGGTCTGACCGACGGCGAAGGCGGCGAGCTGCTTGGCATCCTTGCCCTTGAACTGCTTGGCGTAGTCGGCGAGAAGTCGCTTGCCGACCAGCTGCAGCAGGATGTTGTTGTCACCCTCGAAGGTGACGTAGATGTCGAGGTCGGCGCGCAGGCCCACGAGGCGGTTCTCGAACAGGAAGCCCTGTCCACCGCATGCCTCGCGCGACTCCTGCAGGGTGTCGAGGGCGTGCCAGGTCGACAGCGGCTTGAGCGCGGCGGCGAGGGTCTCGAGGTCTTCGCGGTCGGCATCCGTGTCGAGGCGGCCGCTGAAGACGCCGTCGAACTTCTGCAGGAACTCGTCGTGCGCGAAGATCTGCGCGTACGTGGTCGCCAGACGCGGGAGCAGACGACGCTGGTGCTTGCCGTAGTCGAGCAGGGTCACCTCGGGGGTGCCGTTGCCGGAGTCGAACTGGCGCCGCTGATTGCCATACGTGATCGCGATGATGAGGCCGATGGCCGAGGCCCACGCGGCGGCGCCGTCGAGCGAGACGCGACCCTGCACGAGGGTGCCGAGCATGGTGAAGAAGCGACGACCCGGGCTCGCGATGTCGCTCGAGTAGGTGCCGTCGGCGGCGACGTCGCCGTAGCGGTTGAGCAGGTTCGTGCGGGGCACGCGCACCTGGTCGAAGTGCAGGCGCCCGTTGTCGATGCCGTTCAGGCCGCCCTTGAGCCCGTCGTCTTCGCCGCCGATACCGGGAAGGAAGTTGCCGTCGTCGTCGCGGAGGGGCACGTAGAAGCAGTGCACTCCGTGGTTCACGCCCTGGGTGATGAGCTGGGCGAATACCGTTGCCGCCTTGCCGTGCACGGCGGCGTTGCCGAGATAGTCCTTCCAGGCGCCGCGGAACGGCGTGTGGATGACGAACTCCTCGGTCTCGGGGTCGTAGGTCGCCGTCGTGCCGATCGCCGAGACGTCGGATCCGTGGCCGGTCTCGGTCATCGCGAAGGCGCCGGGGATCTCAAGGCTCATGATGCCCGGCAGCCACTTGTCGTGGTGCTCCCGGGTTCCGAGCTGGAGGACCGCCGAGCCGAACAGGCCCCACTGAACCCCCGACTTGATCTGGAGGCTCGGGTCGGCGGCGACGAGCTCCTCGAAGCCGGCGATGTTGGCACCGTTGTTCTCTTCGCCGCCCAGACGCTTGGGGAACGCGCGGTGCACGGCCTTGTTCTGGACGAGCAGGTGCAGCTGGCTGAGGGTGCGCTCGCGGTGCGCGTCCATCCCGAGACTGTCGTCGCGCCACAGGGCGGGATCCTTGATCATCTCGCGCGCCTGGCGACGGGTGTCGCCCCAGGTGCCGAGAAGCAGGTCGGTGACACGCTCGGTGTCGATGCGGGCTTCGGAGGCCTCCGCGGCACTGTGCGGTGCGGTCGGGGCACCCCCGACGGGCGTACGCGTGCTCGTGGCGGGCGTGGTGGGACGGACGGCGGCGTCGGTCATTTCGGCACCTTTCGACGTTGCAAAGGACTCTCACTACGGTAGATGTCCCACAACGCGAGCCCAAACGCCCTGTGCGATACCGACAACAACGCCGCGTCTCGTCTCGACGGGTCGTTGTGGGTGGTCAACATTCCCGAGTGCGCGCTGAGCGCCGAGTGGATGCCGTGGGCGCGGTCGGCGGCGAGCCCCGTGCGGCGCGCCTGTTGGCGCGCGGCGGGTCGCGTCAGTTCGCGGCGACGACGGTCAGGATCCCGTCGCCGTACGCTTCTCGCTTCTTCGCGCCGATGCCGGTGATCCCGTCGAGGTCGCCGACCGAGCTCGGGCGCGCGGCCGCGATCGCTCGCAGAGTCGCGTCGCCGAACACGATGTAGGCCGGTACGCCCTGCTCGCGAGCCTTCTCGGCGCGCCACGCGCGGAGCGCCTCGAACAGGTCGCGGTCACCAGCGGCGACGTCGTCGGCGCTGGACGTGCGCTGACGGCTGCCACCCCCGCCTCCCCCGGTGCGTCCGAGAGCGTCGCGGCGCAACGGCACGGGCGTCTCGCCGCGCAGGACGCCGGCCGAGGCCTCGCTGAGGGCGAGCGTGCCGTAGTCGCCCTGCGCGACGATGATGCCGCGAGCGAGGAGCTGGCGGATGACGCTGCGCCAGTCCTGATCGGACAGATCGGCGCCGAGGCCGTAGGTGCTGAGCCGGTCGTGGCCCTGCTGCGCGATGCGTTCGGTCTTCGCTCCGCGCAGGATGTCGATGAGATGTCCCGCGCCGAACGCCTGGCCGCGCTCGCGCTGCAGCCGCACGATCGTGGAGAGAAGCTTCTGCGCCGCGACGAGGCCGTCCCAGGTGTCGGGCGGCGTCAGACACGTGTCGCAATTGCCGCACGGCTCGGATCGCTGCCCGAAGTAGTCGAGGAGGTTCTGCCGACGGCATCCGACCGTCTCGCAGAGGGCGAGCATCGCGTCGAGGTGCTGGCCGAGACGCACCTTGTACGACCGATCGCCCGGCGACTGGTCGATCATCCGACGCTGCTGGACCACGTCGCCCAGACCGTACGCCATCCATACGGTCGAGGGATCGCCGTCGCGCCCGGCGCGGCCGGTCTCTTGGTAGTACCCCTCGACCGATTTGGGCAGGTCGATGTGCGCGACGAAACGCACGTCGGGCTTGTCGATCCCCATGCCGAACGCGATCGTGGCGACCATGATCACGCCGTCGTCGCGGAGGAAGCGCGACTGATTGGTTGCGCGCACGGAGGCGTCGAGACCCGCGTGGTACGGCAGAGCGTCGAGGCCCTGAGCGCTGAGATAGGCCGCCGTCTGCTCCACACTTTTGCGACTCAACGCGTAGACAATGCCGGCGGAGCCCTCGGGCTGCGAGCGGATGAACTGCACGAGCTGCCGCCGCGGGTCGACTTTGGCGTCGATGCGGTACTGGATGTTGGGGCGATCGAAGCTCGCGACGAACCCGCGCGCGTCGCGCAGGCGCAGCCGCTCGACGATTTCCTGCGCGGTCGCGGGGGTGGCCGTGGCGGTGAGGGCCATGCGCGGGACATCGGGGAACCGGTCGGCGAGGTCGCCGAGGGCGAGGTAATCGGGCCGGAAGTCGTGGCCCCATTGCGACACGCAGTGCGCCTCATCGATGGCGATGACGCTGAGCCGACCGCGCGCGAGGAAGGCCAGGGTCTGCGCGCCGTTGAGCCGCTCGGGCGCGACGTAGAGAAGGTCGAGCTCACCCGCGAGATACGCCTGCTCGACGGCCTGCCGATGGGAGGGCGCTTGCGTGGAGTTGAGGTAGCCCGCGCGCACGCCGTTGGAGATGAGGGCCTCGACCTGGTCGTGCATCAGGGCTATGAGGGGGCTGACGACCAGACCCGTGCCCGGGCGTACGAGCGCGGGCACCTGGTAGGTGACGCTCTTTCCGCCACCGGTGGGCATGAGCACGACGGCGTCTCCGCCGTTCACGACGTGCTGCACGATCTCGGCTTGGTCGCCGCGGAAGGCGTCGTACCCGTACACCTCGTGCAGGACCTCGCGCGGGTCCCGGCCCGTGAAGTCGCGAACGGCCGGGAGCTCTCGCGCGGTGCCGGTGACGGCCACCGCGCGCGCGAACGGGGACGACGGGTCGACCGGCGGCGGCGGCGCGTCGAAGTCCTCGGGCGGAGCGAACTGGTCGGGGTCCCAGTCGGCGCCGGCGTAGGGGTCGTCGGGGAGGTCGTACGGCTCGGGCGGCGCGTCGGCGTACGACTCGGATGCGGCGCCGGGATAAGTCACCCCCCAACGGTAACCCGGGCCACCGACACGCACACCGCCCCGGCATCCATCGGGGGAGGCCGGGGCGGAAGACGCTCCTGTGAAGGATCGTCGGATCAGTGCGTGGGCGGCGCGAACACCAGCTGCGAGGCGAGGAGGCCCTGCTCGCGGCTGACGATCTGCGCACGGCCGGGGGCCGCTCGCTCCGGCTTCACTCGACCGATGAGCGCCCCCTCCTCGGGGTTTCCACCGAGCAGGATGCCGGTGACGCCCAGGTCGGTGAAGCGCTGGATGATCGGGTCGTACGCGGCACGGCTGGCACCGCCGGAACGGCGGGTAAGGATGACGTGCAGACCGAGGTCGCCGGCCTGGGCCAGCAGGGGTTGCAGCACCGCGATCGGGTTGCCCTGGCTGGTGGCGACCAGGTCGTAGTCGTCGATGAGGATGAACCCCTCGGCGCCCTTCCACCAGCTGCGTTCCCGCAGCTGGGTCGGTGTGACGTCGGGCCCGGGGATGCGCGTCGAGAAATACTGCGACAGGTCGTTCATCCCACCCGTGGCCAGATCGTGCGAGGTGAGATACGCGCCGAGGTACTCGTCGGGGATCTCGCCCAGCAACGCGCGGCGGTAGTCGACGACGAAGATCTTCGCCTCGGCGGGCGTGTACAGCCGCTGGATCTCTTTGGCCACGCCGCGCAGGAACGACGACTTGCCCATCCCCGAGTCGCCGTAGACGAACAGGTGCGGTTCGACGCGGGGGTCGATGCCGAAGGGCGACAGCTGCGCTTCTTCGATGCCGAGCAGCATCCGGCGATCGCCCGGCTCGGCGAGGGCGCGCACCTCGTCGAGCGAGATGTTCTCGGGCAGGAGGCGGAGCTTCGGCCCCGGCTCCCCGTGCCAGGCGTTCGTGATCCTGCCGATCATGTCGGCGACACCGTCGGCGATCGTCGAGGGGTCGTCCGAACCGTCGATGCGCGGGACGGACGTGAGCATCTGCAACTTCGACACGGCGAGACCGCGGCCGGGCTGGCCGACCGGGACGTTGGCCGCCTGCTTGCGGTCGACGTCCGAGTCGGTGGGGTCGCCCAAGCGCAGCTCGAGGCGCGTCTGAATGAGGTCCTTGAGGTTCGCGCGGATCTCGAGCCACCGGTTCGCGGTGACGACGACGTGCACGCCGAAGCTGAGGCCTCGAGCGGCGATCGTCTGCACTCGCGCCTCGAGCGGCTCGAACTCCGACCGGAGCGTCGACCAGCCGTCGATGATGAGGAACACGTCGCCGAACCCGTCGTCGAGACGCCCGTCGCGCCGCCGCGAGCGATAGGTCTCGATCGAGTCGACGGCGTTGCGGCGGAAATACTGCTCGCGCGCGTCGAGCACGGCCTCGACCTCGGCGATCGCACGGCGGACGGCCTCGGGCTCGGTGCGGGTGGCAACGCCCGAGATGTGCGGGTGCTTCTGCATCGCGGTGAAGCCACCGCCGCCGAAGTCGAGCACGAAGAACTGGAACTCCTGCGGGGTTCCGGTCAATGCCAGGGCCGAGACGAGGGTGCGCGCGAGGGTCGACTTTCCGCTCAGCGGGGAGCCGACGATCGCCACGTGACCGGCGGCGCCTCCGAGCGACACCGTGAGGTGATCGCGACGCTGTTCGAGGGGGATGTCGACGACGCCGATCGGCACGGTGAGCGCTCCCGCTTCGCGCCAACGACGCGAGACGAGTCCGAGGGCCGGGTCCTCCGCGAGGTCGGGCATGAGCTCGTCGAGCGGGGCGGGATCGGCCAGCGGCGGCAGCCACACCTGGTGCGCCTCGGGTCCGCGGTCCTTCATGCGGTCGACGGCGATCTGGAAGGTCGAGCGCTTGTCGGTGGCCGGGGTGGCGAGCGCCGCGGGCGTGGCATCCGTATTCTCTTCGACCGGCTCGTCGTCGGGCTGGGCGAGGGCGGTGAACACCTCGACGCGGGCCGGGCCCGTCGACCCGGACTCCAGGTCGTCCACGTTCAGACGGGCGTTGCCCTTCGGGCGGCCCGAGACGTACGCCGCGCGGAACTGCACGAGATTCTCGGTGTCGCTCTTGAGGAATCCGACTCCGGGCTCCTGCGGCAACGTGTATGCGTCGGGGGTTCCGATGATCGTGCGCGATTCGGCGGCCGAGAAGGTGCGCAGACCGATCCGGTACGACAGGTACGTGTCGAGACCGCGCAGCTTTCCCTCTTCGAGGCGCTGGGAAGCCAGCAGCAGGTGCACGTGCAGGGATCGACCGACGCGACCGATGTTGAGGAAGCTGTCGACGAATTCGGGCTTGGCCGTCAGCAGCTCCGAGAACTCATCGACGACGACGAGCAGGGCCGGCAACGGGGCCAGGTCGGACCGACCGCCGAGGCGCGCGGTCTCGTACTCGCCGACGTTCGCGAAGTTGCCCGCGGCGCGCAGCAGCTCCTGGCGCCGCACGACCTCTCCCTGCAGGGCGTCCTGGAAGCGGTCGACGAGCGCGAGCTCGCTGCCGAGGTTGGTGATGACCGCCGACACGTGCGGCATCTCGGCCATGCCGGCGAACGTCGCGCCACCCTTGAAGTCGACGAGCACGAAGTTCAGCTGCTCGGGCGAGTGCGTCATCGCCAGCGCGAGCACGAGCGTGCGCAACACCTCGGACTTACCCGAACCGGTCGCGCCGACCATGACGCCGTGCGGGCCCATGCCCTGCGACGCGGACTCCTTGAGGTCGAGGATGAGCGGGGTACCCGAGGGCTCCTGACCGATCGGCACGCGCAGGCGGTCGCGCTCGAGGCGGCGCGCCCACGCCTGATCGAAGTTCACCGTGCGAACGTCCGGCAGTCCGAGCAGCTCGGTGAGCTCCAGCTGCCCCTGTGTGGTCGGCGCGTCGACGACGACCATGGGCGCCGGCCGCAGCGGCATGAGCCGACGGGCGGTCGCCTCCGCCTCGGCGATGGTCATGGCATCCGGAATGAAGGTCTGGGCCCGACCCGCTCCGTCGATGAACTCGGCGGGGGCGACGACCGGCTTCGACGCGGAGCGACGGCCCCGCGCGACAACGGGCGCCTCTGCGAGCGCGACGCGCGCGACGTGGGGGTCGTCGAGTTCGTCCCAGCGCGGGGGCAGGTCGATCACGGTCACGCCCTGCGCACCCTCGAGGCCGACGAGCGGGCTGTTCGTGGGGATCTCGACCCCGTCCACGATGAGCACCACGTGCGGGGTCACTCCCCCGCCCGGAGTGAAGCGGGGACGAGTGGAGAGCTGCGGGGGCAGCATGTCGACGAGCTCGTCGAGCGATGCCGAGATCATGCGCGCGGGGCCGAGCCGGTCCTGCACACGCGACGACATCGCGTGCGGGAGCCACTTGGCCCAGTCCCACGCGGGCATCTGCGCGGGACCGGCGAGGATCGCGATGATGACGTCCTCGGGGTCGTGCAGGGTCGCGGCGGAGGCCACCAGCGAGCGCGCAAGACTGCGGACGGCGTCTTCGTCGGAGCCCACGAGCTCGATGCGCGAGTAGTCGCCGAGGGGGAACCCCAGCGGCAGATCGCGCTGCATCTCGTGAGTCAGCATGAAGCGGTGCGCGGCCGAGGCGGCCACCGGGTCGAGCTGGGCCAGGGGCGGGAGCTCGGGCGCCTCGAGCGTGAGGCTGAGCGGCTGGTCGGTGACGCCGATGCGGGCGAGGAGGAACGTCTCGTCGCCGGGCTGGCGCTCCCACACGCGCGAGCGCTCCTCGGCAATGAACGGCAGAGCGGCCGGGGCCGGCATGATCCACCCGCCATGGCGGCGCTGCTTGCGAGCCGCGACGCGCACGGTGTCACGCAGGTCGGACAGGTAGGCGAGGTACTCGCGGCGATTGCCGAGCACCTGCGCATTGCGCTGGGCGCGCTGACGCCACCCGTTGACCGCCACGAAGCCGAGGGACGACAGCAGGAACATGCCACCGATGAGGAAGCCCGTCGGCCCGCTGTTCGAGATGGTCACCATCACGATGGCGCCCACGCTGCCGAGCATCGGCAGGAGGGAGGTCAGGATGCCGCTGCCCCCCTCGTTCGGCACGAGTTCGGGTGGCGGCTGGAGCACGATCCGCCCGTTGGGCAAGGACGGCGGGGCGATGCGCGGACCCGTGCTCACACCGGACCTCCGATCAGACGACTCAAGGTGAAGACGCGTTCGCTGAGGCGCACGCGGGTGCCCTCCTCGAGCAGGGTGCGGGAACCGGGGCGCAGCACGTGGACGGTGCCGTCGTCGTCGATCAGCTCCGATCCGTTCGTGGATCCGGCGTCGGTGACCCACGCGGTCTCGCCGTCGTGCTCGAGACGCAGGTGGGTCTTCGAGATGAGGCGGTCGGGGTCGTCGACCGAGATGAGCACGTCGTTCGGCTGATCCGCGACGGGAGCGCGACCGAAGTTGACGGCGGCGGGGAGGTCGAATTGTTCGCGCTGGCCGGTGTCGAAGACGACGAGCAGTTGCGCGCGGCCGACGCCCGGGCTGCGCGCGGGGGCAGCCGGCGACGGGGCGACGGGCTCGGGGGCGATGGTCGCGGGCCGCTCACCCGCGACGCTCGGCGCCTCGATCGCGATGATGGGGGCGTCCCACGCCTGCGCGAGCGGAAGGGCCGCCGCCGACGAATCCATGCGCAGCGGCTCGCGGGCTGCGCCGGTGCGCTGGACGGTGGGCTCCGACAGACTGCGGGGCTCGTCGGCATCCGGAGTCTGCTTTCCGCGGGGCACGGACAGCAGAACGGTTCCCGCGGCGCGATCGGCCCAGGAGCGCCGACGGCCCGATTTGTCGAACGCCGCCGAAGCGACGACGACCCACGCGCCGGCGAGGAGGACGAAGCCGCCCAACAGCACGAGAAGGCCCCGGACGAAGGCGCGACCGGCACCGGGCACGACGGGCTCCTCGGCGCGCGCGGTGCGCAGCCCGAAAAGCAGGGCCCCCGGCGTGACGCCACGTCGCGCCTGGAGGATCCACAGGCCGAGCAGGGCCTCAGCGGCGATCACCGCTCCCAGCACGGGAGAAGCGAGAAGGGATGCCACGCCCGAGGCGATGACCACGAGGGCCGCGTCGACACTGAAGGCTCCTACGCGCACCCCCACCGTCGCGGGCGCGCCAAACGGCGTCAGCTGCGTCATGTCGCCATCATCGCACGCGCGATCTCCACCGCTCCGGCGGCGAGCATGCCCGCCGGAAGAGACAGCGCCGTCGCCAGCGCCTCGAAGATGTCGCCGGTGCGCGACCAGCCCAGAGAACGCAATCCGCGACCGACGGGGACGACCAGCAGAGCCGACCCCAGACCGGCCACCAGGAGGATGCCGGCGAAGACGACCAGCATGTCGGGAGAGACCCTCGGCAGCAACGCCATCAGCACGGCGACCACCACGGCGGCCGCCCCCAGCCGCTCCACCCACCGCAGGAACGGCACCGTGCTGCGGCGGGAGCTGAGCAGGAGGGCGAGGACGACGGTCGTCGCCAGAGCGATGCGCCCACCGAGGACGACCGGATTGTCGGTGTCGAAGGTCGGCAGCGCGGTGAACGCGCTGGCCGCGCCGGCGGCGATCAGCAAGACCACACCGATCGTGAGGCGGGCGGTGGAGCGTTCGACCAGCGCGTCGGCGTCGTCGGCTTCGATGGTGCGGACCTCGTCGGGGAGGTTCTGGCGGACCGTCCAGCGCGTGCTCTGGAAACGGCCGTAGTCGATGAACGTACCGGGGGCCACGTCGACGAGGCTCGACTGCAGTACGCGCTGCGCCACCGGGACCAGACCGAGGGTCACGGCGGCCGGCGCCGACGGGTCGAGGTGCATCAGCAGCGAGAGGCCCCAGACGGCGGCTAGAACGGCGAGCACGATCGTCGCCGTGCGACTCTGCGCCCGCAAGGTCTCGGTGGCGCCGAGCACCCCGACGACGCCGGCGACGACGGCCCCCGACAGAAGACCCGTGAAAATCGCGACGAGCGGGGCGGAGGCGGGGAGGCCGGGGACCACCGCGACACCGCCGCCGAAAGCCAGACCGATCACCCCCACCACGGGAGCGAGGATCGGCGTGCGCGAACGGGCGCGCAGCGCGAACACCGCGCCCGCGGACAGGGCGGCGAGGAGCGCGAGCACCGCGACGGGCCCGCGCACAGAGGCCGGAAGGCCATCGCCTCCGACAAGACGGAGGAGGGCCAGGATGCCACCGCCCGCGGCGAGTACCCACCACGCGGCCGAGACGCGCATCGCGCTCGGCGCCGCAGCGGCGCGGGCGACAGCGTCGGGAAGAGAGGCACCGGGGTCGACCAGCACGAGGACCACTCCGTCTTCCAGAGAGGTCATCGCCGTCGACCGGTCGATCTCGCGGCCCGAGATCCCCACGACGCGGGTGCCGCGGGCGGTGTCGGACCCGGCCGCGCGGAGGACGTCGTCGACGCGGGCGCGAAGAGGAACGACCAGGTCGAACCGGGATTCGCCATCGATGAGCGCCACACGACGCCCCTGCATCACCTCTGCGCTCAACGGTCCCCCTCGTTCTCGCGCTCTCCGACCCGCAGGCCGCAACCGCACCAGCGTATCCGTCCCGCGCGGAGCCGTGTTCGCCTTTCCACCGTTCACCGGGGATAAAGATGAGAGTTTTGTCATCTTTCAAAATGCGCAAGAGGCTTGAACCGGGGGGATGCTTTACGTAAGTTCGAAGTCCGGTGGGGGGCTCCGGTTCCTCCATCGACGCCGTGCGCGGGTCATCTATTCCCGTGCGCGTATTCGATCCGCAACGCCCGGGCGCGCCCGGAGGAACATCGAGGAGACACAGTGGCAGATCTCATCGCAGCCCAGGAGGGTGCGCTTCGTCGAGGGGCCGAAGCGGTCAACACCGCGAAGTCGGGCATCGACGAGCAGGTGCGCAAGGTTCGCACCGAGCTCGACCAGGTGGCCGGTTTCTGGACCGGCGCCGCAGCCGGCTCGTACACGCAGCTCATGCAGCGGTGGAACGAAGAGACCACCAAGCTCAACAACGTGCTCGTCACGCTCGAGGATGCCCTCCGCGGCACCGAGCGCGACCAGGCCGCGTCCGAAGAGTCGCACCAGCAGACCATCGGCAACCTGGGCTCCCTGCTCGGCTGACCCCGCTCGACACGAAAGAAGGAACTCTCATGCAGTCCATGTCCGTTCGTCCCGAGCAGGTCATCGCGCTCTCGGGTCAGATCCGCAATGGTGCCTCCGGCATCCGCACCCGCCTCGACGAGCTCGAGTCGCAGGTCAACGCCCTCCGCTCCTCGTGGGATGGTGAGGCGCAGACCGCCTACGACCAGGCTCAGGCCCAGTGGACCCAGTCCATCACCCGCCTGAACGAGCTCCTGCAGCAGATCGCCGGCAAGACCGACGAGATCGCCCAGGGCTACACCTCGACCGACAAGTCCGCAGCCGGCCGCTTCGTCTGAGTCGCCTCGAGCCGGCGGTCGCTGAGGCGGCCGCCGGCTCTTGCGGCCGGTTCGGGCCGCTCCACATTTTTCGGCGGCGTCAGCCGTCGGACAGCACCCTCTCGATCGCGAAGAAACGAGTGATCCTCATGAGCAACGTGATCCGCCTCGACGGCGACCTCGCCAACTACAACGCGCAGTTGGTCACCTCGGTGGCCGACGACATCCCGTCGCAGAGTGACATATGTCAGGTGGATGGCCCTTCTCAAGGCTCGGCAGCCGAGAGTTTCGTGGCTCATGTCCGTACGCGCGCGCAGGAGTTGGCAGCCGAGGTCGCGTCGGTGCAGGAATACGTCCGGAAGAACGCGCAGGCTCTCGCGACCGCGGTCGCGACCCTTCGCGAACGGGACGAGCTGAGTGCAGCGGTGGCGGATCAAACGGCATCTTTGATTGAGGCCGCCTCCACACTCGCGACTGATACCCCATCGAACGGGGGCGCGGCTGGCGTGCGCTCCGCACTGGGAGCGCCCCAGTGATGAAGCCCGTTTTGGCGCGCCTCGTCGCAGCTTCCACCCTGCTCCTCTGCCTCATCGGCGGTTCAGTGGCACCTGCGGTCGCCGCCTCCACCGGAGAGGCGACTAGTCAACAGAATTTTGAATTTTGGTGGGGGGAGTACGGGATCGATCAGGCGCACACTGCGGGGCTGACGGGTAAAGGTGTGAAAGTCGCTGTGCTGGAGAAACAGATCAATCCTGATCTGCCCGTCTTTCAGGGAACCAACCTTCACGTGTCGGCGAGTCCGGTGTGCGTAAACAAGCCGGCTGTGACAACGACAGACGCCAACGATGCATCCATTCACGGGACGACGATGGCTGCATATATCGTCGGAAACGGCACCGGCGCGGGGGCCGTGCGAGGAATTGCTCCCGATGCGGACCTGACCTTCTATGGCTACGGTCCGGACGATGGACCTCAGTGCGAGACCGCTGACGGAAACAAGCTGACAGCGTTCGGCGCCGGGGTGAAGATGGCCGTCGACGACGGCGCGAAGATCATCTACACGGCCATCGGCGGCTCGGCGAGAAAAGACGATGCCCCGGCGATCGCCTATGCCCTTGCGCGCGGAGCGGTCATCGTCTCCGCCTCCATCAATCCGCGCCAGCTTGGGGCGCGAGAAGGTGACCAGGGGGCGTACAACGGCGTGGTGTCCACAGCCGCCGTCGACCGCGACGGCAACCTGCAACAGCTTGACGGCGCCCCGTTCGTCATCCCGCAAACCACCGTGGTAGCGGCGGGTTTCCGCCTCCCGGCTGTCGGCAAGTCGGGGGATTGGCAGACGGGAGGCACCGGAACGGGATCGTCATTCGCGTCCCCGATCGTCGCGGGGATGCTGGCGCTTGCGTCGCAGAAGACCCCGGATGCCTCGGCGAACCAGCTTCTTCAGGCCTTGATCTCCACGACGAATGGCGGGCAGCACACTCCCTCCCGTACGGATGATGGCTACGGCTACGGGGCCGCGTGGCTGTCGACTCTTCTGGCCGTCGATCCGCTCACTCTCCCGGACTCGAACCCCCTCATGGATAAGGCGTTCGGGTTCGGAGCGCCCACCGCGGAGCAGATCGCCACCGCGCAAGCCAACGGTTACAGCCCCGAAAAGCGCCCGAGCTCCGCGGATCAGCTTCTCGAGCAGAACGGTTCCGCAGCATCCGGAACGTCTTTGCTCGACGTGTCGACGATTGTCCTCTGGGTGGTCGTCGGTCTGGTGGCGATCGTCGTCGTCGCGATCGTCGTCACCGTTCTCATCATCAGCAGTCAGCGTCGGAAGGCGCGGAAGGAGCAAGCGGCATGACCGGCCCCTGGGAAGAGAGTCTCCGTGAGTTGGTCGAGCCCACCATCCCGTGGGGTCTCACCTCGTATGCCGAATTGAATAGCGCGCTGTCGACACTGAAAGACGTCGTCGGACGAGTCGCTCAAGAACCCGGTATTGCGGGTCTTGCGGGAGACGCCGCCGCAGGCGCGTTCACGCACAATGCCAGCGAAATTCAGAAGCAGATCGACTACATCACTGGTCCCCTGACCGAGGGCATCGAGGATGCAAACCGCATTCGGGACAATGCCCGGGAGGCTCTGGCGGCGCTCCCCGCGGGGAGTATGAACGGTCAGCAGGAGATGGTCGTTCGCGGGGCCGCCATGGGGACGACTTTCATGCTGGGGCCGATTTCTTTCTTGGCCGGGGAGGGTGCTGTCGGACTAGCGAATTCGTACTTGGCGCAGCGCCGCGAAGACGCAGCCCAGGCGGCGATGATGACGGCCGCAGACGACCTGGACAAGGTTGAGATCACTACTCCCCCCATATTCCGACCGGAATCATTCGAGGACGAGGTAGATGACGGCGGCGGCCAGGGCGGCAGCAGCGGTGGCGGCGGCGGTGGCGGCGGCCGCTCGGGTGGCCGCAGCATCGAGCAGTACCCCCAGTGGAACCCGAACCCCACCGTGACGGACCCCGGTGGTGTCGACAGCGGGGAGCCGCAGCCCGAGTACCACACGATGCCGCTGCCGATCGAGATCGGGCCGCGACCGCATGGCCCTATTCACGGCGACATTCCCATCATCGATCTCGACAACATCAAGCCCGAGCCCACTCCGGACGGCTCGATCATCGGCACTCCGACTTTGCCCGGGGCCATCCCCTCGGCGCCCGGAGGAGGCCTTCTCGGGGGTTCCGGCGGCGCGGGAGCGGGCATCGGCTCGGGTCTCGGCGCGGGTCTGATCGCCGGCGGTGGCGGTGCGGCCGCACTCGGCAGCATTGCGCGTGGCGCGGGCGCTCCGGGCGGCAGCCTGTTCAGCGGCGCCGGCGGAACGGCAGCTTCCGGTGCAGCCGGTCGCTCAGGTGGCTTGCTCGGTAAGACTGCTGCTGCCGGATCTGGTCTCGGTACTCGTGGCGTCGGCGGAATGGGCGGTGCTGCCGGAGGCGGCGCGCCCGCACAATCGACGGCGAAGGGCGCGGGTATGCGAGCCGGTGGCGTCGGTGGCGGAGGCTCGGCGGGCGGCGCAGCCGCTGGCGGTGGGGCTCGCAGCGCCGGTGCCGGTAGCCGTGGCGTCGGGGGAATGGGCGGGCCCGGCTCTCGCTCCGACCGTCGCGACGACGCATCCCGCGGGCTCGGCGGTCCCATCGCTCCTCGCATGGAGGACGATGAAGAGATCGGCCCCCGCTCCCAGAACGCCCAGGCTGGCGGACGCGACGAGTGATCCGGCTATCGACACATCGAACGGTTCCGACAGGAGAAGACGACATGTCTGACCGCATTTCCGCGGAAGAGGGAGCCCTTGCCCGGGGCTCCGAGGTGGTGAACGGCGCTCACGCCGACATCGCCGACAGCACCAGGCGGGTGCTCGCGGAACTCGACGAGTTGCGCGGCAACTGGTCGGGCGACGCAGCAAGCTCCTACGGCGTCCTCGTCGAGGAGTGGACGGCGGGAGCCCGGAAGCTGAACGACGTGCTCATCACCCTCAGCGCCGCGCTTCAGGCCACGGCCCGCGACCAAGAAGCCGTCGAAGAAGAACACCGCACGACCATCCATGGTCTCGGAACGATGCTGGGAGGCCAGTCATGAGCGACTTCCGCGTCACCCCTGAGTCGCTGCACGCTGCGGCTGCTCGACTCCGCTCCGAGAGTGCGCGAATCGACTCGACCCTGAGCGGTCTCGACAGCGAGGTCACTCGTCTGCGGGGACAGTGGGAGGGCGCGGCGCAGGCGGCGTACAACAACGCCCAGCAGCAGTGGAGCGCCACGCTCGAGCAGATGCGCGACGTGCTCCAGCGCATTTCGAACGCCACCGACTCGATCGCGGACGACTACGTTTCCGCCGATCGCGCGTCGGCGGCGCGTTTCCACTGACATCCGACCCCTGACCCACCGATAGGATTTCGGGGTCTGACCGCAGGGGGCTTCGGTCCGGAAAGAGGGGGCCGCAGATGGCTGACGTCATGAATGCGACACGAGCGTTGCTGCGGCTGTCGGTGCAGAGCGAGGGACGCCGACTCGACATCGCGATTCCCGCGCAGGTGCCGGTCATCGAGTTCCTACCGGGCTTCGCACGGTCTCTCGGTGTGCTCGACCCGTCGATGACCTCGGCGGGTTACGCGCTCCAGCGCTCCGACGGAACCAGCGTCGACCCCTCGCGCGGGGCCGCCGCGCAGGGCATCGTCGACGGCGAAGTCCTCACCCTCGTCCGCGGCGGGCTCGTCGCGCAACCGCGCGTCTACGACGACATCGTCGAGGCCGTGATCGACGCCACCACCCAGCAGAATCGCCCGTGGACCACGCGCGACAACGCGCGCACGGCCCTGGCGGTCAGCCTGGCGCTCCTCGGCGTCTGCGCGGTCCTCCTCCTCGCCGCCGGCCGCGCCCTTCCCTTCGGCGCCCTCGTCGCGGGCGGCGGGGCCGTCGTCCTGCTCGTCGTCTCGGCCGTCGTGTCGCGACTCGGCCAGCGTGAAGCCGGTCAGGGGCTGGGGATGGCGGCATCCATTTTCGCTGCCGTCGCGGGCTTCATCGCCGTCCCGGCCTCGCTCACCATGTGGGGATGGCCGATGGCCGCGGCCGGCGGCGGCGCATTCCTCATCGCGGGCGTCTCGCTCGCCCTCACCCGCGACCGTGCCGAGCTCCAGCTCGCGCCCCTCGTCGCTGGGGGCGCGATCGGAGTTACCGGAACCCTCGCCGCGTTCTTCCCGGCGGCCGCCGTCTGGACGCTCATGGTCGGCGTCATCGCCACCCTCGGCGGCGCGCTGCCGTGGCTCGCTCTCGGAACGACGCGACTGCGGGTCGTCTCCCCCCAGAGCGACGCCGAGATGTTCGCCGACCCCCAGCCGATCGACGCCGACGACATCGCCGCCCGCGTCGCCCAGGGCAAGCGCATCCTGATCGGCCTGCGCCTCGCCCTCGCCGCGGCGGTCCTCGTGGCGACGCCTCTCGTCGCAGCGCAGAACGCGACCGGCGCCCTCGTGTGCGCTCTCGCCTTCGCGGGCATGATGTTCCCCTCGCGCCAGACCTTCGCTCGTTCCGGAGTACTGACCGTCATGGCGACCGGCATCATCGGGCTCGTCGTCGCCGGGGTCGTGGCCTCGCTCGCGCAACCGGGCCTGCGCGTCGGCATCCTGGTCGTGCTCGCGGTGGCCACCGTCTGCGTCGTCACCGTCACGCTGCTCGCCCCCAAGACGCGGCTGCGGCTGATCCGTCTCGCCGACACGGCCGAGCTCCTCGTGCTGGCCGCTCTCCTGCCCCTCGCGGTCATCTCGTCCGGTCTGGCCTGACGCATGGCCACCAAAGGCGACCTGATCGAGGCGCAGAACTTCTCGCGCCGACGCCTCCTCACCGCGTTCGTCAGCGGCGCCCCGGGAGGAAAAGAGCTTCAGCCGAGTTCGCCCCTGCGGGCGGTCATCGCCGCGATCGCGCTCACGGTCATCGTGGTGCTCGTCGGCGTCTTCTACGGCCTCATCCGCCCCGGCCTGCCCACCGGCTGGGAGAACGGCAAGCTCGTCCTCGTCTCCGATACGGGCGCCCGCTTCGTCACGGTCGACGGCGTGCTCCACCCCGTGATCAACACCGCCAGCGCCCGCCTGCTGCTTCCGGCGAACGAGTACGGCGTGATCTCGACCGACTCGTCCACCCTCGGCGGGACCCCCGTGGGCGACACCCTCGGCATCACCGGGGCGCCCGACGAGCTGCCCCCGGTGTCGGGCCTCATCAACACCGGCTGGAGCGCCTGCGTGTCCGACGACGCCGGTCTCGATGTGCGCATCTCGTCCGCCGCGGGCCCGACCCCCGCCACCGACCGCGCCGTCGTCGTGTCGGTGGACGGCATCCTCCACGTCGTGCAGGGCGGCCGCAGCTTCGCCGTGTCGAGCGAGGTCGCCGACGCGGTGCTGCGCGCCGCCGGGATCTCTTCGCTGTCGCCCGTGACCGTCCCGGCATCCTGGCTCGACCTCTTCACCGCCGGCACGGCGCTCACCCCGATCACCCTGAAGAACTACGGCCAGCCCGTGGCGAACACGTCCCTGCGCGTCGGCCAGGTCATCCGTCAGGCGGGTGCCCCCGAAGACGAGCGCTTCCTCGTTCAGACGGGCGGAGTGCTCGAATCGCTCTCGCCCCTCGCGTGGCAGCTCTACCAGCTCGGCAGCGGCGAAGCGCTGAAGGGCAAGGTCACCGAGGTGACGGCCGACGAGATCCGCGGGCTCGCCACAGCCAAGCAGGGTCTCGGCGACGAGTGGCCCCCCGTCGGCTTCGAAACCGTCGCCGCCGGCCAGCGCCCCTGTGCCGTGCTCACCGGCGGCGAGGGCCAGGCCACGACCACCCTCGCCACGCAACCGTCGTCCACGGCCGTCACCGCGGGCGTGCGCGTCGACCCCAGTCACGGGGCACTCGTGCGAGCGGGAGGCCGCGGTGACGACAACACGAGCATCCTGACGCTGGTGGATGCCACGGGCACGGCCTTCCCGCTCCCGGGAGCGACCGACGACACCATCGCCCGCCTCGGCTACTCGACGAACGACGTCGGCTCGATCCCCGACGGGTGGACCGCGCTTCTGCGTACCGGTCCCTCACTCAGTGAGAGCGCCGCGCAGCAGACGCCGGAGACGAAGTGACCCTGCGCTCACGCGCCGCGCGAGTGGCCGCCGTCGCGGCTGCCGCGGGGATCCTGCTGATCGGAATCCCCTCCCCCGCGTCCGCCGCCGGACCCTCGAAAACCGTCGTGGCGGCGACCACGCAGAGCCAGTGCACGGCCTCCACGCGGGTCCCCGAGACCCCGGCGGCTCTCTCCTCGCTGCAGAGCTCGTCGGCCTGGCCGCTCACCCGGGGGGCGGGTGTCACCGTCGCCATCGTCGACTCGGGTGTCGCCGCGAATCCCCACCTCGACGGGATCGTGCTCCCGGGCGTCAACCTCGTGCCCGACGGCACCGATGGGGCGGGCCGCACCGACAACTACGCGCACGGCACGGTGATCGCCGGCCAGATCGCAGCCCAGCTGATTTCCGGCTCCGGCGTAGAAGGCCTGGCCCCCGACGCGAAGATCCTGCCCGTTCGTGTCTACGCCGGTATCGAGAAGCAGCTCGTCGAGGCGGGCTTCGGACCGAACACCGAACGGTTGGCCGAGGGAATCCGGTACGCCGCCGACCAGGGCGCGCAAATCATCAACGTCTCGATCAGCACGAGCGAGAAGAACGCCACCCTCGCGGATGCCGTGGCCTACGCGCAGCAACGCGGCAGTCTGGTGGTCGCCAGCGCGGGCAACCGGTCGAACAACGACTCCCCCGAGCAGGATGACAAGGACGGAGCGCGCTACCCGGCGGGCTTCTCCGGAGTCATCGGCGTCGCCGCGGTCGGGTCGGAGGGAGTCGTCACCACGGCGAGCATCCACGGCCCCCACGTGAGCCTGTCCGCGCCCGGCCAGGCCATCGCCTCGTCGTGGCCGCTCGGAGGCGACTGCGTCGTCGGCGCTGACGAGCCGGCGACCAGTTGGGCGACGGCGTACGTCTCTGCGGCCGCGGCTCTCGTGGCATCCGCCCATCCCTCCGAAACCCCCGTGCAGTGGGCGTACCGGCTCGAAGCGACCGCCGTCCGCGCGCAGCCCGACATCCGCTCCAACATCTCGGGGTGGGGCGTCGTGCAGCCCTACGACGCGATTGTCTTGGTTCCGGGTACCGGCCTGCGCGGTCCGAAGAGCCCCTTCGTCGCCGCGAGCCCCTCCGCCTCGCCGAGCGCCACGCCGGAGCCCGTCGCCGTGGTCATCGGACCCGGACCGGATGCCGCGGCCATCACGACCGCGACCGGGATCGGTGTCGCCGGGTTGATCGCCCTCGGCGCGATCGGGGCTCTGGCGATCTACGTCAGCCGTCGCCGCGAAGAGACAGCTCCCCGGCGCGCAGCACCCACGGGCCGTGGCCTCTACGGGCCAGAAGAGCAGGAGTAGCCGGCGCCCGCGCCGCGCCGGCAGCCCGTCAGCGTGGAGATCCGGCGCCGGTCGTCAGCGCGAACAGCGGAGCGGTACTGCGAATTGCGACACCGTCGCGGACCCAGCGCTCAGGCCACCGATGCCGGCCGCAGCTCGATGTTCGCGTCACCGAGGCGGAAGCGCGAGGTCGCGATCGCGGTCGCCCCGCCGCCGACCCGTTCGGTGCGCCCGTCGTCGTGGATGAGTGTCACGCCGTTCGTCGAGTCGAGGTCGGTGATGCTCCAGCCGGTGACGGTCCACTCGAGGCGTGCATGCTGCTTCGACATGGTGCGCGTGTCGTCGGCGACCGCGATGTACTGCACCGCGTCTTCTCCGCTGCCGGGCTTCCGTCCGAGGATCACGGTGCGGCTGGTCAACGCGACCTGGTTGCCGTCGGGAAGGGCCAGGGTCCATTCCCCGCGTCGCCGCGAGCGCGGGCGCGCCGTCTGCGTCAACTCGTCGATGGGGGCAGCGGGGGCGGAGTCACCGTCTGTTCGGGGAGCGGCCGTGGCATCCGTCGTCTCGCCCACCCGATCGATGCCGGTGTCGTCGACGGCGGGGGTCGTATTCGGAGCCGAGGAAGTCCGCTGTCCGGCGTCGACCGGCGGCACGGCGGAGGCGGCCGCGGGGGACGGCGGAGCCGTCACCGTCGAACCGGGAGCCGCGTCCGGCTCGGGAGCAGGGGTCTCCGCCGGTGCGCCCGTCGCCACCTCCGCCGACGCGCTCACGGGCGCCGAGGCCCGCGAGGCGGCGGGAGGAACCACCCCCGCAGCGCCGGTGTCGAGGGCCGCGGCTGCGATCGGCATCGCGGGGGCGCGCGTCAGCGGCGGCTCGCCGCCCGGAGCAGCCGCGGGCACCTGAGGCCCCGCGGGGATGGCACCCGACTCCGCGGCGTCCACGGCGGCCGCCTCCGCAGCGGCACGCCGCGACGGGTGAAGGGACGTGTGCTCGACGTCGTCATCGATGTCGACCGGACCGGGTAGCACCGGCACCGCGACGGGCTCAGCCGCGACGGCGGTCGAACGTCGCCGTCCCGCGGTCGCGACCTCGGCCGCGCTCGTACCGGGGATGGTGGTGATCGGGCCGGATGCCGTCTCGCTCAGAACGATCGGGCTCTCGTCGGCGACGTCGCCGGCAGGCGCGGCATCCGTTCGCGGGCGTGCCGAGAGGATCGTCGCCCACACGGGCGGGAAGATCACCGCGAGAGCGGTCGTGCCGGCGCCGCGCCCCGCGGTCTGGCCGAGGCGGTGAGCGGCGGTGGCCTTGAGCACGAGACCGTAGATGTTGACGCCGGGAACCACGAGCAGGACGGCGCGGACCGGGTCCAGCCGCCCCAAGCGGAACAGCTCGGCCTCGTTGACCAGCGGGATCCAGGCGCGCCAGGGTTCTCCCCCGTGCGTGGCGAAGACACGCGACAACCCGATGGCGTACCAGACGTGCAGCGCGATCACCGGCACGAGGATCGCACCCGCGATCGCCGCGATCAGGCTCAGAACAAGCATGCGTCCCCCGTCAGCAGTCTGCTTCGACGCTACCGTGCGGCGCGGTGTGCCGTCAGCCGATTTCACGCGTCAGTGCGGTCGGGGGAACGACCGCGGCCGCGTCGACGTCGACGCGTCGCACGGAACACCCGGCACACAGCACGTACCGCACGCGCCCGTCGCTGGTGAGGTGGATCGACTCCGTGACCCACGCGTGTTCGTGGACGGATGCCGAGGGGGCCAGGGGGATCGTGTGCGGGGCGGTCATGGATCCAGCGTGATGTAATGCCGTTATGCATCTCAACCCTTACGGGGAGTACGCCGTCCTGCTCGCGGCATCGCTGGCGAACGACTGGCCCGCCGACCGCGCGGGCATCGAAGCGCGCACGATCGAGATGGGGATGACGATGACCTTCCCCGCGGCATCCGACGATCATCCGCGCACCCGCGCCGTCATCGACGAGTGGCTCCGCGTGGTCGACGAGACCGACCCCGACGCCCGCGCGGCTCTCCTCAACGCGCAGATGGCGGCCGTGACGGCATACCCCCGCCTCACCGACCACGACGGGGAGGGGTGGCACCTGCATTACCGCGACAGCGACGAGGCGCTCCCCCGCGTGCTCGCCGCCGTCATTTCGGTGGGCACCTCTCTGCACCTCGTCACGCGCGGGATGACCCGGCTCGGCCGATGCGCCGCTGAACCGTGCACGAACGTCGTCGTCGACGTCACGCGCAACGGCCGGCAGCGGTACTGCTCGGTGCGCTGCGCCAACCGCGCCGCCGTGCGCCGCCATCGAGCGCGCGAGGCGTCCTAGCAAACGACGGCCGAGGCACCGCGGGGATGGCGGAACATCCGCCCTCACACGTACGTTGCTGTCGTTACCGACGACAGGAGACCCCATGGCCGACGAACTGACCGTGACCCGCAACGACGACGCCCGCCGCTACGAGATCCACGTGGGCGACGAGCTCGGCGGCTTCCTCGAGTTCCGCGCGATCGACGACGACCGCACCGTGCTCCCCCACACCGAGATCGACCCCTCCTACAAGGGGCGCGGGCTCGGCTCCGCTCTTGCGAGCGAGGCGCTCTCCGACCTGGCTCGTCGTGGCGGCAGCGTCATTCCCTCCTGCCCCTTCGTCGCGCACTACCTGCGCGAGCACGATGTGCCCGGCCTTGTCGTGGAGTGGCCGAACGACAACGACGCCGCCGACTCGGCGGGCCCCGGCGAACCCTCGTGACGCGACTCGACGTCGAGCCTCCCGAGGCGGAGGGTCCGGTCGCGTGCGACGGTCCGCGCGCGCTCATCGTGGCAGCGCGCGAGGTGCCGTTGGGAGGCGTCCGCGGAATGGAGGTCCACCGCACCCTCCCTCACCGTGCCCTGCCGATGGTCGGCGCGTGGTGCTTCCTCGACCGCTTCGGCCCACAGGACACGCTCATGCGCGTCGAACCGCACCCGCACATCGGGCTGCAGACGGTGACGTGGCCGATCATCGGTGAGGTCAGACACCGGGATGCCGTGGGCAGCGACGTCATCGTGCGTCCCGGCGCCCTGAACCTCATGACGAGTGGCGCGGGCATCGCGCACTCCGAGTACTCGGTCGGTGAGGGGCCCATCCCCCTCGACGCCCTGCAGCTCTGGGTGGCGCTGCCCGAGACCCGGCGGCACGGAGCTCCGGCCTTCGAGCGCCACGAGGACCTCCCCGTCCTCGATCTGGGCCACGGGGCCGACGCGATCGTGGTGATGGGCGAGCTCGACGGAGTCGCCTCGCCCGCGACCGTCCACACGCCCATCGTCGGGGCCGAGCTGCGCCTGCCGCCGGGTGTCGCCGTGCGCATCCCCCTGCACCCCGACTGGGAGTACGCGGTCTCCGGCATGACGGGTACCGCCGAGGCGGTGACGGGGATGGATGCCACCGATGCCGACGCCGCGCGACGCCCGGGTTCCACGCCCGAAGCCGGGCCCACGGCATCCCTGGACCCTTCGCGGCTGGTCTATCTCGGCAAGGGGCGCGACCACCTGGAGCTGCGGAGTGCAGAGGGCGCCCGCGTGTTCTTGCTGGGCGGGGAGCCGTTCGAGGCCGACATCGTCATGTGGTGGAACTTCGTGGGGCGGTCTCACGACGAGATCGTCGAGGCACGCGAGGCGTGGGAAGCCCAGGCGCCGCGCTTCGGGGCCGTGATCGACCACGGCCCCGAGCGGATTCCCGCTCCTCCCCTACCGGCGGTGCGGCTCACGCCGCGGAAGCGGCGGGGCTGACAAGACCACTCGCGGCGCCCGGGCCGAAGCCCGAGCGCCGCGATGGTTCGGCGACGACTAACGCAACACGATGAACGCGCTGCTGGCGCGCGAGGCCTCCACCGTCGCGCTGCCGCCGTAGACGGCCTTGACCAGCTTCACGCCGCGCGTCTGCGGGTCGAGGACGATGGTGGCCTTCCCGTCCTGCAGGGTGGCGACGTACTCCTTGCCCGCCACCGTGACGGTCACGTCTCCCTGGGGCGCGGGTCCGCTCAGCGGCCGCACCTTGACGGTGAGCGTGTACGCGTCACCGGTGCGACCGACCCACGGGTCGACGCTCACCGTCGTGAACGAGCCCACGACGACCGGCACGCCGGCGCTGTCGGCGGTGCCCGTCAGACCGTTGGCGGGTGCCGTCGCCGTCACGCGCACGCTGAGCACCCGGCCGAGGTCGGCGCGCTGCACACGATACGTCGCCGAGGTGGCGCCGTTCACGGGCTCACCGTCCCGCAGCCACTGGTACGCGGTGGTCACATCGGCCGGGTTCCACGTGCCGGGAGTCGCGGTCAGGGTGCGACCGAGCTTGGCCGTGCCCGACACCGTCGGAGCCTCGACCACGGCCGGAGCAGCCTCGCCCGAGTCGACGGTCAGCACCGTCTGCACGTCCGAGTCGCCGTACCGCACGACACCGAGGTAACGCGTCTGGGGCGCGAGCCCCTGCCACGACAGGTCGTACGAGACGGCGGCGCCCTGCTGCACGGGGATCGGGTTCGGCGTCGCCGTCAGCTGCCCCTCGCCGCCGGGGGTGACGTTCGCGTAGGTCATGTCCCACGTGAACGGTCCGGTCGAGGAGTAGAGGTTCGCCTCGATCAGGTACGTGCCGGCGGTGGGGTTCGTCAGTGTCACCCGCTCGTCGGCCGAGGCCGTCGCGGAGGTGAACCGCTCGTAGTACCGCAGGTCGTCGGGGCTGACCACGCGCGATACGAACAAGTCGAGGTCGCTGCCGGTGTCGTCCGACGAGTCCAGGTCGAAGCGCGAGAGGGTCGTCCCCTCGGGCACCTGGACGGTCCACCGCACGTATCCGTCGGCGTCGCCCGAGTCCTGGTTACCGCTGTGACCGGCGACCGGGTTGTCCGGATCGGCCAGCAGCGTCTGGGCCGCGAGACCCGACACGCTCAGCGGCAGCTCGCCGCCCACGCCCGGAAGGATCTCGACCGACGTCGATCCCGACAGACCGGTGCCCGAGACCTCGGCCGGAGCCTCGGCGGTGGCCGGACGGATCGCGATCGGCGAGCGCACCTGCGTACCGTCGCCGGTCCAGGTGAGGAACCCGCTCGTCCACTGCTCCGCAGCCGCGTCCGTCCGCGAGAAGGTCACGGTGAACGTCTTCTGCTCGCCCGCCGCGGCGAACTCGAGCGTGGCCGGCTCGACCGTGGCATCCACTCCGGGGACGTCGATGGATGCCGAGAACGATCCGGCCCTCGTCGAGGTGACCGTGCGCGTGATGGTCTGCGGCTTCGCGAGCGAGCCGATCGAGATCGACGCGAGGTTCAGATCGCTGCCGTCGATCGGGGCGACGCCGAAGTCCTCGAGGCCCTTGCCCTGGAGGAACGCCGCCCAGTCCGCCGGACCGTTCAGGTACAGCAGACCCGGATCGAAGTACTTCGTCGGATCGACGTGGCCCGCGCCCTGCGCGAACGGGTCCTGAGCCGGAGCGCCCTCGACGTCGACGGTGTCGTACGCGGTGGTCATCATCGCGGACTTCACCTCGGCAGGAGTGGCCAGCGGGCGCTCGCCCAGGTAGAGGGCCCCGAGTCCCGCCACGTGCGGCGACGACATCGACGTGCCCGAGAGGAACTCGAACGTCGGGGTGGCGCCGGGCGCGTTGGCCGCCGCCGCGAGGATCGCGACACCCGGAGCCGAGACGTCGGGCTTCAGGATGTCGCTGCCGTCGGCGAGCATCGGTCCGCGGCTCGAGAAGCCCGCGACCTGGGGAGTCGGCGTCGTCTCGCCCGTGACGTTCTCGCCGACGAGGGTCGCGGTGGCGTCCGCCGTGCCGCGCACGTAGGCGAGCAGCGCGTCGCGGTAGCGCGCGTCGATGTGCACGGTGGGCACGGAGTGGAAGTCGTTGTCGACCGAGGCCGGCGTGACGTTGACGAGGATCATGCCCACGCCACCGGCATCCTTCACCGCCTGCGACTTCTCGATGCGCGCGTTCTGACCGCGATCGCACACGACGATCTTGCCGGCAGCCTTCGCGGGATCGAGCGACCCGATCAGGCACAGCGCGGCGTTCGCGGGATCGGCTCCGGATGCCGCGATGTCGCCGGCGTAGACGACGGGTGCCGTCACGTCCTGACCCTCGCGCACCGACACCGATGCCCCCGCGGCCTGGAACCCGTCGGCCAGCTTCACGGTTCCCTCGTAGGTCGGGATCGTGGATGCCGCGACGGTGGTGTACCAGGGCGAGGCGTGGTCGGCGGTCGAAGCGCCGGGGCCGGAGTTGCCGGCCGAGACCGAGACGAAGACGCCGGCTGCGGCGGCGTTGAAGAACGCCTGGTCCTCGAGGGAGAGCGTGGTGGTGGCCGCGCCTCCGCCGATCGAGTAGTTGATGACGTCGACGCCGTCGGACACCGCGGCGTTGATCGCGCCGAGCAGGTCGCTCAGAGCGCAGACGTCGTCGGTGGTGACGAGCGGGTCGGGACCCGCCCAGCACGCCTTGTAGGCGGCGACCTTGGCCGCCGGGGCGACGCCCGAGATCGCACCGAAATCGATGCCCTCGACGCTCGCGTCGACTCCGTTGTTGCCCGCCGCGGTGCTGGCGGTGTGGGAGCCGTGCGCGTCGCCGTCGCGGGGCGAGCGGTAGTCCGCCTCGAAGGTGAAGCCCGTGGCGGCGGCACCCTGGTCGAAGTACCGGGCGCCGACGAGCTTGGTCGAGTAGTCCGACAGCGACCACCCGTTGCCCTCGGCCACGCGCGGGGAGCGGAAGTCGGTGCCGTCGCCCTTGCGGAAGACCACGTCGTTGCCGTCGAGGTACGGCTCTGAACCGGCGGTGGTGCCCAGCGGCTCGCCCGCGAAGGCGGGGTTCTCGGGCGCGATGCCGGTGTCGACGACACCGACGACGACGCCCTCGCCGGCCGAACCGACGCCACCGATCTTCTGCCAGACGCCGTTGTCGCCCTCGAGGCCGAGGAACTCGGTCGAGGGGACGGCGACCGGGTGGCGAATCTCGTCGGGGACGACCTTCTGCACGCCCTTGGTCGCGGCGAGCTTGGCGGCCTGGTTCGGGTCCATGCTCGCGCTGAAGCCGTTAACGGCGATCGTGTAGGTGGCATCGGGGCGGACGCCCGCCTCGTCGGCGACGTTCTGCTGACGCTCCTCGAGGAAGGCGGAGTACTTCCGCGCCTGCGGGGAGTCGGCATCGAGCCGCGCCTCGTCGGACTTCGTGGCGTCGAGGCCCGGCTCGCCGCCCTGGTACGTGGCGACGGGGGCCTCGTCGAGGACCACGATGTACCGGCCCGTCGCGGATTCGATGGGTGTGGGAGGCGTCACCTCCTCGCCCACGTCGGCAGCCTGAACGGCTGTGGCTCCGGCAACGGTGAACAGTCCGGCCAGGGAAATGGCCGCGACCGAACGCAGGGTTCGACCCATCGTGCGCTCCAAACGGGGGGATGAATTGAGCGATCTGCGCGACATCGGTGGCGCGCGTTGCACAAACATAACTCAGAGAGGTTTCATCACCAACGTTCAGTTTGGACGGGGTCCGAAAACGGCGACCCTCGCTTCGCCCCCCCCCTGTCGTCGCGCCGGGGTCCCGGCATCCGGTCCCCCTAGACTCGACGAAACCCGAGGAGGAGCCATGCCCCGGCGCCGTCGCACCGTCGCGCAGCACGCCCGCTTGCCTTTGCCGAACCCGTTCGGCCAGCTCGCGAAGCTCCTCGCCGTCGCCGCGGTGGTCGGCGCCGTCGCGGTGATCGGAGTCGTGTCCTACACGGCGTACGACCTCACCGCCGACTTCGTCGAAGAAGCCGTGGTCGTCGAGAATCAGCCGGCCGTCCCGCCCGACCTCGGGGCGCTCTCGGGCGGCGTGAACATGATGCTCGTCGGCATCGACGAGTGCGAAGAAGAGCTCATCGCCCTCCTGGGCGACCGGTGCGAGGGTGCGGACGCGGGCGGACGCCTGAACGACGTGAACATCCTCGTGCACATCTCGGAGGAACCCCGGAAGGTCACGGTCGTCTCGTTCCCGCGCGACCTCATCTTCGACGCCCCCGCGTGCGACACCGCCGACGGGGGCCGCTTCGGCGGCGGCACCCTGCAAATCAACGAGCTCTACACGTACGGCGGACTCTCGTGCGTGATCACCGCCATCGCCGACATGAGCGGCCAGCAGATCCAATTCGGCGCCATGGTCACCTTCGGCGGCGTCATCGAGATCACCAACGCGATCGGCGGCGTCGAGATCTGCCTCGCGAGCGACATGCGCGATGCGAACACGGGCATCGACTGGGAAGCGGGACCGCGGAGCATCCAGGGCCTCGAGGCGCTGCAGTTCCTGCGCACCCGATACGGAGTGGGCGGCAGCGACCTGGCGCGCGTGAGCAACCAGCAGCAGTACATGTCCCGCCTCGCGCGCAAGCTCGTCAGCGAGGAGGTGCTGTCGAACCCCTCGACGGTGCTGCGCTTGGCTTCGACGGGCCTTCGGAACGTCACGCCGACGCAGAGCCTCACGAACCCCCTGACCCTCGTCCAGGTCGCCTCCGCGGTGAAGGACGTGCCCTTCGAAGACATCGTCTTCGTGCAGTACCCGACCGTCGAGGCCCGCTCGGATATCAACCGTGTGGCGCCCGACTACGCCGCGGCCGAGGTGCTCTGGGACGCATTGCGAGAGAACCGGTCGATCGAGGTGACCGGAGGCGTGGCGGTCAACGACGGCACGGTGATCGCCGAGCCGGCCCCCGGAGAACAGCCGGCGCCGACGGAGGGCCCCGCGCCGGAGCCCGGCGAGGTCGATCCGAACACGGGAGCCGTCGCCCTCCCGCCCGCCATCACCGGATCGAGCGCCGCGCAGCAGACCTGCAGCGCGGGCGTCGTGAACTGAGTCAGTAGGTCGGCGCCGCAGGCAGCCCGAAGAACTCCTCGAGGGTCGTGAAACCGCCCTCGTGGTAGGCCCGGGCGAGCTCGGGACCGATGTAGCGCAGGTGCCACGCCTCGGGCTCGTACCCGCTGACGCTCTCGCGCCCCTCGGCGTACCGCGTGATGAAGCCGAACTCCCACGCGTGATCGCGCACCCACGCGCCCTGCGGAGACGCCGCCACGTCGTCGAGCGTCTTGCACGAACCGTTGCAGGGGACGATGTCGACGGCCATGCCCGACTGATGCTCGCTGAAGCCGGGCCGCGCGCTCTCGCGATCGGCCTCGGCGACACCCCCGACCGCCACGCGCCCGGCGTAGGTCGACTTCTGCGTCGTGTACGAGCGGTAGGCGCTGAGGTAGCCGATCTCGCCGACGCCGGCGGCGGATGCGGCCTTCACGAGCGAGGTGAGCGCGCGCGCGGCGGGGGCGCGCAGAGCGGAATCCTCGAGGGCGCGGACGTCTGCGGGCATGACCAGGTCGCCGGGCTGGTAGTCGACCGGGTCGTAGGGACGTTGCTTGTTGACCACGAGCCACTCGCGGTTCGGGTCGGAGAGCGAGACGCAGGGGGCGATCCCGGATGCCACCGCTGCGCGGAACGCTTGCCCGCCCCCCGCCGCGTCGATGACGGCGGCGTCGTCTCCCGCGGCCAGCGCGGAGGTGAAGGCGGGGTCGTCGCACGGGGTCGCCGTGGCGGCGACGGCCGCGAGCTGCGGCACGGGGATTCCGTCGTCGGCGACCGCCGGGGGGCCGACGATCTGCGCGACGGCGTCGGTGGACCCGTCGGGCCCGCCTCCCGAGGCGGCGGCCCCGATCGCCACCACGCAACCGGCCACCACGACGACCGCCGCGGCGACCACCGCCAGGCGGCGGCGCAGGAGGACGGGGGCGAGTCGACGGATGCCACGGGCCCCGGACTCCCCTGCCTCAGGGGCGTCCGCGTCGCGCCGCAGAGCGCGACGGGTCGGAGGCGCTGCGGCGGAGTCGTCGCCGCCGGGAACGACGGGAAGGGTGAGGGCCGCGGTCGCGAGTCGCTCGGCCTCCGCGCGCGCGGCGCGGCGGGGCGAGGTCTCGGGGTCGTGGCTGGTCACGCTTCCATTCTCGCGGGTGCATCCTGAACGGTCGACCCGGGTGGAGGCGGGGGCGGGGGCGAGGGCGCTCGGCCCTCTCCGCGAATGACTCGGGCGCAGTGTTGCCGATTCGTCGAACATGTGTTCGACTGTTCGCATGAGATGGCAGGGACAGCAGCTGGGCGTGGAGGACACCGCGGCACTCCCGGGCATGGAGCGCATGGACGGCCTCGTGCGGTCGGTGACCACGCCGGAATTCGCCGGAATGACATTCCACGAGGTGCTGTGCAAGAGCGCGTTGAACCGCGTTCCCGGTGTCTCGGCCATGCCGTTCGACTGGACGGTGAATCCTTACCGGGGGTGCAGCCATGCTTGTTCGTACTGCCTCTCCCCGGACACCCTCATTCTGAAAGCGGACGGCCGCCAGGTCCCGCTGTCCGAGATCCGCGTCGGAGACGAGATCATCGGCACCGAGCAGGGAGCGCGATATCGCCACTATGTCCGAACAACGGTTCGCGCGAAGTGGACCACTCGCAAACGCCTCCATCGCGTCACCCTCGCTGATGGAACCGAGATCGAGGGCAGCGCAGAACACCGGTTCCTGACGGAACGCGGGTGGAAGCATGTCACCGACTCGCCCCTCGCGGGCGAACAGCGCCCTCACCTCACGGTGTCGAACCGTCTGCAAGGTTTCGGAACGGGCGCCCGCCCCTACGCACAGGCGATGGGTCCCGACTGGCGCCAGGGGTATCTGACGGGCATGGTGCGCGGTGACGCGATGATCCTTCACAAGACCTACGACGACGGAAACCGAGTCCGCGCGATTCATCGATTCCGACTCG
Organism: Microbacterium testaceum; assembly: GCF_029761935.1. Lineage (NCBI taxonomy): Bacteria > Bacillati > Actinomycetota > Actinomycetes > Micrococcales > Microbacteriaceae > Microbacterium > Microbacterium testaceum. The sequence continues at coordinate 1,828,050 of NZ_CP121699.1, forward strand.
CCCTCGCCGATCGCGAAGCGCTCGACCTCTCGAAGGAGCTTCTCGAGCAGATCGGCATCGTCACGATGGTCCGGCCCTTCCCCGTGCCCGCGCATCGCCGACCCATGACGGCTCTGCACACGGCCAAGATGCGGGATGTTGCGCGCATCGAGGACTACACAGCGATACCGAGCACGCGAAGTCGGGATTGGATGGCGGGCTTCCTCGGGGGCATCTTCGACGCGGAGGGCTCGAGTTCGCGCGGGATCGTGCGAATCAGCAATGCGAATGAGGAGCTCCTCTCGCTGACGGAAGAGGCTCTCGCCGCGTTCCACTTCGATGCTGTTCGCGAACCCGCCCGCCCGAACGGCGTGTCCTCCATCCGTCTTCGCGGGGGGCTAGCCTCGCGACAGCGCTTCTTCGATATCGCCCGGCCGTCTATCACCCGCAAGGTCGACGTCTCAGGAACAGCGGTCAAGACCAGCTCGGACCTGAGGGTCGTCAAAGTCGAAGACATCGGCTATGACATCGACATGATCGACATAACGACGGGTACCGAAGACTTCGTCGCGAACGGGGTCATCAGCCACAACTGCTTCGCTCGGAAAACGCACGAGTACCTCGACCTGGATTACGGGGCCGACTTCGACTCGCAGATCGTGGTGAAGGTGAACGTCGCCGAGGTGCTGCGCACCGAGCTGCGCCGGGGATCGTGGGCGCGCGAACCCGTGATGCTCGGGACGAACACCGACCCCTACCAGCGCGCCGAGGGACGGTACCGCCTCATGCCCGACATCGTCGGGGCTCTCACCGACAACGGCACACCGTTCTCGATCCTCACCAAAGGAACGCTGCTGCGGCGCGACCTCCCGCTGCTGACCGAGGCGGCACAACAGGTCACGGTGTCGTTGGCCACGTCGATCGCGGTCTTCGACGACGCGCTCCAGCGTTCGATCGAGCCCGGGACCCCGAGCGCCGAGGCGCGGCTCGAGACCGTTCGCGCGGCTACCGCCGCGGGCTTCCGCGTGACGGTGTTCCTCATGCCCGTCATGCCGCACCTCACCGACTCGGTCGCGGCGCTCGACGACGCCCTGGCCCGCATTCGCGCCGCCGGCGCGGCGCGCGTCGTCTACGGAGCGCTTCACCTGCGGCCCGGGGCGAAGCAGTGGTTCTTCGAGTGGCTCGAGCGCGAGCATCCGCACCTGGTCTCGTCGTACCGCGGGCTGTACCCGGGTGTCTCGACCTCGGCGCCGAAGGCGTACCGCACGTGGCTCGGCAAACGCATGCGCCCCCTCCTGCGCATGCACCGGCTGGACGGATGGGATGAGGACGACCACCCGCGCGGACGACCCCAGCCCGGCCTCGCGGCGCGCACTGCGCCGACGAGCAGCCTCGGACCCGTGCGAACGGTCGGGGTCTCGGCATCCACTCGTCCGCGCGTCGCGCCCGCGAGCGAGCCGACGCTGTTCTGAGGCCTCGCGCCCCGACATGTCAGCTAGGAGCAGCCCGCTCAGCATCGTGCCCGCTCTGCTCGCGCGAGCGTCGCGTCTCCGCGCCCGCGATGCACGAAACCCCCGCCGCGGTCGCGACGGGGGTTTCGAGGGGGATTAGGCGTCGACGTTCGACAGCTGACGACCCGAGAGCTCTTCGAGCACGTCGTCGCCGAGCGCGGTCTCTTCGAAGGGAGCCTGGATCTCGGCGCGGTCGAGCAGCTCGGTCATGCGACGGCGACGCTGGCGCGTGATCAGGGTGACCACGGTGCCGGCGCGGCCGGCGCGGCCGGTGCGGCCGGAGCGGTGCAGGTACGTCTTGTACTCGTCGGGGGCGTCGGCCTGGATGACCAGGTCGATGTCGTCGACGTGGATGCCACGGGCGGCGACGTCGGTGGCGACGAGCACGTTGACGCGACCCGAGGTCAGCTTCTCGAGGTTGCGCGTGCGCTTCTGCTGGTTCAGGTCGCCGTGCAGCGCCACCGCCGCGATACCGGCGTCGTCGAACTGCTCGGCGAGCATCTCGGCGTACGCGCGGGTGCGGGCGAAGACGAGGGTCTTGCCTTCGCGGTCGACGAGCGAGTCGAGGATCTGCGCCTTGTCACGGTGCTCGATGACGAGAACGCGGTGCTCGATGGTGCTCGAGTCCTGATCCTCGCCGGCGACCTCGTAGACAGCCGGCTCGACGAGGAACTCATCGACGAGGGCCGCGACCTCGCGGTCGAGCGTGGCCGAGAAGAGGAGCTTCTGGCTGTCCTTCTTGGTCGCGCGGAGGATGCGCTGCACGGGCTCGAGGAAGCCGAGCTCGCACATGTGATCGGCCTCATCGAGGACGGCGACCTGCACCTGCGAGAGGTCGAGCTTGCCCTGGTTCAGCAGGTCTTCGATGCGTCCGGGGGTGCCGATGACGATGTCGACGCCCTTCTTGAGCGCACCGACCTGGCGCGCCTGGGGCACACCGCCGTAGACCTGGGTGGTGAACAGGCCCACGCTGCGCGCGAGCACCTGTACCGTGCGGTCGATCTGCAGGGCGAGCTCGCGCGTGGGGGCGAGGATGATCGCCTTGGGGGCGCGACCGAACTCGCGGCGCTGACCCGCCTGCGAGCGCAGGATGCTCTCGACCAGCGGCGCACCGAAGGCGATGGTCTTGCCCGAGCCGGTGCGGCCGCGAGCGAGGACGTCGCGTCCCTCGAGGATCGGGGCGACCGTGGCCGCCTGAATGGGGAACGGGCTCGCCGCGCCCAGACCGGCCAGCGCGCGGACGAGGTTGTCGCCCAGACCCAGCTCGGCGAAACCGGCACCGGTCACGGTCGCGGCGTCCACGGCCTCGGCCTGCAGGCGCTCGTGCACGACGTCGACGCGCTGCTCGTGCTCGGCGGAGCGCTGCGGGGTGTTGGTCCAATCGCTCCGGCTCGGGCCGTCGTTGCGGCGCGGGCGGTCGTCGAAGGAACGAGCCGGACGGTCGCTGCGGTCGAAGGACCGCGCGGGACGCTCACCGGCATCGCGACGGGGACGCTCGTCACGATCGAACGAACGAGCCGGGCGCTCGTTGCGGTCGAACGAACGAGCCGGACGGTCGCTGCGGTCGAAGGACCGGGCAGGACGATCACCGGCATCGCGACGGGGACGCTCGTCACGATCGAACGAACGCGCGGGACGGTCGTTACGGTCGAACGAACGAGCCGGACGGTCGCTGCGCTCGAACGAACGCGCGGGACGCTCACCGGCATCGCGACGGGGACGCTCGTCACGATCGAACGAACGCGCCGGGCGCTCGTTGCGGTCGAACGAACGGGCAGGACGGTCGCTGCGGTCGAACGATCGAGCCGGACGGTCGTTCCGGTCGAACGAACGCGCGGGGCGGTCGTCGAAAGAACGCGCCGGGCGCTCGTTGCGGTCGAACGAACGAGCAGGACGGTCGCTGCGGTCGAACGAACGCGCGGAACGCTCACCGGCATCGCGACGGGAACGCTCGTCACGATCGAACGAACGCGCAGGGCGGTCGTCGAACGAACGGGCCGGACGGTCGTCACGGGCGGAGGTGCGGATGCTGCGGGCTTCAGTACGGCCGGCGCGATCGGCGGCGTTCCAGCGACCCTTGTCGGCTGTGGCCTCGGCCTCGGGGCGGTAACCGCGGTGGCTGGGGCTCTTGCTGCCGGGCTTGGCGGGCGCCTCGGTGCCGGGGCGACGCTTGCGGTCCTGGAACGAGGTCTTGGCGCCGTAGCGGGGCTCGAAATTCTTGGCGGCGCGGCCGCCGGCGGGCTTCTTGTTCTTGGGCATGGAGAAACTTCCTGGGTTCTGTTCGCGCGAAACAGCGACACCGCTCGTGGCGGTGCGATACCCGGACGCTCGTGGGCCGGGGGCCAATTCACTAGTGATGGTCGAGGCCGCGATCGTGTCCTGTCCATCGGCCCCTTGGACTCACAAACCCATCCGCGCATCACGCACGGTGTCCAGAGCCGACCGCACCACGCTACAGGTCGCGCCTGGGAATGGCATCCATGCCCCTCCGATGACCCGTGTCCCGCTTATGGCGCTTTCGCGGCGCATCAGACAGCCATACCTGGGACATCACCCCGCCGAAAGTGGGACGAGGTTCGTCGAGAGAGGGACAGAGGCGGTCGAGAGCGGGACGGGTTCCACGGAGAAGGACCCAGGGTCGCCGTGACGGAAGATAGACGCATGGCAGACACCGACGCCCACCCCATCACGGTGGCGATCGAGCGGCGCATCGACCCGACGCGCACCGCCGAAGCGACCTCCTGGATGCAGGCCGGCACCGACCTCGCGACCGCCTTCCCGGGCTTCCTCGGCTCGGGGTGGGTGCGCGCGGGCGAAGACAGCGACCTCTGGTACATGCTGTACCGCTTTCGCGACATCACGACGCTCGAGGAGTGGGAGAGCTCCACGCAGCGCCAGTGGTGGCTCGACTCCGGCCGCCCCTTCGCGCGCGAGGAGCGCAGCGAGCGCCGCACCGGGATCGAGGGCTGGTTCGACGCCCCGCACGGCTCGATCCTGGAAGCTGCGACGGTGACGGAGGCCGGCACCCAGCCGATCCAACAGCCGGTCCCGGCGGCTCCCCCGCGGTGGAAGCAGGCCGTGACGATCTGGGTCGGGTTCTTCCCGACGAACCTCGCGGCGTCATGGCTGCTGGGCTTCGTCCCCGGGTTCGCCGAGATCCCCCTCGTGCTGCGCGTGCTCGCGACCACCCTCATGCTCACCCCCGTCATGACCTACGCGGTCCTCCCGTGGGTCACCCGCATGCTGCAGCCCTGGCTGCAGCGCCCGCGCCGATCGCGAAAGGCCACGCCATGACCGCCGACCCCACCGGATCCCGCTTCCACCTCCGCGGCGAGCACTCCTCCGCCGAGATCGCCCAGGTGGGTGCCGCCCTTCGCGCGCTGACGGTCGACGGCGTCGACCTCGTACCGCGCTACCCCGACGACCTGCCCACGCCCGCGGCATCCGGGGTCGTCCTCGTCCCCTGGCCGAACCGCATCCGCGACGGCCGGTACTGCTTCGACGGCGAGGATCTGCAGCTCGCGATCAGCGAGCCGAAGTTCGGCAACGCCAGCCACGGCCTGCTGCGCTTCGGGACCTACCAGGCCATCGAGCACACCGACGATCGCCTCGTACTCGGCGCCGACGTGGTGCCGCAGACCGGCTACCCCTTTCACCTGCGCACGCGGGTCACGTACGCCCTCCGCGCCGACGGTCTGCACGTGACCCACACCATCGAGAACATCGGGGCGAAGGCCGCCCCCGTCGCCCTGGGCGTGCACCCCTATCTCCAGATCGGCGGGGTGCCGACCGAGGATCTGGTGGTGCACTCGACCGGCACGACCACGCTCGTCCTCGACGACCGCAACATCCCCGTCGACGAGGTGCCGGTCGACGCCGCCACCGACCTGCGCGAGGGTCGCCGTCTCGGCGATGCCTCGCTCGACAACGGCTACCGCGGATTGGAGCGGGATGCCGACGGCCGAGCGCACCACACCCTTACCGCTCCCGACGGTCGGCGTGTGCAGCTGTGGCAGGATGCCGGGTTCCGCTGGGCGCAGGTGTTCACGACCGACCGCTACCCCGGGCAATCCCTCGCGGTGGCAATCGAGCCGATGACGGCTCCGGCGAACGCTTTCGCAACCGGAATGGACCTGGAGCGACTCGAACCGGGCGCAGAAATGACCAGGGAATGGGGTGTTTCCTACGGGGCATGAGGCTTTCTTGTCCCCCAAATGGGGGACAAGAAAATGCGCATATGATCTGGGGATTTCTCAGACAAGCCCTTACCTGAAAAGGCGGCGCGAACGATACCATGTGCCCTGACGGTTTCCGTCAAGGCCGGGGGAGGCAAAGGACCAAGGTTTCTCCTGGCTCATTGCCCGAATGAGCCGACGGGGGCCGAGGGTCCCGCGGTGTGGGGGGATCCTCGTTCCGTCCTGAGGAAAGATCCCCCACATGAGCACCGCGCTCCGCTCCGCTGTCCCCTTTTCGCTCCCGGTGCCGCGTCTGGGCGCCCTCGCGCGCCGCCTGAACGCCGTCCCGACGATGCACGTCGGCGCGGCGGCCCTGATCGTCCTGGTCAGCGGGCTGCTGCTGTCGATCGCGACCACGAGCGACCCGCTGTGGTGGCAGCTGCACTTCAGCCAGCTGGGGATCTTCGGCGACCTCTCGAGCGCGTTCTTCAACACCACGCTCAAGATCAGCGGGATGATCGTCGTGGTCTTCGCCTTCCGCGTCCGGCGCGATGTGCGACGCGTGGGTCGCGGTCCCGTCCGTCGCGGCGCCGCGACGGTGGCCTTCATCTGCCTGAACGTCGTGGGCGTGAATCTCGCTCTGGTGGGCTGCATTCCCCTGAACACCGACAAGGACCTTCACGACAAGGTCGCCGGCTCGATGGTCCTGGGGTTCCTCGCCCTGCTGCTGAGCGCGCCGTTCCTCTTCCACCGCCTCGGCAAGCGGATGGCGATCGGCACGGGAATCGCGACCGTCTGGCTGATCGTCTCGATCACGCTGTTCGTTTCGGCGACCATCAACCTGGCACTGTTCGAGACCATCTCGTGCGCGGCGATGTTCGCGTGGTCGGGGATGTTCACGCAGATCCTCGCGTCGGCGGCGACTGCGGCCACCTCGCACCCGACCGCCCAGACTCCCGCCGCGGCGCACCACGCCCCCCGTCGACGCCCCCGCCTCCCGCTCGCCCGGCCGACGGCCACCCGCCGACCCGCCCGCTCGGCGGCGCAGCGCGCCCCGCGCGTCGCGCCCGGTCACCCCGTCGAGGGCTCGTCGCCTCGCCCCGATCGCGCATCGACGCTCACCCCGACCGGTGACCGCCGACACTTCGGGATGAGCACCACGAGAGGGACGGGACGCCGGGTGTCGGCATCCCGCCCGTTCCGCGTCAGTGCTTCTCGCGCAGTTCTCGGCGGCTCAGGGGGTGCCCGTCGTCGGCCGTCGGCTCGACGTGCCCTGCCTCTCGCGCCGCCCGCCGCTCACGGCGCCTCTCGCTCGCTCCTTCGATGAGGTTGTAGAGCGTCGGCAGCACCAGCAGCGTCAGGAACGTCGACGACACGAGCCCGCCGATCACGACGACCGCCAGCGGCTGCGAGATGAATCCGCCGTGGCCGGTGATCCCCAGGGCCATCGGCACGAGGGCGAAGATCGCCGCGAGGGCCGTCATCAGGATGGGACGCAGGCGTCGCGCGCCTCCGACGACCGTCGCTTCGAAGACGCTCAGACCGCGGGCGCGGTACTGGTTCACGAGGTCGATGAGCACGATCGCGTTGGTCACCACGATGCCGACGAGCATCAGCGCACCGATCATGCCCGCGACACCGAGCGGCACACCGGTGATCAGCAGCATGAGGATCGCTCCGGTCGCCGCGAACGGCACCGATACGAGCAGCTCGAGCGGCTGGCGCAGCGACTTGAAGGTCGCGACCATCACGACGTAGACGATGAGGATCGCCGCGAGCAACGCGAGGCCGAGCTGGCTGAACGCGTCGCGCTGGTCGGTCACCGAACCGCCCACCTTCGCGGTGGCCCCCTGCGGCAGCGAGGTGTCGGCGAGGGCCGAGGTGACGCTGGCCGACGAACTGCCCAGGTCGTCGGTCGTCGGCGTCACCGTGATCGTGGCCGTGCGCAGCCCGCGCGAGGTCGAGATCGACGGCGGGGTCTCGCTCTGCTCGACCGTGGCGATCTGGTCGAGGCGGACGTTGCCGCGCGCGCTCGGGATCTCGAGGGCGCGCAGGTCGTCGATGGTCTTCGGCGGGTTGGCGGTGGCGACGTACACGGTCACCCCGCGTCCGTCGAGTTCCACCGTGCCCGCCTGCCGCGGCTGCTGCGTCGCCGAGACGAGCGCACCCACGGCACGTTCGGACAGTCCGCGCTCGGAGGCCGCATCGCGATCGACGCGCACGGAGATGAAGGGGAGGGATGCCGAGAGGCTGCTGGTGACCTGACCGATGCCGTCGCGCCCCTGCAGGCCCGCGACCACGGCGTCGCTCGCCTGCTGCAGCGACTGTCCGTCGGCGGCGGTGACGTCGACGGTGATGCCGGCCGAGCCGAGTCCGCCGCCGGAGGCCGCGACCTCGATCTCGCCCGCGTCGGGAAGCGCCTCGAGCTCGGTGCGGACGCGGTCGCGGAGCTCGACCTGGTCGACGCCGGAGGCGGAGGTGATCGAGTACGTGATGCCCGAGCCGCCGCCCGAGAAGGCGTCGCGCAGCGCCGACCCGCTCGAGCCGATCGAGGTCTGCACCGTCTGCACGCCGTCGGTGTCGAGCAGCACGGCCTCGACCTTCTGGGCCGCCGCGTCCTCGGCATCCAGGCTCGGGGCGGAGCCGATCTTCTGAGTGACGGTGAAGGTGTTCTGACCGGAGTCGCCGAGGAAGTCCGTCTTGAGCAGGGGGACGGACGCGAGCGTCCCGCCGAGCACGAGCACGGCCAGGGTGAGGGTGACCCACGAGTGCTTCAGCGTCCAGCGAAGGACCGGGACGTAGGCCTTCTGCAGGCGCGAGGGCGGCGCGGTCGGCGACTCGGGGTCGATCGGATTCCCCTCGGCATCGCGGATGACCTTCCCGGGCTTCAGGAACCACGACGCCAGCACGGGCACGATCGTGAGCGACACGAGCAGCGAGGCCGCCATGGCGATCGTCACGGTCAGTGAGAACGGTCGGAAGAGTTCTCCCGTCACGTCACCCACGAAGGCGATCGGGAGGAACACCGCGACGGAGGTGATGGTGGATGCCGTGATGGCGGCCGCCACCTCGCGCACCGCACGCACGATCGTGGGGATCTTGTCGGCGTCACCGACGTAGTGGCGCTTGATGTTCTCGATCACCACGATCGAGTCGTCGACGACGCGGCCGATTGCGATCGTCAGCGCGCCGAGGGTCAGGATGTTCAGCGAGTACCCGAAGGCCTGGAGCCCCACGAAGGTGATGAGGACGCTGGTGGGGATCGAGATCGCCGTCACGAGCGTCGAGCGCACCGACATGAGGAAGACGAGGATCACCACGACCGCGAAGACCAGACCGAGGAGCCCCTCCTGCGCCAGGGCCTCGATCGACTGCTGGACGAACGGCGCCTGGTCGAAGACGACGGTGAATTTGGCGCCCTGACCGAGCTGCGATTCGAGCCCCGGGAGCGCATCGAGGACGCCGCGCGAGACGTCGACGGTATTGGCGGCCGGGAGCTTGGTGACCGCGATGGTCAGGGCCGGCTGCCCGTCGACACGCGACAGCGTGGTCACGGGGTCGGGCTCGAGGGCGACCGTGGCGACATCGCTGATCTTCGTCCGCCCCGCCTGGAACTGGGCGGCGTCGGTGGGCACGAGCGGGAGGGCCGAGATCTCGTCGACGCTGGTGAGCTTCGACCCGGTCTGCACGGTGAGGGTCTGGTCGCCCTCGGTCAGGGAGCCACCCGGGAAGAGCACGCCGTTGGCATCGAGGGCGTCGGTGATCGCCTGCTGGCTGAAGCCGCGCTCGGCGAGCTTGGCGGTGTCGGGGGTGATCGTCACGCGTTGGGCGGTGCCGCCCACGATCTGCGCGCCGTTGACCCCCGCGACGTCCTCGAGGTCGGGGACCACGCTCGTCTGCAGGATCGACTGCGTCGCCTCGGCGTCGGTGAATCCCGTGACGGCGAGCTGGATGACGGGGAAGTCGTCGATGCTCGCCGACGCGACGGTGGTGTCGGCGGAGTCGGGGAGCTGGTCCTTGATGCGCGCGATCGCGGCGAGGATCTTCTGCTGCGCCCCCGCCAGGTCGGTGCCGTAGGTGAACTCCGCCGAGACGATCGAGGAGTTCGTCGTGCTCGTCGCGGTCGTGGACTCGAGTCCCTCGACACCGCGGATGGCGTTCTCGATCGGGGTCGAGACATCGGTCTCGACAACCTCGGGCGAGGCGCCCGGGTAGGTCGTGACAACGGCGAGCTGGGGGAACTCGATCGAGGGGATGAGCTCCTGCTTGAGGCTGGTGAGCGCGAGCCCGCCGAAGACCGCCGCGACGATCGTGACGAGGGCGATGAGGGCGCGGTTCTTCAGGCTCAGGACGGCCAGGTACGACACGGGGGGACCCTCCGGGTAAGTCCGATACAGGAATGTATCGAAGCTCAGTATCCCATGCGCACCCGCCCCTCGGACCGCCCGGCGGGCGGCTGCCTCAGAGCGCCGATCCGAGCGACAGACCCAGTGCCGCCGCGACGACGGACCCGACGAACGACACCACCGCGTACGACACCGCCGCGCGCGAGCGCCCCTCTTCGGCGAGCAGCGCCGTGGTCACAGCCACCGCGCTGAATGTCGTGTACCCGCCGAGCAGACCCGTCCCGAGGACCCACCGCCACGACTCGTCGGCGGGAAGGGGGGTCAGGATGCCGAGCACCAGCGCCCCGGTGAGATTCACGACCAGGATGCCCCACGGGAACCGCTCCCCCGTGCGGCGCCGCACAGCCACATCGAGCAGATAGCGCAGCGCCGCCCCCACGCCGCCGGCGAGGGCCACGGCGAGGAAGACGAGCGGTATCACGCCGCCAATCTACCCCTCGCCGCGCGAGCCCCTCACGCCTCGAGCGCCTCGACGCGACGACGCAGTTCGGATGCCTTCTCGGCGCCGATCTGCGCTTCGGCGAGCTTGAGCGCGGCGCTCGCGGTGAGCGTGCGGGCCACGAGGTAGGTGGGGCTCGCCTTGAGGTCGGGGATGACGTCGAGGATGATGCCCTCGGCATCGGGGTCGGTCATGAGCTTGCCGAGCTTGATCTTTGCCAGGTCGTAGCGAGCGGTCATCGGTCCTCCTTGAACGGGGCGCACCGTCGCGCCCTCGGCAGATTGTTGCACATATGTCCCGTTATGTCATCGATCGCTCGGGATCGCGCGAGAAAGCCCCCACGAGCGCGTAGGCCGCGCGCGCCTCGGGCGTCCAGAACGCCCCGACGTAGACGTGGAATCCCGCCCGAGCGGTCACCAGACGCACCGACGCCCGCTCGGCGCGCGCCCGTCGAGCGAAGGCGACGGCGTCGTCGAAGAAGATGTCGCGACCCCCCTGGAACACGAGGGTCGGCGGCAGCCCGGCGAGCTCCATCCGCGCGGGATTGAGCTCCGGGTCGTCGAGCCCCCGATCGCCCACCCACGCCTGCGCGCCCGCTCGAAGGCCGGGGACGCGCAGCGAGGGATCCCGCGGCATCCGACGCGCGATCCCCGGGTCGACGAGAGCGAGGTCGAGCCACGGCGAGAACAGCACGAGCCCGTCCGGTCGACGCGCGGCGCGCAGGGCGAGCCCCACCGCCACGGCCCCTCCGGCCGAGTCGCCCGCCACGAGGAGGCGGGAGGTCCCCGCCCGCGCGGCGAGACGTTCGTACTGGGCGTCGATCACGGCGAGGGTGTCGTCGGCCCGATGCTCGGGCGCCAGGGGGTAGCAGACCACCGTGATCGCCGCCCCGGTCGCCCGGGCGAGACGCTCGACGATCCACCAGTGCTCGGCGACGAGGGGATTCACCAATCCCCCACCGGGCAGGTACATCAGCTCGAGGCCCGCGGTGCGCGCCGCCGGCTCGTAGCGGTAGACGGGCAGCCCGCCCTCACGCGAGACGACGACACGGCCCGAGCGTCGCAGGCGCGCCGGCGGATCGGCCGGACGGCGGCCCGGGTCGAGCGTCTCGAGGTAGTCGTCACGAGCCAGCGCGAGGCGGATCGGCCGCGCGCTCACCCACATCGCCGCGGTCGTGAGCGTCATCGACAGCGACACCGACTACTCCCCGCGCGCGTCGGCGGCCATGTCGGCGAGCGCGTTCGTCGTCACCAAGCGGACGACAGCCGGCAGGCCCGCGGCGATCTTGCGCCCCACAAGGGGGCCGAACACCAGCGCGAGAGGACCGGAGATCTCGACGGCGTGCGTCACCGACAGCCCGTTCGGCGTCTGGCGCATGCGGTGCGGGAACGACAGCACCGCCCCCGGCAAGCCGATCCGGAAGTTCATCGCGACCCCCGGCTGCAGCTCGGTGAAGGTGAAGCGCTGCGCGGGGGTTCCGTGGTTGACCACGCGGCCCGATGCACCGACGCGCGGGGGCACGGGGAAGGTGGCCTCGCGCAGATCGGGATCGTCGACGGCCCACTCCTCGGGCGTGGTCCACCTCTTCCACACCGCGTCGGCGGTGGCGGTGGTGAGGTGCGTGTACTCGCGGCGCCAGGTCATCGGACGACTCCTGTCTGTTCGTGGTCGGTCGAGGAGGAGCTCAGGATGCCGCGGGCCTGGAGCGCCGCGCGCTCACCGGCGCGGACGGCGCCGTCCATGAATCCCGTCCAGCGATCGGCCGTCTCGGTCCCTGCCCAGAGGATCGACCCGACGGGGGCGGCCAGGGCACCGGCGTAGGGCACGACCGCTCCCGGCCCCGGGGCGGCCGTGGGGCCGCCGCCGACCCAGGGCTCGGCGCCCCAGCGCTGGTCGATGTAGCCGATGGCATCCAGCGCCCGGGGGCCGAAAAGGTCGGCGAAGGACGACAGCGCCCGCGTTGCGCGCTCGGCGGGTGCCAGCTCGTCCCACTCGCGGGCGTAGACCCCGCCGACGAAGCCGAGGAGCACGCCGGGGGCGCCGGCGTGAGCGGGACCGGCGTCGAAGGTGATGAAGACCGGGCCGGTGTCGGAGAGCCCCTGCCCCGACAGGTCGTGGTCGCGCCAGAACGGCCGCTCGTACACGGCGTAGGCCTTCGACAGCACCCCCGCCGGCCAGCGCTGGGCCATCTGGGCGTGAGAGGGGGGAAGGGCCGGCGCGAAGTCGATCCTGCCGCGCAGCGCCGGTGGCACGGCGACGACGACGGCGCGAGCGGTCACCGTCTCGTCGGCCGTCGACACGCGCACCCCCTGGGCGGCGGTCTCGATGCGTCGCACCGGAGCGCTCACCCGCAGAGCAGCCCCGAGCGCGTCGGCGAGACGCACGGCGATCGCGTGCGAGCCCTCGACGAAGTGCTCCTCTTGCGCGCCGCCCTCGGTGTCGAGCATCGACGACAGTCCACCCGCCTGGTGGATGTAGTGCAGAGCGTGCAGGAACGAGATCTCGTCGGGCTCGCACCCCCACGTCGTCCGGCCGGCGATCGCGATGAGCTCTCGCGCCGCGGGAGAAGCGTGCGAGCGGCGCAGCCACGAGCCGAGGCTCTCGGCATCCAGGTTCGCGGCCTGCGGGGCGGCGGCGGGGTTCCCCCGGGGGACGGTGCGCGCCAGGCGGTCGAGAGTGAGCTGGATCCGTCCCACGTCGAGCAGGCTCGCGCCGACCGGAGGCACCGTGCCCCGGTAGCGCCGATGCTCGCCGCGCCACCGGATGACGTTGCGACCCGCGGCGTAGGTCCGATAGCGCGAGACGCCCACTTCGTCGGCGAGCGCCAGGATGCGATCCTGGCCGGGGCCGACGAACGTCCCGCCGAGGTCGACGTGCACCCCCGCCACCTCCGCCGACGACACGCGTCCGCCCACGCGGGGCGCCGCTTCGAACACCGTCACCGTCGCGCCGAACTGGCGAAGCCGGTGAGCGGCGGTCAGGCCCGAGAGACCTGCGCCGACCACGACCACGTCGACGTCGGGGGCCGGGGCCCGGTCCGCAGAGGGCGGGGAGGCGGTCATAGGCTTACTCCGTTCCGAAGGCGACACCGACCACCCCGGTCGGCGAGGAGGACAGCGTGAGCGAGACGACGAGCCGGCCGATGCGGGCGCGCGGTCGCGCGCGTCGCGAGCTGCTGTTGGACGCCACGATCGCGATCATCGCCGAGGGGGGCATCGCGGCCGTCACGCACAGGTCGGTGGCCGCCGCGGCGGGGGTGCCGCACTCGTCGACGACGTACTTCTTCGACTCGCTCGACGACATGATCGGCGAGGCCGTCGCGCACGCGATGGCGGCCGAGCTCGAGCGGCTCGAGCAGTTCCGCTCCGTCCTCGTCTCGGGCGCGAACAGCCCCGGGGCGGCGATCGACGAGTTCGTCGAGATCGTGCGCAGCCAATCGCAGGACCACACGGTCGCGCAGTTCGAGATCTACCTCTTCGCCTCGCGTCATCCGGCCCTGCGTGTTCACGTCGAGAAGATCCTCGACGAGACGCGGGCGCTCGCGGCGGCCGTGCTGCAGACGAACGGCGTGACCGATCCGCACGCCGCCGCTGCGGTCGTCGCCCTGATCGACGGTTTCGCCCTGCATCGCATCGCCCGTTCCGAGGAGGTCCAGTTCCAGTCGCTGGCGCACGCCCTGCGTGCCGCCATCGTGGGGTTCGTGACCCTCGCCGCGACCTCTTCGCTGGGCGAGGGGGATCACTCCCCCGCTTAGTTGGCACAAACGTACAGGTTTCTTGCGCCCGTCGCCTCCTCGCAGAGTTGAATTCACATCTTTGTCACACAAAACGGTACGTGTGTGCAATAAAGTGACCCGATAGTCGATCCCATTGCCGTGATCGACAGAAGGGTTCCGCGATGCTCCGTCCCCGTCCCCAGGACCACCTGCTCCGCTGGGGCGCGCGCGCCCTCGGGTCGCTTCCGCCCGCGGCCCTCCGCGCGGTGAACGGCCGCCCCGTCGTGATCGACGGCAACACCCTGCACCCCGCCGTGCAGACGTCTCTGCGCGTGATGAATGACGCGCCCGGCGCACACTTCGAGCGGCTCCCCCTCGACGAGGCCCGCGCGCACATCGAACTCGAGGCGTGGACGTTCGCCGGGAACACGAAGCTCGCGCAGAGGGACGACATCGAGATCCCCACGCGCGCCGGGCGGGTTCCGGGACGCGTGTACCGCGCGGACCTCGACCGTGCGGCATCCGGGATCATCGTCTGCTTCCACGGCGGCGGCTGGGTACTCGGATCGGTCGACAGCGCGGATGCCATGTGCCGCACCCTCGCGAAGACCTCGGGCATGACGGTGGTGTCGGTCGGCTACCGGCTGGCCCCCGAAGCGCCGTTCCCGGCGGGGCTCCACGACAGCGTCGACGCCTTCCGGTGGGTCCGCGACAACGCCTCGCGGTTCGGCGGGACCGCTGACGCGGTCGGTGTCGGCGGCGAGAGCGCGGGCGGCAACCTCTCGGCGGTCGTGGCCTCGGTCACGCGCGACGATGCCGAGGGCGCACCGGCGTTCCAGATCCTGTTCTGTCCCGTCACCGACCTCTCGCGCAAGCACCGCTCGTACGAGCTGTTCGCCGACGGCTTCTTCCTCACGGAGGCGCAGATGGACTGGTACGCCGCGCACTACCTGAGCGGCGGCGGAAGCGCCGATGATCCGCTGGTATCGCCCCTGCGGGCCGAGGACCTCTCGGGCCTGGCCCCGGCGTACGTCGCGGTGTCGGGTTTCGACGTGCTCCGCGACGAGGGCGTCGCCTACGCCGAGCGTCTCGAGGCCGCCGGCGTCGCCACGCACCTCGTGACCCACACCGGCCAGATCCACGGGTTCTTCAACGCCTGCGGAGCGCTGCGTGACGCGCGCGACGCCGTGGCGGATGCCGGCCGGTGGGCCGTGACGACGCTCGCGGCGACGCGGACGGGCGGCATCCGGTGACCGCTGACGCGACGCCCGCCACCCTCACCGCCTACGCCGAACCCACCCGCCCCGTTCGTGCGGGCTGGATCGCGGCCTTCGCCGGGGTGTGGCTCGGACTGTGGATGGCGCAGCTCGTCCCGGTGCAGGTGCTGCTGCCCCTGCAGATCGCCGCGCAGCACGCCTCGGACGACTGGCTCGTCTCGCTCCTCACCTACGGCCTGGTCAGCGCCGTGGCGGGGACGTTCGTGGTCATCGCCTACCCGATCGTCGGTGCGCTGAGCGACCGGACCCGGTCTCGGTTCGGACGCCGTCGCCCCTGGATCCTCGGCGGTGTCGTGCTCGCGGCCGTCGGTCTCGCGCTGCTCGGCGTCCAGACCGAGTCGCTCGGCACGGTGACGATGTGGACCGCGGTGATGATGGGCTTCTGCATGGCCTCCGCCGCCCTCACCGCCGTCATGGCCGACCGCGTGCCCGCGGGGCAGCGGGGGCTCGTGTCGGGCTGGATCTCGGCACCGAACGCGATCGGCATCCTGCTGGGGATCGTGCTGGTCACCGCGGTGTTCACCACGACGGCTTCGGGCTACCTCGCGCTGGCCGTGTGCTGCGTAGGCCTGGCCGTGCCGTTCCTGCTCGTTCTGCGCGACGTTCCGCTGACGACGTCCGAGGCGGCGCTGCTGGGTCCGCTCACCGTCCGCACGATCCTCTCGTCGATCTGGGTCGACCCCCGGCGTCACCCCGACTTCGCGTGGACCGTCGCGAGCCGTGTGCTCATCAACCTCGGCAACGCGATCGCCACGACGATGCTGCTGTACTTCTTCACCTTCGCGCTGAGGGTGGCCGATCCGACCGGCTTCCTCGTCTTCACGACGGTGATCTACATGGTCGTGACGATCGTGGCATCCGTCGCCCTCGGCAAACTCAGCGACGTGGTTCAGCGCCGTCGCGTGTTCGTCCTCGCCTCGGGGGTCGCCCAAGCCGTCTCGGCCCTGCTCCTCGCCGTCGCCCCGGCCGAGTCGACCGCGGTGATCGGCGCCGTGCTGCTCGGGCTCGGTCAGGGGTGCTTCTTCGCCGTCGACCAGGCCCTGGCCACGCAGGTGCTGCCCTCGGCCGAGACGCGCGGCAAGGACGTCGGGATCATGAATATCGCCCTCGCCGGCCCGCAGGCGTTCGGTCCCCTGCTCGGGGCGGGGGCCGTGGTGCTGTTCGGCGGGTTCTCGGGGCTGTTCCTCGCGAGCGGGCTGGCGGGCCTGCTCGGCTCGGTCATCATCATGCGGGTGCGCTCGGTGCGGTGATCGTCGACGGATGCCGGGAGCCCGCGGCATCCGCGCCGTTCCGGCTCAGCCGTAGAGCAGCCGGATGATGCGCTCGACGAGACGGTCGACCTTCGCGGTGCGCCGCATCGTGGTCAACGTCAGCAGCGGGAAGCGCTGACGGGTCAGCGCCTTCGGGTACGCGAACTCACGCAGACCGTCCGCCCCGTGGATGCGCCCGAATCCGGAATCGCCCACCCCGCCGAAGGGGAGGGCGGGGACCGCGGCGAACGAGATGACCGAGTTGATCGCGATCATGCCTCCGCGCAGGCGCAGGGCGAGCTCGCTCCCCCGCCTCCGAGAGAACACCGAGCCCGACAGTCCGTACCGCACGGCGTTGGCCTTCTCGACGGCCTCGTCCATGGATGCCACGCGGTTGACGACCAGGGTCGGGCCGAAGGTCTCTTCGCGCACGGCGTCCGCCTTCTCGTCGACGTCGGTGAGGAGGACGGGTTGCAGGGTGACCCCGGGCGCCGGGGCCGATCCGACGCGCGCCCTCGCGCCCCGCGCGAGCGCGTCGGCGACGTGCGCCCGGACCACGTCGGCCTGGCGCGGCATGGTGAGCGGACCGAGCGTCGCGGCGTCGTCGGCGCCGGCGCGGAGCTCGCGCGTGCGCTCGGCGACGGCCTCGACGAAGCGGTCGTAGATCTTCGCGTGCGCGTAGACGCGCTCGATGCCGATGCAGGTCTGACCCGCGTTCGAGTACGCGCCCCAGACGGCCGCCTCGGCCGCGGCCGCGAGATCGGCGTCCTCGTCGACGAGGAGGGCGTCTTTGCCGCCCGCCTCGATCACGACCGGGGTGAGGCTCTCGGCGCACGCGGCCATGACGGCCTTGCCCGTCGCGGTCGATCCGGTGAAGGCCACCTTGTCGACACCCGCGCGACAGAGGGCGGCGCCGGTGGGCCCGAGACCGGTCACCACGGCGAAGACATCGGCCGACCCGCCCGCGCGCACGAAGGAGCGCTGCAGCCACACGCCCACGCCGGGGGTGTACTCGCTGGGCTTGAACACCACGGCGTTGCCCGCGGCGAGCGCGTACGCGATCGAGCCCATGGGCGTGAAGACCGGGTAGTTCCACGGGCCGATGACCCCGACCACGCCGTACGGGGTGTAGCCGACGCTCGCCGACTGGTTGAGCATCAGTACCCCCGCGCCCACGCGACGCCGACGCAGGACCGGGCGCGCGTGGGTCGCCGCCCAGGCCAGATGGTCGAGGGCGAGCATGATCTCGAGCCGGGCGTCGCCACGGGGCTTGCCGGTCTCGGCGCGCACCACGGCGATGAGGTCGTCGAGGTGCGCCACGATGTCGCGCCGCCAGGCCTGCAGCGCGCGCCGCCGCCCCTCGAAACCGAGGGACCGCCACTCGCGCGCCGCGCGCCGCGCGCGGTCCACCGCCGACACCACCTCGGCGGGGCCCCGCACCGGGAAGGTGTCGACGACCCGCCCATCGAGAGGGCTCAGCGAGTCGAAGGTGTCGGTGGTCACGGCATCCATGTCACGCTCCGTGCTTCTGTCCGTACCCGGTCGAGACCGCGGCGGTGAGCACCGCGGCCTGCTGCTCGGGGCTGAGTTCGGCGGGCACCGCCACCGCTCGCGCGCGCAGGTAGATGTCGCACGCCCACTCGAGCAGGGCGGTGTTCGTCACCGCGTCGGCGAGGTCTCGGCCCGTGGTGACGGCGCCGTGGTGGGCGAGAATCGCGGCATTGGCTGCGGCGAGGGCGTCGCCCGTGGCCGCGGCGAGCTCGGCCGAGCCGAAGACCGAGAAGGGCACCACCTCGATCTCGCCCCCGAGGGCGAGCTGTTGGTAGTGCACGCAGGGCAGTCGGTCCGAGACGAGTGAGAGGGCGATCGCCGCGGGGGCGTGCGTGTGCACGACGGCCCCGACGGCCTCGTCGGCGTAGGCCGCGCGGTGCAGGTCGAGCTCGGAGCTCGGGGCGAGCGCCCCCTCGACGACTCTCTTCTCGCCGTCGACGATCACGACGTCGTCGGCGACCGCCTCGGCGAAGACCACTCCGGTCGCCGTGATCGCGATGCCCCCGTCCACGCGCACGCTGACGTTGCCCGCTGTCCCCTTGACCAGGCCCTGCGCGGCGAGAGAACGGCAGGCGTCCGCCACGGCTTCTCGCACACCGCTCGCGATCACAGCACTCCCGCCGAGAGCAGAGCATCGATGGATGCCGCGTCGTACGCGCCGTGATCGGTACCCACGCCGGCGACGACCTGTGCGGCGGTGGCCGATCCGAAGCGCGCGGCGTCGCGCGAGGACCACCCGCGGAGTTTGGCGAAGACGAAGCCGGCCGAGAAGGCGTCTCCGCCGCCGCTGGTGTCGACCGGTTCCGCGGGCACGATGGGGACGAACTCGAGGTCGCCGCCGTCGACCACCACGATGTCGTCGCCGCCGTTGGTGCACGCGACGACCGCTGCTCCCGCCGCGTGCAGGGCGCGGGCGGCGGCGGGCAGGTCGTCGGCGCCGGTCCAGCCGATGGCCTGCTCGGCGTTGGGGAGCACGTAGTCGGTGTGCGCGAGCAGGGGCTCGATGAGCGCGTAGAACGCGGGGTCGCCGCCGATGAGGAAGTCGAGCGACGTCGTCGCTCCGTGCCGACGGGCGTACTCCAGGATCTCGATGACGTTCTCGGGACCGAGCAGCTCGGGCGCTCCGACGTGGACGTGGTCGGCGGCGGCGAGCGCGTCCCAGGGCACGACGTCGGCGGCGAGCGCGTTGGCCCCGACCACGTGGAGCGCCGGTCGCGACCCGTCGGAGCGGATGGGGAGGACGGATGCCGAGGTCGGCAGTTCGTCGGTGCGCAGGTTCGACACGTCGATGCCGGCGTCGCCGAGCAGGCCGACCAGCACGCGTCCGGCGACGTCGTCGCCCACGGCCCCGCTCGTGACCACGCGCGCGCCGAGCTTGTTGAGCACGAGCGCGGTGCCGCCGGCGGGTCCCGCTGCGGACATCACGATCTCGTCGACGAGGAGCGAGCCCTGCCCCTCGGGGATCTCATCGACGGGCTGGACGATCGTGTCGAGCACGTGGGCTCCGAGCGTGACGATCGAGGGGGCGGCGTTCATCGTCGAACCTCCGGGTCGGGTGACCGGCGCGGCGAACCCACGACGGTAAGTGGCACATTTGTACCACTTTCTCGCCGGGTTCGACAAGCGTCAGCGCGAAGCCCGCCCACCACGGCCGAGGAGTACGCCGCCCCAGGCCGCCGCCGTCCCGACGACGACCGTCGCCACCCCCCACCAGAGCAGGCCGAGGTCGGCCGACTCGACGGCGAGCGAGCTGTAGGTGGTGAACCCGCCCAGGATGCCGGTCCCGATGAACAGCTGCACGCGCTGCGCACGCGAGGATTCCGGCATCCGTGCTCTCCAGCCGTACAGGATGCCGATCGCGAACGCCCCGACGACGTTGATCAGCGGCACGAGGGCCGGGCCCAGGTCTTCGCCGAGCGCCAGGGTGAGACCGGCGCGTACGGCCGTACCGATCGCGCCGCCGACGGCGACGAGGCCCACATCCCGCCACATGCTCACCGCGCCACCTTACGCCCGCGGCCCCCGCCGACTCGGCGAGGTCACGCGCGGTCGACCCACCCCTGCGGGACCCTCGCCTCGAGCCAGGCGACGAGATCGGGGAAGTCGTCGTAGACGCTCATCACCGTGAACAGCGTGCGGCCCCGCGCGTCCGCGCCCCGGAGCCGTCCGCCCGACAGCCACGAGAGCGACACGATCTCGGATGCCGCGACCACCCGCGACCGACGGAGCCCCGGGCGGACGACCAGGTGATCGTCGAAGCCGACGATGCGCGCGCGCCCGACCGAAAGAGCCCACACGAAGATGACCGCACCGAGAACGCCGAGGGTGCTCAGCCACACGGTGACCCCGACGGCGGCGAGCGGGCCGCCCTCGATGACCTCTCCGATCGCGAGGACGATGGCGCCCGCCAGGAAGACCAGACCGGTGCCGCGCGCGATCAGATGCTGCGAGGGGGCGCGTTCGACGACGAAGAGAGGCCGAGGGGCGCCGTCGTCCGCGGGGGGATCGCTCTCGGCGGGAAGGGGGTGGGGCGCGAGCGCCGGCCGGTTCTCGATGCGCCGACGGAAGATCAGGTACCCCACCGCGGCGAGCACGCCCACGGCTCCCACGACCGCGAGCCACGCCATGTTCAGCACGAAGGCCGTCGGGATGGACAACAGCGAGTACGTGAAGACCGCCAGGATCGCCGTCTCGCGCTGCCGACGTCTCTTCCACGTCGCTTTCCAGCCGTTCGGAGCCGCGCTCTTCGACATCGTCCGGGCGGTCTCGAGCAGCTGCGGGTCCGCGGCCGCTCGGGCGACCTCTTCGTCGGACCACTCGTCGCGGCGCCATCCGCGTGGACGAGCGGATTCATCCATCGCCGCGCGGAGCAGGTTGCGGAAGGCGTCGTCCTGCCGGAACCCCCGCCGGAGTGCCCCCCGCGATGCGACCGTCGGGCGGAACAGCTCCTGCGCGCCGGGGACCAGCTCGTACAGCGCGCGAGCTTCGGGCGAGAGAAGCCCGTACAGACGCGTGGGGGATTCGCCAGGGTCACCGACGCCGGTCTTCCGGAGGGATCCGCGGGACGCGTCCGAGGGCGAGAGGTCGTCCGTCACGCGTCGATCCTCTCAGTCCGTCGTCGCGATCGCCCGCGCTCCCGGCCGCCTTGACAGACCGGGAGCGCGGGCGGAGAGCTCCCGGCTCAGCCCGCCGCCGTGTTGTAGGCGGCGATCTGCGACGCGGCCTTCGTCTCGGCATCCGACATGGTCGAGGTCACGTCGGCACCCTCGGCGACCTGGGTGAACGCCCCGATGACGGTCGATCGCAGCGAGGGGAAAGCGCCCGTGCGGCAGCCCGCCGCGGCGTTCGACGCCGGAGTGTTCGCGAGCTGGTCGGCCATGGCCTTGACGTTCGGATCGGCGAGCGAGGCCGCGCCGGTCGCGGTGGAGGCCGCCTCCGTGTTCGACGCGAGGTACCCGGTGGCATTCGCCCACGCCGCCTGCACCTCGGCCGAGTGCAGGAAGCTCACGAAGGCGTAGGCCGCGCGCTGCTGCGCGTCGGAGTGCCCGTCACCCGAGATCCAGAGCGCGTTGCCGCCGATGACCACGCCCGCGTCGTCGGACTCGGCGGTGGAGGGGAAGGCAGCGACCGTCGACGCGGCCTTCTTCGGATCGGCCGTCGTGTAGGCGCCGGTGGAGGTGAGCATGATGCCCACCTTGCCGCTCGCGAAGGCCGAGACCATCGCGCTGTTGTCGGTGCCGGGGTTGAGCATCGAGCCGTCCTGGAACAGCTTCTGCAGTCGCTCCATGAAGCCCACCTGCGTCGGCGAGGTGAGCTGCAGTCCGGTGACGCGGTCGGAGCCGCGACCGTTGTCGGGGGTGCAGAAGTCCACCCCGCCCGCGGCCGACATCTGCTCGATCATCCACGAGTCCGACATGTTCATCGTCAGGCCCGAGGCGCCGGTCGCCGCGTGGATCTTCTCGGCCCACGAGGCCACCTCGGCGAGCGTGCGCGGCGGGGAGTCGGGATCCAGCCCCGAGCGCGTCACGAGGTCGCGGTCGAGGTACATGACCGGCTGCGACACGGCGAACGGCATGGCGGCGAGCCCGCCCGCGCCATCGCCGTAGTAGGCACTGACCGCCGGGGGGAAGCTGTCGAGCGAGAACGAGGTGTCGCTCGCGGTGAAGGTCGAGAGGGGGACGGTCTTCTTCGAGTCGACCATGAAGCCCGTCGAGATGTCGTTCATCATCAGCAGGTCGGGCGTCGTGCCCGACTGCACGGCGGCGGTGTATTTCGTCTGGGCGTCAGCGTACGACCCCTGGAACGAGGACTCGACGGTGATCTCGCCGTCATGTTCGCTGTTGAACTGCGACACGAGGGCGTCGAGCTCGGTCGCCGCCGGTCCGCTCATCTCGTGCCAGAACTGCAGGGTCACGGGGCCGGAGTCGGCTCCGGGAGAGGATCCGGATGCCGTGCACCCGGCGAGGGCGAGGAGGAGGGCGGCTCCCGCGGCGGTCGCCGCGATCGTGGTGCGGGGGCGCAGAGACATGGGCTCGGGTTTCTTTCTGTCGGGTCTTATTTGAGGGCGCCGGCGGTGATCCCACCGGCGAGGAAGCGCTGCGCGAGCAGCACCAGGACAAGAACGGGGAGGGTGACCATGGCCGCACCGGCGAGGATGACGCCGACGTCGGCGGCCTCGGCGCTGGACAGCTGGGCGATGCCGACCTGCACCGTGCGGTTCTCGGGCGAGTTGGTCACGAGCAGCGGCCAGAAGAACCCGTTCCACGCGGCGGTCGCGCTCACGAGGGTCACCGAGATGAGGGTCGGCTGCACGATCGGCAGCAGCATCGACCGGATGAAGCGGACATGCCCGGCACCGTCCAGGAGGGCGGCGTCGCGCAGCTCTCCCGGGAAGCTGAGGAACGCCTGCCGGAACAGGAAGATGCTCAGCGCCGAGGCCAGGAACGGCAGGAACACCGCCGGCAGGGTGTCGATCAGTCGCCACGACGAGATCGTCAGATAGTTGGCGATGAGGATCGTCTCGCCCGGCACCATCATGCTCGACAGGATCAGCAGGAAGAGGGCACGCGTGCCCCGCAGCCCGCAGAAGACGAGAGCGTAGGCGGTGGCGACGCCGATGGCGACCTGGAAGAAGGTCTGCACCAGCGTCACCACGACGCTGTTGAGGAACTGGTGGCCGAGCGGGATGACCTGAGTGGCGCGGATCACGTTGTCGAGCGTCAGGTGGATGGGCAGGAGACCTTCGAGACCCTCGTCGAGCCAGGCGGTCGGCGTGAGCGCGCCCTCGAAGATGTAATAGAGCGGGAAGCACACGACGATCACCGCGATGACGAGCCAGAGGTAGAGCAGGGCGCTTCGCACGCGAGCCCGGGCGGACAGGGACCGCGCCATCAGTAATTCACCCGCTTCTCGAGCACGCCGAACTGCACGAGCGAGAGGCCGAGCACGAGCAGGAACAGCACGACTCCCACCGCCGCGGCGATGCCGAAGTTGGCGCTCCCCGCCCCGAACGCCGCTTGATAGATCGTGTAGACCAGCGTCGTCGTCGAGTTCGCCGGGCCTCCGCCGGTGAGGATCTGGATCTGCCCGAACGTCGTGAGCGCCTCGACGGCACCGGTTACCACGATGAAGAACAGGGTCGGCGTGATCAACGGCAGCGAGATCGACCACAGCGTGCGCAACGGCCCCGCCCCGTCGAGGTGCGCCGCCTCGATCACGTCGGGATCGATGGCGCCGAACGCCCCGAGCAGCAGCAGCACCGTGAAGCCGAGCGAGCCCCACACCGTGACGGCGATCACGCTCGGCATGGCCCACTGGGTGCTGGTCAACCACGGCACGGGAATCCCCCCGAAGCGCGCGATGACGGAGTTCACCAGTCCGCCGGCCGGAGCGAGCATCGCGGCGAACGCGACCGAGGCCACCGAGACCGAGGCCACGAGGGGTGAGGTCAGCAGGGCACGGAAGATGCGGATGCCGCGGAGCTTCGCGGTCAGCGGGATGACGATGAGCAGCCCGACGACGATCCGACCGACGACGACCGCGACGCAGAAGACGGCCGTGCGCCACAGCGTGTCGGCGAACTGCGGGTCGGTGAAGATCGTCGCGAAGTTCTTCGTTCCCACGAACCCGGCGGCCTGGCCGAAGATGTCGGTCCCCTGCGTGCTGAGCCAGACGACCTTGCCGAGGGGGTAGAAGACGAAGACGGCGAAGACCGCGAGCGCGGGGACCATCAGGGTGGCGCCCACGCGTCGGTCGGCGCGCCGCCAGGCCAGGGTCGAGGCCGGCCGACGGCGGTCGGCGAGCGTCGGCCGGCGGTCGAGTGTCGAGAGCGACATCGGCTACCTTTCCGTCATAGGGAACGTTCCCTTTTCTGATGACGGACTCACTCTGCGACACCACGAGAGACGGGGTCAAGGCGACCGGCGAGCGGTCGCCGAGCGTTCACGCGGCGTTCACGAGCACCTGAATCAATCCCCCTGACCCCGAGGAGAACCATGACCACGCACCCCTCCCCCGACGACCTTCGCTCCCTGGCCGAGACGGCCGCGCGAACCGCCGCGCCGGCCCTGCTCGCCGCTTTCCGCTCCGACATGAGCGTGTCGTTCAAGCGCGACGTGCACGACGTCGTGACGATCCACGACCGAGCAGCCGAGGCCACCATCGCCGGGATCCTCCAGAAGGGCGCACCCGGCTCGGTCATCCTGGGCGAAGAGACCGGCAGCTCGGGCGAGGCCCCCCTGCGCTGGATCATCGACCCGATCGACGGCACCGCCAACTTCGCACGCGGTCTCGCCTACTGGTGCATCTCGATCGCCGCCGAGCTCGACGGAGAAGTCGTCGCGGGCGTCGTGTTCGACCCCGTCGCCGACAACATGTTCTCGGCGGGCGCCGAGCTCGCCCGCCTGAACGGAGCACCGATTCGATCGACGTCCGGCCCCGCCGAGCTCTCGACCCTGCTCACGAGCTTCCCCGGGCAACACGACGTCGACCTGCTCGGCGA
Source organism: Microbacterium testaceum (assembly GCF_029761935.1). NCBI lineage: Bacteria > Bacillati > Actinomycetota > Actinomycetes > Micrococcales > Microbacteriaceae > Microbacterium > Microbacterium testaceum. Next base: position 1,853,353 of record NZ_CP121699.1, read on the forward strand.
GGGCGCCTTCGACCTGCTCGCCGAGATCACGCGCACGTACCAGCACCACCACAGCACGGGCAGCGGAGCCCTGAACCTCGCTCATGTCGCAGCCGGATGGGCGGATGCCACGATGGGCTTCGACACCCACCCCTGGGACGTGGCCGCCGGAGCCCACATCCTCCAGCGGGCCGGCGGCACGTACACGGGATTCCGCTCCGGCGTCGAGGTCGCCCGCGCCCACGAGAGCCTCGACTACGTCGCCGAGGGAGCGGGCGGAGAGCACGGAGTGCTCATCCGGCACCTGCGGGCCCTCTCCGGGCAGTGGATGCCGGCCGGGCAGTGAGAGAGTCCGGATGCCGCGACCGTGCGGCATCCGGACTCTTCGGATCGGGCTACGCGCCGGCGAGAGCCCAGGTGCGCACGTGCTCCCACGTCATCGTCTGCCACCAGCGTCCCGACCAGTCGGGGCTCGAGGTGCGGTACATCACCACCGTGCGTCCCGAGAAGCCGCCGGGCACGGGGACGGCGAGCTCTCGGATGAACTCCCCCACCTCCTCGTAGAGATCGGGACGCACGTACAGGTCGTGCGAGGCGAGCGAGAGGTGCCCGCGGTAGAGCTCGGGGACGAAGTCGTTGGGCAGGGGATTGTTCATCGGGGAGCGGAACGGGGCGACCGTCGCCTCGATGTCACGGGCCAGGCCCACCAGGTCGTCGTTGACCGAGCCGTCGGGGTTCTCGCTCACGTCGTAGACGTAGCCCCGACCCTGCGCCCGGACGCCGGCATTGTGCACGGGAAAGGCCGCGCGGCCATCGAGCAGGTCGGTCAGCGCGCCGACGACCGCGGGCTCCGAGAACCCGAACGGCTGGCTGCCCACGAGGGTGGCGTGCGGCGGGAACGCGCCCGCGGAGAGCAAGCCGTACTGCGCGCGCAGCTGGTCGGTCACCGCGGTCACCGCGCGGCAGGTCTGCGCGTCGGGGCGCAGGTAGATGCCGTAGCGGAAGGGATCGCTGTCGTCTCGGGGCAGCTTGTGGGCGATGTGGTCGTTCATGCGGTCTCTCCGTGGTGCCGATAGGGAACGTTCCCTATTGTGCGCGGAACGGGTGCGACGCGATCGACGCCGCGGCATCCGGTGGGTGAACGGACGGTGACGACGTCAGCGGGCGACGGCCGTGCGCCCGGGGACCAGTTCGCCGTCGATCGCGTGGTGCGTCACCATGGTGGCGAGTCCATCGATCTGATCGACGACCGCGTCGACCGACAACCGGCCGATCGTCCACAGCGGCTGACGCCACGACGTCAGGCCCAGCAGCGACGTCATGAACGGCGTGACGCCGTCGTAACCCGTCACCGACATCTCGGAGGGAACGGCGACCCCGCGCACGCGCAGCGCCTCGAGGGCCGCCACCGCCCAGGCGTCGCTCGGCGCCATGAAGGCGGTCACCCCGCCGGCCGCGAGCACCGCCGCGACGATCGCGTCGGCGCCGTCGAAGCCCGGCCCGGCATCGTCGCCGCTGAAGGTCACGACGTCGATACCCCGCTCGCGCAGGCGCTCCGCCATCGCGTGCGTGCGCCTCGACTGAGTGATCGAGAAGACCGGGGTGAACGTCATCACCGCGACCCGGCGATGCCCGAGGTCGGCCACGTGGTCGGCGAGGGCACGACCACCCCCCACCTCGTCGCAGTACACGCTGCTGATCGTCGGGTCCTCTTCCGGGCGCCCCGCGACGACGGCGGGAATGCGCCGCGCGAAGGGCGTGATGTCCTCGACGGGGAGGGCGCCACTGCAGACGATCAGCCCCTCCACCCGCAGCGCCACGAGGGTCTCCAGAGCGCGGCGCTCGTCGTCGACCGAAAAGGATCCGGCCCCGGTCGCGGTGACGACCCGGTACCCGCGAGCCGCCGCCTGCTCCTGGAACGCGGTCAGCAGATGACCGTAGAACGGGGTCGACGCGTCGCGGACGAAGACGCCGAGCGTGTGACTGCGGTGGGCCGACATCCCCCGCGCGTGCGCGTTGGCGACGTACCCGAGCTCGGCCGCCGCCTGCCGAACGCGATCGATGGTGTGCGCGGCGACCCCGGACGCCCCCGAGAGCGCCCGCGAGACCACCGACTTCGACACCCCCGCGGCCGCGGCCACGTCATGGATGGTGGGGGCGGCCCCGGTCGAGCGGGGTGTGGCGCGACGGGCCGAGCGGCGACCGTCGTCGGGGGTCTCGTCTCGCACGCCTTCACGCTATCGGGCGACCAGCCGGATCGACCCGCCGGGATGCCGCGAGCCGGAGTCACTCGCCCAGGATCAGCCGCCTGATCGCGGCGTCCTTCGAGCCGCCCAGCTCCATCGTGCGGCCCTTGCGGTACAGCGAGAACACGCGCGGGTCGATGTAGCTCGCCTTCGCCACGGCCGGCGTGTTGCCGAGCGCTTCGGCTGTGGCGCGCACCGCGGCGACCTCGGCCTTCTTGCGCTCGTTCTTCCCGCCCGTCGTGCCCGCGTTCGCGAGCGACTCCGCCGCGAGGATCGTGCCGCGCAGGGTGCGGAAGTCCTTGGCGCTGAACGGGCCGCCCGTCAGGGAGCGGACGTACGCGTTCACGTCGCCCGGGGTCAGGGGAACGCGTCGTCGCCCGCGTTTGTAGCTCAACAGCGCCGCCCGCGAGCGTCCAAGGGCGAGCTCTTCGACGATGGATGCCAGCTCCGCATCGCGCAGCGAGAGCTCGGCGCGCTTGCCGCTCTTGGCGGGGAACGACAGACGGATCAGGTCGCCGTCGACCGTGGCATCGCGTCTCTGCAGAGTCGTGAGCCCCCTGCTCCCGTTCGTGACGAAGTATCGGGCATTGCCCACGCGCGGGGCGACCAGGTCGAGGAAGCGGAACGACACCGCCAGCACCCGCTCGCGGTCGACCTCGGCGCGGCGAAGCGACTGCGTGACGCGGGCGCGCGCTCGGGGCAGGGTCTCGGCGAGCTGCAGGGCACGGGCGAACTTGCCCTTGTCCTGACGCTTCGACCAATCCGCGTGGTACGTGTACTGCCGCCGCCCGGCCTCGTCGGTGCCGACGGCCTGGATGTGCGCGTTGGGCTCGCGGGCGATCCACACCTCGCGCCAGGCGGGAGGGATGACCAGCCCGCGCGCGCGTTCGGCCTCGCGTTCGGGCACGGAGGCCCCGGTGTGATCGACGAATCGGAAACCCGAGCCGGAGCGTACCCGGCGGTACCCGGGGTCTTCGTAGGGGCGGACCCGGACGAGACGGGCCATCGCGTCAGTGCGTGCGGAGCATGTCGATGAGCTCCGCCTTCTTCTTGCCCGAGTACCCGGTCAGCCCGAGCTCCTTCGCGCGCTTCTTCAGCTCGGCGACCGTGCGGTCCTCGTAGTTCTCGGCGTGCCCGCCCTTCTCGCCGACCGCCTCGCGGCCTCGAGCGGCTGCGGCGTTGGAGATGCGCGCGGCCTTCTCTTTCGAGTCGCCCTGCTTCCGCAGCTCCTCGTACAGGTCGGGGTCCTTCAGGCTGTTCGATCCTCGCCCTTGCGGCATGGCCGTCTCCTTCCGTCGGGAATCCCGACGCTAGGGGGGAGCGACTCCCGCCGCACTTGGCTTGACAACCGGTTCGCACCGTCTCGTCGAACCGGGGTTGACCAACTCGCGATATATCGCGATACTTGAACAACGCGATATATCGCGAGTGAGGAGAAACAGCCATGGAGAAATGGATCGTCCACCCCGGCGAGACCCGCGTCATCGACGTCGACGCCCTGCGCGAGCTGAAGATCGGACTCGTCGGCGGCCAGGTCGACGTGATCGCCCACAACGAACCCGACGCCCGCATCGAGGTGCACGGCGTCACCGTGAAGGACCTGCGCATCGAGATGGTCGACGGCCGCCTCGAGATCAACCACCCCCAGCTGCGGTGGGACAACTTCCTCGAGGTGTTCCGCAACTTCGGCGCGGGTGGCCCGAAGGCCGAGGTCAGCGTCGCGGTGCCGCGCACCGTCGCCCTCACCCTCGGCGTGGTCAGCGCCAGCGCGCTCGTCTCGGGGCTTCACACCGATGTGCGCTTGAACACCGTCTCGGGCGACATCATCGTCGACGGCCTCACGGGGGACGTGGATCTCAACGCCGTCTCGGGCGACGTGCAGGTGCGCGAGCTCGATGGCGCCCTGAGCGCCAACAGCGTCTCGGGCGACGTCGCCGCGACCGGCCGCATCACGAAGGCCTCGATCGACACCGTCTCGGGCGCCATGCTCGTCGACTCGACGGGACCGACGCAGTCCGTCTCGCTCAACTCGGTCAGCGGCACCGCCACCATCCGCCTCGACCGCTCGCTGCCCGCCAACTACGTGTCGCGGTCGGTCAGCGGCCGCGTGCAGATCGACGGCCAGGTGCGCTCCGGCAAGGGCCCGACCAACTTCACCGGGTCGACCGGCGCGCTCGCGGGCCAGTTCGTCGACGTGCGCGCCAACACCGTCTCGGGCGAGATCACGGTGCTGCGCCGTGGCATCTCGGGCCTGCGTCCCGAGGAACTCGCCGGAGAGGAGGAGTGGTGATGAGCCCCGTCTTCTCGCACGGCGATCTGCGCCTGTACATCCTGAGCCTGCTCGACGAGGCCCCGCGCCACGGCTACGACCTCATGCAGGCCCTCTCCGAGCGCACGGGCGGCACCTACTCGCCCTCCGCCGGCACGATCTACCCCCGACTCTCGAAGCTCGAAGAGGAGGGCCTGGTCACCAAGACCGTCGACGGCCGCAAGACCGTCTACGAGATCACGGATGCCGGTCGCGCCGAGGTCGCCGCGCGCACGGGCGACCTCGAGGGGATCCAGGCCGGCCTCGCCGACAGCGTGCGTCTCATCGCGGACGAGGTGCGGGGCAGCGTCCGGGACGCGATGCGCAGCCTCCGCGCCGATCTGGCCGCCGCCTCGCGCGAGGAGCGCGAGCAGGCGCAACCGGCCCCCGCCCATGACCCGCGATCCCGCAGCCGGGAACAGCTATCCCGGGCCGATGCCGCCATCAACGAGTTCCGCGGGCGGGTGCGCTCCGAACTGCGGGCGCACGTGGCGCGCGGCGGAGAGCTCGCGGCATCCGGAGTCGACGACATCGAGGCAGCACTGCGCCAGGCGTCCGAGGCCGTCACGCGGGCGATGCGCGGCTAGGACGTCACTCCCACGGCAGATCATCCTCGGCGCCGACCGGTTCTCCCTGCGGGACGATGAGGACCGGTCGGCGTTGCCGATGGCTCAGCCGTGCCGCCACGGAACCCGTGAGGAACTCGCGCAGCGATTCGCCGAGGCCGCGTTTGCGCGTACCGACCACGATGAGCGACGCGTCGATCTCGTCGGCGAGTTGGATCAGTGCCAGGGCGGGGTCTCCGATGATCTGGCGCACGCTCCAGGTGACGGTGCTCTCGCCGAGAGCTTCGGCCGTCGCGCGGCGCACCTCGTCGAGGGCGGCCTTCGCCGCCGCCCCGGCCACGTCCACCGTGGAGGAGTGCACGTATCCGTCGGGGTCTTCGAAGGCCACGAATCGCGTGGTGTCGACGTGGGCGACGATCAACTCGGCGTGCGAGAGGGCCGCGTAGTGGGCCGCCTCGCGCACGATCCGGCTCGACTGCCCGGGTACGACCGCGGCGATCACCTTTCCGGCACCGACGCTCGCGCGGGGCTGATCGGTCATGGAGTCTCCTCTCGACGACGGCCGCGGCCCGGTCGCCGCCCCTCGACGGCTCGGCCGGAATGCGCCGTGATATCCTGGCTGTTACTCTTACCGGCTCGGTCCGGAACCGCAATACGCAGGGCCTACAGTCGGCCCTCGACGTCGATCGTGAGGGGGTCTCGCATGGGGCGTGGCCGTCAGAAGGCGAAGAACACCAAGATCGCCCGTGAGCTGAAGTACGACACCTATTCGGTGAACTACTCGGCTCTCGAGCGCGAACTGGGTGCACCCGCTCCGGGTGAAGACGCGTACGTCGACAAGTGGGCCGACCAGTACAGCGACGAATACGACAACGAGAAGGCCTGACGCCTTCCCGCTCGTTCTCGTACCGCTCGTACCTCGGTGCCGCGGTCGTCTGATCGTCGTACCCGCAGAAGCCAGAACGCCGAAGGGCGGCGACGTTTCCGTCGCCGCCCTTCGCTCGCGTTCGCGTCGCGTCGTCACCAGGTGAGGCCCGTGCGACGTTCCCACGCCTCTTCGACGCTCTCGCGGCGCACCATGACGATCGCGGCGGGAACGACGAGCAGCAGAGCGACGCCGAGAAGAGAGAGACCCGCGATCCAGCCCCCGGTCACCTCGTGCGTGAGCCCGATGGCCAGCGGCATCAGGGCGGCGAAGGCGTACCCCACGCTCTGCACGAACCCGCTCAGGGCGACCGTCGTCTCGTGCGAGCGCGTGCGCAGCCCGAACAGCACCAGTGCGAGGGGGAACATCAGGGGCGGGATGCCGATGAGCACGACCCACAGCACGGTCGCGGTCGCCGGAGCCACGATCAGCCCCAGCACCCCCGTCACCCCGCACCCCACCGCCACCACGTAGAACGGGGTGGTGCGGCCGAGCCGCGCCACCAGCAGGGGTACGAGGAGCGACACCGGTAGGCCCATGAAGGAGAAGAGCGCGAGCAGTCCGCCCGCCTCCGCGGCATCCACTCCGGCGACGTCGATGAGCAGGGGCGGCATCCACGCGAACATCCCGTAGGCGACCGAGGAGTTCACGCCGAACGTGATCACGAGGGCCCACGTCTGCGGCACACGCACGAGCCGCGACAGCACGGCCGTGCGCGGCTCGTCGAGCGCGTCGCGTCGCGACGCCCGCGCGCGCAGGTTCAGAGCAACCCAGGGGGCGACCGCGGCCAGTGCGACGACGGCCCACGTCACGAACGAGCCGCGCCATCCCACGGCATCGGCGAGGGGCACGGCGACGAGCGGGGGCGTGAACGTCGCCACCGCCATCGCGGTGCTGTAGACGGTCGTCATGAGACCGATGCGCTCGGGGAAGTACTTCTTCACCACGGTCGGGATGAGCACGTTCGCGACGCCCACCGCCGCGAACACCCCGGCCGTCGCCCCGAGGAGCGCCCACGCGTCCACCGACGCCGCACGAAGCCCCAGCATGACCGCGGCCGTGATCGCGGCGATCAGCACCGAGCGCTCGAGACCCCAACGCCGCTCGATGGCCGGCGTCACCGTTCCGGCGAGCGCGAACGCCACCGGAGGAGCCATGCCGATCAGGCCCACCACCACCGCCGGGAGCGGGAACTCCTCGCCGATGCGCGTCAGGAGTGGCGACAGCGAGGCCACCGCGATGCGCAGGGTCAACGCCAGCAGCACGATCGCCGCGGCGGCGAGGGCGATGGTTCCCGCGCTGCGGCGGGTCAAGACTCCTGGCTGCCCTCGACCCAGGCGAGATACTCCTCCGACACGGTTCCCGTGACGTAGCGGCCGTCGAAGCAGCTCATGTCGAGATCGACCAGGTCGGTCCCCTCCATGATCGCCGCCTTGAGATCGTCGACCTCTTGGTACACGAGGTAGTCGCAGCCGAGCTCTTCGGCGATCTCGGGGATCGTGCGGCCGTGGGCGACGAGCTCGTGGCGCGAGGGCATGTTGATGCCGTACACGTGGGGGTAGCGCACCGGCGGGGCCGCCGAAGCGAACGTCACGCTCTTGGCCCCGGCATCCCGTGCCATCTGGATGATCTCGCGGCTCGTCGTGCCGCGGACGATCGAGTCGTCGACGAGCAGGACGTTCTTGCCCTGGAACTCGGTCGACATGGCGTTGAGCTTCTGGCGCACGCTCTTCTTGCGCACCGCCTGCCCCGGCATGATGAAGGTGCGGCCGACGTAGCGGTTCTTGTAGAAGCCCTCGCGGTACTCGATGCCGAGCTTGCGGGCCACCTGCATCGCGGCCGGACGAGCGGAGTCGGGGATCGGCATGACCACGTCGATCGTCCCCGCGGGGGTGTATTTCGCCACCGTGTCGGCCAGGCGCTCGCCCATGCGCAGGCGCGTCTCGTACACCGAGACGCCGTTCATGACCGAGTCGGGGCGCGCGAGGTAGACGTACTCGAACGAGCACGGCGCGAGCGTCGGGTTCTCGGCGCACTGCTGGGAGTGCAGCGTCCCGTCGAGGCTGATGAACACCGCTTCGCCGGGGAGCACGTCGCGCACGACCTCGAAGCCGGCGTTCTCGAGCACCAGCGACTCGGACGCCACGATGTACTCGTCGCGCGGCTCGCCGCCCGGCACGTGAGCTGCGGGCCGCTTGCCGAGGATGAGGGGACGGATGCCGAAGGGGTCGCGGAACGCGAGCAGACCGTAGCCGGCGATGAGGGCGATCGAGGCGTACGAGCCCTCGACGCGCTCGTGCACGCGGGCGACCGCGCGGAACACCTGGGCGGGGTCGAGGTCGGGACCGGTGATCTCGGACTGCAGCTCGGAGCCGAGGATGTTCACGAGCAGTTCGGTGTCGCTGCTGGTGTTCAGGTGCCGACGGTCCTTGTGGAAGAGCTCGGTGGTCAGCTCTCGCGTGTTCGTGAGGTTGCCGTTGTGCACGAGCACGATGCCGTAAGGCGCGTTGACGTAGAAGGGCTGGGCCTCTTCTTCGTTCGACGCGGTGCCCTTGGTGGCGTAGCGCACGTGACCGAGGCCGATGTCGCCGAGCAGGGCGCGCATGTCGCGCGTGCGGAAGGCCTCGCGCACCTGGCCGCGGGCCTTGTGGATGTGGAAGACGCCGCTGGACTCGGCCGTGGCCATGCCCGTCGAGTCCTGGCCTCGGTGCTGGAGGAGGAGGAGCGCGTCGTAGATCTCCTGGTTGACCGGGCCCTGCCCGGCCATGCCGACGATGCCGCACATGAGGAGTTAGCTCGCTCCGTTCGCCGGCGTGCCGGCATCCGCGTAGGTTCCGACCAGGCGCACGGCGCCGCCGTCGACGCCCTTGGCGCCCTGTTCGTACTCGCCTTCGGGGCGGGCTCCGTCGCGCACGACGCCGACCTGCCACGTGGCGATGCCCTCGGCCTGCAACGCCGCGATCGCAGCGTCGGCGACCTCGGGGGCGACGACCGCGAGGAAGCCGATGCCGAGGTTCCAGGTGCCCTCGGTCGCCGTGAGCTCGAGACCGCCCATGTCGGCGAGCACGCGGAACACCGGAGACGGGCTCCAGGTCGAGCGGTCCACGTCGACCCACGTGTTCTGGGGCAGGACGCGCGCGAGGTTCGCCGCGATGCCGCCGCCCGTGACGTGGCTGAGCGAGTGGATGCCGGTTCCCACGGCCCCGTCGTCGAACAGGCGCAGCAGCGGCGAGGTGTACAGGCGCGTGGGCTCGAGCAGCGCCTCGCCCCACGTGCCGCCGAGCTCGGCCGAGGCGGAGCCGTAGGCGATGCCGGCGCCGGTGATGATGTGGCGCACGAGCGAGTAGCCGTTGGAGTGCAGGCCACTCGAGGCCAGCGCCAGTACGACGTCGCCGCTGCGCACGCGATCGGCGCCGAGGATACGATCGGCCTCGACCACGCCGGTCGCCGCTCCCGCGACGTCGTAGTCGTCGATGCCCAGCAGGCCGGGGTGTTCGGCGGTCTCGCCGCCGACCAGCGCCGTGCCGGTCATCGCGCAGCCGCGCGCGATGCCCGCGACGATGTCGGCGATGCGCTGGGGCACGACCTTGCCGCACGCGATGTAGTCGGTCATGAACAGCGGACGCGCACCGACCACGACGATGTCGTCGACGACCATGCCGACGAGGTCTTCGCCGATCGTGTCGTGCTTGTCGATCGCCTGCGCGATCGCGACCTTCGTGCCGACGCCGTCGGTGCTGGTCGCGAGCAGGGGGCGCGCGTAGTCGCGGAGCGCGGAGGCGTCGAAGAGACCGGCGAAACCGCCGACCCCGCCGAGCACCTCGGGCCCGTGCGTGCGACGCACGGCCGACTTCATCAGTTCGACGGCGAGATCTCCGGCGGCGGTATCGACGCCTGCGGCGGAGTACGGGTTTTCGTGGGGAGCGGAGGCCACCGCAACAGACTACCCGGGGCGAACACGCGCGGGCACCGCGCCCGCGACGCAAGGCCCACCCCGAGGCCTCTCCCCGTCCCTACAATGACGCCATGACGGGCGGTCAGCCGGAGTGGGTGATCCGCGAAGACGCGGCGCAAACGGTTCTCGTGGCGCTCTATCTGCGCCAGGTCCTCGGCATCCGGTCTCCCGACGAGCTCCCCGCCCTGCGTCGCGTGCCGCCCCCGTGGGTGGACGAGCGGACGGATGCCCGGCACGCCCAGCTCGAACGCGAGTGGCGCGAGTACTGGGCGATGACGGTGGAGCCGCAGGCGCACCCCTCGCCCGTTCCCCTCGAGTTGATCGACGGTTTCGACACGCTCGTCACCCTGCCGGTCGAAGGATCCGAGACCCTGCGTGCGGCCATCGGGGCGCACGCCGACGACGCGGTGGACTTCGCCCGGCTCGCTCACGACCGCTACGCCCGCGAGGCCGCCGCCCGACCCGGGGTCTCGTACCGCGCCTACGCGAGCGCGATCGCCGCGCACGAGCGGGCCGTGGGGCGGCGCGCGCACTCGTTCGAGCTGAACGTGCAGGTGCTCCCGCTGGCCCAGCGGGGCGTGTGGTGGATCGGTTCTCTGACGGTGGCGGTGACCGACGGTCTGCGCGGCGACGTGGCCGCCTTCGACACCGCGATCCACCCGATCATCGCCGAACTGGCGTGAGGGGCGCTGTGCCGGTCAGATGCCGTGCTGCTCGTGCTCGACGGTGACCTGGCGGGTCCGGCCGCCGACGGTGCGCTCGAAGATCAGGGCGACGATCGCGCCCACCGCGACGCCCAGCACGACGAAGATCAGGGCGGTGAAGCCGAAGACCTGCATCTGCGAGTAGACGACCTGCGTGTACGGGCTGATGTCGGAACCGTCGATGAAGACGGTGAGCAGGAGAGCGACGAGGATGCCGAGGAACGCGCCGGCCGCCAGGAACACGCCGTACTTCGGGGCGCGACGGACCGTCAGCGTCTGACGCTCATCGCGCGCGGCGGACGGTCGTTCGGGGGCGGGCTGCTCGGCCATACGCCTATTGTCCCACCGCCGCACCGTTTCGGGGTCGCTCTGTCTCGGCGTCGAGAGGGCGGGGCGGCGGGCGTGCGGGGCGGGGGCGGGACGGGGCCGGGACGCGAGCCGGGGCCCTGATGGCGATAAACGCTCACTGCACCGGGAAACGCCCTCCGCGGGCGTTTGTCGGCGCCGCAGGCGTTTATCGCGTGCGGTGCGGGGCGGGGTGCGTCACCGCGGGGCGCGCGGCGGCGCCGTCGAGCTGCGCACGATGAGCTGGGAGGGCAGGACCGTCTCGTGCGGCGAGGGGGAGCCGCCCATCGCCTGCAGCAGCAGATCGACGGCGAGCGCCCCCGAGCGGGCGATCGGCATCCGCACGGTCGTGAGGCTCGGCGTCACCGCTCCGGCGAGCTCGATGTCGTCGATGCCCACGAGGCTGACGTCGTCGGGACACACGCGCCCGAGCTCGGCCATGCCGGCCTCGAGCCCGAGAGCGACGAGGTCGTTGTAGGCGATGACCGCGGTGGCGCCGCTGGCGACGGCCGCGGCGGCTCCCGCTCGCCCGCCCTGAATGGACGCCGCGTGGTTGCTCAGGCGGGTGAGCCGGATGCCGAAGCTCTCACATGCGCGCGCCACGGCGTCGGCGCGCTGTTCGTCGGCCCACGAGCCGTGCGGTCCGGACGCGTACGCGATGTGGTCGTGACCCAGGGCCGAGAGGTGCTCGACCGCCTGGGTCGGTCCGCGCTCGGCGTCCATCACCACGCACACGGCGCCGTCGATGACGCGGTTCACGATGACGTGCGGCGTCTCGCCGACGAGATCGAGCACCTCCCGTTCGGGGAGGCGCGGCGAGCACAGCAGCACCCCGTCGGTTCGGCATCCGAGTTCGATCGCCTCGCGCTCGCGGCGCAGGTCTTCGTCGGCGTCGAACAGCACGATGCGATGGCGGCCGTGCCACGCCTGCCCCTGGATCGCCTTGAGCAGGGTCGCATAGACGGGGTTCGCGGCATCCGGGACGACCACCGCGATCGTGCGCGTGCCGACGGCGGCCTGCGGCGTGGCGTAGCCGAGTTCGGCCGCAGCGCGGCGCACGCGTTCGAGGGTCGCGGGGGCGAGCCGGTCGGGCTCGCCGAAGGCGCGGGACGCCGTGGCGATCGACACCCCCGCGTGCCGTGCCACCTCGGTCAGGTTCGCCGCCATCACCACCGTCTCTCTGCCGTCGTTCCATCATCGTGCATGCCGACCTGAAAACTGTTGACAAGTTTGTACAAACACTGCACACTGCTTTCATGCCGATCATCGACGATCTCCCCCGGTCGAGCCCCGCCGCTGCGACGGGAGCCCACGCATGAGCGCGATCCTGAGCCGTGGCGCCACTCTCCCCGCGGCCGTCCCCGCCGCCCCCTCGGGCGCCGGCATCCTGCACCTCGGACTCGGCAGCTTCCACCGCGCCCACCAGGCCGTCTACACCGCCGCCGCTCTGCGCGCCGAGGGCGGCGACTGGGGCATCGTCGGCGTCGCCTCGCGCTCGCGCCGAGTCGTCGGCGCCCTGCACGCGCAGGACCACCTGTACTCCGTCGCGACGGTCTCACCCGCGGGCACGACCCTCGACATCCCGGGGGTCCACACCGACTCGTACGTCGCCGCCGACGACCCGGCCCGCGTGGTCGCCGACCTCGCCGATCCGCGCATCCGCATCGCGACGCTCACGGTGACCGAGAACGGCTACAGCTACTCCAACGCCACCCAGCGCCTCGACGTCGCCGACCCGATCGTCGCCGCCGACCTGCGCGGCGGCGCCCCCCGCTCGACCATCGGCCAGCTCGCCCGCGGCCTGCAGCGCCGGGCCGCGGCGGGCGGTGAACCGATCGCGATCCTCAGCTGCGACAACCTGCTGTCGAACGGCTCGCACACCGAGAAGCTGGTGCGCGCGTTCCTGCAGGAGCTCCCGGATGCCGAATCGGCCGATGCCCTGGCGTACCTCGACCGCGCGGTGACCTTCCCCTCGAGCATGGTCGACCGCATCGTGCCGTCGACCACCCCCGAGCTCACGGAGCGCGTCGCCGCTCTCCTCGGCGTCCGCGACGACGTGCCCGTGCCCGCCGAGCCCTTCACGATGTGGGCGATCGAGGACCGCTTCGCGGGTGGTCGCCCCGCGTGGGAGGCCGGCGGCGCGGTGTTCACCGACGAGGTGGGCGCGTACGAACTGCTCAAGGTGCGCCTGCTCAACGGCACGCACTCGCTGATCGCCTACCTCGGCGCTCTGCGCGGGGTACCCACGATCCCGGATGCCATCGGCCTGACCGACGTCGAAGCCGCCGCCACCGCGATCCTGCGCAGCGAGTACGAGCCCTCGGTCACCGCCCCGCGCGGGGTCGACATCGCCGCGTACGAGCGCGACCTGTTCGCCCGCTGGGGCAACAGCGCGCTCGGACACCGTACGAGCCAGGTCGGCTCCGACGGGTCGGTCAAGCTCGGTCAGCGCATCCCCGGCCCGGTCGCCCAGGCGTTCGAGCGGGGAGAGTTCCCGCACCTGATCGCCCTCACGGTGGCCGCGTACCTCGCCTGCATCGCTCCGCCCACGGGCTTCGACCCCGGCCCCCACGCCGCGGCGATGACCGACCCGGCTCGCGAGCGCCTCGCCGCCGCTGCGACCCGCGGCGGGCGCGACCTCGCCGCCCGCGCCATCGTCGAACTCCAGCTGTTCGGCGAAGACCTCGCGCACCGCACCGCCTTCGTCGACCGCGTCGGCGACCTGCTCGACACGATCGTCGAGCGGGGCGTCGACAGCGCGATCGCCGAGAGTCTCTCGGCATCCGGCACCCTCTCCCCCACCGCCCCCTGAACCCACCCGCGCCCGCCCGGGCGCACAGACCCGAAGGAGACGCGATGAAGCTTCTCGCGATCCACGCCGCGGAGGACATCCGCTGGGAAGACCGCCCCGCCCCCGAACCCGGCGACGGCGAGGTGCGGCTGCGCGTGCGTTACGTCGGCATCTGCGGGTCGGACCTGCACTACTACTTCCACGGCAAGAACGGCGAGTACGCGGTGCGAGAGCCCCTGACCCCCGGTCACGAGCTGTCGGCCGAGGTCGACCTCGACCCCTCGGGTCGCCTCGCGCCGGGCACGCCCGTCACCGTGCACCCCGCGCGCTTCGGCCCCTCGGTGCCGGGCCTCGAGGAGCGCCCGCACCTGCGCGCGGGCGGCGACTACCTCGGCAGCGCCGCGGGCTTCCCCCACCGACAGGGCGGAGCCGCCGAGCTGCTCGTGGTCGAGGAACAGATGATCCGCGTCCTGCCCGAGGGGCTGTCGCTCGAGCGCGCCGCCCTCGCCGAGCCCCTCGCCGTCGCCATCCATGCGGTGAGCCTCGCGGGCGACCTCTCCGGCAAGCGGGCGCTCGTCATCGGGTCCGGCCCTATCGGCCTGCTGGTCGCGGCGGCCGCCGTGCACGCGGGAGCCGAGCTGGTCGGCGCGAGCGACGTGCGCCCCGAACCGCTCGAGCGCGCCCGCGCCCTCGGTGCGGCCGAGACCTTCCTCGTGGGCACCGACGCGATCGAGAACGAGTCGTTCGACGTCGTCTTCGAGTGCTCCGGCGTCGGAGTGGCCCTCACCCAGGCGGTCCGCGCCGTCCGCCGCGCCGGCACCGTCGTGCAGGTCGGCATGCTGCCGGATGCCGAACTCGGGGTGAACCTCGCCCCGATGCTCGCGAAGGAGCTGACGCTGCGCGGAGCCTTCCGCTTCTCGACCGAGATCGACGATGCCATCGCGATGCTCGCCTCGACCGACGCGCTCGACACCGTCGTGTCGCACGTCGTCCCCGCCGCCGACGCGGTCAGCGCGTTCGCCGTGGCGCGGGACTCCTCGGCATCCGCCAAAGTCCTGCTCGCTCTCTGAGCGGGCCCCTCGAACATCCCCCGACACCCAGCGATCCCGCTACGCATCACCTACGAAGGAGTAATCCGATGAGCAGCTCATCCGCCCCCGGCGTCGACGCCTCGACGTCGCCGCCCGTCGCCAAACGGTCCGTCGGCGACCTCGCCCGCGCCGCCGTCTCGGGCTGGCTCGGCACCGCGCTGGAGTTCATGGACTTCCAGCTCTACTCGCTCGCCGCGGCCCTCGTGTTCAGCCAGATCTTCTTCGCCGGGGGCGACGCCGCGATGGCGGTCGTTCTGGCGATGGCCACCTACGGCGTGGGCTACGTGGCCCGCCCGGTCGGCGCCTTCTTCTTCGCCCGCATCGGCGACAAGATCGGCCGTAAGCAGGTGCTGTTCTACACGATCCTGCTCATGGGCGCCGCGACCACCCTGATCGGCATACTGCCCACCTACGAGCAGGTCGGCATCCTGGCTCCGATCCTCCTCGTGGTCCTCCGCCTCGCCCAAGGCTTCGGCGCCGGAGCCGAGATCTCGGGCGCGGGCGTCATGCTCGCCGAGTACGCCCCCGACAACCGCCGCGGCGTCGTCGCTTCGCTCGTCGCGCTCGGCACCAACTGCGGAACGCTGTTCGCCTCGGGCATCTGGGCGATCCTGCTCGCCGTGATGATGGAGAGCGACGTCATCGCGTGGGGCTGGCGCATCCCCTTCATCGGCAGCGCGATCATCATGCTCTTCGCTCTCTGGGTGCGCTTCAACCTCAAGGAGAGCCCCGTCTTCGAAGAGCGCACCGACGTCGTCGACGGCAA
The DNA here is from genome assembly GCF_029761935.1 of Microbacterium testaceum. Taxonomy (NCBI): domain Bacteria; kingdom Bacillati; phylum Actinomycetota; class Actinomycetes; order Micrococcales; family Microbacteriaceae; genus Microbacterium; species Microbacterium testaceum. The sequence continues at coordinate 1,869,029 of NZ_CP121699.1, forward strand.
GGCGCTCTCGCGCACCGAGCTGCGCAAGGTCGCCACCGAGACCAACGACATCCGCACGCTCGAGTCGCTGCAGAAGAAGCCCCTCAAGGCCGTGCTCGTGTCGTTCTTCCTGCGCTTCGGCCAGGCCGGCAACTCCGGCATCGTGCAGACCTACCTCATCTCGTTCATCACGATCACCCTCGCGATCTCGAAGGAGGTCGGCCCCGAGATCGTCATCGTCTCGTCGCTGATCGGGTTCCTCACGATTCCGCTCGTCGGCTTCCTCGGCGACAAGTTCGGCCGCCGCCGCATGTACATCGTGATGTCGGCGCTGTCGCTCGTGCTGATCGTGCCGACGCTGCTGATGATCAACTCCCGCGAGGTCGGTGCGATCTTCGTCGGCTACGCGCTCATCCACAACATCTCGGTGCTGGGCCTGGCGTCGATGGAGAACATCTCGATCCCCGAGATCTTCGGCGCCCGCAACCGCTACACCCTCACCGCCGTCGTGCGCGAGGTCGCCGCGATCGTCGCCACCGGCATCGGCCCGGTCATCGCCGCCGCGTGGGTGGCCGCTGCCACCGGCAGCATCGTGCCGATCATGGTGCTCATGGGCGTCTTCACCGCGTCGGCCCTGGTCGCCGCGATCGTCGCCCCCGAGTGGACCGGTCGCGATCTGCGGGATCCCCGCCCCGCGATGTGATTCCCGCGGGGCCCCTCTCGGGCGGCCCCGCACCCGGGCGGGTTCGTCACGGCGGGCCCGCCCGGCATCCCTCTCCCCTCGCGCGTCCTCCCGGGGCGTCCGGCGTGGCCCCGGGTCCACGTTCGACGCCCCGGGGCCAGCTCCGACGCCCCCGCGTGTGGGGCGCTGCCCCCTCCAGCGCCCCGGGGCCACGAATCGTGCCCCGCTCCGACCCGCCGCCTCCCTTCGCCAGAAAGTCCGCATATGAGCATCGCCTCCGCCGACGTCATCGTCACCAGCCCCGGCCGCAACTTCGTCACCCTGAAGATCACCACGAGCGACGGCATCGTCGGCTGGGGCGATGCCACCCTGAACGGCCGCGAGCTGTCGGTGGCGGCGTACCTCTCCGACCACCTCGCCTCGATGCTCATCGGCCGCGACGAGGACCGCATCGAAGACACCTGGCAGTACCTGTACCGCGGGGCGTACTGGCGCCGAGGACCGGTGACCATGGCCGCGATCGCCGCGGTCGACATGGCGCTCTGGGACATCAAGGCCAAGAAGGCCGGGATGCCGCTGTACCAACTGCTCGGAGGTGCGAGCCGCGACGGCGTGCGCGTCTACGCCCACGCCTCGGGCACCGACTTCGAGGCCCTCTCTAACGCGATCACCGGATACCGCGAGCTCGGTTTCACCGCCGTGCGCGTGCAGACCGGCGTCCCCGGCCTCGGACAGATCTACGGCGTCTCGGCCGCCGGCCCGGGCGTGCGCTACGACTACGAGCCCGCTAAGCGCTCGGGCGACCGCCCCGCCGAAGAGACCTGGGACACGCGCCAGTACCTCAACCACATGCCCGGGGTCTTCTCGAAGATCCGCGAGGAGTTCGGCACCGACCTGCGCATCCTGCACGACGGTCACCACCGCATGTCGCCGATCGAGGCGGCGCGCTTTGCCAAGGACGTCGAGCCCTACGACCTGTTCTGGCTCGAAGACGCCACCCCCGGCGAAGACCAGACGGCGCTGCGCCTCATCCGCCAGCACTCGACGACCCCGCTCGCGATCGGCGAGGTGTTCAACACCGTGTACGACTACCAGACGCTCATCACCGAGCGCCTGATCGACTACGTGCGCTCGGCCGTGACCCACACCGGCGGCATCACCGCGATGAAGAAGCTGCTCGACTTCGCCGCGATTTACGGCATCCGCTCCGGCATCCACGGTCCGACCGACATCTCGCCCGTCGGTATGGCGGCGGCGCTGCACCTGGATCTCGCGATCCACAACTTCGGCATTCAGGAGTACATGCCGCACAACGAGCAGACGCTCGAGGTGTTCCGAACGTCGTTCACCTTCGACAAGGGCTTCCTGCACCCGGGCGACCAGCCCGGTCTCGGCGTCGAGCTCGACGAAGAGGCCGCCGGCGCGTTCGAGTACACGAAGGCGTACCTGCCCGTGAACCGCCTGCTCGACGGGACCGTCCATGACTGGTGAGCTTCCCTCCCGCACTGTCTCGTCGAAGCTCGTCGTCGTCGCGCGGGCATCCGCCGCGTCGGACTACGCGCCCGTGCTGGCCTCGCTCGCCGAGGCGGGCGTGCGCAGCGTCGAGCTGACGCTCACGACCCCCGGCACCTTCGACGCCTTCGCGGATCTGCGCTCGTCGTTCGACGGCGACCTGGGCATCGGCACGGTCACGAACCTCGACCAGCTCGAACGCGCAATCGCCGTCGGCGCGGACTACGTCGTCACCCCGATCACCTCGACCGTGCTGGTCGAACGCGCGGTCGCCGCGGGCATGCCGATCGTCCCCGGCGGCCTCACCCCCACCGAACTCTTCGCCTCGTGGGCGGTGGGCGCCTCGGCGGTGAAGGTGTTCCCGGCCGGTCAGGTCGGCCCCGGCTACCTGAAGGACCTGCGCGGACCGTTCCCCGACATCGCCGTCGTCCCCTCGGGAGGGGTGGATGCCGACAGCGCGGCCGCCTGGCTCGCGGCGGGCGCCGTGGCGGTCAGCGTCGGCGGTCCGCTTCTCGGTGACGCGTTCCGCGGCGGCGACCTGGGCGCGCTCCGCGAGCGGGCCGAGCGGTTCGTCGCGGTGTGCGCGGGATCGGACGTACCCGCGTGACCCGCGTCGTCACCCTCGGCGAGACGATGGCGCTCGCCCGGACGACCGAGGTCGGCTCGCTCCGCCACGCCGCGGGCCTCGCCCTCGGCATCGGGGGTGCCGAGACCAACGTCGCCGTGGGCCTGCGCCGTCTGGGCGTCGACGCCGCGTGGCTCGGCCGCGTCGGCGACGACCCGCTCGGCGAGCGCATCGCGCGGGAGCTGCGCGGAGAAGGACTCGACGTGCACGCGATCGTCGACGCCGAGGCCCCGACGGGCCTGATGCTCAAGGAGCGCCCGTCCGCGGTATCCACCGCCGTGCACTACTACCGCCGCGGTTCGGCGGGCTCACGCCTCGCGCCCGACGACGTTCCGGCGGGATGGATCGAGAACGCCGATCTGCTGCACGTGACGGGGATCACTCCCCTTCTGTCCGACACCGCTCGCGCCGCCGTGTTCTCAGCCGTCGAGCGCGCCCGCGCCGCCGGCGTTCCCGTCAGCTTCGACGTCAACTACCGCTCCGCCCTGGCGTCCTCCGCGGTCGCGGGTCCGATCCTCCGCGAGATCGCGGCGATGTCGACCCTCGTGTTCGGCGGGGTCGAGGAGTTCGCCCTGATGAGCCCGGATGCCGCCGAGTCGCTGCTCGATTCCGGCGTGCAGCACGTGGTGGTCAAGCGCGGCCCGGATGGAGCCACCGCCTTGACCACGGCGGGCGACACCGAGGCCCTCGGCTTCGTCATCGATCCGCTCGACACGGTCGGCGCGGGCGACGCGTTCGTCGCGGGCTACCTCAGCGCCCACCTCGAGGGCCTCGACGTGGCCGACACGCTGGTGCGCGCCAACGCCTGCGGCGCGATGGCCTGCCTCGTGCCCGGCGACTGGGAGGCCGCGCCCACGCGCCGGGACCTCGAGCGTTTCCTCGCCGGCGGCGGGGATCCGGTGCGGCGCTGACGTGGGCGCCGACCGAGGTCACGCGTTCCGCGCGACGGTGCACGGATCGTTCGTGTGATCTCGCGCGGATCGCGTGCCCTCGATGAAGAGCCGCGGATGCCGCGACCCGGGCTACGGCCGCAGCGGCAGCAACGCGCTGAGGTCGGCGCGCACGCCCGAGGCGACGATGCGGCCGGCGGTCACGGCATCCGCCCACTTCTCTTGACCGGTCGCGACGGCGATCCAGGTTGCGGCATCGGTCTCGACCACGTTGGGCGGAGTGCCGCGCGTGTGCCGGGGGCCCTCGATCACCTGCACCGCGCCGAAGGGCGGCACGCGCATCTCGACCGAGTTGCCCGGGGCCTTCTCGACGAGCAGCTGCAGCAGGTAGCGCACGGCCGTGGCGGTCGCCGGGCGCGGCGCGTCTCCGGCAGCGACCGCGGCGAGCGCGGCACGGCCGTCTCCGGTCTCGATGCGGCGGGGAGGCATGGCATCCACGCTACCCGCGGGCCAGTGGCGGGGGCGCCGCGCGGAGCGTGGCGGCACGACGCAGGAGATCGGCGCGCGAACACGGGAGAACCGCCGGCCCGGGCGCGCCCTGTCGCCGGGTCTCCTGCGTGGTGTCGGGACGCCCCCTCGGGACCCACCGCGACACAACGCAGGAGAACGTACGCCTGCGAAGCCAAGCGTGCCCGCCCGATGCGGCCGGCCGGTCGCGCGTCCTGCGTAGCGCCCGCGGCGCGAGGGTGCGATCCCGCTCTCGGTAGGCTGTCCGCGTGAGAATCCTGGTCCTCGGTTCGGGCGCGCGCGAGCACGCCATCATCCTCGCGCTGCGCTCCGAAGAGGAGTCGCACGCGATCTTCGCCGCCCCCGGCAACGCCGGAATCGCCCGCGAAGCGCACCTCGTCGATGTCGACCCGATGGACCCCACCGCCGTCCTGACCTTCGCGAAGAACGAGGCGATCGACCTCGTCGTCGTCGGCCCCGAGGCGCCCCTCGTCGCGGGCGTCGCCGACCCGCTGCGCGCGCACGGAATCCCCGTGTTCGGCCCGGGCAAGGCCGCGGCCCAGCTCGAGGGCTCGAAGACCTACGCGAAGCGGATCATGGATGCCGCGGGCGTCCCCACCGGCGGATCGGTCCGCGCGCACGACACCGCCGCCGTCGAGGCCGCCCTCGACCGGTTCGGCTCCCCGTACGTCGTCAAGGCGGACGGTCTGGCCGCGGGCAAGGGCGTCATCGTGACCTCCGACCGCGCGGCGGCCCTGGCTCACGCCGAGAGCTACCTGCCGAGCGGCGCCGTGCTGATCGAGGAGTTCCTCTCGGGCCCCGAGGTCTCGCTCTTCTTCCTGAGCGACGGCGACCACGTCGCCCCCCTCAGCCCCGCTCAGGACTTCAAGCGCCTGCGCGACGGCGACGAGGGCCCCAACACCGGCGGCATGGGGGCGTACTCGCCCCTCCCCTGGCTGACGGAGCGCTTCGGCGGCGAGGACGAGTTCGTGGCGCAGGTCACGCGCGACATCGCCGAGCCCGTGATCCGCCAGATGGATGCCGAGGGCACCCCCTTCATCGGACTCCTCTACGCGGGACTCATCCTGACCGAGCAGGGCGTGAAGGTCATCGAGTTCAACGCCCGCTTCGGCGACCCCGAGACGCAGGTCGTCCTGCCGCGTCTGATCGACCCCCTGTCCCGCCTTCTGCTGGCGGCGGCTTCGGGCACGCTCGAGGACCTGGCGCGTCCCGCTTTCGCCGAGGCGACCGCGGTCACGGTCGTGCTCGCGAGCGAGGGATACCCCGAGGCCCCTCTCACCGGTCGCGTGCTGACCGGGATCGACGAGGCCGAAGAGGTCGACGGCGTCCACGTCGCCCACGCCGCGACGGCGCTGCGCGACGGTGACCTCGTCGCGACGGGTGGGCGAGTGCTCAGCGTCGTCGCCACCGGCACGACGTTCACCGAGGCGCGCGCGGCGGCCTACGCCGGCCTGGAGCGGATCGGTCTCCAGGGCGGGCAGTACCGCACCGACATCGCGGCGCGGGTGACCCGGGGCTGAGCCCGGCGGTCCGCTCCGGCTGGCGCGCACGGGACGGCGCGCCGTCGTCGTCGTTCACGAGGGCGCGACGCCCCTCGGGCCGGGCTATTTGAGCTCGGCCGAGTCGGTCGCGGCGGTGAGCACGGCGACGATGTCACGCTCGAGGTCCGGATCGATGTCCGCGAGGGCGGCTTCGAAGGCGGAGTCGAAGCGGACGAGGCACTTCCACGGGTCGACGGAGAGGTCGATCTGCGCGTGGAGGCGGACCACCCGCCGGTCGTGGCGGTCGAATTCTCGACGCAGGATGTCTCGCTGCTCGAGTCGGTCGACGAGGGTGGTGATGCCGCCGGAGGTGAGGTTCAGATGAGTGCGTAGCTGCCCCGGTCGGATACCGGGGTTCTCGGCGATGTGAACGATGGCGAGGACGTCTACGTTGTTCAGATCGAGGAGGCGTCGCGCTTGCGTGAGACAGCGGTCACGCTCGCGCATGTACCGTTCGAGGGCCGTCGCGATGGGCGATGCGGCCTCCGCAACTGGGGTCATGAATGCCCTCACCGGTTCTCTCGTTCTCGCGATCCCATACAGAACTCTCGACAGTACGCCCGGCGGTGTGACGACGTGCTCGGGGTGAGGGTGCTTGACAAAGCGCGCACCCCCTCTCTTCGCCGTGGGCGTCGGCGTGACGACGGTTGCCGACCGCGAGCCGCGAACGTGAGGCGGTCGGAGGACTTCACCGCCCGGGCGGAATGCGTGGGGGCACACCCGGACGGTGAAGCCGACGTTCAAACTATCAGCTTGTCCCCCATATGGGGGACACGCTGCGCGACGTCCGCCGCGGGTGCTCTCGCGCCTGGACCTCGCAACGTGACGGGCCGGCGGTGATCGTCGTGCGCTCGGCGCGACCGCCGTACCCTCGGACGAATGAGTCCGACCGCCTACGACGCCCGGGCGACCGAGTACATCGCCACCCTCGGGACGATGGATGCCGTCCACCCGGTCGACCGGAGCGTCGTCGACGCCTGGGCCACCGCGGTCACCGGCCCGGTCCTCGACGCTGGCTGCGGCCCCGGCCACTGGACGGGCCATCTGTCCCAGCGCGGCCTCGACGTGCGGGGCGTCGACCTCGCGCCGCGGTTCATCTCGCACGCGCGGGCGACCCATGCCGGCATCCGGTTCGATCTCGGCTCGATCGACGAGCTCGAGGTGGGGGACGGGGCACTCGGCGGCATCCTGTCGTGGTTCTCGACGATCCACCACGAGTCCGCTCGTATCGCTGTCCCGCTGCGGGAGTTCGCCCGAACGCTCCGTCCGGGCGGGCGGCTGCTGCTCGGCTTCTTCGTCGGAGAGAGCATCGAGGCGTTCGATCACGCTGTGACCCGCGCCTATCGCTGGCCCGCCGCGGAGCTGGGGCGGAGAGCGGATGCCGCGGGCTTCGACGTCGTCGAGACCCACACGCGCGCGACCCTCGGCGCCCGGCCGGTGGGGGCGCTGCTTTGCGAGCGGCGGGCGTGATGCGGGCGCGGAGTGTTGTCGCGCTCGGGCTGAGCGCCGTGGTCCTGGGGCTCGCGGGGTGCTCCTCGGAGAGGGGGCGCCAGGACGTCGACGCGGTGCTCTGGCGGCAGACGATGGCGCACGAGAAGGTGGGGGCGCTCCTCGATGTCTCGCAGCGCGAGACCGGGACCGTGCTCACGGGGCTCCGGAATGCCGCGTGGGATCGCATGGGACAGACACCACCCGATGTCCGCGAAGGCGCGATGGTCGTCTACGACCTGCACATCGTCGGGCCCACCGCTACCTTCTCCGTCTTCCTTTCGTCGGGTCCCCGGCCGGACCTCCCCCGCGATGGCGGCGGGCTCTACAACGGTCCGAGTGAGGTCTACAGCTGCTGGGACGTGACCGCGACGTTCGGCCGGACGCCCGCGACGACGACCCGCGAACTGGGCACCGAGTGCCCGCCGGATCTCGTCGAGCAACTGCCCGACGACGCGGCCTTCGTCCGGCGCGACGCGTTCGACGGCTGAGCCCACGACGACAACGGCGACCACAGATGCGCTTCTCGGCCGGCGGACACGTCTCGCGGGCTTCGGCAAAGTCGAACGCGGACTCCCACCGCGTCTCGATCACGTGGCAGGACACGTCGCGGTCAAGCTGGATCACCCCGGCGTCCCGCTGAGGACGGCGGGAGATGCGTGATGGACGTCCTCTCACCCTGCGCAAAAGGCTCGAGGCCGGTAACCCCTCAGGGATCACCGGCCTCGCGTTCGTGGGGAATCGATCAGGAGCGCCGCGCGCGGCGGCGGGCGATGACGACGACCACGAGCCCTGCGGCGAGCAACCCGCCGGCGAGAGCCATCGCCATCGTCGGATCGGTACCCGTGACGGCGAGTCCACCGGGAGTGTTCGCACGCGTTCCCGGGGGCGGAGTCGCGTTTCCAGCCGCCGGAGTGGATGCCGACGGTGCCGGACTCGCGCCGGGCGACGACGGAGACGGGCTGGGCGCGGGGGCCGGCTGACCGACGACGAGGGTGACGGTCTGCGTCGCGTCGGGCGAGGTGCCGTTCGACGCGGTGATGACCACGACGTAGTCGCCGGGGGTCGTGGGCGTGCCCGAGATGACGCCGGTGCTGCCGTCGAAGACGAGACCCCCAGGCAGCCCGGTCACGGTGACGGTCGGTGTGGGGTTCCCCGCGGCGGTGATGGTCGCGGTGTAGCCCTCACCGACGGTGGCGTCGCCCGGCGGGGGCGAGGTGATGGTCGGAGCGGTCGTCTCCGACACCGTGCCGGGAGGAGGGCAACCGGTGGATGCGTTGATCGTGTTGGTGTCGAGGGTCACCGCACCGTTCTGAGCGATGAGTCGGCCCTGGACGGTTGCGCCGGTGGTCGCGGTGACGGACTGCTGTGCAAGTACCGTTCCCTGGAAGTCTGCGGCGGTACCGAGGGTAGCCGAACTGCCCACCTGCCAGAACACGTTGCACGAGGTCGCTCCGCCGGTGATCGTGATCCGGCTCCCGGATCCGATCGTGAGAGTGGATGCCGCCTGGAACACCCACACCGAGTCGGCGTCTCCGGCGAGGGTCAGAGCGCCCGTGTCGGCGAGGGCCAGAGCGCCACCTGAGTAGACGCCGGGCGACAGCGAGAGCCCGTTGAGCTCATCGAGTCCTGTGCGGGTCGGCGTCAGCGAGGCCGCGGTGCCGTACGCCGTCAGAGCGTCCTGCTGCGCCTGGGCGGCCGCGGCATCGGTCTGGTGGACGGTGCCGTTGACCACGCCGTCCGTCGGGCCACCGAAGCCGGTGATGGACGTCCCGGGAGAGAGCCCCAGGTCGCCGTTGACGAGTGTGGGGCCGGTGTTGGTGACGGCGCTGGCACCGAGCACTCCGTAGGTGCTGGCGGTACCGAGATCGACCGGGCCGTCGATGACGGTCGCGGCCGAGGCGGGGGAGATCAACGCGACCCCCATGACTGCTGCGAGGCCGACACCGGTGGCGGAGAGAGTGAGGGGGCGGAGAAAACGGGACGTGGCCATGAGTGGCCCCTGTCTGATGACGAAGAGGCACTAAGCGAACGTCGACGACGTGCACATGATCTCCGGTCTTCGAAGTATGCGCCTCTCACATTTTCCCTAGGCGGATGCGCAGACATTGGCGACCAACTGCCAGCTTCGTCCTCGTTCGACGCCTCAACGGCGTACGTGACGCGGGGTCCCGACAGCGCGGACGCCGGATCACCGAGTAACTTCCCCCCGCGGCGTGACGAAACGCCCCGCCGCCTCGTCTTCGTCGTGTTCCGCGATGCGGACCTCGAGGCCGCCCGGCCGGTGCCCCCCCCCCCCCCCAACTCCGCACCGGTCGGGTGTCGTGGGTGCCGGGGAAGCGGTGTGGGCGAGAATCCGTTGCGGCGCCTCCCGCGCACCGCCCGGTGCGGTTCGCTCAGTCCGGCGAAGGTCGCCAGGCCCGCACCTGATCGATCGCGGCGCGCCACCCCCAGACATTGACCCGCACACCGATCCCGTTGTCGCGGAAGTTGTTCGGCAACGACGTCGGAACGACGGGGGTGTTCGCCACGATCTCGAGCAGACCGTCGGTGAACAGCTCCTTCCCCACGAGGGCCTGAGTGACGACGGCGAGCCCCTCCACCTGGTCCGCACGCGGCGGAGCCTCCCCGCGCCACGGCAGTACACCGGCGACGAACGCCGACCGACTCACCGGACCCGAGCGCCGAAGCGACACGACGTGCAGCGCGCCCCACGCGGAGTCGTCGAGCGGAACCGCGACGACATCGCCCTCGTGCATCGTCACGGTCGTGCGCGGACGGTGAGGAAAAGCGCGCTGCCGGGCCATCCCCCCATCCTGCCGCGCATCCTCGCATCGCGAGCAGAAGCCCCTCCCCGGGCGCAGGACCGAGTCCGCGGCATCCGCGCATCATCCCTCCCGATGAAACGCCGAACGCCGCCGCCCCGCGGAGGGACGACGGCGTTCGATCGCGCGGGCTACTCCCCCGCCGCGGCGGGAGCCGCCTGGGCCGCCTGGGCCGGAACCGCGTCGCGCGGAGCGCCGTGCGGCCGGATCATCGACGGCCGACGCATGAACAGCACCGCGACGAGGCCCAGGGCGATCACAATGATCGGCAGGGTGAGCGACTCGCCCATGGCCTGCGAGAAGCCGGTGACGACCTGGGGCGGAAGCGCGCCCCCGCCGAAGCTGGCCGATGCGTCGGCAGCACCGGGCAGGTTCGCTTCGAGACGGGCCTGCATGAACGCGGCGATGGATGCCGAGCCGATGACCGATCCGACCGTGCGGGTCGTGTTGTAGATGCCGGCGCCCGCGCCCGCCTGACGCGGCGGCAGGTTGCGCGTCGCAGTGGTGGCGAGCGGCCCCCACATGCCGGCGTTTCCGATGCCCATGAAGACGGAGGGGATCAGGAACATCCAGATCGGGGCGTCGTTCAGGATGAGCGCCACGTACAGCCCCAGCGAGCCGCCGACCAGCAGGAGTCCCGGCACGAGCAGGAAGCGCGGGTCGGTGCGGTCGAGAAGCTTGCCCGCGAAGGGGGCGAGCACGCCCGACAGGATCGCGAGCGGCACGAGCAGCAGCGCCGACTCGGTCGGGGTGAGACCGCGGGCGAGCTGCAGGTAGAACATCTGCGGCAGCGCCATGCTCGTCACGGTGAAGCCGACCGCGGCGATCGCGAGGTTGGCGATCGAGAAGTTGCGGTCGCGGAACAGCGCGAGCGGAACGAGCGGCTCGCCCTTGCTGCGCGCCTGCGTCCAGACGAACAGCGCCATGACGACGACACCCGCGGCCACCATCGCCCAGATCCACGCGGCCCACGAGTAGTGCTCGCCCTCTTGCAGGCCGAACACGATGAGGAAGAGTCCGACGGCACTGAGCACGACGCCGAGGATGTCGAACTTGTGCGCAGTGCGCGGCAGCTGCGGCACGAGGATGACGGCGGCGACGAAGCCGATGATGCCGACGGGGATGTTGATGAAGAAGATCCACTCCCACCCGAGGCCGTCGACGAGCAGGCCGCCGGCGAGAGGGCCGACGAGGGTCGCGACACCGGCGGTGGCGCCCCACAGGCCCATGGCCGCCCCACGGTTCTGCGGCGGGAAGGTGCGGGTGATGACGGCCATGGTCTGCGGCGTCATCAGCGCGGCACCGAGACCCTGCACGGCGCGGGCGACGATCAGCACCTCGAGGGAGGGCGCCAGACCGCACGCGAGCGAGGCGAGCGTGAAGAGCGCGAGGCCCGTGAGGTAGATGTTCTTCGGGCCGAAGCGGTCGCCGAGACGGCCGGTGATCAGCAGCGGGACCGCGTACGTCAGCAGGTAGGCGCTGGTGACCCACACGACGTTGTCGAGGTTGTTGGTGTCGGGGTCGAGGGCGGCCTTGATGGCGGGGTTCGCGACCGAGACGATCGTGGTGTCGACCAGGATCATGAAGAACCCGATGACCAGGGCCCAGAGGGCCGGCCAGGGGCTGCGTTCGTGGGTCTTGTGAGACCCGGTGGTGGATGCCGAGGCGGCGCGGGAGTCGGTCATGGGGTGGTCTCCTTTGAGACGCGGTGCTTCTTCTTGATGTGTTCGGGGATTTCGGCGATGCCCCAGGCGAGGGAGCGATCGGCGAGGCGCGCACGCAGGGAGTCCTGCCACGCGAGTTCGGCGTCGAGCAGAGCGGACTGGCGCCGCAGCTCGATGAGGAATTGTTCGGGGGTTTCGCGCTCGGCCGCGGCGGTCAACCCGTCGTGATGGTCCTCGACCGAGGCGACGAGCTCGGCGCGACGCTGGTCGAGCAGGTCGATGACTTCGGCGCGGTCGAGATTGTGGGCTTCGGAGAGGGCGACGCGGAACTCACTCGGCCTGTCGATGCGGGGCAGTTCGGCGCGCACCCACTCTTCGAGGGCCCGATGGCCGGCATCCCGGAGCGTGTAGGTGGTCCGCTCGGGGCGGTTGCCGTCGCGATCGACGCCGGCTTCGGCGAGGAGTCCGTCGCGTTCGAGGCGGGCGACCGTGTGGTAGATCGTGCCCTTCTGCAGCGGGATGAGCCGGTCGTCGCGACGTTCCTTCAACAAACGCACGAGCTCGTACGTGTGCATGTCGGCCTCGCGGAGCGTGGCCAGGATCATGACGGCGACGGGGGTGAGGCGGCTGGTCTGCAGCATCCATCCTCCTCATGGTCCGTGTCGACTAGTCCACATGGACTATACGCGGTCTCGCCACGCCTCGCGAACCCGCGCGGATGAACATCGGGTGTCCGACGCACCTCCGCCTCGCCGCGCGGGGTCGGTCATCCCGCGGACGCCCGCCGGCGGCGAGGGCGTGCGCCCGACGCAGAGCACGCCGCACCCGGTCGGGGCGCGGCGTGCTCGGGACAGGTTCCGAATGCCGGGACTCAGGCCGACGAGGAATCGTTCGCGACCTCGGCAGGCGCGTCCGCTTCCGTCCGGCTCTCTGCCGGTGCCGTCACCGCGCGACGCTGACGCCAGCGCACCGGGATGCCGAAGATTCCCCGCTGGTTGGGCTCCTCGACCTCGAGGCCGTAGTGCTCGCCGATCGAGTCGCGCAGCTGCGCCCGCTCGGCCTTGTCGTACGCCTTCATCTCGCGGCGGAACGCCACCACCGTGGCCCAGCAGATCGCGAGCAGCACGACACTGAAGGGCAGAGCGATGCTGATCGCCGCGGTCTGCAGCGCGTTCAGACCACCCGCGATGAGCAGGGCGAACGCGATCACCGCGGTGGCGAGGGCGAAGAACACGCGCACCCAGTTCTTGGGCTCCTCTTCGCCGCCGGTGGCGATCATGCTCATCACCAGGGCACCGGAGTCGGCGGACGTCACGAAGAACACCGCGATGAGGATGAGGAAGCCGACGATCAAGATCCCGGATGCCGGGACGTTCTCGAGCATCTGGAAGAGAGCCGTCGACACATCGACCGACCCGTCGGGCCCGGTGTAGGTCGCTGTGCCCGTGAGCTCGCCGTAGATCGCGGTGCCACCGAGCACCGTGAACCACAGGATGCCGACGAGGGTCGGAACGAGGATGACGCCGACCACGAACTCGCGCACGGTACGACCCCGCGAGATGCGCGCGATGAAGATGCCGACGAAGGGCGCCCACGAGATCCACCAGCCCCAGTAGAACGCCGTCCACGCGCCCTGCCAGGCGACACCGTCATCGCCCGCGTAGGCGCTGACGGTGAAAGAGAGCCCGACGAAGCTCTGGATGTAGTTGCCGATCGACTGCACCACGTCGCGCAGCAGGAACTCCGTCGGACCGGTGAACAGCAGGAACAGCATGAGGAGACCCGCGAGCACGAGGTTGATGTTCGAGAGCCACTTCATGCCCTTGCCGACGCCGGACAGGAGTGAGAAGAGGACGAACCCGGTGATGATGCCGATGATGATCGCCTGGCTGATGATGCTGGGCGGGACGACGCCGAGGAAGTCGAGGCCCGCGCTGATCTGGATGACGCCCAGGCCGAGCGAGGTGGCGACACCGAACAGCGTGCCGACGAGGGCGGCGACATCGATCGCGTTGCCCCACCCGCCCTGGACCAGACGCGCACCCAGGATCGGCTCGAGAGCCCAGCGGATCGTGCGCGGCCGACGACGGCGGTGGAAGGCGTAGGCGAGCGCGAGACCGAGCACGACGTAGATCGACCACGCGTGCACGCCCCAGTGCAGGAAGGTCTGCGACATCGCCTGCTGCGCGAGCTCGGCGGGAGTGCCCTCGACACCGGGGCGGGGCGAGACGAAGTGGCTCAGCGGCTCACTCACCCCGTAGAAGACCAGGCCGATACCCATGCCGGCGGCGAACAAGAGAGAGAACCACGAGATCGTCGAGAACTCCGGCTCGTCGTCGTCCTGCCCGAGCGTGATATTGCCGAAGCGGCTGAAGCCCATCGCGAGCGCGAAGGCGACGAAGAACGCCGCGATCAGCACGTAGTACCAGTTGAAGGTCGACACGATGAAGGTCTGCACCGAGGCGAAGGTGGCTTCGGCGGCCGCGGGGAAGAACAACGCGAAGGCGATGAACGCGAGGGCGATGCCCGCGGCAGGCCAGAAGACCCAGCCGCGAATCGTCTTGTGGCTGCTGCCCGCGTGGGGGTCGATGGCGACCGCGGGTCCGGGGGTGTCATCGGTCATTTTCCCGAGGGTAGTCAGGCGGGTCGTCGCGGCCGGGGGGCAGGCGCTCGCGCGGGCTGTGTGCCACAATCCGCGCCGATGCGGGGCGCGCGCACCCGCAATAATGAGCGGGTGACCTCCGCTCCCCCGCTCGAGCTCCCGGGCTTCCGCCACGTCTATTCCGGCAAGGTGCGCGACCTCTACGTACCCTCGGACACCGTCGAGGGCGAGGCCCCCGCGCACCTCCTCGTCGTCGCCAGCGACCGCGTGAGCGCCTTCGACCAGGTCCTCTCCCCCGGCATCCCGGACAAGGGCGAACTGCTGACCACCCTCAGCCTGTGGTGGTTCGACCAGCTCGCCGGCGCCGATGGCGGCCGTTCCCTCCCCAACCACCTGGCGGCCGACCACGCACTGCGGGGCGACGACCCGGTGTCCTTGATCCCGGATGCCGTGCAGGGGCGCTCGATGCTCGTCCGGTCCCTCGACATGCAGCCGATCGAGTGCGTCGTGCGCGGCTACCTCACCGGCTCGGGCTGGGCCGAGTATCAGGCGGAGGGCACGGTCTGCGGCATCCCTCTGCCCGAAGGCCTGACCGACGGCGATCGCCTGCCGGAACCGCTCTACACCCCCGCCTTCAAGGCGCCGATGGGCGAGCACGACGAGAACATCACCTTCGAGCGCTCGGTCGAGCTCGTCGGGGTCGAGACGGCCACCGCCCTGCGCGACCTGTCGCTCGAGATCTACCGTCGTGCGTCCGCGACGGCGGAGGCCCGTGGGCTGATCCTCGCCGACACGAAGTTCGAGTTCGGCTACGACTCCGACGGCGTGCTGACGCTCGCCGACGAGGTGCTCACGTCGGATTCCTCGCGATACTGGGACGCCGAGGCCTGGCGCACCGGATCCACGCCCGCCGAGCGCATGGCGAGCTTCGACAAGCAGATCGTGCGCAACTGGCTCGCCGCGAACTGGGACAAGCAGGGCGAGCCGCCCGTCCTTCCCGACGAGATCGTCGAGCGCACGCGCGAGCGCTACGCGACGCTGCTGCGTCTGCTGACCGGCGTCTGACCCGCCCTCTCTCGAAACCGCATCCGTTCGCCGAAACCGCATCGCATCCTCGACGAAACGGTGCGTTCTCGCCGAGCGCGTACGGTCTCGGCCACACCCCCACCTGAGGAGACACATGTTCCGCTGGAAGCTGCACGGCAACGGCCGCACGGTCGAGCCCGGGGCCGTCGTCGCCCCCGGCGAGCGCTTGAACTGGGGCGCGACGATCGCGATCGGCCTCCAGCACGTCATCGCGATGTTCGGCGCGACGTTCCTCGTGCCGGTGCTCACCGGCTTCCCGGTGTCGACGACGCTGCTGTTCTCGGGTGTGGGCACCCTGCTGTTCCTGCTCATCACGAAGAACCGCCTCCCCAGCTACCTCGGCTCGTCGTTCGCGTTCATCGCGCCGATCACCGCCGCCACGGCGACGGCCGGGACGGGCTCGGCCCTGGCGGGCATCGTCGCCGTCGGCGTGCTGCTGGCCGTCATCGGCTTCATCGTGCAGTTCGTCGGTCTCGGCTGGGTCGACAAGGTCATGCCGCCGGTGGTCGCGGGCGCGATCGTCGCCCTCATCGGCTTCAACCTCGCCCCCGTCGCATGGTCGAACTTTCAGCTGCAGCCCCTGCCGGGCACGATCACGCTCGTCGCGGTGATCCTGTTCAGCGTGCTGTTCCGGGGCTTCCTCGGTCGCATCTCGATCTTCCTCGGCGTGATCGTGGGCTACGTCGCGACCGTGATCATCCAGGCGGTCTCGGGCGAGACGCTCATCGACTTCGACGCCGTGGCGCAGGCCCCGTGGGTGGGCCTGCCGACCTTCGAGATCGCCGACTTCACGACGCCGGCGACCTGGTCGGTCATCGCGATGTTCCTCCCCGTCGTGCTGGTGCTCGTGGCCGAGAACGTCGGTCACGTGCGGGGTGTGGCGGCGATGACGGATGCCACGGCCAACCGCTCCACCGGTCGCGCCCTCATCGCCGACGGTGTCGCCACGACCCTCGCGGGAACCTTCGGCGGCTCGGGAACCACGACCTACGGCGAGAACATCGGCGTCATGGCCGCGACCCGCGTCTACTCGACCGCGGTGTACTGGGTCGCCGGCATCACCGCGATCGTGCTGAGCCTCTCCCCCAAGGTGGGCGCGGTGTTCAACACCATCCCCGCGGGTGTCCTCGGCGGCGTCACGACGGCGCTCTACGGCCTGATCGGCATCATCGGCATCAAGATCTGGGTCGACAACCGCGTCGACTTCTCGCGCCCGGTCAACCAGTACACCGGCGCGGTCGCGCTGGTGCTCGCGATCGCCGGGTTCACCATGCAATGGGGCGACTTCCAGCTCGGTGCCATCGTGCTGGGATCGGTCGCGGCCCTGCTGATCTACCACCTCGGCAACGCGATCGCCCGCGCCCGCAAGACCGGCGCCGACGACGGCGGCCCCATCCCCGCGGTGGGTCCCCTGGGCGGCGACCCGAGCTGAGCCGCCGGGGTCCCGGCATCCCCTCCCCTCGTCGCCCGCCGCGGCGCGGAGGTCACCCGCGTTTCGCGAGGCGACCCGCCATGCGGGTGATCTCGACGATCGCCGGTGATCTCGGCGCACGGCAAGCGACAGCGGCGGCACGGTAAACTGGCTCCCGGTGCGTCGGGAAGTCTGGTCGACATTTCGTCGATCGACCCCTCAGGAGGCCTCATGAGCCACGACACCACCCGCGCGCCGAGCTGGCCCGGCTACGCCGAAGTCCACCGCGTCACGACGCTGCTCCGCCGCGAATCCGTCGGCGGCATGCTGCTGGTCGTCGCCGCGATCGTCGCGATCGTCTGGGCGAACTCGCCGGCCTCCGACGCCTACTTCGCGCTGCGCGACTTCCGCTTCGGCTACGAGCCGTGGCACCTCGACCTGAGCCTCGGCACGTGGGCGGCCGACGGCCTGCTCGCGGTCTTCTTCTTCATGGTCGGCCTCGAGCTCAAGCGCGAGATCGTCAGCGGCAGCCTGCGTCGCTTCGGCACCGCGATCGTTCCGGTCACGGCGGCGTTCGCGGGCGTCGCCGTTCCGGCCCTGATCTACGTCGCCATCGTGCACACGCAGCCGAGCCTGCTGGCCGGATGGGCGATCCCGACCGCGACCGACATCGCGTTCGCCGTCGCCGTGCTCGCACTCGTCGGCTCGCACCTGCCCGGGCCCCTGCGCATCTTCCTGCTGACCCTCGCGGTGGTCGACGACCTCATCGCCATCGCGATCATCGCGATCTTCTACACCAGCGACATCTCGCTGCTTCCTTTGGCCGTCTTCGCGGTGCTCGTCGTGATCTACGGCGTCATCGCCCACCGGGCGCGGGCGTGGTTCTCGCGCCACGCGTGGGGGGCGTGGGTCGTGCTGCTGCCGATCGGCTTCGCCGCGTGGGCCTTCCTGCACGCGTCGGGCGTGCACGCCACGATCGCCGGTGTCGCCCTCGCCTTCACCATTCCCGTCGCCGCCTCGCGCCGACAGCCCGAGCACCACGGCATGGATCTCGCCGAGCAGTTCGAGCACCGTTTCCGGCCGCTGTCGAGCGGCATCGCGGTGCCGATCTTCGCATTCTTCGCCGCGGGGGTCGCGGTCGGCGGGGGCGAGGGCGTCATGCGGGCGCTCACCGACCCCGTGACCATCGGTGTGGTGGCCGGTCTCGTTCTCGGTAAGCCGATCGGCATCCTGCTCGGCGTGCGCATCCTGACCCTCGTGACGAAGGTTCGGCTCGACCCGGCGCTGAAGTGGATCGACCTCGCCGGCGTCGGCCTGCTCGCCGGCATCGGATTCACCGTGTCGCTGCTGATCGCCGAGCTGAGCTTCCCCGAGGGCTCCCCGCACACCGACGACGCGAAGATCGCGATCATGGCGGCCTCGATCCTGGCATCCGTCTTCGCCTCCGCCGTGCTGCTGGTGCGCAACCGCCGCTACATGCAGCTCGCGCAGGACGAAGCGGTGGATGCCGATGGCGACGACGTCCCCGACGTGTACCAGCGGCCCGACGCCCGCTGAGCGGAGCGCGCCGGACGACGTCACGAGGCCAGGCTTCGCGACCGGGACAGGACGATTTCCGCAGGAACGGCCCGTTCTTGCGACCGGTGACTCGACCCTCGAGCGTCCCCGCGAGGCCCTATCGGCGCTCTACCCGATTCCGCGGCAGACGAACGTGCACCTCGGGCGCATGGACGTCACCGACGAGTGTCTCACCGCCGAGGACGCCCGCGTGCGTCCCGGCGGGGCCGCATGGCTGCGCGACGCGACCGAGGCGAGCGACCGCGCTCACGGCGTCGTTCCCGCCACCGCCGAGTGGGCGTGACCGCCGTCGACGGAGCCGGTCAGCCCAGGCCCATGCTCGCGAGGACGTTCGTGTGCGTCCGCGTGAACGCGTGCACCTCCGCATCGCCGTAGCTCTCGTCCGAGGTGGCAGAGAACTGGTCGCTACGCACTCGTTCGCCGAAGAGCGACTCGACAGCGGTCGAGAGCTCAGCGCTGATCGGGCCTCCGTACTCGTTCTTTCGATACCCGGAGACCACGGCAACGTCCACGCGCTGACTCTCCGCGACCGGAACCACGGCGATCAGCGTCTCGCGCAGCACCTCCTCGGACACCCATCGGTCGGGATCGTCGACGTCGGCGGGCTCGACGCGCACCGCGACGTAGAGATTGCACGGGCCCTCGCAGTTCTCGCTCGCGGACTCCGCCACCAGGTGCCAGCGGTCACCACCGGCACCGCTCTCGTCGAGCGCCGCCTGAATCGGGGGGATCGCCTTCTCGATGTCGCTCTCGCTCGAGCCGAAGGGGTCGTCGAATGGGGATCGCCCGTCGACGAGGGGGATCATGAAGCAACCCGACATCACGACGGCGATCGTCGCGGCGAGCACCGCGGCGAGCGCCCCTCTGATCGGCGCGCGCCCTCTGGTCGGCATCGATGCTCTGTGCACGGCGAGTCCCCCCTCTGGGAAGCGACGGCACCCCCGCGCCGCCCGTTCATTCCGCCCTCAATGTATCGCCGCTCGCGCGTCGCCTCACGCCCCGGCGCGGCCCCCACCGCGCGGCATGCTCTCGTGGCATCCCTGTGTCCTCGTGACGAGACGGACAGGGTCATCGCGAGGCGGCCTCCCGCGGCCGACGCAGCTGCGCGGCGAACGAGGCGGCGGAGCGGAGGGTGAGCCCCGGGATGTAGCAGCGCACCAGCGCGATGGCGATGGCGGGGATCTGCGTGGCATCCGGATAGATCATCCACAGCGGCGCGAAGTCGGGCTGGAACTTCTTCTTGAAGTTCGCGAGCGAGCGGAACCCGTAGGCCGGCTCGAGAAGGCCGCTGATCACGTCCAACCCGCGGTCGAGGGGACCGAGCGCACCCTCGTCGGCGACCGAGTGTCGAGCGAGAGGCGAGCCCGACAGGCTCATCACGGTCATCCCGTCTTCGCGCAGCCGTTCGACGGCGTCGCCGATGAGGAATTCCATGACCCCGGGCATGGCGTCGTCGCGCCGGCGCATGACGTCGAGGGCGTATCCGGCGATCGCCCCGTCGCGGTGGATCGGGATCCAGCTCGTGAACGCCGTGATGCGCCCCGATCCGTCTCGCGCGACCAGCAGGCGCACCTCGGGGTCGTCGAGCTGGTCCGTCGAGCCGAGGGTGAAGCCCATCTCGGGGATCGTCTTGTCCGAGACCCATGCCTCGGAGATCGCGCGGATCTGCCCGCGGTCGAAGAACGACAGCTCGCTCCACCGCGCCCATCTCGCGGTCAGTCCCTCACGCGCGGCGCGGTTGGTCGCGGTGCGCACGTCCTGACGCTTCTTGCCGGCGGGCGTCCACGTCTGCGGGTCGAGGAAAGCCTCCTCGGCCACCTGCAGCGCCGACCAGCCGAAGGGGGCGAGCCGCTCGCGCTCGGCGTCGTCGACGCTGTAGAAGACCGGCGTCCACCCGTGCTCCTCGCAGAAGGCGACGAACCCCGCTCCGACGGAGGGGTCGTCCCGATCCGGTCCGAAGGCTCCGCCGAGGGTCACGGCGAACCCTCCGCGCACCCGGTAGGCGATCGCCGCCTCGACCTCGGCCGCGAACCAGTACACGTTGCCCTGCCAGAGGGTCATGTGACCGAGGGTGTCACCTGAGCCCGCGGCGAGGAGCGAGCGCGCGCGCTCGCGATCCGGAGCGGCCTCGGCAGCCCCCGAGCGCACGATGAAGCGGGCGGTCGCGGCGACCACGCTCCCCCAGAACAGCAGCGGCGGCAGGTACCAGACGGCCTGCGCGAACCCGGTCATGGGCACGAACACGAGCGCCTCGGGCGGAAGGAGCGAGGGCGGAACGAGGCGCAGGGGCAGCGTCGCGAGGACCGTCGTCACGTTCGGCCACGGACGGAAGTCGGCGGATGCCACGAGGATCCCGACCAGCGCCAGGGCCAGGGCCCCGAGGCCGGCGATCACGACCGTCCGCACGAACGCCCGACGCACGGCGGGCGTCGAGCGCACCTGCACGGCCGAGCGGAACCGGATGAGCAGCGCGGCGACGAGGAGCGGGAGGGCGGCGCCCACGACCATGCCGACGACCGTCTGCCAGACGTCGGCGACGTCGTAGGCGGCGCGCACGGTCGCGAGCTGCTCGAGCGTGTCGGTCTCGCTCAGCATCAGCAGGATGCTCATCGCGACGAAGGTGAGGGCGTTGACCGCCACGGCCAGGTGGAGGGCACCCCGCCGCCCCCGCAGGATCCCCCAGGCCGCGATCAGCAGCACCAGCTGGGGAAGCGCGGCGATCCACCCCGAGGCGGGCTGGAGCTCGGTGTACGTCGCGACGAAGCTCGGGCACGGGGCGCCCGTCGAACCGATCGCGCACACGAGCCCGTCGGCCACGTTCAGAGGGTCGTACGACAGCCAGCTGTAGACCGACAGCACGCCGGCCCCCGAACCCCAGAGGGTCGCGACGACCGGTCCGATCGCGGTGATGGCGGTGAGCGCGGCGAGCAGCACGCGCTTCTCGCGGAGAGAGCTGCGCGGGACGCCGACGGCCCGCGTCCCGCCGAGCACGAGGCCGGTCGCCATGCCCACGGGCAGGGCGATGAGCGTGTACAGGTCCGACGCCGACGCGGCGTAGAGGAACATCGTCACGGCGAGGACGGCCCCGCCGATGCGGATGCGACGGCGCCACAGCGGCGAGGCGAAGCAGCTCGCGGCGATCGCGACGCACAGCAGCGCCGCGATGGGCGGCGCTCCGGTGTCGGGGGTGACGTTCAGCGAGACCTCGGGGATGACAGTTTCTTCGAACCACCCGATGACCTCGCCGATCGCGCAGACGAGAAGGCCGCCGCCCACGAAGGCGGCGAGCAGTCGACGCGTGCCCATCAGCCCCTCGGCCAGACCGCAGACGACGAGGGTCAGCACGACGGTCGCGAGGAGCACGAGCGGGTCGTCGACGCGCACCAGGGCGAGCAGCATGTCGCGCAGGTCGAACGGGCCCGCCTCGAACGTGCTCTGCGTGACGATGGTGATCACGCTGACGACGAGGATCGCCATGGCGACTCCGAGCGTTCCGACACGACGGCGCAGGAGCCCGGGGATGTCCCACCGAGGCGCGCCGCGCTCCGGCCGCGGGGCCCGAGCCGCCTCTGGCGCCGTCTGCACCTTGTCCATCACCGCGACCATCGGTCCTCCCCGAGCGTGCGCACGCCGACCACCGGCATCCTCTCCATGCTCGCGAGACCCCGCGTCCCGCACATCAGCCGGTCGGCCCCGGCGGCGGGCCGATCGGGTGATCCGGGCGGCCCCCGGAGTGCCTAGCCTGGTCGCATGGCATCCACCGCCTTTCCGGTCATCCGCGTCGTCGTCATCGACGACGAGGCGCTCATCCGCTCGGGCTTCTCGCACATCCTCAGCGCCGCCGGCGACATCGAGGTCGTGGCGACCGCCGACGGCGTCCACGCCATGGCGGTCCTCGCCGAGGCCCGCCCCGATGTGGTCCTGCTCGACATCCGGATGCCGGGACGCAACGGCCTCGACGTGCTCCGCGACATCCGCTCGGCCGGGTGGGACATGACGGTGGCGATCCTGACCACCTTCGACTCCGACGACCACATCGCCTCGGCTCTCGACGCGGGCGCGGCCGGGTTCCTGGTGAAGGACACCGATCCGCGTCAGCTCCCCCAGCTCGTGCGCACCCTCCACGGCGGCGGCGTGGTGTTCTCGCCCACCGTGAGTCGCGCGGTGGTGGCCGGGTATCTGCGCCCCGAGCCCGCCGCCGACACCCACCTGATCGACGCGCTGAGTCCGCGCGAGCGTCAGATCCTCGTGCAGCTGGGTCGGGGGCTGTCGAACATCCAGATCGGGGCGGCGATGTTCCTCAGCCCCGCCACCGTCAAGGCGCACATCAGCACGATCCTGGGCAAGCTCGACGTCGACGGTCGCGTGCAGGCGGCCCTCGTGGCGGAGCGCGCGGGGCTGCTCCGCGACGAGGAGGCGCGATGAAGCGCCGCGATGTGCTGATCGACCTGGGGCTCGTCGCCGTCGCCGCGCTCGACGGGGTGCTCGGGCTCTACACCACCGACATGCTCGAGCTGGTGCTGACGCTCGTGGGGGCCGCGGGCCTGCTGCTGCGCCGGCGGCTGCCGCTGCTCTCGCTCGCCCTGGCCCTGCCCGCCCTCTTCCTCACCGGAGGGCCGATCGCCTCGGTCATCGCCCTGTACACCGTCGCCAGCGCGGCGACGGGGATGATCTGGCTCGTCGCCGCGACCGCGATCACCTTCTTGGGCCTGGGTCTGTCGTGGGACACCTTCACCTCGGTCAACGACCACGTCCTCGCGATCGTCTACGCCACGATGACGTCGGGCGGCGCCGTGGCGCTCGGCCGACTGCGTCGGAACCAGAGTCGGCTTTCCGCCAGCCTCGACGAACTCCGCCGCGCTCGGGCCGACGAGAACCGGCGCGTCGCCCGCGAGGCGGTCGCTGAGGAGCGCGCACACCTCGCGCGCGAGATGCACGACGTCGTCTCGCACCAGGTGAGCCTGATCACCGTGCAGGCGGGCGCTCTGATGGTGCGCGCCGACGATCCCGAGGTGGCCGAGACGGCCGACACGATCCGCACCCTCGCCTCCACGACCCTCGCGGAGTTGCGCCAGATGCTGCTCGTGCTCCGCGCCGACGGCCCCGAGGCCGCCCCGCTCGGGCCGCAGCCGACGCTGCGTCACCTCGACGAGATCCTGCATCCCGTCGATCTCGAGGTCGACGCACGCATCGACCTGCGCGAGGGTCTGCCTCCGGCGACGCAGCGCGCGGTCTACCGCACGATCCAGGAGGGCCTCACGAACGTGCGAAAGCACGCCCCCGGGGCGCGCGTCGAGGTCACGGCCACCAGCACGGACACGGGTGCCGTGCACGTCGCCCTCCGCAACGCCGCCTCCCCGGGTCCGCGCCCCGACCCGGCTCCGACGGCGCGGCTCGGACACCTAGGGCTCTCCGAGCGCGCGCACATGCTCGGCGGGTCCTTCCGCGCGGGCCCCCTCGCCGACGGCGGGTACGAGATCGACCTGCGCCTGCCCGCCGCGCCCTGATCACGTCCTCAGGCCGAGGCGCGCTCCACGACCTCGATCGGAAGGATCGTCGCGTGAGCCGCGGGACGCCCGGCGAGGATGTCGAGCAGAACGGATGCCATGTGCCGGCCCTGCGTCAGAGAGGGCTGCCGGACCGTGGTCAGCGCCGGGGTGACGGCGGTCGACACCGCGGAGTCGTCGAAGCCGACGACGGCGACGTCGCGGCCGGGTTCGAGGCCGTTGTCGCGCAGGACGCCGTAGACGCCGCGTGCCATGAGGTCGCTCGCGACGAAGACCGCCTCGGGGACGACCCCGCTCGACAGGATCCGCGTCATCGCGAGGGCGCCTCCCATCTCGGTGAAGTCGCCGTTCTCCACGGCCGCCGGTTCGATGCCCGCCTCCGCCATCGCGTTGCGGAACCCCTGCAGGCGGTCGATGCCCGCGGGCATGTCGGACGGGCCCGAGACCGTCGCCACGCGCCGATGACCGCGCGCGAGCAGGTACGCCGTGGCCACGCGCCCGCCTTCGACGTTGTCGACGTCGACGTAGTAGTCGTCGGCGCGGATACGGGCGGGCCGACCGCCGTAGACGACGGGGACGACGTCGGCCACCCGGTCGAGGAAGGTGTCGCTCGTGTGGTGCGAAGCGACGATCGCCCCGTCGACGCTCCCGCCGCGAAGGTAGCCGAGCGCCTTGGCGCTGGCGTCGTCGCTCGCGATGAGCATGTTCATGATGTAGTCGGACTCCCCGATCACCTCGCCGATGCCCGCGACGATCGAGGCGAAGAACGGGTCGCCGAAGAAGCGATCGGTCTGCTCCGGAATCACCAGGGCGATGGCGCGGGTCTGCCTGCTGGCGAGAGAGCGTGCCGCACGGTTGGGCACGTACTGCAGCTCGTCGATCGCCCGGCGCACGGACTCCAGGGCGGAGGGCGAGACGGCGGTGGAGCCGTTGACGACACGCGACACCGTCGATCGCGATACTCCGGCACGCGCCGCGACCTCTTCGATCGTGGCGGCACCCCGCACGGATGCGAGATCCATCGCTTCCCTCCTTCGGGACGGCGGTGTTGCACCGCGCTTCGGGTGGCCAGGTGCGCTGAGCGCTGCTGCGAGCGTACTGCGGGCGCTGCGGGCGCACGAGTTCATCGTCGCCCGACCAGGTGCATCGGCGGGTGAATTCCAGGAGCCCACTGCGTCTTTCGATGGGGGCCAAGAGCGGCCGCGCACCCGTTCCCGCCCGGTGGCGGGGAGGGAAAGGGACGAGTCGGTCCCTCACGTGCGGAGCGGGGAGGGCTGCGCTTCAGAAGGGTGGTGGGTCGGTGTTATAGGTGCCGCCGAGAGGAGATATCCAGGCGGTGTCGCCGTCCGGGTGATCGTCGATGTCCCAGCGACTCTCATGCCGGACGCGGTGGTGATGGCGGCATTCGGGGTCGAGGTTGTCGTCGTCGGTGGTGCCGCCGTCGGCCCAGGCGGTGAGGTGATCGATGTCGCAGTCTCGTGCGGCGCGAGCGCAACCGGGGAAGACGCAGATGGGTGAGGTGATGCCCAGCCACCGCCGCAGGGCGACGGGCACCCGATACGTTCTGCGGTCGAGCACGAGCGGTGCGCCGGTGACGGGGTGGGTGAGCAGCCGGATCCACGACCTCGCGGTGCCAGCCAGGCGTCGGGCGGTGTCGAGGTCGATCGGTCCGTAGCCCTCGAGGGTGGCGGGTTCGGCGTCGTGGCCGAGGAGGGTCAGCGCGGGAACCGTGACGATGACCGCCGCCGGCGGGGCGGAGCGGAACGTGCGTGGGGCGTCCGGGGCCAATCCGGTTGGTGCCGCGGATGGGGTGGCTGCGTTCTCGGCCGAGGCGTCAGCGGTCGGTCCCCCATGGGCGGGGCGTCCGCGGTCGCGTTCGGGGCGGAAGTGGTGGACGAGACAGCCGGGGCGACCGTCATCGTGATGAGGTCGGCAAACGCGTCAGCGCGGAGTTGGGCGAGGGTGCGTTCTTCGTCGGGCGCGGCGCGCAGGTGCTGGGCGGCTTTGTCGAGACGCGACATGACGGCCCGAGCCCGGTCAGCGGGGAGCAGCGCGTGGAGGGAGGCCATGCCATCCAGCTCCGCTCTCATCCACACCCCCCGATCCACCGCGGCGCGGCGATGGCGGGCCTCGATCGATTCAGCGTGCACGCGTTCGCGGATCGCGCGCGCCGCGACAGCGAACTTCGCCGGGGTCAGCACCAGCGCCGGCGGGCACGCCTCGTCGTCGAAACGCTCGAACGCGTCGGCGTCACCGGCGGGAAGCGTCGACGCCAACCGGGCCGCGTCGACCGCGTGCTTCTCGGAGAGACGCCCCTCACCGAACGCGGCCCACAGCTTCGGGCACCCCACCGCCAAGGTCTGCGCGTGCGCCGCGCGCGTGCGGACCGTCTGCTCGGACAGGTGAAGCCGCACCGCAATCTCCGCGACCGCGGCCCGCTCGGCGAGATCGACGCGGTCCGGGCGCACCGCACCCGGGGTGCGGCCCCGGGAATCAACCCAGGCACGGTCGAGCGTGGGGTCGGGCCCGACCCAGGGGGTGGGGTCGAATGCGGCGTCGTCGAGGATCGCCAGGATCAGGCGGCACTCCTCAGCAGTGGCCCGCGGCCGCTCGGCGACCACATTCTCCAAGTGCCCCACCCGCGCATCGACATCTGACATCGCCAGAACCGTGCTGTCGAGCGGGCGCACAAAGCCGTCCCCCTCCCACGCATCGACGTCGCCGGGACCGTCGGGCGGCACATACCCGCGCGGCTCGCTCGGCACAGGAGAGGCCAATCCGTCGCCGGGCGCCGGGGTGCCGGCATCCGTCCCCCACTCGACATCGCCGCTCTCACGAAACGCCGCCCACTCCGCTTCGAACTCCAGCTCGTCGTCGCTCGGCCACGGCGCTCCATCGCACTCCCGAAGCGCTGGCATCGGCCGGTGCGCGGAGGGTGCGGGGCGGGTCATGGCAGAACGCTATCGCCGACCTCCGACATTGGATCGGGGCGATATCGAGGGCCAGCTGTTCGCCGACACCCCGCATGGTCGAGCCGTTATCCCCGGCTCGGCAACGTTCGAGACGCTGTTCGACCCCATCGCCTGTCCCGCCGTCGAACACAGCGCGGTGCAGCCCCGCTCATGCTCCACCGTCCCGTTTCACCCGCCAGGGCGCGCGCAGCAGAAGCCGCATGCCCGGCAAGGGGGCATGCGGCTTCTGGGGCGCGTTATGCGTCGCGTTTGGGCCGTTGCGTGACCGGCCCCGGAGAGATGACCGTCAGCCGACGGTCGCCGACTCCAGTGCGCGGTCGGCGATGACCCGCGCGTACGCGAGCCCCGAGTCCTTGATCGTCCGCTCCTGCGTGGCGTAGTCGACGTAGACGATGCCGAAGCGCTTCTCGTAGCCCCAGGCCCACTCGAAGTTGTCCATGAGCGACCAGTAGAAGTAGCCGCGCACGTCGACGCCCTCGTCCACGGCATCCAGAACCGCTCCGAGGTGCGCTTCGACGAACTCCACGCGCTCGACGTCGTGCACGCGGGCCTCGCCGCCGTCGGTGACCAGCTCATCGTCGTACGACGCGCCGTTCTCGGTGACGTACAGCGCCACGCCCGCGTCGGCCGAGTAGTCCTCGCTCACCCGCTCGAGAAGGCGGGTCAGCCCCTCGGGCTGCACCTCCCAGTGCATGTTGGTGCGGGCGAGGCCGCGGTCGTGCCAGTACAGGTTCTCGTGGGCCGGGAAGGGCTTGCCGACCGGGCGCGGGGTGGGCGCATCCCCCGCGGGCGGGTCGACCTCGGGCGCCGTGCCGCCGACGAACTCGCCGTGGTAGTAGTTCACGCCGAGCGAGTCGATGGGAGTCGAGATGACGTCGAGGTCGCCGGGCTGCACGGCCTCCTGCCAGCGCGCCACCGCCTCGGCATCCGTCTTGCGGAAGTCCTTGATGATGTCGGCCGGGTACTCCCCGCGGAACACCGGGTCGAGGAACCACCGGTTGAACTGCCCGTCGATGCGACGCGCGGCGTCGAGGTCGGCGGGATTCGCCGGGTCGACGGGATCCGCGACCGTGAGGTTCAGGGTGAGTCCGAGGTTGAGCGACGAGTCGCGCGCGCGCAGCTCGCGCACGGTCTGGCCGTGGCCGAGCAGCAGGTGGTGAGCGGCGAGCATGCCCTCGGCCTGCGAGTAGTGGCCCGGGGCGTGGATCCCCGCGGTGTAGCTGAGGAACGACGAGCACCACGGCTCGTTCAGGGTGGTCCACACGTCGACGCGGTCGCCGAGGGCGTCGTGCATGTCGAGCGCGTACTCCGTGAAGCGGTCGCTCGTCTCGCGGACGGTCCACCCACCCCTGTCCTGCAGCGCCTGCGGAAGGTCCCAGTGATACAGGGTGAGCCAGGGCAGGATGCCGGCATCCAGCAGCTCGTCGACGAGGCGCTTGTAGAAGTCGACGCCCTTCGCGTTGAGCTCTCCCCCGTCGGGGCGCACGCGCGACCACGAGGTCGAGAAGCGGTACGTCTGCAGGCCGAGCTTCTTCATCAGCTGCACGTCACCGGCGTAGCGGTGATAGTGATCGCACGCGACATCACCGTTGTCGGCGTTGATCACCGCATCGGGCACGCGGCTGAACGCGTCCCAGATCGAGGTCGTGCGGCCGTCTTCGAAGGCCGCCCCCTCGATCTGGTAGGCCGCGGTGGCGGCGCCGAAGAGGAAGCCTTCGGGGAACGAACGGGAGTGGGACATGGATCGGGTTCCTTCCGTGGGCGCGAGGGTCATCCCTTGACCGCCCCTTGCATGATGCCACTGACCAGCTGCTTGCCCGCGAAGACGAACAGCACCAGCAGCGGGATCGTCGACAACAGCACGCCCGCGAGGACCTTCGAGTAGTCGACGAAGTAGTTGGACTGCAGGAGCGACAGGGCCACCGGCAGCGTCGGATTCTGGCGATCGAGCACGATGAACGGCCAGAAGAAGTTGTTCCACGCGCTCACGAAGGTGAACAGTCCGAGCATCGCGGCGGCCGGGCGCGCGGCGGGCACGCCCACCGTGAGGAACGTGCGGAACGAGGTCGCCCCGTCGACGCGCGCGGCCTCGATGAGCTCGTCGGGGACGGCCTGGCGCAGGTACTGCGTCATCCAGAACACCCCGAACGCGCTCGTGAGCGCCGGAACGATGATGGCCCCGAGCTGACCGGTCCACCCGAGCTCGCTGAAGAGGATGTACAGCGGCACCACGCCCAGCTGCATGGGCACCGCCATCGTGCCGACCACGAACAGCAGCAGCCACGGGCCGCCGCGGAAGGTCAGCTTCGCGAAGGCCCACCCGGCCAGCGTCGAGAAGAAGACGACGGATGCCGCGATGATCCCGGAACTGATCACCGAGTTCATCAGCGCGGGCCAGAAGTTGACCGCCGGGTCGCCCATGACGGCCGCGGCGTTGGCGAGGAAGTTCCCACCCGGGATCCACGACATGTTCGGGTCGCGGACGGTGGAGGCGTCGCCCGAGCCGATCAGCAGCGACCAGTAGAACGGGAACACGCTGGCTAGCAGCACGGCGCCGAGGGCGGCGTAGACGAACCAGCCGGGGCGCGATCCGCGCACGGCACGCGGACGGCGGCGCCCACGGGCGGGCGGGTCGCGATCGATCACGGGCACGGGGGCCGGGGTCACGGCGGTCATCGACGCGCCTCCTTCGTGGGGGTGGACAGGCGGGCGGCGTCCGCCTCGAGACGTTGCTGTGCGGCGCGCGCCTGTGCGCGTCGCTCTCGACGGGACCGCTGGTCGCGGCCGCCTTCGTCGCGGACGAGCGAGCGGGTCACGAGCATGTTGATCGCGCCGATGACGAGGATGATCAGGAAGAGGATCCACGCGAGCGCAGCCGCCCGGCCGAAGTTCCACTCGCCCCACCCGATGTTGTAGAGCCAGAGCGTCACGGTCAGCCATTGGTTGTCGGCGCCGCCCGTGCCGTACTGGTCGTACATGCGGGGCTCGTCGAAGATCTGCAGTCCGCCGATGGTGGAGGTGATGATGACGAAGATGAGCGTCGGCTTGAGGCTGGGCAGGGTGATCGAGAAGAACTGACGAACCTTGCCGGCACCGTCGACGGTGGCCGCCTCGTAGAACTCCCGAGGAATGGCCTGCATCGCCGCGAGGAGGATCAGGGTGTTGTACCCGGTCCAGCGGAAGTTCACCATCGTCGCGATCGCGACGTGACTCGCGAGCGCGTCGGAGTGCCAGGGCACCGCGGGAAGACCGAGGTTCTGCAGGGTGGTGTTCACGACGCCGTACTGGTCGCCGAACATGTTGCTGAAGATGAGGGCGACGGCGACAGGGGCCATCACGTAGGGGATGAGCACGCTCATGCGCCAGAACGTCTTGGCGCGGATGTTCTGGTCGAGCATCGCCGCGATGAAGATCGCGAGGATCAGCTGCGGAACGCTCGAGAGCAGGAAGATGCTGAAGGTGTTGCGCAGAGCGACCCAGAACTTGGGCTGCGAGAGCACCCACGCGTACTGGTCGAAGCCGATGAAGTGGCCGGAATTGCGGACCAGGTCCCAGTCCATGAACGAGATCACGGCCGTGTACGCGATGGGGAAGAGGCCCGTGATCGCGAACAGGATGAAGAACGGCGAGATGTAGAGGTACGGCGAGAACTTCAGGTCCCACGCGCTGCGGCGCTGGCCGAAGCCGATGCGTCGCGGCTGCCGCGCGCCGGCGGGCGCCGGCGCCGACCGAGTGGGCCGTTCGAGTGTGCTTGTCACGGTGGTGTCTCCTCCTCGAGACGAGGGGCGGATGCCGGGGGCCGGTGCTGCGACCCCCGGTATCCGCCCGCGTCGGTCACTTCAGGGCGTCGACCTCGGTCACCCACTGCTGCCACGAGGTGGCGGCATCCTGGGTTCCGTCTTCCACTCGTGTGAGCGCCTTCTGCATGGCGTCGTTGATCTGGAAGTAGAACGCGCCCTTGTACGGCGACACCTTCACGGCCTCGGCGCGATCGGTGAGGATCTGACCGACCGGGGCGTTGTTGAAGTAGGCGTTGGTGTTGCTCAAGAGCGTGTCGTTCTTGAGCGCGTCGGTCTGGCTGGGGAAGGTCCCCGCGTTCTCGAACGCCTTGATCTGGGTGTCGGGGCTGGTCAGCCAGTCCGCGAGCTCCTGCGCCGCGGCGACGTTCTTGCCGTTCGAGGGGACGGTCAGATACGAGCCGCCCCAGTTGCCGCCGCCGCCGGGGAAGGCGTTGGCGATGTCCCAGCCCTTGACCTCGGGCGCGTTGCCCTCGATGACGCCGAGCATCCAGCCCGGGCAGAGCATGGTCGCGAAGGCGCCGTTGGACAGTCCCGCCATCCAGTCGTCGGACCACTGGCCGAGGTGCGCCGACTGCGTGGCGCTGGCCTTGAGAACCTGGTCGTAGATCTTCTTGACCTCGGGGTTCTTGGTGGCGGTGATCTCGCCGGTGTCGGGGTTCTCGTAGGCGTCCTCGACCTGGTTGATGGCCCCCTGGTAGGTGCCTCCGGCCGAGTCGAAGAACGGCTTGCCGGTCGCGGCGACGTACTTGTCGCCCGCGGCGAAGTACGTCGACCAGTCGCCCTGGAGCATCTTGGCGACCTCTTCGCGGTCGGTGGGCAGGCCCGCGGCGGCGAACAGGTCGGAGCGGTAGCAGACGCCCTCGGGGCCGATGTCCGTGCCGTAGCCGATGAGGTTGCCTTCGGAGCTCGTCGCGGCCTTGACCTTGTAGTCGAGCCAGCGGCTCTTCAGGTCGTCGGGGACGGGGGCGAGCAGGTCGGCGTACTCCATGACCTCGGGGAGCCAGTCGACCTCGATGGCCTCGATGTCGGCGAGGCCGGTCTTCCCGAGCTTCTGGAAGTAGTTGGCACGGGCGTCGTTGCTCGTCGCGGCTTTGTTGTGCACGATCTTCACGTTCGGGTGCGCGTCCATGTACTCCTTGAGGAGTGCGTCGGTGTACCCGAAGTCGTTGAAGGTGGCGACGGTGAGCGTCACCGGTCCGTCACCGCCCGAGGCGGAGCCCCCGCCGCCGGAGCAGCCGGCGAGCACGAGGGCGGAGGTGGAGGCGACGGCGGCGACAAGGGCCACACGACGCAGGGCGCGGTTTTTCACAGATCACTCCTTTGTGGTGGGTGCTGACCGGCGCTGCGGAGAACTCCACCAACATGGCGTGGGAGCGCTCTCACCGATCGGGGTAGACGCTATGGGATCGCTCCCACGAGGTCAAGGAAAAGCATCCGGATCGTTACCTCACGTCACCCGGGGCATCGCCAGAGCCCCGACAGACCGGGCGGAGACGGAGGCGGGCCTCCCGTAGACTGGCCTTCACCACGCCACCCGACTCCTGGAGCTGCAATGCCCACCATCGTCGTCGACGTCATGCCCAAGGCCGAGCTCCTCGACCCCCAGGGAAAGGCCGTGGCCGGCGCCCTCTCGCGCCTGGGTGAGCACCGCTTCTCCGACGTGCGCATCGGCAAGCGCTTCGAGCTCACCGTCGAGGGCGAGGTCGACGAGGCGACTCTCGCCCGCGTCCGCGAGCTCGCGGACGAGATGCTCTCGAACGCCGTCATCGAGGACGTCGTCAACATCGAGGTGGTCGAGTGACCGCTCGCATCGGGGTCATCACCTTCCCCGGTTCCCTCGACGACCGCGACGCCCAGCGCGCCATCCGTCTCGCCGGCGGCGAGCCCGTCGCCCTCTGGCACGGCGAGCACGATCTGAAGGGCGTCGACGCTCTGGTCCTGCCCGGCGGCTTCAGCTACGGGGATTACCTGCGCGCCGGCGCCATCGCGGCCTTCGCGCCGATCATGGCCGAGGTCAAGGACGCCGCGGACAAGGGCATGCCGGTCCTCGGCATCTGCAACGGCTTCCAGATGCTCGTCGAGGCGCACCTGCTGCCCGGCGGCCTCATCCGCAACGCCCACCAGCAGTTCATCCGTCGCGACCAGCGCCTGCGCGTCGAGAACGCCTCGACCGCGTGGACGAGCGACTTCGCCGAGGGTGACGAGATCGTCATCCCGCTGAAGAACGCCGACGGCGGATACATCGCGGATGCCGAGACCCTGGCGCGCGTGAACGGCGAGGGGCTCGTGACCTTCCGGTACGTCGGCGTGAACCCGAACGGTTCGCTCGACGACATCGCGGGGCTGACCAACGAGCGGGGCAACGTCGTGGGCCTCATGCCGCACCCCGAGCACGCCGTCGAGCCCGGCTTCGGCCCGGGAACAACCGCGGCCATGCGTTCGGGTGTCGACGGCCTGGGCTTCTTCACCTCGGCGATCGCCGCCGTGGTGGGCGCCGCGGCCTGACGTCACCCGCGACCTCGCCCCCCGCACGGGGGCCGGGGATCGTCGCCGGAGGACGGCGCCCCCTCGGACTCCCGCGACGCGCGGGGAGTGATGGACTCGGGGTCGATCAGGGAGGATGAGTCCGTGCGCGTACCCGATCCCGACCCGATCATCGAGGGCATCCTGGCCCTCTGGAGCAGCGAGGGAGCGCCCCTCCCCTCCGAACCGCGTCTCGCCGAGATGCTCGGGGCGAGCCGCAACTCGGTGCGCGAGGCGCTGATCCGACTCGAGGAGCGGGGTTACGTCCACCGCACCCAGGGGGCGCGGACCACGTCGAACCGTCGACTCGCGGGCGTCGGCCGCCGCATCGACCAGCAGTTCGATCATTCGCTCTCGATCCGCTCCGCGGGGTACGAGGCGTCCCTCGACCTCGTCTCGTCCGAGCGCCTCGACCTCGCCCCGGGTGCGCACCGCTTCGACGATCTCCCCGACGGCACCCGCGTACTGCGGACGGTGAAGATGTGGCGCGCGGACGGCGCCCCCTACGCCCTGGCGGAAGATCTCGTCCCCGTGGCACGTGACGCCGCGCTCGACCCTCATCGCCCGGTCTTCGATCTCGCCGAGGCGGCGAACGGCGTCCGCGTGGCCTGGGAGACGCTGTGGATGGAGGCGGTCGGATTGGACGCCGAGAGGGCGGGGATCCTGTCGAGCGCACCCGGTACGCCCGTGATCGAGATGACCTACTGCGGGTACGGCGCCGACGACGCGATCGGGTACTGGTCGCGCGAGGTGCAGCTGGCCGCCCCGACGGGCCTGCGCAACGCGCTGATCCGTCGGGTGCGATCGTGAGCGTTTCCCCCGCGTAACAGCGTGGTGAACATGTCGGACAAGTGACATCACCGCTTGTTGGACAAGCGTACGGTCGAGGGAGCCGACGAAAGCGAGCTCCCGTGTCCGACACCCTCACCGTCCACCGCCTCACCGCCGAAACCGTCACCCCCGCGACCTTCGACCCCTTCGGGGTCATCCTGACCCCCATGGAGGACGGCACCCCGTTCACGGCCGAAGAGGCCGTACTCGACGTGTCGAACGGCATCCCCCGCTTCTACCTCATGCACCTCGACGACAAGGCCCCCGAGTTCGTGCGCGTGACGCGCCACCTCGAGACCACCCAGACCCTCATGGCGGTCGGCGACGTCGAGTGGACCATCGCCGTGGCCGCCCCGGGCATCGACGCCCCCGCTCTCGACGACCTGCGCGCGTTCCGCATCCCGCCGCGCACCGCCATCACGATGCGCAAGGGCACGTGGCACGCCGGTCCCTTCTTCGCCGAGCCGAGCATGGACTTCGTCAACCTCGAGCTCGACGACACCAACGTCACCGACCACCACAACCACCGCTTCGACGACACCCTCGGCGTCCGCGTCGTGGTCGACGGGGAATGACCGTGCTGACCCCGCTCCCCGACGCGGCGGCCCGACTCGCCGCGCTCGAACGGGAGGCCGCGCACCAGAGCGCCCTCAGCGCCGGCGACGGACGCTCGTGGGTCGGCCAGCGAGTCGGCATCCGTCCCGTGGTCATCGTCGGGGCCGGTCAGGCCGGACTCGTCCTGGCGCGCGGACTGCGTCGGCGCGGAATCGACGACGTCGTGGTGATCGACGCCGCGCCCGCCGATGCGACCGGCCCCTGGAGCACCTACGCGCGCATGCACACGCTGCGCACACCCAAGGACATCGCCTGGCCGACCTGGGGAACGCCCGCGGTGAGCCCGCGCGCCTGGTTCGAGGCCGTCTACGGAACCGACGCGTGGGACGCGATCGAGTACTTCCCCACCGTCGCCTGGCAGGGCTTCCTGCGGTGGTACCGCGAGGTGTCCGCCCTCACGGTCGTCCCCTCCACGCGCGTGCGGTCGCTCACCCCGACCGGAGGGGACGGGCCGATCGAGGTGCACCTCGAGGGCCCGGACGGTGAATGGATGCTGCCCGCTCGGCACGTCGTCCTCGCCACCGGGATCGAGGGAGCCGGGGGGCGGCATGTCCCCGCCCTTCTGCAGGGGCTCCCCGCCGGCCGCGTGCACCACACGCACGACGACATCGACTTCTCCTCCCTCGCGGGTCTGCGCATCGGCGTGCTGGGCGCGGGGACGGGGGCGTTCGACAACGCCGCCACCGCGCTCGAGCACGGCGCCGCGAGCGTCGAGGTGCACATGCGGCGCCCCGCCATGCCCCAGGTCAGCCCCTACCGCTGGATGGAGTTCGCCGGTCTCATCGAGAACTACGGCGCCTTCAGCGACACGCAGAAGTGGGCCTTCAACGTGCACCTGTCGGCGGTCGACCAGCCCGCCACGCAGAACGCCCTCTGGCGCGCCCACGCGTTCGACGCCTTCCGCTTCTTCACGTCGTCGCCGTGGCAGCACGTGCAGTGGACGGGCAGCGACATCGCGGTGACAACGCCGCACGGCATCCATCACTACGACGTCGTCCTGTCGGCGACCGGGATCGTGGCCGACCTGGAGCGGAGGCCGGAGCTGTCGGCCATCGCCGCGGATGCCACGCTGTGGAGCGACCGCCTCACTCCGGAGGCCGCGGCGCAGAACCCCGGGCTCGCCGCGTTCCCCTATCTCGACGACGACTTCGGTCTCGTCAGCCGGAGCGCTCCCGACGCCTCGGCGCTGTCGCGGATCCACATGTTCAACCACGGCGCGCGCCTCAGCCAGGGGATGCTGAGCCACCAGATCCCCGGGCTCGTCGGCGGAGCGACCAAGCTGGCCGCCGCCCTCTCTCGGCGACTGTTCGAGCACGGTTCCGACGAACTGCTGCGGGAGTACCTCGCCTACGACGTGCCCGTCGGGGTGCACATCGGGCGCCGCCCGCAACCTCCGCAGCCCGCCGAGGCGACCGGAGTAGCGTCTCTCCGGTGACCACCCCGACCCCCCTCATCGTGTCCGTGCCCACCGACGAACTCCGTGACGACCTCGGCGATCTGCCCGAGGGCGTCGAGGTGGTCGTCTGGGATATGACGGGACCGGCCCCGCGCGACAGGTTCGACATGATCGTCCCGCCGTACATGTCGATGAACGACGTCATCGGGCGCCTCTCCGAGATCGAGGTCGGCCTCGTGCAGGGCCAGTCGATCGGCTACGACAACGTCGAGGGGCGCCTGCCCGAGGGGATCGTCTTCTCCAACGCCTCGAGCGTCCACGAGACCGCCACCTCGGAGCTCGCCGTGGCCCTGGCCCTCGCGGCGCAGCGGCACCTGCCGGACTTCGTCCGCGCGCAGGATCGCGGCGAGTGGACGGGCGGCATGACCCCCGGGCTCGCCGACGCCCGCGTGACCCTTCTCGGTTTCGGCGGCGTCGGCCGCGCGATCGCCGCCCGCCTCGCGCCGTTCGAGGTGACGCTGCGCGCCGTCGCCTCGCACGGACGACTGCAGGACGACGTGGAGGTGTTCCCCCTCGGCAAGCTCGAGGAGGTGCTCGCCGACACCGACATCCTGATCGCGTCCCTTCCCGGCGGCGACGCGACCCGCCACCTCATCGATGACCGCGCGCTCTCGGCGCTCCCCGACGGCGCGCTCGTCGTGAACGTCGGCCGGGGTCCGCTCATCGACACCGACGCCCTCGTCGATCACGTGCGCCGTGGCCGCATCCGCGCGGCCCTCGACGTCACCGACCCCGAGCCCCTCCCCGCGGACCA
Organism: Microbacterium testaceum; assembly: GCF_029761935.1. Classification (NCBI taxonomy): domain Bacteria; kingdom Bacillati; phylum Actinomycetota; class Actinomycetes; order Micrococcales; family Microbacteriaceae; genus Microbacterium; species Microbacterium testaceum. The sequence goes on from NZ_CP121699.1 coordinate 1,905,898, forward strand.
CCCGCTGTGGGCTCTCGACGGGGTGCTCATCGCTCCGCACGTGGGAGGGGCGACGGATGCCATGCGCCCGCGCATCGCCCGACTCGTGCGGCGGCAGATCGAGCGCGTGCACCGCGGCGAGGAGCCGCTGAACGTGGTGCTGGGCGGCTGATCGCCCCCGCTTTCCGCCCGCGCGCCGCGACCCGACGTCAGCCGGCGAGGCGCGCGTAGGCGTTCGCGGTGGCGGCGACGTCGTCGACGTAGCTGTCGAGGTGGTTGTACGAGAAGACGGCCCGCCGCCACCCCGCGGGGCTCGTCATCTCGCCCGCGGCGCACAGGTAGCGACCGGCCGCGAGGGCCGCGTCGTCGATCTGGTTCGGATCGGCGATTCCGTCGCCGTTCGCGTCGGCACCCCATCGTTCCCAGGTCGCCGGGATGAACTGCAGCGGTCCGACGGCCCGGTCCCAGGTCGCGTCGCCGTCGAAACGGCCGCCGTCGGTGTCGGGGATCACCGCGCTCTGCGATCCGTCGAGCGCGATCCCGCGGATCGGGGGATCCGGGTAGCCCTCCGCATCCAGAGTCCCGCCGGAATGGGTGCCGTGGCCCGACTCGATCGCCCCGAGCCCGGCGAGGGTGTTCCAGCCCAGACCGCACGAGGGCTGCTCCCGCTGGACGGTGAGGGCCGCCGACGCGTACGCCCGCAGAGCCCGTTCCGGGATGCCGATGCGCCCCGCGACCGTGATGCTCCACTGCGCGTCGACCGCGACCGCGGTCGGCGTCCGTCGCTCGGTCTGCGCAGGAACCGCCGGAGCCGCGTCGGCCTCGCTCGACGAGAGGGACGCGGGAGCCGGCCACGGTGCCGCCACGCCGCCGCGCTCGGCGACGCGCGCCATCGCCTGCGCCTGAGTGAACAGGACGCCGACGGCCACCAGCGCCACGAGCAGGGCGAGCACCCACGGCCAGAACGGCCGGCGCGGAGCCTGATCGAGGTCCACGGACACCTCCCGACGCCCGTCGGGTCGAGCGCACCCCGCGACGGTAGACGCGCGCGGCGACGTCGCGGTGAACGGGCGGGATACGACGCGGGGCGCCGCGTCAGCCGCGGAAGCCGGCGGGGTTCGCCAGCAGGTCGGCGAACGCGAGCTCGGCCGGGCCCACGAGCATGAGGCGCGAGCGCAGATGCGCCCTCTCGAGGCGGATCGTGCGCCCCTCGGCACCGAGCGGGTGCACGCGCACCGCGTCGGCGAGGCGCTCGCGACTCACCGACAGCAGGGCTCCGAGATAGCCCGAGAGCACCACGGTCTCGGGCGCGAAGGCGTTGACGAAGTTCGTCAGGGCGAGCGAGAGCATCTCGACCTGGCGGGTCACCTCGGTCATGACCCGCGGGTTGCGGGCGACACCGAGCTCGACGTCGAGTTCGTCCTCGTCGAGCTTGCGCCGCCCCAGGAGCGGTTCGATCAGGTCGAGGCTGACCTCGGCTTCGAGACACCCGCGCCGCCCGCACACGCACGGCCGGCCGCGGGGATCGACGACGGTGTGGCCGAGCTCGCCGGCGTAGCCCGACGTCCCGCGCAGGAGCGTGCCGTCGATGATCAGTCCCCCGCCGATGCTGTGCATCGCGCCGCCGAGGTACAGCAGGTTGCCCACGCCGACCCCCACGCCGAACCGCGACTCCGCGAGAGCGCCGATGCTGGCGTCGTTGCCCGCGGCCACCGGCATCCCGAGCTCGTCACTCAAGCGCGCGGCGACGGGATCGCGCTTCCAGCCGAGGGTCGGCGAGACGAGGACGGAACCGTTGGCGTTGACGAGACCGGGGACCGCGAGGCCCGCCCCGACCACGCGGTAGTGCCGATCGATGTCGGCGCGCATCGCCTCGACGGACGAGGCGACGATCTGCACGAAACGCTTCGGCGAGGGGGCGGTCGCGGTGTCGTGGCGGAGTCGCGCGTGCACCACCCCGCCGAGACCCACGAGAGCCACCGTGACCGCGTGCGGTTCGGCGCGGACGCTGAGCGCGGCCACGTGGTCTTCGGGCTCGAGGTCGAGGGTGGGGCGGCCGACCTTGCCCGTGCGCTCCCCGCTCGGCGCTTCGCGGACGAGGCCGAGCTCGGTCAGCTCCATCACGAGACCCGTGACGGTGGAGCGGTTCAGTCCCGTCGTCGCGCCCAATTGCGCGCGCGAGAGGGCACCCCGGGAGTGGAGGAGCGACAGGACGGACGAGAGGTTCTGCTGACGGATCAGATCGTTCGTCGTACGGCCAGCCGGCGGCGCGAGCGGGGTTGCAGGCTCGAACACGGCAGGGGTCATGAGAGGCGCACCTCCCCCATCATCGCATCACGACGCGGCGGGGCCGAAAGCGTGGATCGCGGGTGAAGAAGCGGAGCGGATGGGGAGCGGGCCCCGGGGCCGCGCTCCCCATCCGATCACGCACCGCCGTTGCGCCTCTTGTTGAAGATGTCGAACGCGACCGCCAGGAGCAGCACGATGCCCTTGATGGCCATCTGCCAAGCGGCATCGACGCTGAGGATCGACAGACCCATGTTCAGCACGCCCATGACCAGACCACCGACGACCGCGCCGACGACGGTTCCGATGCCACCCTGGACCGCCGCACCGCCGATGAACACCGCCGCGATGGCATCCAGCTCGTAGTTCTGGCCGGCCGAGGCCACCGCGCCACCGGCGCGGGCGGTGCTGACCACGGCGGCGAGACCGGCGAGAGCACCCATGTTGACGAAGATGAAGAAGTTGACCCACTTCGTCTTCACGCCGCTCATCACGGCCGCGAAGAGGTTGCCGCCCATGGCGTAGATGTGACGACCGAACGTCGTGCGATTCAGCACGAACGTGTAGGCCAGCACGAGCACCGCGAGGATGATCAGCACGATCGGCGTGCCGTTGTACGCGGCGATCGTGAACGCGGTGGCCATGATCGCGATGACCGCGACGAGGTTCTTGGCCCAGAACGACCAGGCGACCTCGCGCGGCAGCTCGAGGCGGCGCAGCGTCGCGCGGGTGCGCAGCTGCTGCACGACCAGCAGCACGCTGGCGATGGCACCGAGCGCGAGCGTCAGGGCGTCCCAGTTGCCGAGGTAGCCGAGGAACGGCGGCAGCCAGCCCGCGCCGATCGCGGTGAAGCCGTCGGGCAGACCGCTGATGGTGCCGCCGGTGAGCAGAACGAGCGTGAGACCGCGGAACAGCAGCATGCCCGCCAGCGTCACGATGAACGCGGGTATTCCGACGAAGGCGACCCAGAAGCCCTGCCAGGCACCGACCACGGCGCCGACGACGAGCGACAGCAGGACCGCCACGTACCAGGGCAGACCCCACTGGTTCATGGCGATCGCCGCGATCGCGCCCACCATCGCCACCACCGAACCGACCGACAGGTCGATGTGTCCGGCGATGATGACCATGACCATGCCGATCGCGAGGATCAGCACGTACGCGTTCTGCTGGATGAGGTTGTTGACGTTTCCGGGCATCAACAGGCGACCGCCGGTGAGCACCTGGAACAGCACGATGATGATGACCAGGGCGGCGAGGATGCCGAACTGCCGGAAGTTGATGCGCGACAGGATGCCGCGACGTCGCGGCCCCGGCTGGGTCGGCGCCTCGACCGTCTGGGTGGATGCGGTGGCCATTGCTGTCAGTTCCTTCCGGCGGTCATGTGCCGCATGAGGTTCTCCTGCGTGGCGTCGTCGCGGCTGACCTCGGCCGTGATGCGTCCCTCGGAGATCGTGTAGATACGGTCGGAGAGGCCGATGACCTCGGGCAGCTCCGACGAGATGACGATGACGGCCTTACCCTGGGCCGCGAGTTCGTTGATGATGCCGTAGATCTCGTACTTCGCCCCCACGTCGATGCCGCGGGTCGGCTCGTCGAGGATCAGCACGTCGGGTCCGGTGAACATCCACTTCGACAGGACGACCTTCTGCTGGTTGCCCCCGGACAGTCGCCCGGTGATCGCGGCGACGCTGGGCGCCTTGATGTTCATCTTGTAGCGGTACGAGTCGGCGACCTTGTACTCGCGGTAGCGGTCGACCACGCCCAGCCGCGCGAGACGGGCGAGGGCGGACGCCGAGACGTTGACCTGGATGTCGCCGATGAGGTTCAGACCGTATTTCTTGCGGTCCTCGGTGGCGTACGCGATGCCGTGCTTGATGGCGGCGTCGACGGTGCGGACGTCGATCTGCTGCCCGTTCTTGTAGACCTCGCCCGAGATGCCGGTGCCGTACATGCGGCCGAAGATGCTCATCGCGAGCTCGGTGCGACCGGCACCCATGAGACCGGCGAAGCCGACGATCTCGCCGGCGCGCACCATGAACGAGGCGTCGTCGATGACCACGCGCTCAGTGTCGACGGGGTGATGCACGGTCCAGTTCTCGACGCGGAAGAGTTCTTCGCCGATGTCGGGTTCGCGCGGCGGGAAGAGGCTGTTGAGATCGCGACCGACCATGGCGCGAATGATGCGCCCTTCGTCGGTGTCGGCGTCGGAGCGGTGCATCGTCTCGATCGTGCGACCGTCGCGGATGATCGTGATGCGGTCCGAGATGCGCAGCACCTCTTTGAGCTTGTGGCTGATGATGATGCAGGTGATGCCCTGGGTGCGCAGCTGGTCGATGAGGTCGAGCAGGTGGGCGGAGTCGTCGTCGTTCAGCGCGGCCGTGGGCTCGTCGAGGATGAGGAGCTTCACCTCTTTCGCGAGGGCCTTGGCGATCTCGACGAGCTGCTGCTTGCCGACGCCGAGCTCGAAGATCTTCGTCGCGGGGTTCTCGCGCAGCCCCACCCGCTTGAGCAGCTCGGCTGCCGCGGTGTTGGTGGCATTCCAGTCGATGACGCCGCGACGCGACTTCTCGTTGCCGAGGAAGATGTTCTCCGCGATCGAGAGGTACGGGCTCAGCGCCAACTCCTGGTGGATGATGACGATGCCGGCGGCCTCGCTGTCGTTGATCGAACGGAACGCCATCTGCTCGCCCTCGAGGGTGATGCTCCCCTCGAAGCTCCCGGCGGGATAGACGCCGCTGAGGACCTTCATCAAGGTCGACTTGCCGGCGCCGTTCTCGCCGCAGATCGCGTGGACCTCGCCGCGGTAGACGTCGATCGACACGTCAGCCAGAGCGGGAACCCCGTTGAACGACTTCGAGATCCCCGACATGCGCAGGATCGGTTCGGTCATGTGTGCTTGTCCCTCCGCCGCCCGCGGGGCGGCATTGTGGCTCCGCCGCCCGCCGGGCGGCATTTCGGCTCGGCCGCCCGGGGCGGCACGTGGAGCGGCGGGGCGGGCGAACCCGCCCCGCCGCAGGGTGGATCAGAGTCCGACGTCGGACGCCTTCAGGAAGCCCGAGTCGATGAGCTTCGACTGCACGTCGCCCTTGGTGACCACCTCGGGGGTCAGCAGGTACGAGGGGACGACCTTCTTGCCGTTGTCGTAGGTCTTCGTGTCGTTGACCTCGACGTCCTTGCCGTCCTTGATCTCCTGGATCATCGTGAAGACGCGGTCACCGAGGGCACGGGTGTCCTTCCAGACCGTCATCGCCTGGGCGCCGTCGAGGATCGCCTTGACGTTGGCCTTGTCGGCGTCCTGACCCGTGATGATCGGGTAGTCGGCGCCGGGGGTGTAGCCGGCCGACTTCAGCGACGCCTCGATACCGATGGCGAGGCTGTCGTTGGGCGAGAGCACCACGTTGACCTTCTTACCGTCGCCGTAGAACGACGAGAGGCGGTTGTCCATCTCGGACTGTGCCTTGTCGGACGCCCAGCCCTGGATGCCGATCGACGCCCATGCGTCGTCGTTGGCGGGCGACTTGCCGCTGGGGACGACCAGCTTGCCGCTGTCGACGTAGGGCTTGAGCACGTCCCAGGCACCGGCGAAGAAGAACTTCGCGTTGTTGTCGTCGGGGCTGCCGGCGAAGGGCTCGAGGTTGAAGGGACCCTTGCCGTCCTTCAGGCCGAGCTGCGACTCGATGTACTGACCCTGCAGGGTGCCGACCTTGTAGTTGTCGAACGTGGCGTAGTAGTCGACGTTCTCGCTGCCGTTGATGAGGCGGTCGTAGGCGATGACCTTGGCGTTCTGCGCCTTGGCCTCCTGCAGCACCGGGCCGAGGGTCGAACCGTCGATCGCGGCGATGACGAGGATCTTCGCGCCACCCGAGATCTGGTTCTGGATCTGGCTGATCTGCTGGTCGGTCTTGTTGTCGGCGTACTGCAGGTCGACGGTGCACCCGGCATCCTGGAGCTTCTTCTGCAGCTGCTCGCCGTCGTTGATCCAGCGCTCGAGGCTGCGGGTGGGCATCGCGATGCCGACGTTGCACTCGGTCGAGCCACCGCCCGCGGCGTCTCCACCGCCGTCTGCCGGACGCGTGGAGCTGCACGCCCCGAGACCGACGGCGAGTGCGGCGATGGCCGCACCGGTCAGGATTTTCTTCAGCATGTGATCTGCGTTCCTCTCTGAACAGCAGGGATCCTCGGATCCGTACCCGCGCCCTCCCCGGCGTCGGATCGGGTACGTCTTCGTTCCCGGCACTCTGGTCCGTCGAATTATGACGGCTCCGAAAAAATATCCACCCGAGAGGGTTTTGTCTATAGCCGCGTCAAAATTACGCACACCGTGACCGGAGCGTGATTTTCCACCCCCCGGGCGCACGAGAACGGGCGGGCCGCCGAAGCGCCCCGCCCGTCACCGACCCCGTCGATCAGACCCCGACGGTCTCTCTCTGCGTCGCCTTCGCCCGGCGACGCGCCACCACGCGATTGCGCCCGGCCGCGACCAGCACCACGAGCAGCACCGCGTAGATGGCGATGACGATCGGCCCCTGGAAGAGCGTCGTCAGGTCGCCGTTCGCGCTCATCGCGGCATCGCGCAGGCTGGTCTCGGCCAGCGGCCCGAGCACCATGCCGATGATGAGCGGTGCCAGCGGGTAGTCGTGCGCCCGCATCACGAAGCCGAGCAGACCGACCGCGAGCAGCAGCACGAGATCGAACGTCGCACCCGAGGTGGCGTAGATGCCGAGCCCGCAGAACACCGCGATCGCGGCGTACAGGTACGGGCGCGGGATGACCAGGAGCTTGGCCCACAGCATCGCGAACGGCAGGTTGAGGATCAGCAGCACGACCATCGCGATGAAGAAGCTCGCGATGAGGGCCCAGACCAGATCGGGTGCCCGCTCGAACAGCAGGGGTCCGGGCTGCAGACCGTACTGGCGGAAGGCGGCGAGCATGATGGCCGCCGTCGCCGACACCGGGAGCCCCAGCGCCAAAAGCGACCCCATCGCCATGCCCGTGGTCGAGTTGCCCGCGGCCTCGGGGGCGGCGAGGCCCCGGATGGCGCCGGTGCCGAAGCGCGGCTTCTTGCGCCGCCCGTCGAGGCGCTTCTCGATGCCGTAGGCGAGGAACGTGGGGATCTCGGAGCCGCCGGCGGGGATCACACCGAACGGCAGACCGATCGCCGTTCCGCGTAGCCACGCCGGGGTGGCCTCGACGAACTCGCGGCGGGTCAGCCACGGTCGGCCAGTCGGACGGATCATCTGCTTGTTGCTGATGTGCCGCTCCAGGCACGCGACGTAGATGACCTCGCCGAGGGCCAGGATGCCGACGGTCACGGTGATCAACGAGATGCCGTCGAACAGGTTGGGCGAGTCCATCGTGAAGCGCGGGGCGCCGGTGACGCCGTCGATGCCGATCACCGCGATGCCGAGACCCAGCAGCAGGGACGCGAGGCCCTTGCCGGCGTTGTCGGTCACGACCGACGAGGTCGCCGCGAACGCGAAGATCGCGAGCGCGAAGAACTCCGCCGGTCCGAAGCTGCTCGACAGCCCCGCGAGCACGGGCGCGAAGAACACCAGCAGGATGGCGGCGATGATGCCGCCGATGAAGGCGCCGATCGCCGCGGTGGCGAGCGCCTGCGCGGCGCGTCCGTTGAGCGCCATCTTGTGGCCCTCGAAGGTCGACGCGATCGCCGAGGCCTGGCCGGGCGTGTTCAGCAGGATGCCGGTGATCGAGTCGCCGAACAGCCCGCCGAAGTACACACCCGAGAACATGATGAACGCGGCGGTCGGGTCGAGCGAGAAGGTCACCGGCAGAAGCAGTGCGACCGCCATCGAGGAGCCGAGGCCGGGCATGACGCCGACCGCGGTTCCGAGCACGCAGCCCACGAGCACCCAGATGAGGTTCTGGGGGGTCAGGGCGCCGGCGAATCCCTCGCCGAGGAGAACGAGAACGTCCATGTCAGAAGGCCCATCCGAGGATTCCGGAGGGCAGGGACAGACCCAACCCCATGTCGAAGGCGATGTAGCTGAGCGAGCTGATGGTCAGCCCGACCAGGAGGGCGAACAGCACCTTGCGCTGGCCGAACCCGCGGGCGATGCCCGTGAACAGCAGGGCGGCGGCGATGATCCAGCCCAGGATGCCGAGCAGGAACGCGAACGCGAGGAATGAGCCCGCGACCCATGCGAACGAGCGCCAGTCGACGCCGACCGCGCGCTCGCCGGCCTCCTCCTCTTCGATCGAGGGGGTGACCAGCGCCGCGCGCACCGCCTGGATGCCGAGGATGATGGCGAACGTGTAGAGCCCTGCCGCGATGATGCCGGGGAAGAACTGCGGGCCCGGGAAGGCCGCGCTCGGCGGCACCTTCATCACGACGATGCCGTACAGCAGGTACGTCGCGAAGGCGGCGAGGATCGCGGGCATGATCAGCGCCTTCGCGATGCCGCGGGGGCCGCTCCCCCGCTGGAACCGCAGGCGGTTGCCGACGGTCGCCGAGACGGAGGTGGGGTTGTTGTTCGACGGCATCACAGGCCCATCTCCTCGTACAGGCGCTCGATGCGCTCGCGCTCGTCGGCGAGGAAGACGTCGAGCTCATCGCCGGTGATGACGCGCTCGGTCCAGTGGTAGCGGGCGCGGGCGTCGGCCCACTCGGGCGTCGCGATCGAGTCGAGGACGAGCTCGGTCAGCCCGTCGACCTGCTCGTCGTCGAGCCCGCTCGGGGCGGCCAGCATGCGCCAGTTGGTCAGGCCCACCTGGTAGCCCTGGTCGACCGCGGTGGGGATGTCGATGCCCTCGATCGGCTCGGCCGCGACGAGGGCGAGGGCGCGCAGGCGCCCCGACTCGATCTGGTCGATGTTGTCGGGGTAGCCGCCGGCCGCCGCCCGGGCGGTGCCGTTGAGCAGGGCCTGGATGGCCTCGCCACCACCGTCGGACGAGATGTAGGTCATGTCGACCGGCGCGATGCCCGCGGCGAGCGCGAGCTCGGCCACGACGAGCTGGTCGAACGAGCCGCCGCCGGTCCAGGGCAGGGCGCGCGGGTCCTGCTTCCAGGCCTGCACGAGGTCGTCGAGGCTCTGGTAGGGCGAGTCGGCCGGGACCACGATGACGTCGTACTCCTCGACCATGACGGCCAGCGGAGTGACGTCGTCGAGGGTCGCGGCCGAGTTGAACTGCACGGTCGCGGCGAGGAGCCCCGTGCCGCCGACCAGGAGGTTTCCGGCCTGCCCGTTGAGCACCGAGACATTGCCGAGGGCGATGGTGCCGCCGGCGCCGGGCATGTTGACCACCTGCACGTTGTTGACCAGGCCGTTGGCCTTCTGCGCCTGCTGCAGCTCGCGGGCGACGCCGTCCCAGCCGCCGCCGGCGGCGGCGGGCGCGATGATCGTCATCGACGCGTGGATGTCGTCGCCGGCGGATGCCGAGGTGATCGAGCCGTACGAAGCGACGGCGATCGCGGTTACGGCGACCGCTCCCCCCGCGAGGCGGCCGATCCAACGGCGCCGCGGCCGGTCGACCGGTGCGCTGTCGGTCCGGGCGCTGCCGGCCGGCGGATGGTCGGGGACAGATGAAGGCGTAGGCTCCGTCATCACAGCTCCTCCTCGCGGACGTCGTCGTTCCGCGGAATGTGAAGACGCTCCCAGGAGGGGTGGCACGGCGCAGCCCCCGCGCGCTTTGTGCTCATATTGCGTGCGACAGGAAGCCCACCATGCGCGAGTACTCCCCGGCGCTCACCCCGCGAGCGGTGAGGCGCGTGCTCGTGGTACTGCCGAGCGTCATCGTTCTGTTCGCCGTGGGGCTGACCACCGTGATCGCCGCCTCGGTGCAGGAGCGCCGCATCCGCGACGACACCGTGGAGCGCGTGTACGACGTGGCCTCCGGGCTCGCCGAGCTCGACGACGTGCGCCTGGCCGCGGCATCCGTGTCGCGCGCCGGAACGGCGGATGATCTCGCGGATGCCGGAGACCTCTCGCCCGCGACGGCGGTGCTGCAACCGCTGGCCGACCTCGTCGAGCGCACGACCGGGGTGTTCTACGTCGTCATCACCGATGACGAGGGCGTGCGCATCACCCACCCCGAGGTCACGCAACGCGGCGTGCTCGTCGAGACCGCCAACGCGAGCGTGCTGGCGGGGACGCCGTTCGTCGGCATCGAGACGGGGCCCTCGGGCAGCACGGTGCGCGCGAAGGTCCCCATCAGCTCCGACGGCACGATCGTCGGCATGGTCGCGGTGGGGGTGCTCGAATCGCGCATGCTGGCGGACCGTGACGAGGCCCTCGGCGCCCTGCTGCCCTGGGCGCTGGGGGCGCTCGTGGTCGGCACCCTGGCGTCGTCGCTGCTGGCCGCCGCGATCGAACGGCGCTTCCGGCAGGCCGACGCGCTCGCGGCGGCGCAGGAGCAGAGCACGCGGACGATGGCGGCCCTGCGCGAGCAGGCGCACGAGTTCGGCACGCGGCTGCACGTGCTGCACGGTCTGGTCTCGCACGGAGACACGCGCGACGCACTGGCCTACATCGCCGACGCCGCCCCGACGCTCACCGCCCGCCCGGCCTCGGACACCCGGCTCGGCCCGTCGGTCGTGGGGGCGAGTCTCGAGGCGCTGCGCGCGGAGGTCGCCGCCCTCGGGGCGCACCTCGAGGTGCAGGTCGACCGCGACCTGCCCGTCGACGAGACGGTGCTGGTCGTCCTCGCCAACCTGTGTCGCAACGCCGCCGAGGCGGGTGCCTCGCGCGTGCGCTGCACGCTCTCGCAGATCGGCGACCGGCTGCACGGAGCGGTCGACGACGACGGTCCGGGGCTTGATGCGAACGACGTCGAGCGCGCGTTCTCGGTGGGCCACTCCTCGAAGCCCGACGTCACCGGCACCGGGCGCGGACTCGGACTCGGGCTCGTCCGTCGCGCCGTCGCCGAGCGCGGGGGCGAGGTCACCGTCAGCCGATCGGCGTGGGGCGGCGCGAGCTTCTCGTTCGAGATGGCGGTCCCGCGATGACTGACGATCCGGTGCGGGTGCTCGTCGTCGACGACGACGCCGCGGCGCGCGCGCTGCACGGCCGCTTCGTCGATGAGACACCGGGCTTCCGGGTGATCGGGTCGGCGGCGACCGGGATCGCGGCCGTCGAACGCGCGCGACAGGACGTCGACCTGGTGCTGCTCGACATGCGACTGCCCGACATCAGCGGGGTCGAGGTGCTGCACCGCCTGCGGACGCGGGGGGCCGAGGGGCTCGACGTGCTCGTCATCAGCTCGTCGCAGGACCAGGTGACCGTGCGGCAGGCGCTCGCCGCACACGTCGTGGGCTACCTCGTGAAGCCGTTCACGCAGGAGATGCTGCAGCGTCGCCTCGACACGTACCGCCGCGAGCGGCAGGCGCGCGCCGAGGCCGATCGCGATCGCGCTCTGACGCAGGGTGACATCGATCGCCTGCTCGGAACGGGCACGGTGCGCGTGCCCGAACGCTCGTCTCCGGCGCCGCTGCCGAAGGGCCTCGCCCAGGTCACCCTCGACCGGGTGCGGGCGAGTCTCGACCCGGTCGCCTTCGTCTCGTCATCCGACGTCGCCTCCGCCTGCGGCCTGTCGCGGGCCACGGCTCAGCGCTACCTCGAGCACCTGGTGTCGACCGGGGTCATCGACCTCGCGCACCGGTACGGCGCCCGCGGGCGCCCGCGCATCCTCTACCGTCTGGCCCCGTCGCCGCCCGGCTGAGCACGCGTCAGCGCGTGTCGCGGTCGGCTCCCGACCAGAGGTCGCCGCACTCCACGAGGTCGGCCTCCTGGGCGATGAGGTACGGGCGGGCCCCGATTTCACCCGTCACCGCCGCTGAGATCCCCGCCCAGTGCGCGCGGCCGAGCAGCACCGGGTGACCGGGCGCGCCGTCGTAGGTGGCCTGCGCGAGGGCGCCGGGCTCCACTCGGCGGGCGAGGCGGGCGACCGCTGTCGCCGGGACGTCGGGGGTGTCGACGGGCAGCACCACGACGGCGTCGGAGGACCCGGATGCCACGACCTCGAGCCCCGCGCGCAGCGACGCGGCCACGCCGGTGGCCCACTCGTCGACGCGCACGATCGCCGTACCCGCAGGGACGAGACCCGCGGCCTCGTCGAAGCCGGCGCCGAGCGCGACCGCGACGTCGCGGCATCCCCCCTCCCGCAGGGCCCGAACGGCGAGGGCGAGCCACGGGGTGCCTGCGGAGGTGCGCGCGAGGGCCTTGGGCCCCCCGAACCGACGCCCCGCGCCCGCGGCCAGCACGAGTCCCGACACGGTTCCGGGAAGGGCGGCGGGCATGGTCACGACAGCGTAGCGTGCGCGAAACACGCCCCGATTACGGTCGCATCCATGCTCGAACTGGCCGCCGACCTGGTGCCGCTGATCGACGCGGGCGTACCCGTGGCGGCCGTCACCGTCACGGCCGTCGTGCGCAGCGCCCCCCGCGGAGTGGGAGCGACGCTTGCCGTCACGCGGGACGCGCGGGTGATCGGATCGATCTCGGGCGGCTGCGTCGAGAGCGACGCGGTCATGCTCGGTCTCGACGCGCTGCGCACCGGGACCGTGCGCCGAGCGCGTTTCGGTTTCGGCGACGACGACGCGATCGCGCCGATCGCCGCCGGGCTCGCGTGCGGCGGGGCCGTCGACGTCGTCGCCTACCGGGTCGACGCCGCGCACCGCGATGCGCTCATCGCGGCGAGAGAGGGTCGCGAGGCGTCGCTGCGCCTCGAGCTCGACGGCGAGCCGCTGGTGCTCCACCGCCCCGCTCCCCCGCGGCTGATCATCCTCGGCGCCGGCGAGCACGCCGCGGCCCTGTGCCGAGTGGGCGCCGCCGCCGGCTTCGCGGTGACCGTATGCGACGACTGGGCGTTGCTCGTGACGCGGGACCGCTTCCCCGACGCCGCCGACCTCGTCGTCGGAGCACCCCACGAGGTCCTCGCCGCTCTCCCCGCCCCCGACGAACGGACGGCGGTGTGCGTCCTCACCCACGACGAACGCCTCGACGTCCCCGCGATCCGCGTGGCGCTGCGCCTGCCGGTGGGCTTCGTCGGCGCGATGGGAGCCCGAGCCACCGTCTCGCGCCGCGGCGCCCTGCTCCGCGCCGCCGGAGTGACGGATGCCGAGCTCTCGCGCCTCCACTCCCCCCTGGGGCTCGACCTGGGTGGACGCTCCCCCGAAGAGACGGCCCTGTCGGTGATCGCCGAGATCGTGGCATCCCGGAACGCGGCCGACGCCCGCCCGCTCCGCGACGCCGGCGAACGCCGCCTGCACGCGATCGCGGGCGGCAGCGCGTCCTGCGCGGTGAGGAGCGCGTGAGCGTCGTCGTCGTCCGCGGAGCGGTCGCCGTCGTGGAGGGACCCGGTCGCGTGCGCAGGGGCGACGTCGTCCTCGTCGACGGGATGGTCGCCGATGCAGCGGACACGACGGATGCCGAGATCATCGACGCCACCGACTGCGTCGTCACACCGGGTCTGGTCAACGCCCACCATCACCTCCTGCAGACCGCGTTCCGGACGTTGCCGGGAACCCGCGGCATCCCGATGCGCGAATGGCTCCCGGCCATGGCCGGGGCCTACGCCGAGGCGCGAGTCGATCCCGAACTGACCGGGCTCGCCGCCCGCGCCGGCCTCGCCGAAGCGCTGCTGAGCGGGGTGACGACCGTCGCCGACCACCACCTGACCTGGCCCGCCGAGGCGGATGGCGTCGGGATGGCCCGAGCGGCGGCTCGCGCGGCGACCGACCTCGGCGCCCGCCTGGTGTTCGTGCGAGGAGCGGCGCGCGACGACCCGCAGACCGCGGCCGCGTCGGCCGAGGCGATCGTCTCGACCCTCGTCCCCGACCGCCCCGGCGGGATCTCGGCCGACGGCATGCTCCAGGTCGCCGTGGGCCCGGCCGGTGTGCACAGCGACCCCCGCGAGACCTTCGCCCTGCTCGGCGAGGTCGCCCGGCGCCACGGGCTCCGTCGGCGCACGCAGGCCAACGAGGTCGTCGACGTCGAGATCGCCCTCGAGCGCTACGGCAGGCGTCCCCTCGATCTGCTCGACGACTGGGGCTGGCTCGCCCCCGACGTCACCCTCGCCCACCTGTGCGACATCTCGGATGACGAGATCGCCCGGGTCGCGGCATCCGGAGCCTCCGCCACCCATGCGCCCGGCTGCGACGTGCCCATGGGGTGGGGGGTCGCGCCGGTGCGGCGTCTCCTCGACGCCGGCGTCGCCGTCGGACTCGGGACGAGCGGAGGGGGCAGCAACGATGCGGGGCACCTGCTCGCCGACGCGCGCCTGGCGATGCAGGTGTCGGCCCTCGTCGGTCCGCAGCTCGCGGCATCCGACGTCCTGGCCATGGCCGGCGCGGGCTCGGCCGACGGGCTCGGGCGACCTGAGCTCGGCCGCCTCGTCGCGGGCTCGGCCGCAGACCTCTGCGTGTGGGACGTGTCGGGTGTCGCCGACGCCGGCGTAGCCGATCCGGTCGCGGGGCTGCTCTGGGCGTCACCCGGTCGTCGCCCTCGCACGGTCGTCGTCGGTGGACGCACGGTCGTCGACGACGGGCGACTCGTGCGCGCCGACGAGCGCGAGATCGTCGGCGCACTGTTCGAGAGGGTGGGACGATGACGACCATGGCTCCCGTGATGGACACCCCGAGCAGCGACGAACGCCTGGGCGCGCACCTGCGCGGTCTGCGCAAGGCGCGCGGACTCACCCTCACCCAGCTCGCCGAGGCGGCGACCCTGTCGCACCCCTTCCTCAGCCAGTTGGAGCGGGGCCTGGCCCGGCCCAGCATGGCCAGCCTGGAACGGCTCGCCCGGGCGCTCGGGACCAGCCGCGTCGAGCTGCTCGCGGGATCGGAGCCGCCGCGCGCCGACCACGACGCCGAACCCTCGTTCGTCGCCGCCGACGAGGGCGTCATCGGACCGTACGCCGAGGGCACCGCCCGGCTCCTCGCCGAGGGGCCGCGCCGTTTCGAACCCCTCGAGTTCACCGGATCGAACGCCGCGGCCGGCGACCATTACGTGCACGACGAAGACGAGTTCCTCACGGTCCTCGAGGGGTCGATCGTCATCTCGTTCGGCGGCTTCGGCGAGCGCATTCTGCGCGTCGGCGACTCGGTCTACTGCCGCTCGGGCACCCCGCACCGCTGGCACTCGCCCGACGGTTCGACGTACCGACTGCTCATCGTGAAAGAGCTCGTGCACGGCGGGGCCGACGACCTGATCGAACAGGAGAACACGTGAGCGCAGGCGTCACCTTCGAAGCCGTCGTGCGCCGGCGGCGCGATGCCGCGGACGGTGTCGTCGTCCTCGATCTCGAGCGGTCGACCGGCGCCCTGCCGCACTGGTCGCCCGGGGCGCACATCGACGTCGTCCTGCCCGGCGGGATCGAACGGCAGTACTCGTTGTGCGGCTCGCCGACCGAGCGCGGCACCTGGCGGATCGGCGTCCTGCGGGAGCGCGAGGGATCGGTCTGGTTGCACGAGAACGCCCACGTCGGGTCGGCCCTGCGCGTGCGCGGGCCCGCCAACCACTTCCTGTTCGCCCCCACCGCGGGGCGCTCGTACGTCTTCGTCGCGGGAGGCATCGGCATCACCCCGATCGTGCCGATGATCGAGGCCGCCGAGGCCGCGGGCGCCGAGTGGACCCTGCTCTACGTCGGGCGGTCGCGCTCCACCATGGCCTTCGTCGACGAGCTCGAGGCGCAGTGCGGCCCGCGGGTCGAGGTGTACGCCGCGGACGAGGGCCGCCGCCTCGACCTCGCCGCCCGTTTCGAGACGCCCGTGACACGCACCGTCGTATACGCGTGCGGACCCGCGCGCCTTCTCGAGGGACTGGATGCCGCGATGTCGGGCTGGCCCCGCGGGAGCCTCCACGTCGAGCGGTTCGAGGCGAAGGTGCTCGGCCCTCCCGTGTGGCAGGAACCGTTCGAGGTCGACCTCATGATGTCGGGACTGACGGTGACGGTGCCGCCCGAGCGGTCGGTGCTCGACGTGATCGAGGAGCAGGGCATCGTCGTCCCCTCGAGCTGCCGCGTGGGCACCTGCGGCACGTGCGAGGTCGCCGTGATCGACGGCGACATCGAGCACCGCGATTCGGTGCTCTCCCCCGAGGAGCAGGATGCCAACCGCTCGATGATGCCGTGCGTCTCGCGCGCCGCCTGCCCGCGGATCACGCTCGAGCTGTAGGCGCTCCGACGTCGGCCCGCCCCGCGGAGGCCGCGACCGGAGGGGCCCAGACGGCGGCGACCACGAGCGGGACGGCGAGCAGTAGCCAGGCCGCGGCCGGAACCGCGGTCCAGCCGAGCAGCGCGCCGACCGCGACGTTGCCGATGAGCACGGCCACGCCGCCGCACGTCGAGAGCAGACCGAAGAACGATCCGGTCGGCAGCATCGCGGCGAACCGCGGGACGAGTCCCTGCGCCGTGGGATTCGTCGTCAGGTGGCCGACGACGACGAGCCCCGCGGCGACGAACACGGCCACCACGCGCCCCGAGGCGTCGAGCGGAACGACGACACTCGCGGCGACCACGACGAATCCAGCGGACGAGAGCCCGTACCCCGCCCGCAGAGCACGGGCCGCGCCCACCCGGTGGCACCAGCGCGACACCGGCAGCTGCAGCACGAGCGTGAGCGCCGAGACCCACGCGAACACCGCCGCGACGACCCCCGGGCCCGCGCCGGCACGCGCGAGCTGGAGGGGAAGCGCGAGGTAGAGCTGGTTGAAGGCCAGCAGGTCCGCCGCGTGCAGGGCCGAAAAGGCCACGAACCGTCGGTCGCGGAGCGACCACCACCGTCCGCGGATCCCCCGCTCCGTCGCCGCGGGCGTCCGACGCGGCAGAGCGAGGGCGAGGAACACGGCGATCAGCACGAAGAGGGCGGCCCCGGCCAGAGCCACCACCACGAACCCCCACCCGAGCAGAGCGGCTCCCAGCAGCGGGCCGAGCACCGCCCCGAACTCACCCGCGACGCTCAGCCACGCGAACAGCGAGGCGCGGGACCTCGCACTCGCGGGGGCACGGCGCTGCTCGGCATCCGCCACGAGGATGTTGACCCCCGGCGAGAAGAGCGCGCCGCCGAGACCCGTGAGCACGGTCCCCCCGATGAAGAGGGCGAGGTGAGGGGTCGGAGCCAGCAGCGACAGGGCGAGCGTGGCGAAGCCGAGCACGCGCACGGCACACCCGGCGAGGATCGTCCGCCGCGCACCGAAGCGGTCGGCGAGCACCCCGCCGACCAGGAACATGCCCTGCTGCGCGAAGGTGCGCACCCCGAGGATCAGACCGATCGCGGCGGCGGTCAGGCCGAAATCATCGGTGAGCACGAGCGCGAGGAACGGGACGACGGCGAAGAAGCCCACGTTGAACAGCAGCTGTGTTCCCAGCAGCACCGGCATGCGGGCGGCACGGGGCGGGGCGGGAATGACGGGCACGGCGATCTCCGGGGGTGGGGGCGGTGACCGCCCGGACGATCCTGCCATCCCGTCCCTCCCACTCGCGAACGCGGGGCGGCGGCGGCGGTCACGGGGCGGGCGAGGGCGGCGACGAGAACAGGTTGATCGAGCGAAAAACAGCCTGTCGTCGTGGCATCCCCTGTTCTCGTCGCACCCGACGCGACGGATGCCACCGCCTGTCCGACAACTTTGTCGAGAGGGTCACGCGGGGGAAATACAGCGGAAACGCGCGGTTCCTAGCATCGGAACATCGCCGGATGTTGGTCACACCAACACTGACGCCGCCGCCTCGAGCGGCTCGCCCCGCTGCTGTGGCTCCCGTCTCGACGCCTGTCTTCTCGACTCCTCCGGAGGCCCTCGTGTCTGCCGCTCCACCCGTCTCGATCGCCGCCCTGCGCGGCGTGCGCCTGGCCTCGGGCGCCCTCGTCGACATCGCGCTCGACGGCGACGAGGTGCTCGCCGTGGTGCCGGCCGGCAGCCCCCTCCCCGAGACCGACGGAGAGATCCTCGACCTCGACGGGTACGTCGTCACGGCCGCGGGAGCGGAACCGCACGCGCACCTCGACAAGTCCCAGTCCTGGGATGCCATCGACCCCCCGTTCGGCGACCTCGAGCGCGCGATCGAGAGCTGGCACGCCTTCGCCCTGACCCTCGACGAGGACGACACCCTCGAGCGGGCGCGCGCCACGGCGTCGCGGATGCTGGCATCGGGCATCACCGCGATCCGGACGCACGTCGATCTGCTGCGCGGAGAAGACGCGCTGACCGGCGTGCGCGCGCTCGTCCGCCTGCGCGCCGAGCTCGACGGGATCATGGATCTCGAACTCGTCGCCCTCGGCGGACCGACGGTGGCCGACGAGGTCTTCGACGCCGCCCTGGACGCGGGAATCGACCTGGTGGGCGGAGCTCCGCACCTCGCCGAGGACCCGATCGCCGATCTCGAACGACTCATCGCCCTGGCTCGCCGTCGCGACGTCGGGCTCGACCTGCACACCGACGAGAGCCTCGCCGGAGCCGACACCCTCGCCGCCTACGCGAGCGCGGTCACCGGGTGGCATCGCCCTCGCACCGCCGGGCACTGCGTGCGCCTGAGCATGATGCCCGCGACCGACCTCGAACCCCTCGCGGCCGCCGTCAGGGCCGCCGACATCGGCATCATCGCCCTCCCCATCACGAACCTCTACCTCCAGGGCTGGGGCGCCGACCACGCCACCCCCCGCGGTATCGCACCGATCCGCCGCCTCAAGGACGCGGGAGTGCGCGTCGCCGCCGGTGCCGACAACGTGCGCGACCCCTTCAACCCCGTCGGCCGGTGCGACCACCTCGAGACCGCCTCCCTGCTGGTCAGCGCCGGTCACCTCGCCCCCGCGGACGCCCTCGACGCCGTGACCGTCGGCGCCCGAGACGTGATGAACCTCCCCTTCGCCGGACCCGTCGCCGGCGCCCGCGCCGACCTCGTCGCGGTGAAGGCCGACTCGCTCGGCGACACCGTGGCCTTCGCCAGCGCCGACCGCGTGGTGCTGCACCGGGGCCGGCTCGTCAGCCGCACCACGGTATCGACCCGAACCGCCGTCCCCACCCCGACCGCCGCGCCCGCGACGGCCTCCTGACCACCCGAACGGAAAGCGAGCGCCCCCGTGACCTTGGCCTCTCCCGCTCCCGCAGACGTCGCGGCATCCACCGCCCCGCTGCTGGACTTCCGCAACGTCGCCATGACGTTCCCCAACGGCACCACCGCCCTCTCCGGCGTCGACCTCACCGTCCAGCGCGGCGAGTTCGTCAGCGTCGTCGGCCCCTCCGGCTGCGGCAAGTCGACCCTGCTGCGCATCGCCTCCGGCCTCGAGACGGCGAGCGAAGGCACCGCCACCGTCGCCACCGACCGCATCGGCTACGTCTTCCAGGACGCGACCCTGCTGCCGTGGCGCGATGTGCGCTCCAACGTCGAGCTGCTCGCCGAGCTCAACTGGCAGCCCAAGCGCGTCCGCGCGCCGAAAGCGCAGTGGGCGATCGACCTCGTCGGCCTCAACGGCTTCGAGAAGCACCTGCCCAAGCAGATGTCGGGCGGCATGAAGATGCGCACCTCGCTCGCCCGCTCCCTGACGCTCGACCCCGAGCTGTTCCTCTTCGACGAGCCGTTCGGCGCGCTCGACGAGATCACCCGCGAACGCCTGAACGACGAACTGCTGAAGATCTTCGTCGCGCAGAAGTTCGGGGGGCTGTTCATCACCCACTCGGTCTCCGAGGCCGTCTACCTCTCCACCAAGGTCGTCGTGATGTCGGGCCGCCCCGGTCACCTCGTCGACACCTTCGAGGTCCCCTTCGACATGCCCCGCGATCCCGAGATCCGCTACACCGGCGAATTCGCGAAGCTCGTCGGCGAGGTCTCCCACGCCCTCCGGGAAGGACACTCATGAGCACCACCTCCGCAGAGCCCGTCGTCTCCGACACGGCCGAGTCCTCGGCATCCGTTCCCCCCGTCGAGCCGCCCCGCCCGCGCGTGGCGAAGACCCGACGCGGGTTCGGGGCCCGGGCCGCGCTCCTGGGCCCGCCCCTCGGCGTCCTCGTCGTACTGCTGGGCATCTGGTACGCGATCTCGCTCACCCTGAGCGCCTCGGGCAAGGGCTTCCTCATGCCCATGCCGCACGAGATGTTCACCTCGGGCTTCTTCGACCCGCAGGTGAGCAGCGACATCTGGGTCGCCCTGTTCCGCACCACGGGGGTCGCCCTCGCCGGCCTCGGGATCGCGATGATCATCGGCATCGGATGGGCCATCGCGATGTCGCTCGCCCGCTGGGTCGAGCGCTCCACGTACGCCTACGCGGTGGTGCTCCAGTGCATCCCGATCCTCGCGCTCGTGCCCCTGGTGGGCTTCTGGTTCGGCTACGAGTTCCTCGCCCGCGTGATCGTCTGCGTCCTGATCGCCCTGTTCCCGATGGTCTCGAACACGCTCTTCGGTCTGCAGTCGGTCGACAAGTCGCAGCGCGAACTCTTCCGCCTGCAGAAGGCCGACAAGTGGACCGTGCTCACCAAGCTCACCCTCCCGGCCGCGCTCCCCTCGATCTTCGTCGGCATGCGCACCTCCGCGGGGCTGTCGGTCATCGGCGCGATCGTCGGCGACTACTTCTTCCGCCGCGGCGAGCCGGGCATCGGCTCGCTCATCGCCAACTACCAGTCGCGCCTGCAGAGCGCGGAACTGTTCGCGGCGATCCTGGCCGCCTGCCTGCTGGGAGTTGCGATCTTCGCCTTCTTCGGCTGGTTGTCGAAGGTGGCCGTCGGTCGCTGGTACGACAGCACCCTCTGACCCGACCCAGACCCTCCGACCTCCGGATGCCACGCCCTCCGCTCGCGCCACCGCGCGGGTGGCGGCATCCGGCGTACCCGAAACACCCCGCACCCGAGAGCTCCACCCGTCACAGAAAGCGAACCAGCATGCAGCGCTCCACCCTCCTTCGCGGCACCGCCGTCACCGGCGCCGTCGCGATCGCCCTCACGCTCAGCTCCTGCGCCGGCAGCGCCGCGGAGACCGCTCCCTCGGCCGACCTGAAGATCGGCTCCGTCGACCTCTCGGCCGACTGCCCCTCGACGGTCGTCGTCCAGACCGACTGGAACCCCGAGGCCGAACACGGTCACCTGTACGAGATGATCAAGGACGACTACACGATCGACGCCAACACCAAGGCGGTCACCGGGCCGCTGATGTCGGACGGCGAGTACACGGGCGTGAATCTCGAGATCCGCGCGGGCGGCCCCGCGATCGGCTTCCAGACGGTCTCGGCGCAGATGTACCAGGACGACAAGATCACCCTCGGCTACGTCAGCACCGATGAGGCGATCCAGCTCTCGGGAACGACGCCCACCAAGGCCGTCTTCGCCCCGCTGGACATCAGCCCGACCATGGTCATGTGGGACCCGGCGACCTACCCCGACGTCAAGACCATCCAGGACGTCAAGCCCGCCCTCGAGAAGAACAAGGGCGTGTGGCGCTACTTCGACGGCTCGGCCTACATCGAGTACCTCAAGAGCTCCGGCCTCGCGTCGTCGGACGTGCTCGACGGTTCGTACGACGGCACCCCGTCGAACTTCGTCGCCGCCGGCGGCAAGGACATGCAGCAGGGCTTCGCCTCGGCCGAGCCGTACGTCTACCAGAACGAGGTCTCGGCCTGGGGCAAGCCGGTGAAGTTCGCCCTCATCCACGACTCCGGATGGCAGACCTACCAGTCGTCGGTGTCGGTCAAGGCGGACAAGTTCGACGAGCTCTCGCCCTGCCTGTCGAAGCTGGTACCTGTGCTGCAGAAGGCCGGCGTCGCGTACTACAAGGACCCGAAGGCCGCGAACGACCTGATCCTCAAGCTCGTCGACGAGTACGCCACCGGCTGGACCTACACGCAGGGCGTGGCGGACTACTCCGACAAGACGCAGGTCGACCTCGGCCTGGTGGGCAACGGCCCCGACTCGACCTACGGCAACTTCGACGACAGCCGCTTCTCGGACTTCTTCACCAAGGCGAGCAAGGTCTACACCGACCTGGGCACCCCGCCCGCGTCGGGCTACACCCCGGCCGACCTCTACACGAACGAGTTCATCGACAAGAGCATCTCGTTCTGACCGACCGGCCCGGTCCGCCTCGTGCGGGCCGGGCCGCTGGGGGGCGGTCCGGCCGCGCCCGCGCCCCGAAACCCGGTCACCGCTCCGTCGCGTGCACAACGCAGGAGATCCGCTGCCCCGCGCCGACTGACGCGCGAAACCGGGCCAGCCGGTCGGAGCACTCCTGCGTTGTGCACCGCTGCTCGGCGCCCCCAGCGGCACCCACCCCCGCCCGTTCCACCAGGAGACACACCCCATGAGCGACACCGCCACCCGCGTCCTCTCCCTCGAGGACGAACTGCTCGACCTGCTCGGCCCCGCCGCCGTCAGCACCGAACCGCGCGTGCGCGAACGCGCCAGCGTCGACGGCTCGCCGATGTCGCCGATCATCGCCGCGAAGCTCCCGCTGGGCCTGGCCGACCTCGTCGTCTTCGCCGCGGATGCCGAGCAGATCGCCACGGCCGTCGCCGCGGCATCCCGTCACGGTGTTCCGATCACGGTTCGCGGCAAGGGCACCGGCAACTACGGACAGGGCATCCCGATGCAGGGCGGTCTCGTCATCGACACCACGCGGGCCAAGGCGATCGTCGAGGTCGGCGACGGCTTCATCACCGCCGAGGCCGGCACCCCCATGGTCATGCTCGAGCAGGCCGCGTGGGCGAGCGGCCAGGCGCTGTGGATGTATCCCTCGACCGCGCAGTCGACGATCGGCGGCTTCCTCTCGGGCGGGTCCGGGGGCACCGGATCGATCGAGCACGGCTCGAACGACCGCGGTTTCGTCGCCGCCCTCGACGTCGTCCACGCCGACGGCAGCGCCGAGATCCTCCACGTCGAGGGCGACGAGGCCCAGAAGTACGTGCACAACTACGGCACCGCGGGCGTGATCGTGCGCGCGACCGTGCGCCTCGAACCGCTGCGCGAGTGGCGGGGACTCTGGGCGAGCTTCCCCGACTTCGCCGGGACCCTCTCCGTCGTGCAGACGATCGGCAACCTCACCCCCACCCCGCGCCTGGTTTCGGGCGACGGCGTCGAGATCTCGGCGGCCCTCCCCTCCGACGAGGCGATCCCCGAGGGGCGCTCGAGCCTGCGCGCGATCATCGACGCCTCGCTCATCGACGAGGTCACCGCGGTCATCGAGGGTGCGGGCGGCCGCGTCGAAGCGGTGCGGGAGGGCCCGCAGGCGAGCATCCGCCTGTCGATGCTCAGCTACAACCACCCGATCGAGTGGTACCAGAAGAGCCAGGCGTACGAGGTGTTCCACCTCGAGGTCGCGGGCGCCCCGCTGGCCGACGACATCGAAGCCGTCGAGTCGGTGTTCGCGGGCGGCAAGCTCCACATCGAGTCGACGAAGGCGTTCCCGATCGGCATGCTCGCCGCGCCGTACGTGAGCGAAGAGGACGTGTACCGCGGCATCGCCGAGCTCAACGCGATCGGTGTCGGCGTGCACAACCCGCACCAGTGGAACGTCGACTTCAACGTCGAGCAGACCGCCGAGACCGCCGCCGTCACCGACCCGAACGGCCTGTTGAACCCCGGAAAGCTCAACCCCGACTACACCGGAGCGCGCAAGGGAGCGATCATCTCATGACCCGTCTGCTGGCAGAACTGAGCGGCCCCGCGGCCGCCGAGGCCCTCACCGAGACCTCCATCGTCGTGCTGCCCACCGGCGCGATCGAGCACCACGGCCCGCACCTGCCCCTCGCGACCGACGCGATCGTCGCCGAGGCCTCCGCCACCGTCGCGGTCGCGCGCGCCGCCGCGCTGGGCCTCGACGTGTGGCAGCTGCCGACCCTGTCGATCACGAAGTCCGACGAGCACTCGTGGGCGCCGGGAACCCTGTGGCTCACCCCCGAGACGATGATGCAGACGATCGTCGACATCGGCCGGTCGCTCTTGACCACCCGGGCCCGCACCCTCGTGTTCCTCAACGGCCACGGCGGAAACGTCGCCCTGCTGAACGTCGCCAACCGCGAGCTGCGGCGCCGCTTCGGCCTGCGCACGTTCTTCATGCCCGCGGCGCGCGTGCCCTCGTTCGACGGCACCGACGGCGGACCCGATGAGCACGGCACCGGCATCCACGCCGGCCACGGCGAGACGAGCATGATCATGCACCTGCGCCCCGAGCTGGTCGACGCGACGCAGTTCGAGGCCACCGTTCCGGCGCACATCGGCGACTTCCGCCACATCGGCTTCAACGGCAAACCCGTGACCTTCGGCTGGCTGTCGAACGACTTCGGCCCTACGGGGGTGCTGGGCGATCCGACCGGAGCGAACGCCGCGCACGGCGCGCAGCTGTTCGAGGACAGCGTGTCGTTCGTCGTCGAGGCGCTCGAAGAGATCAGCCGATTCGACTACACCGCGTGAGCCGCTCGGGGCGGGCACAACTCCTGCAAACGTGGCGGTTTCGCGAGCCGTACGGCTCGATCGGCCCGTTCTGCAGGAGGTGTGCCGCACCCGGCTCGGCTCCGATCCCGGATGCCGCGGTCTCGGCGGTCACCGCGTGAGCGTCGCCGCCGAGACGGGCCAGGGCGTCCGCGCCTACGGCCAGGTGCTGCGCCTGCCCGGGGCCCGCAGCTTCGTCGCCGCGGGGATCCTCGCGCGCTTCCCCCGGGCGACCCTGTCGCTCGGCATCATCCTGCTCGTGTCGGCCGCGACCGGCAGCTTCGCCTCGGCCGGGCTCGTCGTCGCCCCCCTCGTCGTCGGCATGGCGGTGGCGGCCCCCCTGTGGTCGTCGCGCATGGACCGGCACGGCCAGGCCCGCGTCATCCTGATCTCGCTCGGATGCCTCGTGCTCGCGGCATCCGGACTGCTCGCCCTCGTGCTCACGGGTGCACCGTTCTGGACGTGGCTCGTGGCCGCGTTCGTCACGGGGGCGGCGACCCCCGACCTCACCTCGGCCGTCCGCGCGCGGTGGACGGTGCTGGCACCGCCGGCGCAGCGCACCCCCGCTCTGGCCCTCGAAACGATCGCCGACCAGATGGTGTTCATCTCGGGGCCGCCCGCCATCACCGCGGTGGCCGCTGCCCTCGACCCCGCGGTGGCGGTCCTCGGCTCGCTCGGGCTCGGAGTGATCGGCGGCGTGTGGCTCGCATCGCAGCGCGCGACGCAGCCCGCTCCGACACCGCGCGGGCCGCGCCGAGGCCTCGTCCTGCCTCCCGCCGGGGTGATCCCCATCGCGGTGGCCTGCATCGCCTTCGGCGGAGTGTTCGGCGCCTTCGACGTGAGCCTCGTCGGCTGGGCCGAGCTGAGCGAGCGGCCGTGGCTCGCGGGCCCGGCGTTCAGCGCCTTGGCCGTGGCCATCGCGATCGGCTCGGTCATCACCGGAGCGCGGACGTGGAAGCTCTCCCCCGCCGCGCGGTACATCCTCTTCGCCGCGCTCGCCTGCGCGGTCGCCCTCGCCCTGCCGTTCGCGCAGGGGTCCGCTCCCCTCCTGTTCGGGGTGATCCTCATCCTCGGGCTCGCGCTGTCACCGGTGATGGTGTCGGGCATCCTGGTGGCATCCGCCCGCGCCCCCGAGGGGCGCGTAACCGAGACCCTCGCCTACCCGACCGCGGCGATGTCACTCGGCGTGCCGATCGGCGGAGTGATCGCCGGAGCCGCCTTGGACTCCACCGGCCCCGCGGCAGCTCTCGTCACCATCGCGGTCTCGCTGGCGTGCGCGGCGGCGATCGCCGCGGTCGGCGAAGCGCTGCTGCGGATCACGCGGCGTCGCTGACGTCTCGCGCGTCGGTCAACGGGAGAGCGCTGCACCCAGGTGGCGCAGCGCCGAGATGTGGCCGTCGTCGGCGTGCAGGTCGAGCGTCGCGTGCGGGAGGCCGGCCTCGAGCATCCGAGCGTGAGCGGGAGGGATGACGCGATCGCGCTCGCCCTGGACGAGCAGAACGGATGCCGACACCTCGCCGAGCGCGAAACCCCAGGGGCGGGTGAAGGCGAGGTCGTCGTCGATGAGCCCCTCGGGTCCGTCGACTCCGGCCGCGCCGGCATCGGCTCCGAGAGACGCCCACTCGCCCTCGAGCGTCGCGAAGTCGGCATCCGTGAACTGCTCGGGATCGAACTCGTCGGTCTCGGCGAAGCGGCGACGTGACACTTCTCCGTCGACGGCCGACCGCAGCCCGCCCGGCGCCTGCATTCCGGTGAACCAGGCGTCGTCGCCGGTGAACGGCGCGGGGCTCGCGAAGGTCACGACGCTGCGGACCAGCTCCGGCATCTCCGCCGCGCACGCGAGAGCGTGAGGCCCGCCGCCAGAGGCGCCGACCGAGACGACGGATGCCGCGCCAAGGGCGTCGAGCACCGCAACGAGCCCCTCGGCGACGTCCGCGACGGTGCGGCCCGGCTGACGCGGCGACCCGGCGTAGGCGGGGCGGGCGACGGAGACCACGGCGAGACCGTGGGCATCGGCCGCACTCTGGACCGGAGCAAGGATCGCCCCGGTCTGCGGCGACCCGTGGTGCCACAACAGTACGTCGCGCCCCGCGACCTCGTCGACGGAGGTGTGGACGTCGAGTTCCGCGATGCGTCTGCGCATGTCCCCACGCTGTCACGGAGTCCCGTCGCGCGCGAGGGCGGGCCGGGATAGCGGGCGCTCTCGAGTCCGTGAGCGTCCAAGAAACCCGGATGATCGCGGCATCCCGTCCGGGTGTTTTGGACACTCAATTGGGATGGGGCCGCGCAGGTTGAGCGTCCGGAAGACGCCACCCCGGCGCGCGGGACGCGGAGTGGACGCTCAGCAGGAAAGACGCGGGGTCAGAGGATGACGCCGAACTCCTCGGCCAACGCCGGGAGCTCCTCGTGCAGCACGCGCGAGGCCTCGACCGCGAGCGGGTTGGTCGAGACGCCCCGGTCGTTGACGAGCATTCCACCGACGTAGACCTGCTGCAGATTGCGCAGGCCGCACGCGAGCACGTAGCTGCGCACGGGGTTCCACAGCGGTCCGATGTCGGGCGTGCGCGGATCGACGACCACGAAGTCGGCGAACTTGCCCACCTCGAGGCTGCCGACGCGGTCGTCGACGCCCATGATCTCGGCCCCGCCGAGGGTGTGGAGGCGCAGGACGCGCTCGGGCATCATCGACAGCGGGTCGTGGGTGCGGGCGCGCTGCATGAACATGCCCATGCGCATGTTCTGCCACGGGTCGGCCACGTCGGTGCAGGCCTGGTCATCGAGGCCCATGCCGACCTTCATGCCCTGCTCGAGCATCTCGGGCACGTGGGCGATGCCCGACGCCAGACGCCCGTTCGACGCGGGCTGCCACGACATGGATGCGCCGCCGGCGGCGGCATCCGCGATGATCTCGGGCGTCGTCTGAATGAAGTGGCCGAACATCATGCCCGGGCGGAGCGCTCCGGCGTTCTTGTACAGCTGGAACTTGGTCTGCTGGTGCTCGATCGCCTCGTACGTCTCGAGGAAGTGCGCCTGGTTGGTGACGCCGAAGCGGTCCATGACCGCGACCTCGATCTCGGCGGCATCCGGACGCGTCGACCACTGCACCTGGCCCATGATCGAGGCCCCGAGGGCGATGTCGGGATCCATCGCGAGCACGTGATCGAGCGAGGCCTCGAAGCGCGCGAAGATCTCTTCGTCGGTGCCGACGGTGGCATCGAGGGCGATCGAGTCGACGAAGCGGAGCCCCGCGTCATGGCATCCATCGGCCTGGCGGGTGTGCCAGGCGTGATCGCGCAGGATGCCGCCGCCGTCGGCGCGTTTGCCGTCAACCATCGGCTCCCAGGGCAGGAGCGGGTCGGTGAAGTTGTACGCCGTCGTCACGCCGTTCGCGAGGAAGTCGAGCGAGCCGTGCAGCGTCGCCCAGTAGATCTGGTCGGGCGAGGCGTTGTTGAGCACGCTGAACATCGATGTGCACCAGCCGTAGAGCGTCTGGTCGACGCCGAGTCCGCGCGAGCCGCTCGTGAAGAGGTGGCTGTGGGAGGAGACGAAGCCCGGGGCGACGAACTTGCCGTCGACGTCGAGGATCTCGTCGGCCGTCGTGCCCGGCGCGGGGTCGCCGACGCCGATCGCGGTGATGCGTCCGCCCTCGACCAGCATGTAGCCGCGCTCGATGTAGCCGGGGTCGTCGGTGCCCGCGGGGACCGTGATGAGACGTGCGTTCGTGACCAGGAGCGACATGTTGATGACGGTAACAATGGCGTGTTTCCGCGGTGTTCCGGGCGTGGGGCGGGTTGTTTGCGGGGACCCTCGTCCCCTTTACGCCGGTGTATGTCCCACAAATGGCCGACGGAGCGCCCCTCAACCCGCCACAAGTGGGACGAGGGTGCTCGAACACAGCGCCAGAGCAGAGCGTCGTCCCCCTTATGCGCAGTGCGTGGGCCCGGGCTGACCGACCGCGCGCACCGGAGTGCCGGCGGAGCACGACGGCGCACCGCCCACACGCTGAACGCCGCGTCCGCCCCGAGGGGCGGGCGCGGCGTCGTGGCAGGGCGGCTCAGGAGATGTGCGAGCCGCCGTTGATGTCGTAGGTCGCGCCGGTGATGTAGGCGGACCGGTCGCTCATGAGGAACTCGAAGAGGTTCGCGATGTCCTCGGCCGTCGCCTGGCGCCCGAGGGGCACGTCGGCGGCGAGCTTCGCCTCGAGCTCGTCGTTCGTCGCACCGGCGCGGATGTCGGTGGCGACGACGCCGGGGGTGACGGAGTTCACCGTGACGCCCGACGGTCCGAGCTCGCGCGCGACGGCGCGGGTGAAGCCGAGGATCGCGGCCTTGGCGGCCGAGTAGGGGACGCCGCCGAAGACGCCGCCCCCGCGGATGGCCGACACCGACGACATGTTCACGATGCGGCCGTACCCGCGCTCGACCATGCCCGCCGCGATCCGCTTGGTCACGATGTACGTGCCCGTGGCGTTGATCGACATGACACGGTTCCACTCGGCGAGCGTCGTCTGCAGGAAGCGGGTGGGCGAGGTGATCCCGGCGATGTTGGCGAGGGATGCCACGGGCGGGAGGTCGTTCTCGATGCGCGCGACCACGGCGTCGACCGCGGCCTCGTCGGTGACGTCGGCGCCGTAGCCGAACGCCTCGACGGCGAACTCCTCGCGGAGTTCCGCAGCGACGGCCTCGGCCGCGGCGGCATCCAGATCGATGACGGCGACGGGAGCGCCGGTCGCGGCGAGCGCGCGAGCGGTGGCGCGGCCGATACCGCGGGGCGAGCCGGCGCCGGTGACGACGGCGGTGGTGGGCTGGGACATGGGGTGTTCTCCTTCGAAACGGGTGGCGTTGGTCACACGGGGACGATCGCTGCGGCGAGCAGGGCGCTGAGATACTCGGCGGCGGCGCGGGCGGCATCCGCCCGGTCGGCGTCGGCGGTGTCGCGGGTCTCGAGCTCGAGAGCGAGGTCGCCGGTGTAGCCGACCTCGGCGAGCGCCGCGGCGAGGTCGGCGAAGTCCACCCGCCCGCGGCCGATCGAGTGGTGGATGTACCCGGGCTCGGCATCCCTCAGGTGCACGTGACGGGTGCGCGCGGCGTGCGCGGAGAGGAAGTCGCGAGGATCTCCCCCACCGGCGACGATGTGGCTGGTGTCGAGCACGACGCCGATCTCGGCCGGCAGGCGCGACAGCAGCGCCCCCGCGCGGTCGAGGTCGTACGTGAGGCGGAAGAAGTGCGGAGCCTCGACCCACAGCTCGATGCCGCGGGCACGGGCGGCGGCGGAGATCTCGACGAGCCGCGCGGCGACGAGGTCGAGGTCGGCGTCGAGGTCGACGACGGGGGCGTGCTCCTGCGCGCCGTTGGGCAGCACGAGGGCGTCGGATCCGATCGCGACGCACAGGTCGAGCAGGCGGTCGACGTGCGCGGCACGGCTGACGGCCGAACCCTCGGAGTCGGGGCGGTTGAGATCGCCCACGTCGGCGTTCACCGAGCGGACGCGGAGTCCGGATGCCACGACGGTGGCGGCCACGGCGGTCACGGCCGCGTCGTCGAGGTCGTAGGGCACGTGGTCGCAGACGCCCGGAAGGGCACCGAGGTCGATGCCCTCGAAGCCGCGGGCGCGGATCTCGGCGAGCGCCTCGGCGAGCGGCAGGTGGCGCAGCGTGATGGTCGAGCACGTGATGCGGGGGTCGGTGGCGGCCACGGTTCTCCTCCTCGAGTGTGACGGCCCGTTCGGGCTTGACGGCGAGACTATCTGTTCTATTGTTAACATTCAAACACTGAACGTGTTCCACCCGCTCCTCACCGGAGGTCGACGATGACCCGACTGTTCAATGACCCGGCCGATTTCCCCGCCGAGATGCTCGAGGGATTCGCCGCCGCCTACCCCGACATGGTCGCCCCCGTCCCCGGCGGGGTCGTGCGCAGCACCTCCTACGAGAGCGTCGCCGTGCTGGCCGGCGGCGGCTCCGGCCACTACCCCGCGTTCTGCGGCCTCGTCGGGACCGGCCTCGCGCACGGCGCCGTCGTGGGCAACATCTTCTCGTCGCCCTCGGCGTCGCAGGCGGTGTCGGTCGGCCGCGCCGCGGACCGCGGCCAGGGCGTCATCTTCACCTTCGGCAACTACGCCGGCGACGTCCTGCACTTCGGCGAAGCCGCCACCCGCCTCGCGGACGAGGGCATTGACGCGCGCATCGTCCTCGTCACCGACGACGTCGCCAGCGCCCCGCGCGACCAGATCGAGAAACGCCGCGGCATCGCCGGCGATCTCATCGTCTTCAAGGTGCTCGGCGCGGCCGCCGACGAAGGACTCCCCCTCGACGAGGTCGTCGCCGCCGGGCGCCACGCGAACGATCGCACCCGGACCTTCGGCGTCGCCTTCGACGGCTGCACGCTGCCCGGCGCCGATGCGCCGCTCTTCCGCGTCCCCGAGGGGATGATGTCGCTGGGTCTCGGCATCCACGGTGAACCGGGCGTGAAGGACGTGCCCATCGCCTCGGCCGACGACCTCGCCGCGATGCTCGTCGATCGGCTTCTCGACGAGCTCCCCGACGGCGTCGATCAGGCCCGCGGCCAGCGCGTCACCGCGCTGCTGAACGGTCTCGGCACGGTCAAGTACGAAGAGCTCTTCGTCGTGTGGCGCCGCGTCTCGCAGCTCCTGGATGCCGCGGGCGTCACCGTCGTGAGCCCCGACATCGGCGAACTGTGCACGAGCCTGGACATGGCGGGCATCTCGCTCACGCTCGTCTGGCTCGACGACGAACTCGAGCGCCGGTGGACCTCGCCCAGCCTCACGCCCGGCTACCGCAAGGGCAGCGCCCGGCCCACCGCGCAGCTGGACGCCGCCGCACGCGACGAGCTGCGCCGGCGCGCCGTCGTCTCGGGCGCGGAGATCGAGCCCGGGACCCCCGCGTCCCAGAACCTGGCCGCGGGGGTGCTGCGCGCGCTCGAGACGCTGCACTCCACGATGGTCACCCATGCCGCGGAGCTCGGCCGGATCGACGCGGTCGCCGGAGACGGCGATCACGGGATCGGCATGGAGCGCGGCACCCGCGCGGCGCTCGACGCCGCGCGAGCCGCCGCCGAGCGCGGAGCCGGGGCCGGAACCCTGCTCTCGCGCGCCGGCACCGCCTGGTCGGACGTCGCCGGCGGTACGTCGGGAGCCCTGTGGGGGGGAGCCCTGCGTGCCGTCGGCGCGTCTCTCGGCGACAGCGCGTCCGCCGATACCGCGCGCCTCGTCACCGCCCTCCTCGCCGGACGCGACGCCATCACCGGAACCGGCGGCGCGACCCTCGGCGACAAGACCATGGTCGACGTGCTGCTGCCCTGGTCCGGCGTGCTGTCGAGCGGGACCGCGGATGCCACTGCCCTCCGATCCGCGCGGGACACCGCCATCGCGGCGGCCCGGGAGACGGCGGGCCTCACCCCGCGCCTCGGCCGCGCCCGGCCGCTCGCCGAACGCAGCGTCGGCACACCCGACGCCGGCGCCGTCTCCCTCGCCCTGGCGATCGCCGCCCTCACCGATCTCGCGCTCGGGGACTCCACCCCGGCGCTTCCGCTCATCCAGGAAGGACGCTCATGACCGCGCTCGAACCCCTCCGCCTCGTCATCGGCTGCGACGACGCCGGCTACGACTACAAAGAGGCCCTGAAGGCCGACCTCGCGGCATCCGCTCTCGTCGTCGACGTGGTCGACGTGGGAGTGGACGCCGACGGCCACACCGCGTATCCGCACATCGCGGTGGACGCGGCCCGCATGGTCGCCGACGGCCGCGCCGACCGCGCGCTGCTCATCTGCGGAACGGGCCTGGGGGTCGCGATCGCGGCGAACAAGGTGCCCGGTATCCGCGCCGTGACTGCACACGATTCCTTCTCGGTCGAGCGCGCGGTGCTCTCCAACGACGCGCAGGTGCTGTGCATGGGCCAGCGCGTGATCGGACTCGAACTCGCGCGCCGTCTCGTGCGGGAGTGGCTCACGTACCGCTTCGACCCGTCGTCGGCGTCGGCCGAGAAGGTCGCGGCGATCTGCGGGTACGAAGCACCCGGAGCCGCGTGAGGAGCCGCGCCCGTCGGTCCTGGCTGCGGGCGACGGGCGCCTGGTGACGCCCCTCGCGGCAGCGGCGACTAGGTTGGTCTCCATGCCGACCTCCCCCTCGAGCGCTCTGCGCGGTCTCGGCAGTGTGAGTCGCAACACGCTGCGAGAGCAGATCCTCACGCGCCTGCGCGACGCGGTGTCGTCGGGAGAGCTGGCCCCCGGCACGCACCTGGGCGAGATCGAGCTGGCCGACTCGCTCGGGGTGTCGCGCGGCACGCTGCGTGAGGCCCTGCGCCATCTGCAGCAGGAGGGCCTGCTCGCCGCCGACTCGCGCGGACGCCTGTCGGTGCGGGTGGTGTCGGCCGCCGACATCCGCGAGATCTTCGACGTGCGCTACGCGCTCGAGTCGCTCGCGTGCGAGGAGATCTGCGCGTTCGACGACCGCTCCGACGCGGCGTCCGTGCTGCGCGAACGCCTCGACACGCTGAACGCCGCCGAGGAGTTCGCCGCGCGCGTTCGCGCCGACCTCGCCTTCCACGAGACCCTGTGCGAGCTCAGCGGCAACGCCACGCTGCTGCAGTCGTGGCAGCGGGTCGCCGGGCTCGCCCGCGCGGCGCTGACCAGCGGCGGACTCGACGTGGCGGTGGCGAACATGTCGATCGACCGGCACATGCCCCTCGTCGACATCCTCGTCGAGGGCGACCCCGACGCCGCGCGACGATTCCTGCGCGGACACATGGATGCCGCTGTCGAGCGCCTGCTCGACCGCGTCGAGGCCTGATCCTCTCACGCTGACCCGACGATCGCGCGATCGTCGAAGCGATCACCCCTGCCCCTCGTCGGCCCGCCGTCCTGCGGAGTGCGGTGCGCGGCATCCGGCGGGGCGGGGGCCCTCGGGCGTCTCTGCGGCACGCCGTCCAGCGGAGCGCACGATAACCCGCCCGCGGCGACCGCGGCCAGTGGCATCCGGAAAAAAATGTCCGCTGAGGTGTTGCGCTCAGGGTCCTACTGTTGCATTGTTAACAATCGAACCCAGAGCGTTCAGCCCGCCGGTCTCCATCGCTGGAGCACGCGGAGGCTATCGAAGAAGATAGGAAGACCCATGGCACAGGCCACGACGTCGACCCCGGTGCTCGGCACTCCCCACCGCTGGCGCGTTGCCGCCGGCAGCACCGTCGGCACGACCATCGAGAACTACGACTTCATCGGTTACGGCACCGCCGCAGCCCTGTACTTCGGAACGGCGTTCTTCCCCGACGCCGATCCCCTTACGGGCACCCTGCTGTCGTTCGCGACGCTCGGCGTCGGCTTCGCCGCCCGCCCCATCGGCGGCATCATCGGCGGCTACCTCGGCGACAAGATCGGCCGCAAGCCGGTGCTGATCGCCTCGCTTCTCATCATGGGCCTCGCGACGTTCGCGATCGGCATCCTGCCCACCTACGCCACGGTCGGTGTCGCCGCTCCCATCCTGCTCGTGGTGACCCGCATCATCCAGGGCCTCGCGTTCGGCGCCGAGTGGGGCGGCGCGATCCTCATGACGTACGAGCACGCCCCCTGGCGACGCAAGGGTGCGTTCGGCGCTCTGCCGCAGGCGGGCTTCCCGCTGGGGCTGCTGCTGGCCAACCTGGCGTTCTTCGCCAGCTCGGGACTGCCCGACGACTGGAAGTGGCGCACGCCCTTCCTGCTCTCCGCCCTGCTGGTGTTCGCCGGTCTCTACATCCGCTTGAAGGTGGAGGAGTCGCCCGAATTCGAGGAGATCAAGGAGGAGGGCAAGATCGAGAAGAACCCCCTCCTCAGCGTCCTGCGCTCCGACTGGCAGAACCTGCTGCGCGCCTTCTGCATGCGCATCGCCGAGACCGCCGGGTACGCGATCGCCATCACCTACATGTCGTCGTACCTCAAGAGCAACCAGCTCGCCGACCCGTCGCAGACCATCCTCGCGATCGTCGTCGCCGCACTCGTCGGCTTCCCCGCGACACTGTTCTGGGGATGGCTCACCGATCGCATCGGCCGCAAGCCCGTCTACGTCTTCGGCACGACGATGATCCTGCTGTCCGGCATCCCCCTGTTCCTCCTCGCCAATACCGGGGTGTTCCCGCTCATCGTCGCGGTGTTCGTCTTCAGCTTCGCGATCTGCCAGAACTCCCTCGCCGGAACGCAGGCGTCCTGGTTCCCCGAGCTGTTCAACACCGGCACGCGTTCCTCGGGTGCCTCGCTGGCCTATCAGCTCTCCGCGGTCGTGTCGGGCTTCACGGCCTTCTGGGCCGTGAGCCTCTTCCAGGCCTTCGGGTGGGTGGGCCCGGCGGTGCTCTTCAGCTTCTACGGCCTGGTCGGCCTCATCGCCGCCGTCCTCACTCCCGAGACCAACGGCCGCCGCCGCCGAGAGGCCGACGACGTCGCCGAGGCGGAGGCCAAGCGCGAGCTCGTCGGAGCCTGACCCCTTCGAGACGCCGGATGCCACGGACCCCGCCGGGTTCGTGGCATCCGGCGTCTCCGGGGGTCACACGAACGCCGCCCGCACGGCCGGCCCGATCTGCGCGAGCACCTCGTCGCGCGCGGGCGTCGAGGGGAACACCAGGAAGAGGTGCGGCACGCCCTCGCGGCGCAGGAACGTCGTCGGGACGTCGGAGGCCACGAGTCGTTCCGCGTACTCCTCCGCCTCGTCCGACAGCGGGTCCACCGCCGCGGCGACGATCACGGCGGGGGCCGATCCCGCCACCTCGGGGGCGCGCAGCGGCGCCGCCTCGAGGGGCACCGCACCCGCGGCATCCGGAACGTAGAGCCCCCAGTACCACTCCATTCCGCGCGCGGTCAGCGGCAGATCGTCGGTGTGCGCGCGATAGCTGGGGCGTGACGGATCGGGCGCGTCGAGCACCGGGCACAGCAGCACCTGACACCGGATGCCGGGAGCCCGCCCGTCCCGCGCACGCAATGCGAGCGCGGCCGCGAGGTTGCCGCCCGCGCTGTGCCCGGCGACGCCGAGGAGCGCGGGGTCGATGAGTCCGTCCGCCCCCGTCGCGGCGAAGCGCAGCGCGCGGTCGAGGTCGTCGAGGCCGGCCGGGAAGGGATGCTCGGGCGCGAGGCGGTAGTCGACGCTGAGCACCTGCGTGCCGGTGGCGACCGCGAGCGCGCGGCACAGGGCGTCGTTGTTGTCGAGGTTCCCGGCGACCCATCCGCCGCCGTGGGCGAACACCAGGGTTCCGCGGTGTTCGGCGCGCGGGCGGTACAGGCGCAGGGCCAGGCCCTCGGCCTCGAGGTCGATCGATTCGAGGCCGTCGTCGTCGGGCACGCGGACCCACGACGGATTCGCCCGCAGCTCCGAGAGGCGCGCGGCGTCGTCGCCCTCGGCATCCGTCGCTCCGGAGGGGAGCGAGCCCGCCCGGGCGGCGAGGCGCTCGAGATGAGCGCGCACGGCGAGGTCGGTGATCGCGGGGTGCACGGCGTCGGCCACGGGTGCCCTTCTGTCGAGTGTCCAGAACACGCCGCGCGGGCTCTTCCGTGGCGGCGTGTTCTGGACACTCGACGGGAAGGCGGTGGGCGGCGGTGAGTCGAGCGTAGAGCGAGGGATGCCGCCGACCCGGCGCGGACGACCATCTTTCACGCCGCCGAAACACGGGCGTCGTCCGCCCGCCCCGTTACGTCGCCGAAACAGCGGCGTCGTCGTCTCGGTCACCGACGGGCGTACCGTGCCGCTGAGGGCGACCCGACGCCCCGCGGAAGGAGCCTTATGTCTCAGCGCGTGATCGTCACGGGCGGGTCCGGCGGCATCGGCGCCGCCATCGTCCAGCGGTTCGTCTCGGACGGCGCCCGGGTCGCGGTGCTCGATCGTCGTGCGCCCGCCGGGGATACGGCATCCCTCTTCTTCTCCGTCGACCTGCGCGACCCCCTCGACACGCGTCGGGCGGTCGGAGAGGCAATCGAGGCACTCGGGGGCGTCGACGTGCTCGTGAATTGCGCGGGGGTGTTCCAGCACGTCTCGCTGCTCGACATCTCGGTCGACGACTGGGATCTCGTGCTCGACATCAACGCGCGCGCGACGCTCGTGACGATGCAGGCCGTCGCCCCGGTCATGCTCGAGGCGCGCGCGGGCTCGATCGTCAACATCGCCAGCATGGCCGCCAAACAGGGAGGCGGCGGCGAGGGGCACTACGCCGCGTCGAAGGCCGCTGTCGTCGCGCTCACGCGCGCCGGGGCGCAGGAATGGGGATGCCACGGTGTCCGCGTCAACGCCGTGTGCCCCGGGTACGTGCTCACCGACATGGGCGCCGACACCCGATCCGAGGACGACGTGCGCACGTGGAGCGCGAAGTCGCCGCTCGGGCGACTGGGCGCGCCGGAGGACGTGGCGGGGGTGACCCACTTCCTCGCGTCGCCCGCGGGCGGGTACCTGACCGGTCAGGCGATCAACGTCACCGGCGGGATGATCATGCACTGAGGCGCGCACCGTGATCCACCCGGGGCGCGCGAAACTCCTGAGAATCGTCGGCGATGCCGGCTCGAGCCGCAAGACTCGGCGTGCCGAGGCACCCGAGCGGCGGAATCTCAGGAGTTCGGCCCGCCCGAGACCCACGGCCGGACCGTCACCGCAGGCGCCGCGCCACCTCCGCCATCGCCTCGGCGAACGACTCCTCGGCGCCGTCGCGCCCGCCCGAGAGGTTGACGCCGACGACCCCGGGCAGCGCGAGCATCTCCTCGGCGAGAGCGACGGCGAGGGCGATCCCCTCGGCCCGTGGGTCTCGGGCGCCGCGCACGCGCTCGAGGAACCCCTCGGGCAGCGCCAGCGTGGTGAACGACTCCAGCAGGTCGGCCGAGGCGTGGTCGACGACGACGGGGACGCACGGGATGAACCGGAGGCCGCCTCCCACGTCCTCGACGAAACGCCGAACGGGCTCCGCACCCCCGGCGTGGTTCACGAAGCAGACGTCGGCCCCGGCCCGCACCTTCTCGCGCAGGCGCGCGGCGCGGCGGTCGACCGGCGGCGCCGCCGGTGAGGCGGCGACCGAGACGACGTGCCCGGCGGCGCGGGCGAGGGCTGTGGCCTCGGTCGAGTCCAGGTCGAAGACGGGCGCGGCGTCGGGGCGGTGACCGGTGCGCGTGTGGTCACCGGTGACGCAGTGCACGCCCGCCACCCCCTCGACAGCGAGAGCGGCGAGCTCCCCCTCGATCGCGACACGGTTGCGGTCGCGCATGTTCAGGCCGGTCCACACGCGCAGCCCCCGCCGCTGCAGCAGGTGCGCGCGATACGCCGGCGGGAACTGCACCCGCGAGCTTCCCGCGTCGCCGGCGAGGACGGCATCCACTTCTCCGGCGAGGATCTCCGCGCACGTGTCGATCGACGAGACGCTGAGGGCGCGCGCGGGCAGGTCCGCCACCACCCAGGGCCGGGTGTCGAGGGCCGCGAGGGTCTGCGCTGCCGCGGTCGTCCGCGGCAACGGCGCCGGAACCGCCGCACGGTCGATCCCCCTCCACGGCACGGTCGGTCGGTGCAGGAACGCGCAGCGGTGCGTCGCGTCGATCTCGCACGACCCGTCGAAGCCGACCCCGCCGCAGGGTCCGTACTCCATTCGTTTGGGGCAGGCGTCGATCAGCGGCAGCGGGGTCATGACCGGAGTGTAGAAAGCGCGTGTTTCAGCGAATGTTCATGACGGCAACATCGCCGAAACGCGCCGTCCCTACGCTCGGCCCTACCCGCTGCAGCCCCCGGAGGTGGCCATGATCACGGCCGGCACCACGTTCGGTTCCGACGTCGCCGACATCGACGTGCTCGTCGACGACCCGCTCGCGCTGATGCAACGCTGGCTCCCTCCCCACGACGGCGAACTGCGGCCCCTCGCGGCCCTGTCGACCATCGGGCTGGACGGCATCCCCTCGCTCCGTCACGTGCTCATCAGCGACAGGGATGCCGCGGGCCTCACGTTCCACACCGATTCGGCCAGCGCGAAGGTTGCCGAGATCGCCGCGAACCCGGTCGCCGCGATGGCGGTGGCGTGGCCCGAGATCGGTCGACAGCTCGTCGTGCGCGGGATCGTGGAGCGGGTCGGCGCAGCGGAGGCCGCCGCGGTGTACCGCCAGCGGTCCCGGTATCTGCAGATGCTCGCGTGGCTCAACACGCACGAGAACGCCCACCTGCCCGTCGAGGCGCGGCACCATCTCTGGGCGGAGTTCGGCGACGCCCACCCCGAGCTGGAACCGCCGGAGCGGTGGGCGGGGTTCCGCCTGCGCCCCCTCACCCTGACGTTCTGGCGCGGCGACCCGATCGGGCAGAGCACGCGCCAGCACTACACGCTCGCCGACGGCCGCTGGTCGGGCCGGGTCCTGGCGGGCTGAGTCGTGGACATCACCACCGTCACCTCGTACCGCGCCGCGCGGACGCGCTCCGACCTGGCGCTCGCGCCCGGTGAGGTCGTCATCGCCGGCGGCACCTGGATCATGAGCGAGCCGCAGCCCAGCACAACCGGCTTCGTCGACCTGACCACGCTCGGGTGGCCCGACCTCGAGATCACCGACGAGGGCCTGCGGATCGGCGCCACCTGCACGATCGCGCGCCTGCTCGCGTGGGTCGAGACCGAGGCTCCGTCCGCGTGGACCTCGCTCGCTCTCGCCCGCCCCTCGGCCGACGCCCTGCTCGCGTCGTTCAAGATCTGGAACACCGCCACCGTCGGCGGCAACGTCTGCCAGGCCTTCGCGGCCGGCGCGATGATCGCCCTGCTGTCGACCCTGGATGCCACGGCCCTCGTGTGGACGCCCGATGGCGGCGAACGGCGCATCGCAGTCGCCGAGCTCGTCGTCGACAACGCCGCGACCTCCCTGGCGCCGGGCGAGGTCGTGCGCGCCCTCGACATTCCCGCGCGGGCCCTGGAGGCGCGGGTCGGGCTGCAGAAGATCGCCCTGGCCGAACTCGGCCGTTCC
The DNA here is from genome assembly GCF_029761935.1 of Microbacterium testaceum. Classification (NCBI taxonomy): domain Bacteria; kingdom Bacillati; phylum Actinomycetota; class Actinomycetes; order Micrococcales; family Microbacteriaceae; genus Microbacterium; species Microbacterium testaceum. Next base: position 1,945,454 of record NZ_CP121699.1, read on the forward strand.
GGCGCCGTGGTCACGGCACGGGTCGATCCCGACGGCACCGCGGTGTTCGTCGTGACGGCCGCGGTGCGTCGGCCCCGCGTGCTGCGCTTTCCGCACGTGCCGGGGGCGGGAGAGCTGCGGGATGCCGTGGCCGCCGCCAGCGACTTCTACACCGACCCGCTCGGAAGCGCCGACTGGCGTCGGGGTGTGAGTGTCGTGCTCGCGGAGCGCCTGCGGACGCGCTTCGTCCGGGAACTGCAGGAAGGCGCGGCGTGAGGTTCGAGGTCAACGGAACCGCCGTCGAGGCCGACCCCCGCCCCGGTCAGAGTGCGCGCACGCTGCTGCGCGAGGCGGGCCACGCCGAGGTGAAGAAGGGGTGCGACGCGGGCGACTGCGGCGCGTGCTCGGTGCTGCTCGACGGCACGCCGACGCACTCGTGCCTCATCCCCGCGATGCGGCTCGAGGGCCGTGCGATCACGACCGCCGCGGGTCTCGCTCCCGGCGACGACCTCCACCCCGTGCAGGAAGCCCTCGCGACCGGCTTCGGCTTCCAGTGCGGGTTCTGCACGCCCGGCATGAGCGTGACGGCCTCGACCCTGACCCCCGACGACCTCGGCGACCTCGACCGGCGCATGAAGGGCAACCTCTGCCGGTGCACGGGGTACCGCCCGATCCGCGAGGCGATCCGGGCGTCGGTGCTGGGGCCCGTGCGTGAGACCGGGTCGGCAGCGCCGGCCGCGGCCTCCGCCGGCTGCGGCGGTGCCTGCGCGGGGCACGACACACCTCCTGCAGATCCGTCTCTCACGGCTGCCTCGACGCCCACGCCTGCCGATCTGCAGGAGGTGTGCACACCGACCGGGGCGGCGGCATCCGTCACCGGCCGCGTCGGCACCTCGGTCATCCCCGAGGCGGCCCGCCGCATCGTCCAGGGGCGCGAACCGTTCACCTTCGACGAGCCCGTGCCCGGCGGCCCGCCGCTCGTGCTGCGCGTCGTGACCTCGCCGCACGCCCACGCCCGGGTGGTCTCGATCGACACGACGGCCGCGCGGGCAGTCCCGGGCGTCGTGGCCGTGTTCACCCACGACGACGTGCCCGACGTGCGCTATTCGACCGGCCGCCACGAGCACCGCACCGACGACCCCGACGACACGCGCATGCTGGATGACGTCGTGCGTCACGTCGGTCAGCGGGTCGCCGCGGTCGTCGCCGAGACGGCCGAGGCGGCGGATGCCGGATGTCGTGCCGTGCAGGTCGAGTACGACGTGCTGCCCGCGGTGTTCGACCCCGAAGAGGCACGCCGGCCCGGAGCCCCGCTGCTGCACCCCGACCGCACGCCCGACGAGCGCGTGATGGACGCCGGCCGCAACGTCGTGGCGGGCTTCCACGTCGGCCACGGCGGCGACATCGACGCGGCCCTCGCCGCGAGCCACACCACCGTGACGGGCGAGTGGCGTTCGTCGCGCGTGACCCACGCGGCGCTCGAGACGCACGGGGCCGTCGGCTGGATCGACGAGGGCGGTCGCCTCGTGATCCGCTCGTCGACGCAAGTGCCCTTCCTCGTGCGCAACGAGCTCGCGCACGTGTTCGACCTCGAACGAGATCGCGTGCGGGTGTACGCGGCCCGCGTGGGCGGCGGCTTCGGCGGCAAGCAGGAGCTCTTCACCGAAGACCTCACCGCGCTCGCGGTGCTGCGCCTCGGCCGGCCCGTCGCCTACGAGTTCTCACGCACCGACCAGTTCGTCCGGGCTTCTCTGCGGCACCCGATGCGCGTCCGCACGACGCTGGGGGCGGATGCCGACGGCACCCTCACCGCGATGAAGCTCGACGTGTTGAGCGACACCGGCGCCTACGGCAATCACGCGATCGGCGTGCTGTTCCACTCGTGCGCCGAGTCGACGACGCTGTACCGCGTGCCCACGAAGTGGATCGACGCCGAGGCGGTCTATACGAACAACCCGCCCTCTGGGGCGTTCCGCGGATACGGGCTCGGGCAGGTGGTCTTCGCCGTCGAGTCGGCGATGGACGCCCTCGCGCAGGAGCTCGACATCGACCCCTTCGACCTGCGCCGCATCAACGCCGTGCGCGAGGGCGACTCGCTCCACCCCGACGACGGCGAGGAGTCGCACGAGGAAGACCTCATCTGGGGCAGCTACGGCCTCGACCAGTGCCTCGACCTCGCGCAGGACGCGCTCCGGCGCGGCAACGGCACCGAGGCCCCGGCGGGCTGGCTCGTGGGCGAGGGCATGGCCGCCGCGATGATCGCGACCATGGCCCCGCGCGGACACATCGCCCACACCAGCGCGACGCTTCGGTCCGACGGCACGTACCTCCTGCGCGTCGGCACCGCCGAGTTCGGCAACGGCACCGCGACCGTGCACCGCCAGATCGCGGCGACGGTCCTCGACGCCACCCCCGACCGTCTCGAGCTGTGGGCCGCCGACACCGACGCGGTGCGCCACGACACCGGCGCGTTCGCCTCCGCGGGGACGGTCGTCGCCGGCAAGGCGCTGTACGGCGCCTGCCTCTCGCTGAAGCGCCGCATGATCGCCATCGCCGCCGAGCTGTCGCGGGCGGATGCCGCGGAGGCCGAGGTCACGGCATCCGGAATCTCGTTCGCGGGCGAGACCGTGGCGTGGGCGCGCATCGTCGAGGCCGGGGGCGCCGACGGCCTCACCGCCGACGGGGCGGAGTTCGGCGAGGTCCGCTCACTCGCGTTCAACGTGCACGCGGTGCGCGTGGCCGTCGACCCCGAGACCGGGACGGTGAAGGTGCTGCAGTCGATCCAGTCGGCCGACGCGGGCGTCGTCATCAACCCCGCCCAGTGCCGCGGCCAGATCGAGGGCGGCGCCGCGCAGGCGCTCGGCGGTGCGCTGTACGAAGAGGTGTACCTCGAGGACGGCGTCGTGCAGAACCCGGTGTTCCGCACGTACCGCGTGCCACAGTTCGCCGACGTTCCCGACACCGAGGTGTACTTCGCCGAGACCGACGACACCCTCGGACCCTTCGGCGCCAAGTCGATGAGCGAGTCGCCGTACAACCCGGTCGGAGCCGCGATCGGCAACGCCGTCTCGCGCGCACTCGGCCGCCGCGGGTACGAGCTGCCGTTCTCGCGCGACCGCGTATGGAGGCTCGCCGGCGGGGGTGCCGCGTAGGCTGACCGCCGTGTACGGGATCACCGCGGGCGAGACGTTCGGCTTCTTCGAGGGACGGCGCCTGGATGCCGTGACCTTCGGCCGCTACAAGGTGTCGCTGTTCTTCGACGAGGGCGTGGGTCTCGACGTCGAGGGGGTGCTCGCCGTGACCGTCGCGGGAGGCGACGAGAAATCGGCCGAAGATGCCCGCGACCTCGCCGCGCCGCTCCTCGACCTGCTCTCGCTGACCGTGACGGCGGTGCGGGTCGACGCGCCCTCGAGCCTCGCGCTGGAGTTCGAGAACGGGACGGTCGTCCGCGCGATCGACGACCTCGGCCCGTACGAGTGCTTCGACGTGCACCACGGCGAGCGCATCTGGATCATGTGAGGCGCGGCCCGGGCGGCGCCGGTTCGTCGCTGTCACGGTCGCGGTTCGGGCGGTGCGTCAGTCCCTGACCGTTCGTGGCCCCGGGGTCACGAAGCTCGCCCCGGGGCCACGTCCGACGCCCCACCACCGACCGCGCCCGCGCGCACCGCGCCCCGGGGCCACGACCGGCGCCCCGAAACGCCGCGCACCGGGCGGCGGCGTCAGCGTCAACTCCGCGCCCGCGCCTCAGCGCGGCTCGGCGCCCAGGTGCAGCACGGCCTCGGCCAGGGCGCGGATGCCCGCGGCTACATCCGCCCCGGCGACGGCCTCCGCGGGGTGGTGGCTGATGCCGTCGGGGTTGCGCAGGAACAGCATGCCCACGTCGGTGATCGCGCCGATCGCCATAGCGTCGTGTCCGGCGCGACTGAAGAGGGTGGGGGCGTCGCCGCCGATGCCCGCGCGCACCACGTCCTGCAGCAGCGGAGCGCAGAACACGGCGGGCGCGCTGTGCACTTCGCGAGCGTGCCAGCGCAGACTCCGGCGCCCCATGATCGCGTCGAGTTCGCGCGAGATCTCGTCCCACACGTGGTCGCGCGTGGCGTCGAACTCTCCGCGCAGGTCGAGCGAGAGGTGCGCCTCGCCGGGCACGACGTTGACCGCGCCGGGGAAGGCCTCGAGCTGACCGACGGTGCCGACGATGTGGTGCTCGCCGCGGCAGATGCGCTCGACCGACAGCGCGGCCTCGCTCGCGCCGAGCAGGGCGTCGCGCCGCATGTCGTAGGGCGTGCCGCCCGCGTGCCGCGCCTCGCCCTCGACGACGAGCTGGAACCGCCGCGCCGACGCGATCGACGACACCGCGGCGAGAGCCTGTCCGCTGCGGTGCAGCTCGGGGCCTTGCTCGATGTGCGCCTCGAGGTAGGCCACGAGCTCGTCGGAGCGACGCGCGGCCTCGCCCACGCGGCCCGGGTCGAGCCCGAAGTCGCGGAACGCCTCGCGCAGGGTGAGCCCGTCGGCATCCGTCAGATCCCACCACTCGGGATCCCACTGACCGGCCACGGCCGACGAGCCCAGCAGGGCCTTGCCGAACCGTGTGCCCTCTTCGTCGCTGAAGGCGATGACCTCGAGGGCGAAGGGAAAGGGGCTGGACGCCGTGCCCTCATCGTCGACGCGGCGCAGCAGCCGCACGACCTCGAGCGCCATGAGCACCCCGACGATGCCGTCGAAGCGTCCCGCGTCGGGCACCGTGTCGAGATGCGAGCCGAGCAGCAGGGCGGGAGCATCGGGCATCCCGGCCGGAACGAGGCGGCCGACCTGATTGCCCGCGGCGTCCTGCCGGGTGGTCATGCCGAGCTCGCGCATCCATTCGGCCGCCAGGCGGTTCACCCGCGCGTGCTCGGGCGAGAGGTAGACGCGGGTGATCGAGCCTGGCGTCGAGGTGACGCGCGCGAGCTCCTCGCAGCGTCCCATGACGCGGCGCGCCGCCGAGGCGATGCGCTCGGGGGCGGCCTGGAGGCGGGTGGATGCCGTCACGCGCGGGCCCCGCGGCCGCCGCAACCCGCCGCGGGATCGCGCGCGCCGAGCCCGGTGCCGGTCGCCCTCACGCCCTCGCCCCCGCGTACACGCCCTGCGCGGCCTCGACCCCGCCGCCGGACGCGACCGCGGCACCGTGGCGGCGCAGCACCGCCTCGAGGGCGGCGAGGGTGGTGACCACCGCGTCTTTCCGCGCGTTGTAGCCCATCGTGCCGATGCGCCACACGCGGCCGTGCAGCGGTCCGAACGACGTGCCGATCTCGATGCCGAAGTCGCTCAGCAGCTCGCTGCGCACGGCGTCGCCCACGACGGCATCCGGAATCTCCACCGCCACAACGTTGGTCATCTTGTGCGCGACATCGCCGAACACGGTCAGGCCGAGGCCCTCGACCCCCGCGAGCATCGCGTCGCCGTGCAGCCGGTGACGCGCGATGACCTCGTCGCGACCCTCGAGCAGCAGCACTCGGGCGCACTCGCGCGCGCCGTAGAGCATGGTCGTCGCCTCGGTGTGGTGGTTGAGGCGGCGAGGCCCCCAGTAGTCGAGAATCATCGCGAGGTCGAAGTAGTTCGAGCGGATGAAGTCGGATGCCGAGGCGTCGCCCTCTTCGCGGATCCCGGCCTCGACGCGGGCGCGCGAACGCACCACCTCGACGGCGCGGTCCGAGAGGCTCAGCGGCGCGGATCCCGACGGCCCGCCGAGGCATTTCTGCAGGCCGGCGGTCGCGGCATCCAGACCCCAGGCGTCCATCTCGAAGGGGTTGCCGCCGAGCGAGGCGGTGGCGTCGGTGTAGAACAGGGCGCCGTGGGCGCGGCAGATCTCGCCGATCTCCTCCAGCGGCTGGAGCATCGTGGTCGAGGTGTCACCCTGCACGCACGCGACGAGGTGCGGCTTCACCCGCTCGATCGCCTCGCGGATCGTCGACACCGGGAACACCTGCCCCCACGGCACCTCGATCGTGTGCACCTCGGCGAGCGCGCGCTCGGCGATCTCGGCCAGCAGGTGCCCGAAGCGGCCGAACACCGGCACGAGCACCCGATCGCCCGGGCGGATCAGCGAGACCATCGCCGCCTCGATGCCGGCGCGGCTCGTACCGTCGATCAGCAGCGTGGCGTCGTTGGACGTGCCCCAGACCTGCCGGTACAGCTCTTGCGTCTCGGTCATTGTCGCCGTCATGAACGGGTCGTACTGGCCGACCAGCGGCGCCCCCATCGCGCGCAGCACGCTCGGGTAGGCCGAGATGGGGCCGGGGCCCATCAGCAGGCGCGCGGGCGGGTCGATCGGGCCGGGGAGGTGGGACATCAGGACTCCGTGGTGCGGTGGCGGGACTTCGGGCGGGCTGGAGGACACGGTGCGGGCGGCGGAGTGGGCCGAACTCCTGAAAGACCGGCGGCGACAGCCCCCGGCACCGGTGTCGCGGCGCGACGGCGCCGAGGTTTCAGGAGTTTCGCTCGGGACGGGTTGCCGAGGGGCGCGGATGGGCGGCGCCGGCCGCGGGGCCACCCACGGCCTGCTGCGGGCCGAACTCCTGAAGAACCGGCGGCGGCCGCCGACACGGGGAGGGCCGTCGCCGTCGCGGGGGAGAAAGTCAGGAGTTTCGCACGGCCCGACGGCGGGACGACGCGGCTCACCGGGCGACCCCCGCCCGGGCGAGCGCGGCGAACCGCCGAGCCAGGCGGACGAGGGCGATGTCGGTGCCGGCGCGCGAGACGAGGCAGACGCCGACCGGGGCGCCGCCGACGCGCAGCAGCGGGATCGTCACGGCGGGGAGCCCTGCCGCGGCGGCCGGCGCGGTCATACGCAGAGTCGCGGCGCGAACCGCGTCGACGTGGGCAGTGCGCAGTGGCGCGGGTCCGGGCACGGTCGGGAACACCATCGCGGCCCCGTCGACGACCTCGGCGAGATGGGCGGCGATCGGCTCGAGCTCGGCGCGCGCGGCGGCCTCGTCGCTCGCGGTGATCTGCGACGCGATGCGGAAGCGCTCGGCCACGGCCGGCCCCACGGCGCCGGGGTGCGCGCGCAGCCACTCGCCGTCGTTGCGCCACGCCTCGGCGCCCTGCACGGTGCGGAAGGCCGAGAACGTGGCATCCAGATCGCCCGTGTGCACCGCGCGGAACGAGGGAGGATCGTCGGATGCCGCGAGCGCGGCGAGCAGTCGGCTGAACGCCTCACGGGTCGCAGATTCCACGCAGTCGAGCACCTCTTCGGGCACGACGAACCGCCAGGGCAGGTCGTCGCCCGAGGCTCCGTAGACGTTCTCGGTCGAGCTCGAGCCGTCGTAGCTGAGGCACCAGTCAGCCACGCGCTGCAGGGTCTCGCCGTCGCGCGTGAGCCAGCCGATCGTGTCGAACGACTGCGCGAGCGGCAGCATGCCCTGCCGCGGTACGAGGTCGTGGGTCGTGCGCAGGCCCCAGAGTCCTTGGTACGACGCAGGCACGCGGATGGAACCGGCGGTGTCGGTGGCGAGGCCGATGTCGGCGTGGCCGAGGGCGACGGCGGAGGCGGGTCCGCTGGATGATCCGCCGGGGAGGGCACCCACCACCGCGCCGTTGGGCGGGGTGCCGTAGTGCACGTTGTCGCCGGCGATCGAATAGGCGAACTCGTCGGTCCGCGCGATGCCGCGCAGCGACGCTCCCGCTCGCAGCAGGTCGGCGACGGCCGGGGCCGTGGCCTTCTCGGGCCGCGCCTCTTCGAGGTAGGTCGGATTGCCCGCGCCGACGCGGAACCCGGCGATCGCGAAGAGGTCCTTCACGGCGACGGTGAGCCCTGCCAGCGGTCCCTCCCACGATCCCTGGAGGAAGGGGTCGCCGACGCTGCGCCAGATCGTGCGATCGAGCGCCGGAGTGCGGGGCGTGACGTGCGCGGCGGTGATGAGCCACCGGCCGTCGAAGCGCTGCCACACCTGGGTCTGGAGGCCCCGGCCTCCGCCGACGAACTGCGACACCGACATGAGCAGGGCGCTGTCGGGACTGAGCGGGCGGTAATGGATCTCGGCGATCTCGCGCGGGGGCACTCCCCCGCGCAGGGCCCGGAACCCGCTGATCGCGTCGTGCCCGACGAGCAGTCCCGCGGTGTCGCCGCGCAGCGTCTCGGGCCCGGGAGCGAAGAAGTCGTCGAGCACGTCGAGGTCGTTCGCCACGATCGCCCGCTCGTACGCGTCGAAGGCCGCGCGCAGGTCGGCGGGGATCGCCGGGGCGCCGGTGGGCGAGGCGGGCTCGGGCGTCGCGGGCACGGTCACGGCGGGCTCGGGCGTCGCGGGCACGGGCGTGTCCGTCTCGTTCGCCGACGTGGTGGTATCCGTCATGATCTCCGCCCCTCTCCGCGCCGCGCTGAGTGCCCGAACCACCCGAACGATCCGAACAATCGTCCGGGCGTTCTGGACACTCGACGGGGAGGGGCGGCCGCGTCTGCGGCGAAGCCCGACGCGAAGTCGGCGTCGAAGGGCAGGGCATCGGCCGCCTCGTTACGGGCCAGTGCGGCGGCGAGGATGGGGCTCATGAGGCGTCTCCTTCATCGTGGGACGCCGTGTTGACGGGCTCGGGCGCCTCGACGGCGTCGACTCCGGATGCCAGCGGCACGGGCTCCATGGCTGCGACCCCCGCGAAGTCGGCCTCGCGGATGCGCGCGTGCACCCCCGAGACGATGTCGACGACCTGCGAGATGTCGAAGTCCGTCGCGGCGGATAGATAGGCGTAAGCGAGGTGCTCGTCCATGCCCCAGCGCCCGTTCAGCAGCTCCAGCGACGAGCGCACGCACGCGCGCATCGCGGCGTCGAGGTCGGGGTCCATGCCGGTCGGGACGAGGTAGTCGGGCGTGCGCAGGAGCGGCCCGGTGACCTCGCCGAACGCCGCGCGTGCGGCATCCGCGGGGATCACCTCGAAGCGCAGGGTCGCTCGCAGCGAGGCCTCGAGAGCGGTGAGCGCCACCTCGCCGTCGCCCTGTGCGAAGTGCGGGTCGCCGACGTAAGCCAGAGCGCCCTCGACCTGCACGGGGAGGAAGAGCGTCGTCCCCTCGACGAGCAGGTTGATGTCGATGTTGCCGCCGTGCACCCCCGGCGGCACCGAGTGCGGGCGCTCCTCCCCCGCGACCGCGACGCCCATCGTGCCCAGGAACGGCGCGAGCGGGAACGACACCACGGGATCACCGCCCTCGACCACGGGCAGAGAGCCGTGCAGGATGCCGTCGCGCTCGACGACGGCCGAGAACACGCTGACGTTGTGCTCGCCCCGCGGCAGTTCGCCGACCAGGGCGCCCTTGCCGTGGCGGTTCGAGATCACGCCGTATGGCACGCGCGGCACGAGGGTCTCGACCGTGATCTTGAGCAGGTCGCCGGGGTGCGCTCCGCGCACGTGCACGGGTCCGACGACCACGTGGGGGCCGTCGGCGAAGGGGTCTCGGGGGGCGGATGCCGCGATTTCGACCGCGTCGTCGAGCACCTGCTCGGCGGGCACGCCGTGGCCCGCGAAGAACGCGCGCGGATCCTTGCCCTGGTCGTCGAGGATGCCCTCGTGACTCACGGTATCGAAGGTGACGCTCTCGCCCGAGGAGATCTCGAGCACGGGGGTGTCGGCCGCGCACGGGAGGCGCCCCCACAGGACGGTGTCGAGGGTCGCGGCGACGTAGCGATCCCCGGGGATCGGCCCGGCGTGGGGCTGCAGGATCGGGAACGGGCGGGTGTCGGCCCCTTCGATGGGCTCAGGAACCTCGACGGGCTCGACCACGCTCACGCCTCCACCACCGCTGTCGCGCGCAGCAGCTCTCGACCCTCGCGCTCGGTGACCGGGGCTCCGCGTCGGTAGACGGATTCTCCGCGGAGCCACGTCTCACGGACGACGCCGGTGAGCGTCTGCCCGTGCCACGGGGATACGGGATTGCGGTACTCGAGCGCCGCCGCATCCACCGTGAACTGCTCGTCGGGGGCGAAGGCCACCAGGTGCGCGGGAGCCCCCACCTCGACCACACCGAGCCCCTCGAGACCCGCGACGCGAGCGGGGCCGGTCGTCATCAGGGGCAGCAGCGACTCGAACGCGAGGCCCCTCCCTCGGGCCGTGGAGTGGATCGCCGAGAGACCGGTCTGCAGCCCCGCGATTCCGCCCCACGCGAGACCGAAGTCGGGGTTGCCCTTCAACTCGACGGTCGCGGGCGAGTGGTCGCTGACGATCGCATCGATCGTGCCGTCGACGATCCCGGCCCACAACAGATCACGGTTGTCTCCCCCGCGGATCGGGGGGCAGCACTTGAACGCCCCTGCGCCATCCGGCACCGCCGAGGCGTCGAGCGTCAGGTAGTGCGGGCACGTCTCGACCGTGAGGCGGACGCCCTCGGCCTTGGCTGCGCGCACCGCGTCGAGCGCTCCCCCGTCGGACACGTGGACGATGTGCGCCCGAGCGCCCGTGCGGCGAGCCGTGTCGATGACCCGTTCGATCGCGGCGCGCTCGCTCAGCGGCGGACGGCTGGCCTCGAAGTCGCGGTAGCGCGGGCCGAGCGCACCGTCGGTGTGCAGATGGGCCGGATCTTCGGCATGGACAATGAGCAGTCCGTCGAACGCCGCGAGCTCGGAGAGGCATCGCTCCAGCTGCTCGGCGTCGAGGTGGCCGAACTCGTCGATCCCGCTCGGCGACAGGAAGCACTTGAACCCCACGACCCCCGCGTCGGCGAGCTCTCGCAGCGAGCCGAGGTTCTCGGGCACCGCGCCGCCCCAGTAGGCGACGTCGACGGCGAGCTTTCCCACGGAGGCCCGGCGTTTGGCGTCCAGAGCCTCGACGCTCGTCGTGACCGGGAGGCTGTTCAGGGGCATGTCGACGACGGTCGTCACGCCCCCCGCGGCCGCCGCGGCCGTGCCCGTGGCGAAGCCCTCCCACTCGGTGCGCCCGGGCTCGTCGAGGTGCACGTGCGAATCCACGAGGCCCGGAAGCAGCACCGCGTCGGCGGGGAGCACCGTGTCGGCCAAGGCGTCGAACGGCTCGAGCGCGGCGATCACCCCCTCCTCGATGACGACCGTGGCGGGAGCGAAGGCCCCGCCGATGAAGACGCGGCGGGCGGCGATCCGGGTGGTCATGGCGTCACGGTAGGACGCTCGCGTTTCGCGAATGTAACCGTCATCAACATTCATGCGAACACCTCGGCGCCGCGAGTTACGTCGTCGCGGTGGAGGGCGTGACCGGCGGCCGCGCCCGCGAAGTCCCGCGGCGGCCGCGCGTACTCGTCGCGTTTGCTCGTGCCCAGGCCCATGCGCACCATTCCGGATGCCATGCCCACCGCAGCCGCGACCCCGTCGACGACCGGCACCCCGACGCGTGCCGTGAGCTCCGCGCACAGGTCGGCCATGCCCGCGCAGCCGAGCACGATGACGTCCGCGCCGGAGGCCGCAGCTTCCGCACTGAGTTCGGCGATGGTGGTGACGGCGGCGGATGCCGTGTCCTCGAGGTCGAGCACCGGAATGCCGGTCGCCGCGAGCGACACGCAGGCCCGCTCCATGCCGTACCGCGCGACGAGGTCGTGCGCCCGCCCGAGCGTGCGGCTGAGCGTCGTGACGACCCCGAAGCACCGCCCCGACACCGCCGCCAGGTGCATCGCCGCCTCGGCGATGCCCACCACCGGGGCGTCCACCAGCTCGCGGGCCGCATCGAGCCCCGGGTCGCCGAAGCACGCGATCACGTAGGCGTCCGCCGGGTCGGAGCCGTCACGATCGGCGGCGATCAGCTCGACCACGGCCGCGGCGGCCGCGATCTCGTCGACGTGGCTCTCGATCGCGGCAGCACCGGCAGAAGGGCATACGGCGTCGATGACGACGTCGGGCCCCGCCACCCCCCGGGCGGCGTCCGCGATCTTCGCGGTCATCGCCCGGGAGGTGTTGGGGTTGATGAGCAGGATCCTCACGCGAGCGCCTCGCGCGGGGGTGCGGCCGGGGTCTCGGCATCCCGAACCTTCTGGGCGAGCACGGGAACCTCTTCGACGACCGGGGCCTCGGCGACCGCGTCGACCGTGCCGTCGGAGATGCCCTCGGTCTCACCGTCGAAGGTCGGAACGCGGGGATCGAGACGCTCGAAGAGCAGGAAGAGCACGTAACCCAGACCGCACCCGATGAACCAGCTGTAGTCGCTGACCCACGAGACGTTGAACAGCCCCAGGTCGGCGAAGAGCTTCGGGAACACCGCGATCAGTACCGTCGGAACCCCCGCGGCGATGACGGCCTTGACCGCGTTCGGGTTGAAACCGTTGCGGTACCAGTAGGGCCCGGCGGCATCCATCGTGAACATCGCGTCGACCTTCACGCGCTGGCGGGCCGCGATGTAGTAGCCGGCGATCAGGATGCCGAAGAGCGGGCCGATCAGCGCACCCAGCACGCCCAGCGAGTAGTGGATGGCGTCGCTGTTGGAGTACCAGTTCCAGGGCATGAGGAAGGTGGAGCCGACGGCGGCGATCATGCCGCCCGCGCGCCACGAGATCTTCTTCGGGGCGACATTGGAGAAGTCGAACGCCGGCGAGATGAAGTTGGCGACGATGTTGATGCCGACGGTGGCCGTGACGAAGGTGAGCCCGCCCAACAGGATCGCGAAGGGCGTGTCGATCTGCTCGACCGTCTTGATCGGGTCGGTGATGAGGGATCCGAACACGGGGACCGTGGCCGAGGCGGTGATGACGGTCAGCAGCGAGAAGAAGACGAAGTTGATCGGCAGGCCCCAGAGGTTGCCCTTCTTGACCGCGGCGAAGCTCTTGCCGTAGCGGGCGAAGTCGCCGAAGTTCAGCATCGGTCCCGAGAAGTACGACACGACCAGGGCGATCGCGGCGAACATCACCGGGATCGAGGCCCAGAAGTCGAGCTGCACCGTCGACAGGGTGAACGAGATGTTCTGGATACCGGCCTGAGACACGAGGTACACGGCGAGCACGATCATGACGAGGTAGACGGCGGGGCCGGCCCAGTCGATGAAGCGGCGGATGACCTCCATGCCGTTCCAGAAGAGCAGGAACTGCGCGGTCCACAGGATGGCGTACGAGATCCAGCCCAGCGCCGATAGCCCGGCGAACGACACGTCGAGGAGAGCTGCGGAACCCGGGATGAACTTCAGGAACACGATGTTCAGCGACTCGGCCGCGAGGAAGGTCTGCACCCCGTACCAGGCGATCGCGATGAGCCCGCGGATGATCGCGGGGATGTTCGCGCCTCGGATGCCGAAGACCACGCGGTTGATGACAGGGAAGGGTACGCCCGTCTTCTGGCTCGGCTTGGCGACCATGTTGGCGAAGACCTGCACGATGACGATGCCGGCGATCAGCGCCACGAGCACCTGCCACGACTGCAGGCCCAGAGCGAAGAGCGATCCGGCCGTGACGTAGCCGCCGACGGAGTGCACGTCGCTCATCCAGAACGCGAAGATGTTGTAGCTCGACCACTTCTGCTTCCGCAGGGGAGCCAGGTCTTCGTTGGCGAGACGGTCGTCGTAGTGCGGCTTCATGTTGCCGCCCCCGTGCGGGTGGCCGGCGGCCTCCACGAGATCGTGGGGACCGGTGAGCGGGGTGGAAGTCATGTCATTCCTCTCAGGACGATGGATGCCACGACGTGGAGTCCGCGGCCGGAGTGGAGCTCTGATGTGAAGTTATGGGTTCACACAACGTCGCTGGTTTCGCTCGTGTAACGAGCGTGTGAAGTCGCTCCTTCACGCTTTCCGCCTCCCTAGACTCGGGACATGTCGCAGCCGCCCGTCGCCGAAGCCACCGCCGTCGAGCCGGGGTCGGTCGGGGTCGGGGCTCGGATTCGCGACCTACGCCAGGCGCGCGGCATCTCCGCCCGGGCGCTCGCGAAATCGCTCGGCATCTCCCCCAGCGCCGTGTCGCAGATCGAGCGCGGAGTGATGCAGCCGAGCGTCTCGCGCCTGATCGCCATCACCGACGCCCTGGGCGTCCCGCTCGTGGCGGCCTTCGACCCGGCATCCGACCGTCCGATCGAACCCGTCGGGCCCTCGGGCTTCACGCTGCAGCGCGCCGGGCAATCGCCCGACATCGTGCTCGACAGCGGGGTGTCGTTCCGCCGGCTCACCCCCGGTACCTCTCCCGGCGTCGACTACTTCGAGTCGATCTACCCGCCCGGGGCCTCGGCCCACGGCGCCGACGGGCTGTTCCACCACGAGGGCTACGAGGTCGGCACGGTCGTCGCGGGCGAGCTCACGATCGACTTCGAGGCCGAGCGGGTGATCCTGCGGGCGGGCGACGCGATCAGCTACCCCTGCTCGGTGCCCCACCGCCTGCACAACACGGGCGAGGCGGATGCCGTCGCGCACTGGCTGATCGTGCACGCCTGACGCGCAGCGGTTCCGCGCGATCGGCGGACACGACGCAGGAGCTCTGTGCGCAATCGGCTTGCTCGCGCCTTTTCCGGCGCCAGCGCCGGGATGTCTCCTGCGTTGTGTCCTCCGCCGGTGGCGGAAGTGGTGGCGGGACACCCCGCTGCGCGCCCGGCCCAGCTCGGCCCTCCCGCGCGTGGCCGAAGCGGCCCAGACACCGCGCAGGACAAAAGCGGCTCCGCTCGGCGTCGCCCCCGTCACCCCGTCCGCGCCGCCCCACAGGCGCGGGGTTCTCCTGCGTTGTGTCGCAGATCCCGTCGGCAGTCGAGCCCGGCGCCGAAACCGGCGCCGCCGAATGTTCCCCACAGCAACACCGCCGACACATCCCGCCACAGCCCCGTAACGCGGTGCGCTTAGCCTGACCGGCATGCACCTGTACGACTTCAACGCGGCCTCGACGGCGGATTCTGGGGCGGTCGCCCGCGTGTGGGCCGACGTCCCCGGCTGGGTCGACGCGGTCGTCGCCGGCCGGCCCTACGCCGACGTCGACGCCCTCGCCGCGTACGCGGGAGACCTCGCCTCGGCCTGGTCGCCGGACGACCTCGAGGCCGCCCTGCACGCGCACCCGCGCATCGGGGCGAAGGTGGCGGGAGACGGCGCCGAGGCTGCGGCATCCCGTCGTGAGCAGGGATCGATGGCCTCCGCCGCGGACGACGACGTGGCGGCCATCGCGGCCGGCAACGCCGCCTACGAGGAGCGGTTCGGCCGCGTCTTCCTCATCCGCGCGGCGGGCCGCACACCCGGCGAGATGCGCGCCGAGCTCGAACGGCGCCTGTCGAACGACCCCGACAGCGAGACCATCGAGGCCACCCGCCAGCTCGCCGAGATCGCGCTGCTGCGCCTGCGTACGACCTTCGCCGACGACTCTCCCGCCGAACCGGAGGCCGCGGAATGACGCACCTCACCACCCACGTCCTGGATGCCACGGCCGGCGCGCCCGCGACCGGGGTCGCCGTGACGCTGTCGCACCTCGACGGCGCGACCATCGACTCCTCCACCACCGATGCCGACGGGCGGCTCTCGCTCGGCCCCGACGTCCTCGCCGACGGCGACTACGCCCTGACGTTCGCGACGGGCGCCTACTTCCGCTCGCGCGGCATCGCGTCGTTCCACCCGATCGCGATGATCGCCTTCACCGTCTCGGGCGAGGCGCACCTGCACGTGCCGCTGCTGCTGAGCCCCTTCGCCTATTCGACCTACCGCGGCAGCTGAGGAGCGACATGAAGGTCATCGTCATCGGCGCGGGAGTCGGCGGCACCTCCGCCGCCCTCGCCCTGCAGAAGCTCGGGCACGAGGTCGTCGTGTACGACCGCATGCGCGAGAACCGTCCGGTCGGTGCAGCCCTGTCGCTGTGGTCGAACGGCGTGAAGGTGCTCAACTGGCTCGGCCTGGGGCCGCAGGTCGCCGCCCTCGGCGGGCGCATGGACGACATGGCCTACTACGACGGCCACACCGGCGACGAGCTCTGCCGCTTCAGCCTCGGCCCCGTCACCGAGCAGACCGGCCAGCGTCCCTACCCCGTGGCGCGCGCCGACCTGCAGGAGCTCATGATGGATGCCGTGGGCACCGAGAACCTCAGGCTCGGGATGCCGCTGACCTCGGTGTCCGAGACCGACGGGGTGGTCACCGCCACCTTCGCCGACGGGTCCGTCAACACCGCCGACCTGCTGATCGGAGCCGACGGCGCCCGGTCGCTCGTGCGGGATTACGTCACCGAGCCCACCGGCATCCGTCCCGAACGCTCCTACTCGGGATACGTCAACTACAACGGCCTGGTGGCTGCCGACGAGCGGATCGGACCGCTCGATCAGTGGACCACCTACGTCGGCGACGGCAAGCGCTGCGCCGTCATGCCCGTCGCGGGCAACCGTTTCTACTTCTTCGTCGACGTGCCCGGACCATCGGGGGTGGTCGAGGACCGCATGGCGGCTCTCGAGCACGCGTTCGGGTCGTGGGGCGCTCCCGGGGTGCGTGCGCTGCTCGACGGCATCGACCCCGACGAGTCGCTGAACCGCGTCGAGATCTGGGACATCGACCCCTTCGACACCTGGGTGCGGGGGCGCGTGGCGATCCTGGGAGATGCGGCGCACAACACCGCCCCCGACATCGGGCAGGGCGCGTGCTCCGCGCTCGAGGACAGCTTCGCGCTCGGCATCGTGTTCGCGACCTCGACCCTCGGCGTCGAGGACTCGCTGAAGCGCTACGAGCGCATCCGCACCGAGCGGGCGGGCGACCTGGTGCTGCGCGCCCGCAAGCGCGCGCACGAGACGCACGCCTTCGACGTCGCCGCGACCCAGGCCTGGTACGACGGCCTGCGCCGCGAGGACGGGACGGGCGTGATCCGCGGCATCGTCGGCAACATCGAGGGCAGCCCGGTCGAGCTGGGCGCGAGCGTGCTGCGCTGACGGCCGCCGGGGCCGCGCTGCCGTTCCGATGGCGGGCCTGGGATGAGGCTGCCCCGGGCGGGAGGGGAGGGGGTGCATTTCACCCGGGTGAATTTCGGAACGAAGAGTCGAAGCACGCCCGCTGACGGCGCTACCCTCATCGGCGAGAGGGGGCTCTCGTGTCGAAACTCTCCGTCGATCCCGAGTCGCTGCGGACGACCGCCGCACGCCTCGAGGTCGTGCGCGACTCCGCTGGCGCGTTCACGGAGACGTGTCCGGCAAACGTGGGCCACGCCGACGTGGCACGGTCGGTCTCGAGTCTTGCGGTGGACACGGCGGATTCGTGGAAAAGCGCGGTCGAAGATCTCGCTCATCTCGTCGAGCGGCTCCGACAGAGCGCCGATCTCTACGAAAGGACGGATCGAGATGTCGTCGTGCCCGGCGGGGCGGTCCCGAAGTGAGTGAACTCGGGCAGACGTCCGACCCCGTCGACCTCATCCCCGGATCGGTGAGCGGTCTCGATGAGTTCGTGTGGCAGTGGCGTGAGCGCGCTCGTACTGCTGGCGAGATAGCCGCCCAGCTTACGGAACTCCCCGCGCCGGAAGGCTGGGAAGGGGCTGCCGCGGAGGGCTTTGCAGCCCGCCTCCCCGACGTCAGCAGTCAATGGCAACAACTCGCGGAGTCATTGAACACGGCAGCCGACGCGCTGGATGAATACGCAACCGTACTCGGGTGGGCACAGCAGAAGGCGGGCGATGCCATCGCCATGTGGCAGGCCGCGCAAGCGCAAACGGCCGAGGGAATCGAGAGCTACCGGCAGGCGGAACGCCAGGCGGGCGCGACAGGCATCGTGCCCTTCTATACAGACGCAGGCGCAGCGACCCGAAATGACGCGCAGAGTCTGCTCGCCTACGCCCGGTCGGAGGTTCGAGACGCGGGCGAGACCGCGGCGCACGCGCTGACCGCCATCACGCCGCCGGAAGCACTCACCTGGGAAGGGGCCGGCGCGCTCTTCCTGGGAGCGCTCGTCGTTCAAGGCCAGATCCACTGGGACACTCTGGCGAATCTGGTGAACGGTACCGCCTCGGTCGGTAACGCCATCTTGCGGAACCCAGACGCACTCCTGGCGCTCCTGGGGGGCGGGGCGATGTTGATCAGCGGCGGCGCGGCGGCTCTCGGTGGTGGAGGGCTGGCCGCGACCGGGGTGGGAAGCGTTCCGGGCGGGGCTGCGGTCGTCGGTGGCGTCGCCGTCGCGGGGACCGGCGGCGCGTTGGCGGCCGCGGGCGCCTCGAAGCTGGCCGGTGAGGCAACCGGCAGCGCCGGTGTCATGCTGATGGAGAAGCAGCGTGGGGTCGACCGTGGCGATGGGCGCGACGATTACGGGCACTTCGCGCCCGGGCAAGGCAATAAGCCGTGGGTGGATAAGGAGAAGCAGGGGCTGGACGAGATCGAGAACGAGCTTGGCGAGAAAATTGTCAGGTTGAAGGCTCGCAGTTCTCTCGAGGGGTCTCCCCAGCAGCGATACTTTGACGGCTACTACAAGAACGCTGACGGCAGCTATACGGCCGTCGAAGTCAAGAGCGGCAGCGCGTTGGATAAATATCCGCGAAACGAGGGGAATCAGAAAGCATTTGACGAGGCAATCTCCCCGGAGAACCCGGCGAGCGTGACGTTGAATGGCGAACGAGTCTCAATCACAAACGTGCGCGTGCAGAAAGTGGAGTGAATACGATGGGCTTTTACTACACAGTGGATGGTCAACGCTCGGGCGAATTCGTCGCGGACGTCAGGCCTCCGAGAGCGATGCTCGAGCGGTTGCTGAGCTTGATGAAACCCGGGGGGCGATCGACACTCCTCTTAGCCCCAATCCCTGACGGGAATGACTTTCTCACGTATTTGCATAAGCAGGGCGGCAGTCCCGTCTACCTGCAGTGCGCGGGAACCTCCGACGCTATGACGATCGAATGGCACAAAATCGACGAAGACGGCCAAGACCGGCACTACATCGTTGGCCACGGCGGCGACCACTCCGGAGAGCCCTCCGTCGACATCCCCTTCTTCGACGGCACACGCAAGGCCACCGTGTACCCCGACGAGGTCTTCGCACTCGACGAAGCGACCGACATCTTCTTCCACTACTACGAGACCGGTGAGATCCCGTCCGGCTACGAGCTGCGCTGGTACGACCTCACCTGGCCGAAACCACAGCCATGACCATCCGATTCGATGGCGACCGCCATGCCCAACTCGTCGAGGTGCTTCGCGACGCGACCGAGTCCATCGGACGTCACCTCGAGAATCTCGACGCAATTGTCGCGGCGGGAAGAGACGAGTGGACCGGGGACGCGAGGACGGCGTACGACACCGCCCATCGACAATGGTCGCAAGCGCTCGAGCGCATGAATGCGAACCTAGACGATGCCGCGTCGGGTATGGACGCGGCGCGCTCGGCGTTTGAGACCGCGGAAGCCTTGGTTACTCGCCTCTGGGGATGAGCATGACGACCGTGCGGGCTGCCCTCCCCGTCCGTCACCTCGGCGAAACCGCCACCCTGAGCGCGACGGTATGTCACCGTGTGACGCGCCCCCGCCTTCCCCGGCGACCCCGCGTGGCACCGTGGAGGCGACGCATCCGTACCGCTCACGCCGCCGGGAGGCACCATGTCCGAATACTTCGACCGCACCGCCGATAAGACCTACACCAAGGTCTACAAGGCCGAGACGCCTGACATCCTCGCCGCATTCGCCGCGTTCGACCAGGCCGTGTTCGCGCCCGAGGGTCGCGCGATCCCGCTGAAGTACCGCGAGCTGATCGCCCTGGCCGTGGGCATCACGACGCAGTGCGTCTACTGCATCGACGGCCACTCGCAGAACGCCGTCAAGGCCGGCGCCACCGAGGCCGAGCTCGCCGAGGCGGCCTGGGTCGCGACCGCCATCCGCGCGGGCGGCGGCTACGCGCACGGACGCCTCGCGTTCAAGCTCGCCGACGACGCCCGCCCGCACGAGCACCGATCCTGTGACCGACGCGCCCACGCCGCAGGTTGCCGGGGCCGGAGCTTCGCAGCCCGGAACGCTCGAGACCGAGGCACTGGAGCACATCCGCGCGCTCATCCGGATCGACAGCGTCAACACGGGCGAGGCGGCGACCATCGGCGACGGCGAGACGCGCGCCGCGCTCTACGTCAAGGAGCACCTCGACGAGGTCGGCTACGAGACGGTTCTGGTCGAGCCCCGCCCGGGGCGCGCAAGCGTGGTCGCCCGGCTGGCCGGTTCGGATCCGGATGCCGGCGCCCTTGTCGCCCACGCGCACCTCGACGTCGTACCGGTCGACGCCGGGGACTGGACGCACCCGCCCTTCGGCGCCGAGATCCACGACGGCCTGCTCTACGGTCGCGGGGCCGTCGACATGAAGGACTTCGCCGGAATGCTGCTGGCCATCGCCAGGGCGTTCCGCCGCGACGGGGTCGTTCCGCGGCGCGACCTGATCTTCGCGTTCTTCGCCGACGAAGAGGCCGGGGGCGTGTGGGGCGCGCGATGGCTCGTCGAGAACCGCCCCGAGCTCTTCGCCGGAGCCACCGAGGCGCTCAGCGAGGTCGGCGGCTTCTCGATCCCCCTGCCCGACGACCGCCGCGCGTACCTCGTCGCCACCGCGGAGAAGGGCGTGACGGTCGCCACGCTGACCGCCCGCGGGGTCGCGTCGCACGGCTCCCGCCCCACCGCCGACAACGCGGTCGTGCGCCTCGCGCGGGCCGTGGCCGCGGTCGGCGCGCATCGCTTCCCCGTCGTGCGGACCGCGACACTCGACCGCTTCTTCGAGGTCTACGGACGCACCAGCGGTGAGCCCCTCGACGGTGAAGATCTCTCTCGCCTGGGGTTCTCGGCATCCGTCATCGATGCGGGGGCGCGCAACACGGTCTCGCCGACCGTGCTCACGGCCGGCGGCAAGATCAACGTCATCCCCGCCTCTGCGAGCGCAACGCTCGACGTGCGCGTGGTGCCCGGGCAGGCGGACGCGCTGCGCGACGAGCTTGCGGCCGTCGTCGGCGACGACATCGAGATCGCGTGGTCGCGGTACATCCCCGCGATCGAGGCTCCGGCCGAGGGGCGGCTGATGGACGTGTTGCAGGATGCCGTGACCGCCGAAGACCCCGACGGCACCGTCGTGCCGTACCTGCTGCCCGCCAGCACCGACAACAAGCACCTCAGTCGTCTCGGCATCCGGGGCTACGGCTTCGTGCCGCTGCGCGTGCCGGCCGACTTCGACGTATTCGGGCAGTTCCACACGGCCGACGAGTGCGTGCCGGTGGAGGCCCTGTTCTTCGGGACGCGCGTGACGGCGCGGATCCTGCGCAACGCGTAGGGCCGGGGGCCGGTCCCGCCGACGGGCTCGGGGACCTGGGCGCGGAGGTGACTACGCCTGTCGAAGCCACCGGTCCGCCCGGGTCGCGGTCCCTTCGACATGCTCGATCCCGGGCGCGCCGAAACTCCTGAAAAACTGCGCGGGAGGGTCGTTTTTCGGGCTGCATGCCGCCCGCGCGCTCCATTTCTCCGGAGTTTCGCACCGGCCGGCGTCCGCAACCGGCGACGGTACCGCCCCGAGGGCGTCGACCGCCGACGTGTTACCCCGCGTGGCGGTGGGTTTCGGCGCGTGGCGGGGCGTTTCGACGTGTGAATCGGCGCCTCGCGGGCCGTTCGACCCCGTCATAGCGTTTCGGTCACCCACCGGCACCCCGTGCCGTTTCGGACAGCCCGAGGAGCACGTCATGACCACCACCGCGCCGGCCCCCGCCGACCGCTCGACAGCGCCCGCGACGGCGCCACGGTCGACCGCCAAGGTCGATCTCGGCACCATCGCCGTCGTGCCCACCCGTCACTGGTGGCGCTGGATCCTTAGCGCCCTGCTGCTGTTCGTCGTCGCCCAGTTCGCCTGGAGCCTCGTGACGAACGACCGCTACATGTGGGGGACGTTCGCGCAGTACTTCTTCTCGGAGCCGGTGCTGATCGGCATCGGCTACACGCTCTCGCTCACCGCGATCTCGGCCGTCGTCGGCTTCTCGCTCGGCACGCTGCTCGCCCTCGGTCGACTGTCGGCTTCTCCGCTGCTGAGCGCGGTGGCGTGGGGCTACATCTGGTTCTTCCGCTCGGTGCCCCTCGTCGTGCAGATCATCGTCTGGTACAACCTCGGCTACCTCTACCCGACGCTGGGACTCGGCACCCCCTTCACCACCGATTTCTGGATCGTGGAGTTCCCCACGGTCCAGCTCGTCAGCGCCTTCGCCGCCGCGATCCTCGGACTCGGGCTGCACCGGGCGGCGTACTCGGCCGAGATCATCCGCGGCGGGATCGTCTCGGTCGACCCCGGTCAGCACGAGGCGGCTGCGGCGCTCGGGATCCCGGCATCCCGTCGACTTTTCCGCATCATCCTGCCGCAGGCGATGCGCTCGATCGTGCCCAACGCCACGAACGAGATCATCGGGCTCGTGAAGGGCGCGTCGGTCGTGTTCGTCATCGCGATCCCCGAGCTGTTCTACGCCGTGCAGGTCATCTACAACCGCAACAGCCGCGTGATCCCGCTGCTGCTGGTCGCGGTGGTCTGGTACACGCTCATCACGACGATCCTCAGCGTCGCGCAGTACTACATCGAACGGTATTACGCCCGCGGGTCGGCTCGCGCGCTCCCCCCGACGCCGGCGCAGCGCGCCCGTTCGTGGGCGAGCACGCAGTGGGCGCGGCTCGGCGACTCCCCCGCTCCCCCGAGAGGGCCGGATGCCGAGACCCCCGCCGCCCCGAAGGGAGGCCGGGCATGAGCGCGGTCACCGCCACCCGCGGACTCGTCGAGGTGCATGGCGTGCGCAAGAGCTTCCACGGGGTCGAGGTGCTGAAGGGCATCGACCTCACCGTCGAGCCCGGCGAAGTCGTGGCCCTGCTGGGCCCGAGCGGTTCGGGCAAGTCGACGCTGCTGCGCACCATCAATCACCTCGAGACCGTGGATGCCGGCTCGGTCACGGTCGACGGCGAATTCATCGGGTACGAGTTGCGCCACGGGAAGCTGCACGAGCTGCGCGAGCGCGAGATCCTGCAGCGGCGGACCCAGGTGGGGATCGTGTTCCAGAACTTCCACCTCTTTCCGCACCTCACCGCCCTCGAGAACATCACCGAGGCGCCACTCGCTCTCAAGCGTGTGAACAAGAGCGAGGCGCGCGAACTCGCCCTCGGTCTGCTCGACCGGGTGGGCCTCGCCGCGAAGGCCGACGCCTACCCCCGCCAGTTGTCGGGCGGCCAGCAACAGCGCGTCGCGATCGCCCGCGCCCTCGCGCTGCAGCCGAAGGTGCTGCTGTTCGACGAACCGACGAGCGCCCTCGACCCCGAGCTGGTGGGCGAGGTGCTCGATGTCATCCGCGACCTCGCGAAGCTCGGCACCACGCTCGTGATCGTCACGCACGAGATCGGCTTCGCCCGCGAGGTCGCCGACCGCGTGGTCTTCCTCGACGAGGGCCGCATCGTCGAGCAGGGCACGCCCGACGAGGTGCTCACCCGACCGCAGCACCCGCGCACGCGCGAGTTCCTCGCGAAGGTGCTCGGCTGACGCGTCGGCCGTCCCGGTGGCTTCGGCAGGCTCGGCCACCTCGCCACCCCGGTCCCTGAGCCGTCGAAGGGACCGGAACCCTCAGCGCACCGACCCACCCGACCCCGCGGCGCGACACCGACGCCGCGGCTTCCACACCCTCACAAGGAGACACAGCATGGCACTCAGCAAGAAGCAGGGGATCGCGCTCGGCGTGATCGCCGCAGCCCTCGTCGCCGTCGTCGGCGTCGGCGTCACCGTCGGCCTCAACCGACCGGTCGATGCGGTCGCGGCGCCCGAGCCCTCGGCATCCGCCACGAACACCCCCGCGGAGTGGGTGCACACCGACGCCGTGCCCGACGCCGTGGCGGCCCTCAAGGCGAGCGGCTTCACCCCCATCGAGCCGGGCAAGCTGACGGTCGCCGTCGGCGCGTTCGTCCCCCCGCTCAGCTACGTGCCCGAGGGCGAGACGCTGCCGTCGGGCACCGAACCCAACATCGGTTCGCTCATCGCCGAAGGACTCGGCCTCGAGTACAACCCGGTCGTGGTGGCGTGGGCGGACTGGCCCCTCGGCATCCAGTCGGGAAAGTACGACCTGATCACCGCCAACGTCACCGTGACCGAGGAGCGCAAAGAGCTGTACGACTTCGCGAGCTACCGGCAGGATCTGCTGGGCTTCGCCGTGCGCGCCGACAGCTCGATCGCGAAGATCGAGACCGCCGACGACATCTCGGGGCTGAAGATCGTCGTCGGCTCGGGTACCAACCAAGAGAAGGTGCTGCTCAGCTGGAACGAAGAGCTCGCCGCCGCCGGCAAGGCCCCCGCCGACCTGCAGTACTACGACGACACCGCCGCAGCGACCCTCGCCCTGCTCTCGGGCCGCGTCGACGCGACGTTCGGGCCGAACGCGACCGCCGCGTGGGCGGCGCGCGACACCGGTGAGACGAGGGTCGTCGGCGTGGTTCCGGGCGGGTACCCGCTGCAGGCCGACATCGCCGCGGGTACCAAAAAGGGCAACGGCCTCGTCGAGCCCGTGCAGATCGTGCTGAACGACCTCATCGCCGACGGGAAGTACGCCGAGGTGCTGACGGCCTGGAACCTCGACTCCGAGGGCATCTCGACCTCGCAGATCAACCCGCCGGGACTCCCGAAGTCCTGACTCGCCGGGGCCCGGTCTTTCGAGGCCGGGCCCCTCGCACGCCTGATGGAATGGATGCCATGACAACAACCCTCACCGTCCGACTCGTGGCCCCGCACGAGTACGCGGAGGCCGGGCGGATCACCGCCGAGGCCTACCGTGCCAGCTACGACGGGCTGTCGGAGGCGTACCTCGCCTCGCTCGCCGACGTCTCCGGCCGGGTGGAGCAGGGCGAGGTATGGGTCGCGCTCGACGGGGACGGGATCGTCGGCACGGTGTGGACCCCGCGGCCCGGCGAGCGGCTCTCGCCCCTGGCCCGCGAGGGTGAGCTCGACTTCCGCCAGCTCGCGGTGGCACCGTCGGCGCGCGGCCGCGGCGTCGGCGAGCTGCTCACGCGGCACGTGCTCGACCTCGCGCGCGAGCGCGGCGCGACCCGCGTGGTGATGAACAGCGGCCCCGAGATGCTCGGCGCGCACGCGCTCTACGCGAAGCTCGGCTTCCGTCGCTTGAGCGAGCGCGAGTATCCGGTCGAGGTGGAGCCCGGGCGGTTCCTCGACCTGCGGGCGTTCGGGTTCGACCTGTAGAGCGCGGCGCACAACCTCCGCGATCTGCACAGACTCCGCCGCCATCCCCCCGATCGGGCTGAGGTTGCGCGGATCGCTGAGCGAGCGCGCGCGGCTCAGTCCGTCAGCACCTTCTCGAAGCACCGAGAGGCCGGGAACCGCAGATATGGCGGGTAGATGTCGATCGGGCGGTACCCGAGCCTCACGTACAGGGCGATGGCCTCGGGCTGCCGGTTGCCCGTCTGCAGGATGAGCCGCGCCGCGCCGCGCTCCCGACCGAGGCGTTCGAGCTCGCCCATGAGCACCTGGCTCGCACCGCGACCGCGCGCGCGGGGGTCGACGAAGACGCGCTTGACCTCGAGCTCGTCGCCGAGCTGACGCAGCGCGGCATGACCGACCGCGACGCCCTCGGCATCCCGGACGAGGATCACCTCGACCATCGTGACCGGGTCGACGGCGAAGTCCTCGGCCAGCAGGGCGCGCGTCTCGTCGTCGAAGGCCGCGTACACCTCGGCGTAGCGCGGGCTGATCTCTTCGTCCATCGCCGCGCGCAGGGCCACGGCCCGCTCGTCCTCCCACGGGACGTTCTCGATCGCCCATGCGCCGATCGTCGTTCGACCCGTCATGAGCGGGCCGCCTGGATGCCGGCATCCGTCGCCACTCCCTCAGCGCGGGACAGCGGCGTCTTCTCGCCCGCCTCGACGGCGAACGGCAGACGGTTCTCGGCCGGCGGCAGGGGGCAGGTCGCGAAGTCGGTGTAGGCGCAGGGGAGGTTCGTCGCGCGGGTGAAGTCGATGACGGTGCGGCCCTCGGCGTCCGGTGCGGTGACCGTGACCGACCGGTTCGCCGCGTACGTCGTGACGCCGCTGGTGGCGTCGGTGAAGAGGACGAGGAGCTCGCCCGGTCGATGACCGGGAAAGGCGACGAGGCGATGAGAGACGCCGTCGAACTCGAAGGCGAGCTCTCCCGGCGCGTCGTAGACGTGCGTCAGACCGTCGACGGCCGCTCCGACTTCGTACGCCCGTGGGTGGGCGTACGCCTCGAACCGCACGTCGATACGCCAGCGGGGATCGGCCGGATAGGCGGGAGTCCCCGCGTACCGCGACAGGTAGTCCGCGTCCGGCCGGCGGGGTCGGAGGAGGTCGCGGCCACCCCGGCGGGCCACCTCGATCACCCCGCCATCGAAGCCGACGGTCACGTCGCCGCGCTCGTCCAGGGGACCGAACGCGAACCGGCCGCGCAGCGTCCCACCCTCGACCTCGAGGGATTCCCCCTCCGCGAGATCGACGACGGGCCCGTCTTCCCCGGTGTGCCAGATGCCCGGAAGGCCCGGGATGCCGGCGGGCCGCTCGCCCAGCCAGTACAGGCCCGTGATGGCCAGGAATCCGTGGGGGTCGGCACGGCGACGCTCGTGCGCCTCGTGCCAAGCGGTCCACTGCTCGGCGAAGTTCTCGGTCATCGTTCTCCCTCGAGGACGGGTCCCCTCCAGCATGCATCGCGACGCCCGTCTCGGGCGCGCGGGGGGAAACGCGGCGTCACCCGCTGTCACGCTTCGTCGCGGTCGCGCCCGGCGTGGCCCGCGGGTCTAGCGTGACGGTGTGACTCGCCCGCTGCGCTCCCTCGGCTTCCTCACCATCGGCCTCTTCGATCGCGACGACCCGCGCACCGGCCACGAGACGACGCTGTCGATCATCGAGCGCGGCGAGCGGCTCGGCTTCGACAGCGCGTGGCTGCGCGATCGGCACCTGCAGTACGGCATCTCCTCCCCCGTCGCGGTGCTCTCCGCGGCCTCGCAACGTACGAGCCGCATCCGTTTGGGGACCGCGGTGATCCCGCTCGGATGGGAGAACCCGCTGCGACTCGCGGAAGACCTCGCGACCGTCGACGTGCTCTCGGGCGGGCGCCTCGAGCCCGGCTTCTCGGTCGGACCGCCCCGACGTCTCGACGAGATCGCCCCCGCGCTCTACCCCGACACCGCCGACCACGAGGACTTCGGGTACGAGCGGCTGGCCCGACTGCGCCGTCTTCTCGCCGGAGAGCGAGTCAGTCCCTTCGCCGGCAGAGAGGGGATCGAGGAGTACTCCGAGCGGGTCGAGCCGCACTCCGCGGGTCTTGCCGATCGGCTCTGGTACGGCGCAGGAAGTCCCACCTCGACGACCTGGGCGGCCGCGAACGGCTTCCACCTGCTCACCAGCAGCGTCATCCAGTCGGTGCACTCGACCGACTTCGACGCCGAGCAGGACGCGCAGATCCGCCTCTACCGCGAGACGCACCCCCACGGGGAGAACGCGCGGGTGTCGCAGGGGCTCGTCGTGGTACCGACCGACACCGCCACGCCCGAACAGCGCCGACGCTATGAGGCGTACGCCGAGTCGCGGCGCGGGAGGGTCGGCATCCCTCAGGGGCCGCGCGGGCTGCTGTTCGCGGAGGACCTCATCGGCACGTCGGAGCAGATCGCTGAGCGGCTGCTGTCGTCGCGGTCCTTTCCGCAGGTCGACGAGGTCGCGTTCGCGCTGCCGTTCGATTTCGCTGCGGCTGACTACGAGCAGATCCTCGAGGACATCGCGGGGCGCCTCGGGCCGCTGTTGGGGTGGTCGCCGGCGGCCGCGTCATAAACTCAGCGATCTGCGCCGGCTCCGTCGGCACCGTTCGACGGGGCTGACGGGGTGAGGAACGCGGAGGGTATGGGGCGGCGGGCGCGGCGGCAGGGTTCGCGCGCACAAGCTCAGTCATCTGCACAACCTCAGTCACCAAGGCCCCGACTCGACTGAGGTTGCGCGAATCGCGGAGGTTGCGCGAACCGCGGACGAGAGACGCGCCCGGCGTCAGCGCTGCCGCGCCACCGCCCGCCCCAGCCGCGCTGCCGCCTCGCGCAGCCGCTCCTCGGATGTGTCGCCGTATGCCAGGCGCAGGTGGCGGTTGGCATCGGTGCCGGGGCCGGAGGGGAAGAACGAGCCCCTTTGATACTCCACGCCCTCAGCGCTCGCGTCGGCGGCCAGGCGGTCGGGGTCGATGCGGTCGTCGCGCAGGCGTGGCCAGAGGAACAACCCGCCCTCGGGCACGGTGACCTCGAACTCCCCGGGGGCTTCGGCCTCGAGCGCCTCGGCCAATGCGCCGGCGCGGGTCCCGTACAGCGACCGTGCGCGCCCGAGCACGCGGTCGAAGAGCCCCGCGTCGCTGGTCAGCACCTCGGCGATGACGGCCTGCACGAACGTCGATGAGTGCGAATCCTGACGACTGCGGAGGGCCACGGCATCCGGGATCAAACGCTCCGGCAGCACGACCCAGCCCAACCGCAGGCCGGGGCCGAGGGTCTTGGTGAAGGTGTTGACGTGGATGACGTGATCCGACTCGTGGAACGGCGTGAGCGATTCGGGCTCGCCGGCGAAGCGGAGCTCGCGGTACGGGTCATCGGCGAACACGACGAACCCGTACCGCTCGGCAAGGTCGACCAGCTGGCGCCGACGCGCGGTGGGCAGCGACGACTGCGAAGGGTTGTGGAACTCGGGCACCGTGTAGACCGCGGCCGGGCGCGCACCGGCGCGCAGCTCGGCGGCCAGCGCGTCGACGTCGAGACCCTCGGCACCGACGGGAATGGGCAGCACCCGCGCATCGGCCAACTGCAGACCGCGCAGGAACAGCGGGAACACGGGATTGTCGACCGCGACGAGGTCCCCCCGCTCGAGCACCGCCTGCACGGCGATCGCCAGACCGTGGAAGCCGCCGTTGGTGATGAGCACCCGCTCGACGGCGACCCCCTCGCGCGCGGCGATCCACTCGCGCAGCGCCGGAATGCCCTCGGTCCGCGAGTACTGCAGCGCGGGCGCCCCCGGCTGCGCGAGCACGCGGGCGGTCGCCTCGGCGAGTTCCGCGGTGGGCAGGACGGAAGGATCCGGGATGCCACCGAGCAGCTCGATCGCGTCGGGTCGGCGATCGCGCAGGGTCTGGTCGCCGAATCCGCTCGGGGCGGTGAACGCCTCGATCAGCGCGGGGCGGGCACGGGTCGGGGAGAGCAGGGTCATCGGGGGCTCCGGGGGTGGGGGGACGGGATGGCGTCGACCAGCGCGCGCGTGTAGTCCTCACGCGGGTGCGAGAGCACGTCGGCGACGCGGCCGGCCTCGACGACACGGCCGTCCTTGAGCACCGAAACGGTGTCGGCGATTTGGCGGACCAGCGCCAGGTCGTGCGAGACGAAGAGGTAGGTGAGGCCGCGCTCGCGCTGCAGGCGGCGGAGCACGTCGAACACGCCCGCCTGGACGGTCACGTCCAGGGCCGAGGTCGGTTCGTCGAGCACGATGACGTCGGGCTCGAGCACCAGGGCGCGCGCGATCGCCACGCGTTGGCGCTGGCCGCCCGACAGCGCGTCCGGGCGGCGGCGGGCGAGGTGGGGCGGCAGGCCCACGGCATCCAGGGCCTCCGCCACCTTCGCCGTCCGTGCGGCGCGCGTGCCGACGCGGTAGCGCTCGAGCGGCTCGCGCACGATGCGTCCGACGCTCCACGTGGGATCGAGCGAGGTGAAGGGGTTCTGATAGACGAGCTGCAGGTGCCGACGGATGCCGCGGAGCTCGGCCGCCGTACGGCCCGTCACCGCCGCCCCGTCGATGAGCACCTCGCCGGCGTCGAGGTCTTCGAGCCCGAGGAGCAGGCGCACGGTCGTCGTCTTCCCCGAGCCCGACTCCCCCACGAGCGCGTGCGTCGTTCCGGCGGGGATGCGGAAGGACACCTCCGACACCGCGGGGCGGGCCGCACGGTCGAAACTCTTCGACACCGCACGCACGTCGATGCGGGCGGAGGCGGTGTCGGGGATCCACGCGTCGACGCCGCGATCACCGTCGCCGCGGCGATAGCGGTCGGGGTTCAGGGCCGGCGCGTCGGCCTGCAACTGCACCGTGTACGGCGAGGTCGGCGCCGTGAAGACCTCGTGAGTCGGGCCGGCCTCTTGCACGCGCCCGTCCTTGAGCACGACGATCTCGTCGGTGCGCTCGGCGGCGATCGCGAGATCGTGCGTGATCAGCAGCAGCCCGATGCCCAGATCGCGGCGCAGCTCGTCAAGGAGATCGAGGATGCGTTTCTGGATCGTGACGTCGAGGGCGCTCGTGGGTTCGTCCGCGACCAGCAGCTCGGGCCGCGGCAGCACCGCCAATCCGATGAGCACGCGTTGCAGCATGCCGCCCGACAGCTGGTGCGGGTAGGACTCGTACACGCGACGCGGGTCGGGAAGCCCGACGCGGGCGAACACGTCGAGCACCGCGCGGCGCTGCTCGCCGGCATCGGCGAGGCCCGAGAGAGCCGCCGCCTCGTGCGCTTGCGAGCCCACGGTGCGAACGGGGTTGAGGGCGTGCGCGGGGTCCTGCGGGACGAAGCCGATACGCCGGCCCCGGAACGGTCGGAATCGCGCCTCGGCGAGCCCCAGCACCTCGGTGCCGTCGAGCTCGACGCGCCCGCTGGCACGCCCCGTACCTCGCGGGAGCAGCCGTAGCACGGAACGGGCGATCGTGGACTTGCCCGAGCCCGACTCTCCGATGAGCGCGAGACTGCCGCCCCGGGGTATCGCGAACGACACGTCGTGCACCACGGGGGTGCGACCGTACGAGACCGACAGGCCGCTGACGTTCAGCAGCGCGGGGGTCGTCAGCGGAACGTCGTCCGCACGGGACAGGGCGAGGGTCATGACGTCCTCCGAAGCCAGCGGCTGATGCGGTTGATCGAGAGCACGGTCGCCACCGTGACCAGGGCCGGCCAGACGACGAGCCAGGGCGCGCGCGGGTAGTCCTTGCCCGCAGAGATGAGCAGACCCCAGTCGGATGCCGGGGGCGGATCGCCGTAGCCCAGGAACGCCAGCCCCGCGATCACGAGTATCGAGAGCCCGAACTGCAGCACGGCCAGGGGGACCAGCGATCGCGAGGCGTTCGGCAGCACGTGCCGGAAAAGCACGTGCAGGTTCGACCCGCCCTGGAGCCGCGCGGCCTCGACGAACACCGACGAGCGCACGCGCAACACCTCGGAGCGCATGACACGAGCGAAGACCGCCACCGCAGAGACGCCGGTCGCGATGGCGGCGTTGATGGTCTGGAACCCGAGGGAGCTGACGATCACGACCGCGAGCAGGAACGCCGGAATGGCGAGTAGGACGTCGACGAAGCGCGCGAGGACGACATCGGTCCACGACCCCAGGAAGCCCGCGAGCAGCCCGATGAGCCCGCCAACGACGACGCCGATCGCGACGGCCACGAGGGCGCTGGTGACCGAGGACTGCGCGCCATAGACGATGCGGGTGAACAGGTCGCGGCCGAGGTGATCGGTGCCGAGCAGGTGCGCGGCGCTCGGCGCCTGAAGCTTGTTTGCGGGCACCCCCTGTGCCGGGTTCTGCGAGGTGAAAAGCGCGGGAGCGAGCGAGAAAGCCAGCACGAAGGCCACGACGACGAACGACACGAGCACGCTGACAGGGACGGAGAGGCGGATGCCACGAACCCGGGCGGTCGCGGACCGTTGCGCGAGCAAGGGTGCGGCGGTCATACGATGCTCACTTCTTCGCGCAGGGGCGTTGTCGGCTCGTCGCGGGGCGCGACCGAGACGGGCCGGCCGCTGCGGCCGACGGCGACCCGCGGGTCGAGAAGGGGATAGGCGAGGTCGGCGAGCAGGTTCACCACCACGAAGACGATCGCGGCGAGCGAGACCACGGCCTGCAGCACCGGGAGGTCCTGGCTCGCCACGGCGGATTCGACCAGGGTGCCGATGCCCACGCGCCCGAAGATCGCCTCGGTGATGAGAGCTCCCCCGAGCAGTTCGCCCACGATGAGCGCCAGCACGGTGACCGTCGGCAGCGCCGAGGGCTTGACCAGGTGGCGCAGGAACAGCGCCCCCGACCGCAGTCCCCGCGACCGTGCCACCGCGACGTACTCCTGCCGTGACTCGTGATCGAGCGAGGCGATGAGCACCTCGGCCAGCTGCGCCGAGACCGGAATGCCGAGAGCCACCGCCGCGAAGAAGGTGCCCCACGGCGTCTCGGTGTCGATCATGCTGAACAGCCCGAGTCCGAACGCGAAGACGTGGATCAGCAGCAGTCCGATCACGAAGTTCGGCACGGACAGGAACAGCGACGGCAGCGAGCGGAGCACTCCCTGGCCCCAGCGCGGGGGCAGGAACTGCGTGCCGTACGCGATGGCCACGGCCAGCACCACGGCGACCAGGAGGGCCGCCGCGGCCAGGCTCAGGGTCGACCCGAGTGCGTCGAGCACCAGCCCACTGACGGGCAGATTCGAGCGGAGTGAGACGCCCAGGTCACCCACGACGAATCGCCCTAGCGAAGACCCCAGCTGCACCCACCACGGCTGGTCGAGCCCGTAGTACGCCACGATGCGCGCGATGTCGTCTTCGGTGAAACCGTTGTCGGGATTGCGCAGCGTGCTCGTGACGGGATCGCCGGGCAGGATGCTGATCACGACGAACGTGAACAGGTACGCCAGCAGCACGACGACGACAGCCTGTCCGGTGCGCCGCAGCGCGAAGCGGCCGTAGGTGCGCAGCATGTCCTCCTCCTCTCGTGTCGGTCTTTTCCGGTGACGGGCCGCGTCAGCCGTTGAGCCACGCGTTCAAGTAGGAGGCGTACGCGAGGCCGTTGTAGGTGACACCGCTCACCTCGGGGGCCTGGACGTAGACCCGCTGCACGATCTGGGTCAGCGGAACGAAGTACGCCTGATCGAGGACGTATCCCTGCAGCTCGTCGGCGACCTTCGCCCGGGCCTCTCGATCGGTCGCGGTCGCGATGCGGGTGGAGAGGTCGTTCAGCGTCGCGTCCGAGGTGCCGAGTCGGAACCAGTCCTCGTCGCCCCTCTTCTGTGAGGTGAGGACACCGGCGACGGTTCCGACGTCGACGAAGCTGCGGGTGATCTCGGTCGCCGGCACGGTCGCGTTGCCGATGACCTTCTGGCCGTAGGTGGGGACGTCGTAGGTCTCGAGGTTCACCTCGAAACCCAGGGCGGTGAGCTGCTGGTCGACGAGCTCATCGACCGACTGCGAGGCCTGCAGGTAAGGATTGGGGTAGAGCGTGAGCGACAGCTTTTTCCCGTCCTTGGTCCGCACGCCGTCGGCGCCCTTCACCCAGCCCGCCTCATCGAGGAGGGATGCCGCGGCCTCGGGGTCGTGCGCGAAGTCGGCGGTGTGATCGGTCGACTCGGGCACGGTGCTCTGGAAGAACGACTCGGCCGCGTGCCAGTCCGAGGTGTAGACGGTCGAGAGGATCTCGTCGCGATCGATGCCGTGCTGAACCGCTTGCCGCACCTTGATGTCGTCGAACGGGGCGACGGAGGTGTTCAGGGCGTAGCCGTTGACGAAGCCGAGATACCGAGGCGTCTCGACGGTGAGGCCCTCCTGCTTCAGGGCGTCGAGGTCTTGCGGGCTGGCGTTGTAGGCCACCTGCGCCTGACCGGACTCGACCGAGGCGGTGCGCAGCGTCGGCTCGGCGACCTGCTTGTAGGTGATGGTGTCGAGGTAGGCGGCGCCCTCGTGACCGACCGCCTCCGGTCCCCAGTCGTAGTCCTCACGCATCTTCAGCACGACGCTGTCGCCCTCGGCGACCTTCTCGACGACGAACGGCCCGCTGCCGATGTCTTTCGTGAGGTCGGCCTGCTGATCGGCGGGGAGCGCCAGGGTCTCGGGCGAAAGCAGGATCGAGCCGTGGTACGCCAGCGTCGGGATGAAGCTGAGCGTCGGGGCCGAGAACGAGACCGTGACCGTCGTGGCATCCACCGCCTCCGCTCCCTGATAGTTGGCGGAGGGGAACAGACCGATGCGGTTGATGCCCTCGTCGGGGCGTCCCTTCGCCCAGATGTCGAGATTCGCGACGACCGCGGCGGCATCGAGCGGCGTGCCGTCCGAGAACGTGACGCCCGACTTCAGGTGGAGGGTGAACTGCGTCTTGTCGGCGTTCTCGTCCCAGCTCTCGGCGATCCAGGGGCTGAGGTTCCCCTCGGCGTCGACGTAGACGAGCTTGTCGGTGACGTTGCCCCAGATCTGGCCCTGGTAGCTCGAGATCGAGCTGTTGTTCGGGATCCAGGTGGCGCCGAGAGAGTCGATGAGGAAGACGAGGTCGCCGCCGGTCTTCGGCTCGGCGTCGGCGGGAGCTGCTGTCGACGCGGCACCGCATCCGCTGAGCAGGAGGGCGCCGACGGCGAGGGCGGAGGCGAGGCCGAGAAGGCGTCGGCGGGGACGGCGGGCGAAGGTCATGGGAATCCTCGGGCTGTGGGGACGGATTACAGGGCTTTGCCGGGGTTGAACAGACCGGCGGGATCGAGCGCGTTCTTGACGACGAGCTGCGCCTCGCGCACGCGCACGGAGAGCTCCTCCGCGGCGAGGGCGCGCTTGACGGTGCCGATGCCGTGCTCACCGCTCACGGTGCCGCCGACGGCGAGCGCCGCGCGCACGACCGCGTCAGCGGCGTCGTGGACGGCGGCCGGTACGGCGGTGGGATCGACGCCCGCGGGGATGGGCAGCGAGATGACCGGGTGGAGGTTGCCGTCGCCGGCGTGCGCGACGGCGCTCACGCTGACCCCGAACCGGTCGGCGATCGCGGGGAAGCCCGCGAACAGCTCCGCGATGCGGGACTTGGGCACGGCGACGTCGCCCCCGGCGAACCACGTGTCCGCGTCGAAACGTCGGCCCGAGCGTCGCAGTTCCCAGAGGGTCTCGGCATCCGTCTCGCTCTCGATCTCGACCCGTGCGCCCGCCGCGACGAGCGCAGCGGTCAGCTCGGCGGTCTGCTCGTCGATGCCGAAGCCGTCGAGTTCGATCAGCAGCAGGGCGGCGCCCCGGGCGCGCAGGCCCGAGTTCTGCGCGGCGTCGATGCCGTCGAGGGTGATCTCATCGAGGAACTCGATGACGCTCGGCCGAACGCGCGAGGCCGTGATGGCCCCGATGGCCGCCGCGCCCGCGGCGGTGGAGTCGAAGAACGCGGTCAGCGTGCGGCGAGCGACCGGAAGCGGTCGGATGCGCACGGTCGCCCCCACCACGATGCCGAGCACGCCCTCCGACCCGACGAACAGCGAGACGAGGTCGAGCCCGGTGACGCCTTTGATCGAGCGGTGTCCGACCGAGACGAGGCTTCCGTCGGCGAGCACGACGTCGAGGGCGAGCACAGACTCGCGCGTGACGCCGTACTTGGCGCACCGCAGGCCCCCGGCGTTGGTGGCGATGTTGCCGCCGATGGTCGAGATGCGCCAGCTCGCCGGGTCGGGGGCATAGAACAGGCCGAGGGGGGCCAGTCGCTCGTTGAGCGCGGCGTTGAGAACGCCGGGTTCGACGACGGCGACCTCGTCGGCGGGCGACACCTCGACGATGCGGTTCAGCCGTTCGGTCGAGACGACGAGCTGCTCGGCCCGGGCGGTCGCGCCGCCCGAGAGACCCGTGCCGGCCCCGCGCGGCACGATGCTGACGCCGTGGCGGGCGGCGAGACGCACGAGCTGCCGGACCTGGGTCACCGAGGTGGGAAACGCCACCGCGGGGCCGTCCGTCACGGGGGCGTCGGCTCGCGGAGCGGTGCCGGCGTCGAACGAGAACTCCGCCGTCGCCGCGGAGGGCGGGCGCACCTCGATGCCGGGCGCCTCGTCACGCAGATCGTCGATCAGGGCGAGCACGCCCGTGGACGGGGCGATCGCGGTGGGGACGCTCATGGCAGCACCTTTCAGAACGGGGCGGGAGTGCAGCCGAAGCTAGGCGGAACCGGACGCGCACTCATCCCGAGCGACACCGTCCGTCGCGAGACGTCACCGACCGACATCGTGTGTCGCGCGGCGTCACAGTCGAACGATCGGTGAGGCGCGGCCGGTATGTTCCGCCCCCGTCGTCGGTTCATGACGATTCGAGGCGTTTCGTTACGTCACGCATTGAGCCGTGTCGCGGTCCGGGCGACAGTGAGCAGCACTCGCCTGACCGAAGGAGCCCCGATGCCCGACCGCATCCACCTCGCCGTCGCCCTGGACGGGGCCGGCTGGCACCCGGCTGCGTGGCGCGAGCCCACGGCCCGGCCCACCGAGCTGACCTCGGCCGCCTACTGGCGCGCCCTGGCCCGTACGGCCGACGGAGCGGGACTCGTCCTCGCGACGATCGAAGACGCGCTGAGCCTGGGCGGACGATCGTTCGAGCCGGATGCCGAGACCCGCCGCGACCGCGCCCGCGGGCGTCTCGATGCGGTGCTGCTGGCGTCGTTCCTGGCCCCGGCCACACGCCGGATCGGTCTCGTCCCCACCGCGACGACGACCCACCCCGAGCCCTTCCACCTGGCGACGGGCCTGCAGACGCTCGACCACGTGAGCGGCGGCCGCGCGGGTGTCCGACTCGTCGCGGGCTCGACCGCGCAGGAGCGCCGGAACTTCGGGCGCCGCACCGACGGACCGGCCGGGTTGCCGGCATCCGGTCGCGTCGAAGACGACCCCGCGCTTCTCGCCGCCTTCCGCGAGGCGGGGGAGGTCGCCGACGTCATCCGGCGTCTGGCCGACTCGTGGGAGGACGACGCGATCGTCCGCGACCTCGACTCGGGGAAGTTCCTCGACCGCGAGCGGGTGCACAACGTCGAGTTCGAGGGGGAGTTCTTCTCGATCACGGGCGCGTCGATCGTGCCGCGGTCGCCGCAGGGACAACCCCTCATCACCGCTCTCGCGCACCAGACGGTCCCCTACCGTTTCGCGGCGGAGCACGCCGACCTCGTGTTCGTCACTCCCGCCGATGCGACCGCGGTGGGGGGCATCCTCGGTGACCTCGACGGGGGCGACGACCTGCGCGTGTTCGCCGACCTGCTCGTGCTCGTCGAGGACTCGCGCGCCGAGGCCGAGGCCGTGTGGGCCCGCCTGCAGGAGCGCGCACCGCTCACGACCGACGCCCGGGTGGTGGTGGGGACCGCCGCCGACGTCGTGGACGAGATCAGGGCCCTCGCCGCGGCCGGCGTCGACGGGGTCCGCCTACGACCCGCCCGTCTTCCGGCCGACCTCGACGCGATCGCCGACCGGGTCGTCCCCGCGGCGGCGGCGGCCGGCATCCTGCTCCCCGACGACGGCTCCCCCACGCTCCGCGAACGTCTCGGACTCCCCCGTCTCGCCAGTCGCTACGCCCGTCAGGAGGTCGGCGCGTGACCCGTCGGCAGATTCACCTCGCCGCGCACTTCCCGGGTGTGAACAACACGACCGTGTGGACCGACCCGAGCGCGGGCAGCCAGATCGACTTCTCGTCGTTCGAGCACTTCGCGCGCACGGCCGAGCGCGGCTTCTTCGACTACCTCTTCCTCGCCGAGGGGTTGCGCCTGCGCGAGCACCGCAGGCAGCTGCACGACCTCGACGTCGCGGGACGGCCGAACACCCTCGCGATCCTCACGGCCCTGGCCGCCGTCACCGAGCACATCGGCCTGGTCGGCACGCTCAACACGACCTTCAACGAGCCGTACGAGCTGGCGCGGCAGCTCGGCACCCTCGACCTCTTGTCGAACGGCCGCGCGGGGTGGAACGCCGTGACCAGTTCGGACGCGTTCCACGGCGCGAACTTCCGCCGCGGCGGCTACCTCGATCACGCCGACCGGTACGTGCGGGCCGCGGAGTTCGCCGCCCTGTCGAAGGCGCTGTGGTCGTCGTGGCGCGACGACGCCATCGAGGCGGATGCCGAGACGGGTGAGTTCCTGCGCGCGGACGCCATCGAGCGCGTCCGGCACGAGTCGCGGTTGTTCGACGTCGACGCGGTGTTCGACGTGCCGCGGTCCCCGCAGGGGCGGCCGGCCATCGTGCAGGCGGGCGACTCCCCCGACGGCCGGGACTTCGCCACGCAGCACGCCGACGTGATCTTCTCGCTGCACACCGCGTTCGATGACGCGCAGCAGTTCTACCGCGACGTGAAGGGCCGGCTCGCCGCGAACGGTCGCGACGAGGACTCGCTCAAGATCCTGCCGGCCGCGACCTTCGTGCTCGGCGACACCGCCGACGAGGCCCGCGAGCGCTCGCGGGAGATCGCCCTGGCCCAGGTGCGGCCGCAGACGGCGATCACCTACCTCGAGCAGATCTGGAACCGCGATCTCAGCGGGTACGACGCCGACGGCCCGCTGCCCGACGTCGAGCCCGACACCGGCGTCGAGACCGCGCAAGGCTTCGCCGGGCGCCACGCCGCGATCCGCGCCCGCGTCGGCCAGCTTCGCGAGCAGGCCGTCGCCGAGAACCTCAGCATCCGCGAGCTCGTCATCCGCCTGACCGCGACGCACACCTTCGTCGGGACGCCGGAACACGTGGCATCCGAGATCGACCGGTACGTGCAGGAGCGCGCCACCGACGGGTTCACCGTCGTCGGTCACGTCACCCCGCACGGCCTCGACGAGTTCACCGACAAGGTCGTGCCGCTGCTGCAAGAGCGCGGGTCGTACCGCCGCTCGTACGACGAGGGCGCCACGCTGCACGACCTGCTCGGCCTGCCCCCGGTCCCCGCGAACGCCGGGGCGCGATGACCGAGCTCGTGATCGTCGGGGCGGGGCCGCGCGCGGTCATGCTCGTCGAGCGCCTGCTCGCGCGGCGGGCGCCCGGCCCGCTGCGCATCACTCTCGTCGATCCGTTCCCCCCGGGGGCGGGGCGCATCTGGCGGCGCGAGCAGTCGCCCCTGTTGAAGCTCAACTCGATGGCGCGCGACGTGACCGTCTTCACCGACGAGTCCTGCACGATCGCGGGACCGATCCGTTCGGGACCGTCGCTCATCGAGTGGGCCGAGCGGGTGCGCGCGGGCACCCTCCCCGACGTCGCGATCGACGATCCGGAGGTGGATGCCGAGCTGCGCAACCTCCGCCCCGACTCCTTCCCCACGCGACGACTGCAGAGCGCGTACCTCGACTGGTTCTGGCGCCGCACGGTCGCGATCGCCCCGCCCGGGGTCGAGGTGCGGTGGCACGAGGGAACCGTGCAGTGGGTCGACGACACCCTCGACGGTTACGAGGTCGCCCTCGCCGACGGCATCCGCCTGCCCGCCGACGTACTCGTCTACGCGATGGGCCACAACGCGCGCGAGCCCGAGGACGCGGTGGTCGCTCTGCGGGACGCCGCCGTGGGCGCGGGGCTGGCCTACGTCCCGCCGGCGTTCACCGCCGACGCCGACCTCTCCGTCTTCGCCCCCGGCGACGACGTGATCGTCCGCGGAATGGGATTGGCCGCTGTCGACGCCGTGGTGCTGCTCACCGCCGGCCGGGGCGGGGTCTTCACCCGGCGCGACGACGGGCGCCTGCACTACGAACCGTCGGGACGCGAGCCGCGACTTCACCTCGGATCCCGCCGCGGCGTGCCCTATCGCTCGAAGGTGTCGTCGCAGTTGCAGGGCGACCCGCCCGTGCGCGAGGTGCTGACCCCCGCCGCGGTCGCCGAACTGCTCGCGCGCCCCGGCAGCATCGACTTCCTCGACGACGTATGGCCTCTCATCGCGCGCGAGCTCGTGTGGGGCCATTACCGCGAGCTCTTCACGGGTCACCCCGAGCGCGTCACGACGACGTGGGAGGCCTTTCGTGAAACCCTTCGAGAAGTGGATGCCGACACCTCGGCCCTTCGTAGCGCCGCCGCCGCGGTGGTCCCCGATCCCCTCGACCGCTTCGACGTGCGCACGCTCGACGTGCCGCTGGGCGAGGAGACCTTCGCCCGTGCCACGGACGTGCACGAGCGGGTGCGTCGGCACATCGTCGACGACCTGCACCTGCGCACGAGCCAGGAGCGCAGCACCGCGCAGGCGCTGTTCCTGACGATCCTGACGTCCTTCCTGGGCCTGTCCGACATCCCGACGGAGCGGTGGAGTGCGCGCTCCCGCGCGGTCGACCTGCCCGTGACCTGGCACGCGTTCTTCAGCTACGTCGCTTCGGGGCCGCCCGCGCACCGGCTGGAGGAGTTCCTGGCACTGGAAGAAGCGGAGATCGTCCGCTTCCTCGGGCCCGACGTCGCAGTGAGAGTGGACGCCGATCGGGGCTTCGTCGCCTCCTCGCCGCGTACCGACGGTGAGGTGAGCGCTCGAGGGTTGATCGACGCGTGGCTTCCCGCCGCGACCGCCTCGGCGAGCGAGAACCCCGCGCTTCGCGAGCTCGCGAGCCGCCACGGCCGCGAGGTGCACGTGTCGGACGAGACGTTCACCGGCTCGCTGGGGCGCATCGACGTCGACGCCGACGGCCGCGTCGTCGCACGGGACGGGCACGCGCGCGCGGCGATGTTCGCGATCGGACCCTTCACCTCGTCGATGGAGGCCGGGGCTTTCACCCGCCCGCGCTCCGACTCGCTGTCGCTGCGACAGACCGACCGGATCGCCGGGGCCGTCGCCGCCGCCCTCGCCGCGCGGGCGCCCGCCGGGGTGCGCTGAGGCCCCGCGGAATGCGCAGCGCCTGACGCTGTTGTCTTACGTGCACCTCCCCCAGAACGGATGCCCATGACCACCACCTCCGCCCTCCCCGTTCCGCACGCCGACGCCACCGTGCTCGACAACGCCGCGTGGCATGCCCTCGCCGGTCCGCACGCGCACTTCGCGATCGGCGGCGACCTCGTCAAGCGCTATCCCGAGGACGTCGCCCCCTTCGTGGCCGTACGCACCTGGGACGATCCGGACGTGTGGGAGGCCCTGCGCGACCTCGTCGGGCCCGGCGCCGACGTGGGCCTCTCGGGCTTCGAGGGCGAGATCCCGACCGGCTGGGAGTGGGTCGGTGGCGGCGAGGGTGTGCAGCTCGTCGAGACGGACGCCCTTCGCACCCGTCCCGACGATGAAGCGATCGAGCTGGGAGCCGACGACGCCGCCGAGATGATCGACATCGTCGCGCGGAACCAGCCCGGCCCCTTCCGGCCCCGCACCTACGAGCTCGGCCGCTACATCGGCATCCGCCGCGAGGGTCGTCTCGTCGCGATGGCGGGCGAGCGCCTGCACCCCAC
Organism: Microbacterium testaceum; assembly: GCF_029761935.1. NCBI lineage: Bacteria > Bacillati > Actinomycetota > Actinomycetes > Micrococcales > Microbacteriaceae > Microbacterium > Microbacterium testaceum. The sequence goes on from NZ_CP121699.1 coordinate 1,986,357, forward strand.
CGGCTGGACCGAGATCAGCGCGGTCGCGGTCGACGCCGACCACCGCCGCCAGGGACTCGCCTCACGGCTCGTCCTCGACGTCGCGTTCCACATCCAGCAGCGCGGGGACCGCGCGATGATGCACGCCGCCGCGAGCAACGCCGGTGCGATCGCCGCGTACGAGCGTCTGGGCTTCGCCCTGCGTCGGCGCAACCGCTTCGCGGCGGTGCGCACGCCGGCGTGATGGACGTCAGTGCTCGAGCGGCGTCGCCGTCCCGCTGACGCGCACGCCGCCGCTCGCCGGGACGTCGACGCGCAGTTCGCTCGGCCTTCCCACGTGCCGCCCCTGTCGGACGGTGAACGAGAAGGGCGCCGTGCGCCCCACGCGGTCGCGCAGGTACGCGCCGAGCGAGGCCGCCGCCGACCCCGTCGCCGGGTCCTCGGTGATATCGCCCACGGGGAACAGATTGCGGGCCTCGAACGCCTCGGCATCCGGGCTCTCCGCGTGCACGACCGTCACGGTGCCCGCCCATCCGCGTTCGTCCATCAGCGCCCGCAGGGCCGCCGGGTCGAAGTCGAACGAATCGAAGCGCTCGCGTGAGGCCACCGCCACGACCGGGTGCGTGTTGCCCGCGAAAGACTGCGCCAGCGGCAGGTGCACGTCGAGATCGCCCGCGGAGAGATTCAGGATGCCGAGCAGCCGCCGCCCCACCTCGGCATCGAGTTCGCTCTGCACCGGGTCGACGCTCGTAAAACCGGCCGTCACGCGACCGTGGGCGTCGACGGCGGTCTCGAGGGCGATCTCGCCGGCCGCGGTGTCGAAGACGAAGGGACCGGGGCCCTCCGCCTCGGCCAGGGCCACGGCGGTGGCGATCGTCGCGTGCCCGCAGAACGGCACCTCGGCGCCGGGCGAGAAGTACCGCACCCGCGCGCGCCGATCGTCGCGCGCGGTGACGAAGGCCGTCTCGGGGTAGGCGAGGTCGGTCGCGATCCGCTGCATGCGCGGCTCGTCGAGGCCCGAGGCATCGAGGACGACTCCCGCCGGGTTGCCGCCGCCGGGCTCCGCGGCGAAGGCGAGCAGGTGCAGGATGCCGGGGCGGGTCGTCATGTGTCGATTCTGGTCGACGGCGGAGGCGGCCGGGACGCGGGGGCCGTGCCGAACTCCTGAGCAATCGGGCGGCGGGGCCGTTAGACAGTCGGCACGCGCTCGTTCTCGACCGAGAACTCAGGAGTTTCGCACGCGCCGCGCCGCCAGGGCTCTCGCGGACGCCGCGTCAAACGTGAAAGACGGAGTGCAGGTCGCCGCCGAGCACCTCGCGGCCGCCCAGGCCGTCGATCTCGAGCAGCGTCGCGATGCCCACGACCTCGCTGCCCACGGCCTCGAGCAGCTCGCGACCCGCGCCGAGGGTTCCGCCGGTGGCGAGAACGTCGTCGAGCAGCAGCACGCGCGCGCCGTCCGCGGCGTCGTCGTGCATCTCGATCTGCGCCGAGCCGTACTCGAGGTCGTACGAGACGGTGGCCGCGGGGCGGGGCAGTTTGCCGGCCTTGCGGATCGGCATGAGCCCCACGTTCGCCACGATGGCCGCGGCTCCGGCGAGCAGGAAGCCGCGCGCCTCGACCCCGGCGACGGCGTCGAAGCGGCCGGCGAACGGCTCGATCAGCGCCTCGACCACGACGCGCAGCGCGGCGGCGTCGGCGAGCAGCGGCGTGATATCGCGGAACACGATCCCGGGCTTGGGGTAGTCGGGGATGCTCGTGATGAGCGATTCAGCGCGGGCGAGGGCGGAGGCGTCGGGCACCGACCCAGCCTAATCGCGGCCACTTCGTTCACCTCACTGCAAGCGCTTGCAGTAAGGTCGACGCCATGACTTTCACGCAGGAAGACGCGCGCGCCGATCTCGTCGCCGCTCCCGGCTCGGAGTGGTGGCGCACCGCCGTCATCTACCAGATCTACCCCCGCTCGTTCGCCGACGCCTCGGGCGACGGCCTCGGTGACCTGCCGGGCGTGACCGCCCACCTCGACGACCTGAAGGACCTGGGGGTGGATGCCATCTGGCTGAGCCCCTTCCAGCGCTCGCCGCAGAAGGACGCGGGCTACGACGTCGCCGACTACCGCGACGTCGACCCGATCTTCGGCACCTTGGCCGACTTCGACGCGATGCTCGCGGGTGCGCACGATCGCGGCATCCGGGTCATCGTCGACCTCGTCCCGAACCACTCCAGCGACCAGCACGTCTGGTTCCAGGAGGCGTTGAAGGCCGCTCCCGGCAGCCCCGAGCGGGCGCGGTACATCTTCCGCGACGGCACGGGTGAGAACGGCGAACTGCCCCCGAACAACTGGGAGAGCGTCTTCGGCGGCGGCATGTGGAAGCGCGTCACCGAGGCCGACGGCACGCCCGGCCAGTGGTACCTGCACATCTTCGACGAGACCCAGCCCGACTTCGACTGGACCAACGACGAGGTGCGCGCGGAGTTCCGCGACATCCTTCGCTTCTGGCTCGACCGCGGGGTCGACGGGTTCCGTGTCGACGTGGCCCACGGCCTCATCAAGGCCGAGGGTCTGCCCGACTTCACGCCCGACCCCGAGGGCGGCTCGATGGGCGGCGACGCCGAGGAGGTCCCGTACTGGGGCCAGCCCGGTGTGCACGAGGTGTGGCGCGAGTGGCACGAGGTGCTCGCCGCGTACGACGGTGACCGCGCGCTCTGCGCCGAGGCGTGGCTGCCCACCGTCGAGCAGACGGCGCTGTGGGTGCGGCCCGACGAGATGCACCAGGCGTTCAACTTCCACTACCTCGAGACCGCCTGGGATGCCGCTGCCCTCCGCGACGTGATCACCGAGTCGCTGCGCGCGTACGGCGAGGTCGGCGCCCCCAGTACCTGGGTGCTCTCGAACCACGACGTCGTGCGCCACGCCTCGCGTCTCGCGCTGACCGCCGAGAACCCGCAGGGTGCCGGTATCGGCCCGAAGACGCCCGGCAAGCCCGACCCCGTGAAGGGGCTGCACCGTGCGCGCGCGGCGACGTCGATGATGCTCGCCCTGCCGGGCTCGTCGTACCTGTACCAGGGCGAGGAGCTCGGCCTGCCCGAGGTCATCGACCTGCCCGACGACGCACGTCAGGACCCGACCTGGTTCCGCACGAACGGCGAGCGGTACGGGCGCGACGGCTGCCGCGTGCCCATCCCGTGGACCGCCGACGCCCCCGCGTACGGCTTCAACACCACGGGTCAGTCGTGGCTGCCGCAGCCCGCGGAGTGGGCCGACCTCGCCCGCGACGCGCAGGTCGACGACCCCTCGTCGACGCTGACGCTGTACCGGTCGCTGCTCGCCGAGCGCCGCGCACGCAGTCTGGGCGCGGGAGACCTCGAGTGGCTCGACGGTTTCGGTGACGACGTGGTGGCGTTCCGCAACGGCTCGCTGCTGGTGATCGCCAACCTGGGCGACGCCGCGGTCGAGCTGCCCGAGGGCGAGGTGCTCATCGCGAGCGGCCCCCTCGACGGCGAGCGCCTGCCGACCGACACGACCGTCTGGATCGCGGCGGCCTGAGCCGCGGCATCCGGAATCGCGAGATCGTGGCCGGTATCGACGACGTCGCACACGCGGCGGGGGTGTCGACGGCCACGGTCTCGCGCGCGTTGAGCGGGCGCGGACCCGTCTCGACCGCCACCCGCGACCGGGTGCTGGCCGCGGCCGACCGGCTCGGCTACGTCGTCTCGGCGGCGGCCTCGAGTCTGGCAACCGGGCGGGCGCGAGCGGTCGGGGTGGTGGTGCCGTTCCTCGATCGGTGGTTCTTCAGCACGGTCCTCGCGGGTATCTCCGACGCCCTCGTCCGCGAGGGCTACGACATCACGCTCTACAGCGTCAGCGCCGACCCCGCTGAGCGCAGACGCGTGTTCGACGACCACCTGCGCCGCCGCCGCATCGACGCCGTCATCACGGTCGCCCTCGAACTGGATGCCGAGGAGTCGGCGTCACTACGCGGCCTCGGCGTTCCGATCGTGGCGATCGCGGGCCCGAACCCGCTGCTGACGACCCTGACGGTCGACGATCTCGCCGTGGGCCGCGCGGCCACCGACCATCTGCTGGGGCTCGGCCATCACCGCCTGGCTCACATCGGAGCGGATGCTGCGACCGCCGCGGGCTCGACGGTGCCGGGGCTGCGGCGTCGAGGCTTCCTTGAGCAGCTGGCGGCGGCGGGCATCGCGGATGCCGTGGTGGAACCGGCCGACTTCACGATCGAGGGAGGCTCGGCGGCGGCGACCCGGCTGCTCACAGCAGAGCACCGGCCGACCGCGCTGTTCGCCGCGTCGGACGAGATGGCGATCGGTGCGATCCTCGCCGCCCGGGAGCTCGGCCTGCGGGTTCCCGACGACGTCTCGATCATCGGGGTTGACGGACACGAGCTGGGCCGATGGTTCTCGTTGACCACCATCGACCAGTTCGCGCGGGGTCAGGGGGCGCGTGCAGCTGAGGCCGTTCTCGCCGCTCTCGACGGCTCCGAGCCGGGGCGGGGCCTCGGCACCCTGCCGTTCGAGGTGGTCGACCGCGGTTCGACCGCGGCTCCGGGCCCTCGGGCCCGCGGGCCGTTCGAGGGCACCCCCGCCGCATCGGTCACGGATCGCTCTAGAGAGTGAGCAGGGCCACCACGGAGAGAACGAGGCCGAGGCCGAGCGAGACCGCCCATGCGACGGCGGCCGCGGTGTACCAGTTCTGCCGCTCCTGCCAGCGGAGACGCCGCGGGTCCTGACCGTCCAGGCGCCGGAGGGCATATCCCGTCACGAGGAGCGCGGGAGCAGCCAGGAGCAGGCTCACGAGGGTGAGGATGAGCTGGAGCAGGATGCCGTCCTCTCGCGGGCCCACGGACACCGCGGCCCAGATGCCGATCACTGCTGCGACGACGTCGCGCGGAGCGCACAGAACCAGGATCCCGACGCTTCCGCAGATCACGATGAGCACTCGCAGAAGGCCGTCTCCTCGCGTCGGCGCCGGTGCCGGAACCGATTGGTCGCGGCGCCACAGCTCGCGCCGGAGCCGGCGGAGAGCGAGGGGCCACACGACGGTTCCGATGAGGAGGGCGAGAAGCCCCGTGAAGATCTGCTCCGACGACACGGCGAGCCCGAGCCGATCGGCGAGCACGACCCCGCCGATCCACGCGAGCAGCGCGATCGGGACTCCCCCGGCGATCACCAGGACGGCGATGACTGCTCGCCAACGCGCACGGGACACTTCAGACGGATCCCTTCTGAGTCGGAGTGTTCCGGCCCCGATGACGCAGCGGGCTCCCCCCTGCGTCGTCCGCATTCACCCGCGGGGCGCGACACGTCGGGTTTGGTCCGCCCGCACCGAGGGAGGGGACGGACCGAACCGGACGTGATGAGACGACCCTAGAGTCGACGCCGCCGTGCGCGCACCAGGGCCCCCGAGCCGGCGACGACGAGCATAAGCGCACCGCCGATGAGGACGGGGGCCATCGCGCCGTCGCCGCCGGTGACTGCGAGGTTGGCACGACCCGCTGACGTCGGAGTCGGAGACGCGGAGGGCTGAGGAACGGGGAGCGCCGCGATGCGTGCGACGGCGGTGGACGGGGCCGAGACCGTCTGGACGTTCCCCGGCGCGGTGCCCGACGCCGTCGCCGTATTCGAAACAGAACCCCTCGTCGCGTCCTCACTCGTGGCGGTGTAGGTGGCGGTGAAGACGGTGCTCTCACCGGGGGCGAGCGTCGTCGTCCCGGACGGAGAGACAGCCCCCATCGTGCCCGTGCCCGTGAACGCGCCCTCGGCCACCCCGACGCCGGTCACCGTCACGTTGCCGGTGTTGGTGACGGTGAAGCGGTACGAGATCTGATCGCCGACGTGGAACGCGCCGCCGGGTGCGGGGGCGGCGGTCTTGTCGAGAGCGAGGGACGGGGCGGCCGTCCCGGACAGAAGCGCCCGCGACGCCGCCGACGTCACGGGGATGCCCCGTGCGGTGCCGGTGGCCGTGGCGGTGTTCGACGTGGTGCCCCGATCGATGTCGCCCTGGGTGAGCGTGTAGGTCGCGGTGAACACCGTTGCCTCGCCGGGCGCGAGTGCCGCGACCGTGGTGGGAGTGGGGACGCTCATGACGCCACTCCCCGTGAACGCGTCCTCGCGGATCGCGACGTCCGTCACGGTGACGTTGCCCGTGTTGAGGACGTCGAAGGTGTAGGTGATGTTCTGGCCGACGGTGTAGAAGCCCACTCCCGCGGGAGATGCGCTCTTCCGCAGGAAGAGAGAGCCTGCCGCCTGGATGGGAAGCGCCGCGGTCGATGGCTCCGAGGTGATGGTCGACCGCTGGGAGTACCTCGCGGTCGCCTCCGCGGTGTTCGAGACGACGCCGGCGTCGACGTCCGCCTGGGTGAGGACGTAGCTCGCGGTGAACGTCGTCGATGTTCCGGGCGCGAGCGAGCCCGAGGTGCTCGGGCTGATCGGACCGAGCTGGCCTGAGCCCGTGAAGGCCGTCTCATCGATGGCGACATCGCGAACGGGAATGGCCCCGGAGTTGGTGACGCGGAACGAGAAGGTGATTGCCTGCCCCGCGGCATAAGGTGCCGCCGTCGAGGGCGTCACCGTCTTCTCCAGCGTCAGACCGGCGCAGAGCCCGCTGTCCTGAGGGGACGTCGCTCCGTAGAAGAACAGCCCCGTGGATGCGATGACGTTCACGGAGATCGGCGCCGTGGACGCGGTGGTGGGCAAGTTGTCGACCGCGTAAATCTCACCGCTGCCGCTGGGGAGGTAGATGACGTTGCCCGATTGAGCCGCGCCGTAGGTGGCGGGGACCGTGCCCACCTCGATGACGGAGTCGTCGGGCTTGATGCGGAACAACGTGCTGACGTTCGGACCGGTGCCGACGGCGAGGATGTCGCCGTCGTTCAGGCTGAGGAAGTCGCCGGCCGATCCGAAGCCCGGAGGGAAGGACGCGCGAAAAGGAGTGGCGACGCCCGTGATCGGGTTGATCTGGAAAATCTGAGTGGAGTTGCTCGTCCCGGTCAGGAGGTCGCCGGCGGGGAGGGCGCTCAAAGCGTTCGCCTCGTAGTTCGCGGGAAGCCCCGTGATGGGCGTGCCCGAGATCTCCTGCCCGGTCGTCGGGTCGATACGCCACAGGACGTTGGCGCGGACGCCGTACAGCGTGATCCCGTCGCCGAGGAAGGCAATGTCGTAGTAGTCCCGTGTGAGCGGCACGGAACTGAGGAGCGTCCCCGTCGTCGAGTACTCATTCAGCGCGAGCCGGCCGGTCCCCACGTTGGCGTAGATGCTCCCCGCGGCGCACGCCGTTGCCGCATGAGCGGCGGGGGCCGCCACCGCGGGGACGACGAGCCCCAACAGCCCCGCCAGAAGGGCTGCCGCGAGGATCCCGATGAAGCGCGCGAAACCGCCTGGACGCGTGTCAGCGCGAGGTGGCGAAGCTTCGGCGCGAAGAGCGCGCCCCGCAGAGAGGGAGTTCGGATTCATGGTTTCTCCAATGACGGGCCTGCGGTCGGCGAACGGGTTCCGACGACGAGGAATGGTGAGCGCCGACGCCGACCGGGCCAGGTGAAGCGGAGTCGGATCAGGACAGGTGGCGTCTGCGCGCGCGGATCAGAGTGACGGACCCGACGGCGAGCAACAGCAGCCCTCCGCCCGCGAGGGACGCCGCGAGTGCGCCGTCGCTACCGGTGACGGCGAGCTTGCTACTCCCCGTTCCCGCCGCCGTCGGCGTCGAAGACGGTGCCGGGGTCACCGGTGCGGCTGCGACCGCCAGCGTGTAGGCGCGCGCATCGGACCCGGCGGCATTGGTCGCGGTGATCGTGAAGGCGAAGGAACCCGAGACCGACGGCGTTCCGGAGATGACCCCGGTGGAGGCGTCGATCGTCAGACCGGTCGGCAGCGAGCCGGAGCTGACGGTGAAGGTGATCGGCCCGGAGCCCGATGCGGTGACGGTGTGCGAATAAGCCGCGCCGGCGGTCGCCGCCGGGGGCGTCGGGGAGGTGACGACCGGTGCCGCGAGGACCTGCATCGAGTAGTCGGCCGTATTCGTTCCGTCGGCATTCGTCGCCGTGACCTGGAAAGAAGACGACCCCGCGGCGGTCGGGGTGCCGCTGATCACACCGGTGGCCGCGTCGAGGGTCAGGCCCACCGGCAGCGCCCCGGAGCTGATGGCGTAGGAGATGGGGCCGTTGCCGGTGGCGGCGATCGTCGCGGTGTACGCCGTCCCGCTCGTGCCGTTCGGGACGGCGGTGGTCGTGATGACCGGCGGCTGGGCCACGTAGACCGTGTACGCCTGCGAGTCCGTGCCGGCGACGTTTGTTGCCGTCACCGTGAAGGTGTGGGTCCCTCCCGCCGTGGGGGTGCCGGTGATCGCGCCGGTGGCGCTATTCAGTGTCAGGCCCGGGGGGAGCGCTCCGGCGGAGACCGCGAAGGTCCGCGGCAGCGAGCCGGCGGCATCGATCGTGGCGGTGTACGCAACGCCCGCTGACGCGGCCGGCACGGTGGTGGTGAGGATGTCGACGGCGGTAGCGAGGACGGTGACCTGATTGTTGGTGGTTCCGGCGTTGTAGATGTAGCCGTTGACCTGGTCCACGGCGATTCCGCGGTTCAACCCGGTGGGAGCGGCGGTGAGCTGGGCCACGGTGCCGTCGTTGAGGTCGATCAGGCGGGGCTTGCTCGCGCTGAGGAAACTCACGACGAGGTAGTTGGAGCTGGTGATGTAAGACAGTGCCGCAGCCGAGACCGATCCGAGCGGATAGGTGGCCAGGGCCGCCAACGTGGATGCGTCGAAGGCTGTTACCTCGCTGCTGCCACTGCCGGTGGTGACGAAGACCCGACCACCGGCACTGTCGATGGCCACACCATTCGAGTTGTTCCCCCCGGTGGCGAGGGTGGACGCCGTCGCAACGACGCTGAGGTCCGAGGTGCGGAGAGCTGTCAGCACCAGGCCGGCAGCAGAGCCCGCAGTGCCGTAGAGGAGTCCGCGCGTGGAGTCGACGGCGAGCTGTGTGTAGCCGGTTGGCGTCGAGTGCTGCGCGACGACGGCGCCCGAGGCAGGGTCGAGTTCGAGGATGGACGAGCCGGCACCGTCCGTAGCGGACACGAACAATTGACCCGTCGTCGGGTTGTATGCCGTGGAGTAGTAGCTGGTGCCGGCCGGGGCGGCCCAGAAGACCGACGGCGCGGACGGGTTCAGCACGTCGAGAACATCGATGCCCGCGGTTGATGTCGCGTAGAGCCGTGACCCGTCCGTGTTCTCGTCGAGCTCACGGTTGGTCCCGCCTTGACCTGCGCGCAGCACCCGCTGCGTGGTGGACGGCGGCGACGTCGACAGGTCGGTGACGTTGAGGTTGCCGCCGCCGCCGTTCGCCGAGTAGAGGACGTTGCCCGCGCTCGGCTTCAGAAGGAGGAAGGCGCCATTCGTGGTGGTGAACTGATTGACGACCACAGGGGGCGAGGAGACCGCCGACGCCTGCAATGCGGGCGCCACGACGAGCGCGCCGGAGAGCATCGCGGCGCCGAGAACCCGCGCGGACCAGCGCCGGGCCGATGAACGGGGAGAGGGAGTCATGGACGACTTCTTTCTGGGATGTCTACGTGGCGCGTTCGGGGAGGAAGATGTCGGCGTCCGCGATGAGGCGCTCAGGACTGCCGGCGTCCGTGTGCGCGGACGAGGGACCCGGCGCCGACGGCGAGGAGCAGCGCACCGCCGCCCGCGAGAAGCGGCGCGAGTGCTCCATCGATGCCGGTGACGGCGAGTGTGCTGCTACCTGCTCGTGCAGCTGGCGCCGACGTCGCGGAGGGGGTCGGGGTGACCGCTGCCGCCGCGACGGTCAACGTGTACGTGCGTGAGTCAGTGCCGGTGGCGTTCGTCGCGGTGACGGTGAACGCGAATGCTCCCGACGCTGTCGGCGTTCCGGAGATGACGCCGCTGACCGGGTCCAAGGTCAGCCCCGCGGGGAGGGCGGAGCCGCTGGCGAGGGCGAACGTGACGGGGCCGGTTCCCGTCGCCGTGATGGTCTGGGAGTAGGCGGCGCCTGCCGTCGCGCCGGGAATGCTCGTTGTGGTGATCGCCGGCGCGGCAGCGATCTCGAGGGCGTAGGTTCTGGTGTCGGCGCCCATGATGTTGGTGGCGCGGACCTGGAACGAGAACGACCCCGCCGTCGTGGGCGTGCCGCTGAGGACGCCGGTCGCGGGATCCAAGGTGAGCCCGGCAGGCAGGGCCGTGCCGTTGGCGAGGGCGAAGGTGATGGGCCCTGTTCCGGATGCCGCGACTGTCTGCGCGTAGGGTGCCGCGACGGTCCCCCCGGGCAGGCTCGCGGTCGTGATTCGCGGCGCGACGGCAACCGCGAAGACGATCCGCGTCGAAGGCGCTTGGGTAGCTGATCCGTCTTGAGTGGTCTGGACGAAGGTCACCCCCGGAGAGCCCGGCTGCACCGTCGGGGTCGGCGAAAGCGCGGACCCGTTCGCCCCGGATGTGGGGGTGGGAATTCCTGTTCCAATGAGGGTGAGAGTGCCGGGGTTGCCGCCGCCGGACCACTGTGTCCCGATGGCGGCGCCCGCACCGGTACCGACTCCGTTGAGGGCGGCCGAGGCGGTGACGTCGCCACCGGAGATGGTGATGTTGGCACCGTTGCGGCCGCCGCCGATGCCCGCACCCTGGGTCGCCTTTGCGACGACGGCGCCTCCAGTGATGGTGACGGTCGCTTGGCCTGCCATGTCGGAACCGCCTCCGATTCCGGCGGCACCGCAGGATCCGGTCGCCGTGACGGTGCCGCCGTTGATTGTGACGTTGATGACGGCGGAGGCATCAGCGTTATCGCCGGAGCCGATGCCGGGCCCGCAGTTGGTGGTGGAGGCGGTCACGTCGCCGCCGTTGATCGTCACCGATCCGGCGCTCGTCCCGTATTGTCCGCCGCCGATGCCGGCTCCGTCGTAGCCGGTGGAGGCGTTGATGGTGCCGCCGTTGATGATGATCGTCCCGGCGCCTTCGCCCTGAGAACCGCCGATGGCTGCAGCACCCGTTTCGGTGTAGACGGTGAGGGTTCCTCCGCCAGTTGCGTCGATGGTGAGCGTTTTACCGGAGCTGACATCGATCGCGGCCCACCCGTTCCCTATCTGGCTGCCGTCACCGACTCTCACGATGAGGCTGTGACCGTTGAGGTCAAAGGTCACGTTGGACCCCGCCGGAGAGATGAGGGGGTCGTTGAGGGAACCATCACCCAGATGAGTGATGTCAGCGCCAAGGCAGATCACCGCGCCGGTTGCGGGCGCAGTGGCGAACGCGGCCTGCAGGTCCGGCCACGTCGTCGGCGTGACCGTGCAGGTCGCGGCCTGGGCGGGCGACGCTGCCAGCGCCCCGAGAGCAATCAGAGAGATGCTCACTCCGAGCGCGGCCGCTCGGCGAGCGATGGAACGGGTCGAAGACATGTCGCGGTCCCCCCTAGGGCGCACAGAGAACGTCGCCGGGCCGGGACGTTCTCTGGAACGTAGAGGGGGACACATACACATGCCTCACCCCGCGTAGCGGTTGTCAACTTTCGGTGACAAATGCGGCGCCGTGTGGAAAGTCCCCGGTGGCGGTCCCCTCGAAATCGAACTGACCCGCCCGTGCGTGAACCACGACGCGGTAGGCGGGTGAGGCCGCCGTGCCGTCGGGGATGACGGTGAGGACGACGTCGATCGGTCCCGGGCCGGGGTCGCACACCACAGTGTCGGCGCGCGTCTCACACCTCCATGCGGGAGGCACCTCGCCGAGGCGCCCGCCCTCGATCGTGAGGGCGATCGAGTCGGCCCGCCAGGTCTCCGCGTCGACGGCGAACGAGAGCGACAGGGTGGTCGATGAGATCGCCTCGGCGGTGAAGTGCGCGGGGGGTTCGGCGGCGGAGGTGAGGAAGAGCGTGACGAGTCCGACCGCGGCCAAGGTTGAGCCGGCAGCGACGGACAGCGCGCCCGGCGTGAGCCACGGGAGCGCCCGCGAGCTCACGCTCCTCCCGCGCTCCACCACCTGGTGACGACTCCTCTTTTGAGCGGGCGAGAGAGCCGCGGCAGCAGGGGGCTCGCTCACGGATGACACGACGAGGACGGTCGTGACGCCGAGCGCCGACGTCAGGGTCGCCCACCGCCGCCAGTTGTCTTGGCACGTGCGGCAGCCGCCGATGTGCGCCAGCCCCGGCGCATCGGGTTCGTGCGCCCGCCACTCCGGCTGCGGAGTCCGCGGAATGTGCGCGGCGTTGGCGGCGCAGTCGGCGTGCCCCCGGCGCAGTGTCGACACGAGAGTGGCACGGCGGAGGGCGAGTTTGGCTCGTCGGAGCAGATTCGAGACGGCGGCGGCGTTTCGACCGAGTTCGTTGGTCAGCTCGGAGGGCTTCCGTCCATGAACGGTGACGGCGTCGAGAACCTTCCTCTGGTCCTCGGGGAGGCTGCGGAAGGCTTCCCGGATGAGCGTGAACTCGCCATCCAGCTCGATCTCGCGCAACGAAGAGTCGACCGATTCGTCCGTGGGCATCCCCTCGAGGCCGAGGGGAACATCTCGGGAACGCGACGCTCGGTATTCGTCGACGACGATGTTCCGCATCGTTCGGATGACATACGTGTGCGCGTGCGATCGGGGTCCGGTGCCCTGGTTCCACTTCTGCAGAAGCCGCGAAAGGGCTTCGCTGAGGACGTCGTCGGGGTCGAGGGGCGCCGAGGTGACATGGTTCGCCATCCGTCTCAGGTAGGGAAGCACACTCTGCAAGTACCGGGCTACCGCGGCTCGGTCTCCGGCTGCGGCGCGAGCGGCGAGGCAATCCACGTCTTCCGCCGTCGTACTCTCCTCAGCTCTCATCGGCATCCCCTCGAAAGAGCGGAATTCGCGCGCTCGGGTCGGCGATAGATTCCTCCGCCCCGGGCGTCAACCGACGGAAGGAGTTTCGTTTCCCGCGCTGTCTCATGCGCGGGGCCCGCACATGAAGGAGTCCCGATGAACATCTCCCCCTCCACTCCCGCCGACAGAGGGCCGGCCGTGCAACCCCTGCGGCGCGCGGTGCACGATGCTCTCACCGGGCCGCACCGTGTCGTGATCGTCACGGGAGCGACGAAACGCCTGCGATCGACCATCGTCGCGGATGCCGTGGAGCAGACGTCCGAGTGGATACGACTGACGGCCCCGACAGCGACCGCCGTCCGCACGGCACTGGATCTGATCCCGTCCGGTGTGGTGTTCGCTGACGATGTCGCCCTGGTCGACCTGTGGGACGTGCTGGCGGAAGCATCGCGCGTCGCGCGAAACGACACCCAGCGCGTCATCATCACCTGGCGGTTCCACCCCGAGATCGCCCAGCTGGCGGCGGCGACCAGCGGAGCACATCACCTCGGTCTCCCACATCATGGCGCTACCTCTCGCTAGCCCGATGCCATCGTGTTCTTCATCGGCGCGGCCCAGCTCGCGCTCGATCTGGCGAGCAGCGGACGAGTCCGCCCCTCTCCCCCGGGGAGCGCCTGCTGCGCGACGCGCGGTGCGATCGGTGGTCAGAAGTTGACAAACGGCGTCGGCGCGCGCCGGGGTCGAGGTGGGCGTTCCTACAGTGATGCGATCACCGGGCATCCCGGGCCCGGCGACCTGATCCCGAGGTGATCGCGATGCCGACATTCTTCGCCCCCGCCGCGCTCAGCGCGTCTCAACGCTCCGCCGGAGCACCCCCTCACCCGCGACGATCGGACGACCCGCCCGGCGACCCGTCGGCGAGTGCCAACGGCCGCGACGCGGGCCGGGCCGAGTCGCTGTCGTTCTTCCGAGGGACTCTCGTCGCCGCTCTTCTCGTCATCCCCGTGTGGGGCGTTGTGATTGCCGTCGTGGCCCTCGCCCTCTCGCGGTAGGCGAACGGCGAGCGCGCCTGTCGTCGGGCGGAGGAACGCTCAGTCCCGGGACGAGGAGTGATTCGCCGCCCGGTAGGCCTCGAGGACGGTGTTCGACATCCTGCCCTTGTCACTGACCGCGAAGCCGTTCGCGGTCGCCCATCTCCGGATGGCCTCGACGTCACGGGTCGACGCCGCGCGTCGCGTGCGAGCGGGACCCCCGGAGCGGCGGCCAGCGGCCACGTAAGGGGCGAGAAGGTCACGAAGGGTCTGGGCGTTCCGTCTCGAGAGATCCACCTCATACACACGACCGTCGATCGAGAAGTGGACGGTCTCGCCGTCTTCGATGACTGCCCCGTCGAGGTCGTCGACCATCTGAATAATTTTCCGCTGCGCCACGTGGGAGGCCTTTCGTCTTCTCCGGATGCGGCGACAGACGCCGCAATGCGTGCGAATCTAACGACCCGCTGACACGGCTGCGGAGCAATCCCGGTGGGAGATCAACTTTCGGCCACGAGAGCGCGCACTATTCCTCGGAATGTCCCGACCGGTGGGCTGCGTCCGTCATTTGGTGACCACCGACTTCTTCTAAATCGACGGGCAACATGAGAGTCAAGTACGCACGGGCGTCGTCTGTTGCGAAGGTCACCACTCCCCCGACGGGAACGGCATCTGTCTGGAGGCTTCGGATGCCATTCCCGCTCGAGATCGGGTGTCCCGCCTCCTGTTCTTCTGCGCGTGGACTCGCGATGGTGAAGGTCACCGTCGCCGATCGCTCGTCGAACGCGGAAGTGACGTCCGCCCGAGCGGGCCGGGCATATTTCACGGCGTTCGTCAGTCCTTCGCGGACGGTGCGTACGACGAAGTCGGAATGAGCACCGCTGAGCGGGAGGTCGTCGACGATGTCGATCGACACGGCGAGCCCCGCGCGCTCGACTTCGCGGACGATATCGGCGAGCCTGTCTTCCAGCACAGCCGTGCTCGACGTGGACGTGAGGTCGGTGACGGTGTTCGCGAGCGCCCGCGCAGCCGCCCGGTTCTGATCGCGGATGGTGCTGAGCGCTTCTCTGATCTCGCTGTCGGTCAGCCGGGCGGTCTCGATGCTGCTGACGAAAAGGTTGATGAGCACCAGATTGTGACCGAGTTCGTCGTGGAGCAGGCGGGCGATGCGTGAGCGCTCCGCCTGCGTCGCCTGCTCGGAGATACGAGGCGCCTGCTTCATCGCGTCCAGGAAGAGATCGGTCACCTCGGCGTTCCGCCGACGCTGGTGGCCGGCAACGATTCCCGCGAAGCCGGCGCCGGCGGTGGTGAGGATCGAGAACACCGCGATGAGAGCGGCAAGGCCGGCGTTGGAGGTATTCGCCCAGCGAATGAGATACAGCACGAAAAGACCGGCGCTCGATGTCATCCCCGCGATGACGAAGCAGATGGTCACCCGTGGGGTGTACCGGAGCCCGAGGAGGAACATCATCGCCCACCCGGCGGGGGCGGCGATGGGTGTCAGGGCGGCGGTGGCGAGGACGATCCCGGCCACGAGACGCGTTCGCTTGTGATTCCAGAGGAGAGCTGTCACGCCGATGGACCCGATCGCGAGGGTGACGAGCAGATTCCACAATTGCAGAGGCGGGGCGGCTAAGGCGAAGAGCGCCAACCCGATCGCTCCCGCACCCGCAGCGAGTAGTGCGTTTCGCTGATACGACCTGAAGTAGTCGAGGTTGTCTTTCACCAATGCGTCCTCCGCACGGGTCGGGCGCTGCATCGCGACACGACGAATAGTCCGCCTAGCGCTGATCGGGTGCAACGTGAGTGCGTTTTCCGTCTCCCGACGGATTGGAGACCGACAGTACCGGATACCGCGCTCTGTCGGGATGCTCCGTGTAAACCGATGTTGATGGTTGGGCTGCATCTCGCCCGGGGAGGGCGGAGGTCGGGTGATACGTTTCGTCTCCGGCGCCTGGGGGTGCTCGCGAGGGAGAATTCGATGAACGTTTCTATCAAGCCGGCTCGCGTGCTGGTGATCGATGACGATCCGCTGGTGCGCACCGGCATCAGGCTCCTGTTGCGCGGGAATACGAGCGTCTCGATCGTGGGTGAGTTCGCCGGCCATCGGGGGCTCCTGGAGGCCGTGAAAGATCTGCAACCCGACGTTCTTCTCATGGACCTCTTCATGCCCGAGGAATCAGGCCTCTCCGTCGCGCGCCGGATCCGTCTCATGTACCCGGACCTGCGCATGGTCCTCATGTCGTCGATCGACAACCCGGCGCTGTATGCGGACGCACGCAACGTCGGTGTCAACGCATTCGTCGCCAAGACGGCTCCCGCAGCCGAATTCATCACGGCGCTCGTCGGCGCAGACTTCCCATCGAAGACCAGCACCACAGTGCTCTCCGACAGAGAGATCCAAGTCGTCGAATTGCTGGCGATGGGGGCGAGCAACGAAGAGATCTCCGCGGCCCTGCATTTGAGTCAGAACACGGTCAAGACGTACGTTTCTCGCGCGATGGACAAAACCGACACCACGAACAGAGTGCAGTTGTCGAATTGGTTCCACGGGCTCGCCGAGTCGCATCTGCTCGGTGATCGGGTGGATACGCCATAACTGCGCAAGCGTCACCTGAAGTGGACAAATTCGCGCTCAGCCCTCCTGGCGGGCGGGCACACGGTCAGGATGTTGTCCGCGCGAGATAGCTCCTCGCGTGGTCAGAGCCTGTGGTGGGCCGCTCGGGGCGGGTGTGGAAGTTCGAGATTCACGCCCGCCTCATCCCACCTTCGACTTGAGCAACCTGTTCTCCCCCTAGAGACTCCCCCGGTTGCTCAAGCGCCGAATGTACCCGATTCGGCGTCGGGCGGGGGGACGCGGCCCACTCTGCGTCTCCCCGCTCACCCCTCCGTGTGTTCCTCCGCCGGTGGGCACGAGCCCACTGTCAGGACACAGACGAATCTCATGGCGCCGTCGGCGAACTCACCACCGTCGCACCCGTCGCGAGGCACCTCCCGCCCCGCGCGCCACGCAGCGCCTCGCATGGACGCCGTTCGCGCCCGGCGTCAGCGCGCCGAGCCGGCCAACGATCCGGTCGTCTCCTCGACGGCGGGGTCGTAGAGCAGGCACGAGATCTCGCGATCGCCGTCGGCCCACGTGCTCTCGGTCGGAGCGACGAACTGGTAGTTCAGCGCCGACTGGTCGAAGGGGATGCCGACGAACGAGGGGAACGCGGCATCGCAGCCTTCCTGGGCTGCGGACGCGATCGCGTCGTCGCCCGGGAACGCCCCTTCGGGCAGGAAGAAGCTGCTGAATACCTCGTACGTGTGCGGGACAGCACAGTCGACGAGGTTGGACGAACTGATGAAACCGCCAGGGACGTCGTCGAGGCAGGCGCCGACCGTCAGAGTGAACGTGTCGCCGTCGCCGGGGGCCGCCTCGCTCGGGCCCACGGTGACTCCACCATCCTGCGGGAAATCGGGGATGTCGAAGGGATCGGCCGAGGATGCCTTCGAGCCGACCGTGAAGGAGAAGATGAGCAGACCGATGACGGCGATGATCGTCAGAACGCTGATGACCGCACCCGCGATGATTCCGGTGATGGCGAGACCTCGTCCCTTCTCGCCGGTGCGCTTGATCTGGGCGAGAGCGACCGCACCCGCGATGATGCCGCCGATGGGGAACACGAAGCCGAGGATGATCGCGAGGATCGAGATGCCGTTGGTGCGGCCCGAAGCCGCCGTCGCGGTCCCATAGGAGGACCCAACGTACGCGGGGGCGCCCGTCTGCTGGCCTCCCGCCGTCGCGCCGTAAGCCGGGGCAGGACTCGAGCCGTCGGCCTCGGTGACTGGCGCGCCCGGGTACCCGGGCGGTGCGGGCGGGACCGGAGGCGCCCAGGCCGGGCCCGCCGCGTCCGGCTGCGGTGCGGCACCCGCATCGGACGGAGACGCGGGCACGCTGCCGATGAGAACGCCCTGCTGAGCGAGGCGAGCCCCCGCGCGGTGGGCTGCCTCACGCACGACGTCGCCGACCTTGGCGGCTCCGATCGCCCCGCCCTTGAAGAAGCCGCCCAGGGTGGAGTGTTCGAACGACGCGAGCGTGCCTTCAGCCGTCTCGGCGAAGTGCACGTCGAAACGGACGTGCATGTCCTGCCCGGCGAACGCGCCGGCGACGAGCGTGGTGCCCATGCTGCCGCGCGAGACGTCGAGGGAGCCGGATGCCGTCGGTTGCACCGAGAAGCCCTGCTCGGCGAGGGCGTAGCCGACCGCGTCGCGGGCTCGATCGACGGGGACGGACAATCGGAGTTCAGCGGTGGCCATCGGGCGCTCCTGGGGGTCTCTCGCGCCGAAGACTGTCAGCGCGCGTCCAGGTTAGTGCCGCGGGGCCCTCCGCACGAGCGCGGGGCCCGGCGCACGGCGAGTGGCGAGGCCGTTCGCACCTCACGCCTCGCCCGCACCGTCAGCGGATTCGCCCGACGAGGTCTTCGCGCGTCAGGGTGTCCGCCTCGGCGAGCACCGAGCGGGCGGCATCCCGCGCCTCTTCGACGTTCCAGAGCAGGACGCCGACCACCCGGTCGTCGTCGAGGTAGTAGACGACGCCGCGCTCGGTGTCGATCCAGTCCTCGACCGTCTCGAGAGACGAGTCGAGAGTTCCGACCGCCTCGTACCGGATGCCGAAGACCGCCGAGTAGTAGTACGGCGTGTGCGTGTAGGGCGCGGCGGCGCCCGCGAGATTGCGTCCGGCCGCCCTGCCCTGCTCGTTGGCGTTGTCGACGTGCTCGACGCGGCGGCGCCCGAGCAGGCGGTCGGGGTAGCTGGCGACGTCGCCCGCGGCGTACACGTCGTCGGCCGACGCCCGCAGCTGCGCGTCGACGTGCACGCCGTCGTCCACCGTCAGCCCGGCGTCCTCCGCCAGGTCGGTGGCGACCTCGATACCGAGACCGCTCACGACGGCATCCGCGCGGACCTCATCACCGTTCTCGAGGTCGAGGCGGGCGCCCGCGGCATCCACTTCTCCTCCCGAGACCTTCGAACCGGCGACGATCTCGACGCCGGCATCACGGAAGAGCTTCTCGAACCGCTCCGCGAGCGCCGGCGGGAACACCGCGTCACCGAGCACCGCACCGGTGTGGATCAGCACGGTCTCGACGTCGTTCTGCACGAGGGCTGCGGCGAGCTCCGAGCCGATGTATCCCCCGCCGACCACGGCGATGCGATCGACGTCCTTCGCGAGGGCGCGCAGGCGGCGGTAGTCCTCGGCCGTGCGGAAGGTCAGTGCGCGCTCTCCGTTCGAGCGGTCGTCGACGGGGAGGGGGACCGGCTTGCCGCCGGTGGCGAGCAGGAGCTTGCCGTACGAGAACGTCTGGTCTCCGGCATCCACTTCGTGCTCGTCGGGGCGGATCGCCGTGGCGCGCGTGCGCAGCCGGATGTCGGCGCCGGTGTCGTCGGCGGTGCCGAGGGGCACCTTCTCCCATGTGAACTCGTCATCGGTCCACAGCTTCTTGCTCAGGGCGGGGCGCGTGTACGGCTCGTCGACGTCGTCGCTCAGGATCCCGATGGATCCGTCGGCGTCGATCTCGCGGATGCCGCGGGCGGCGGTGTCGGCGACCATTCCGCCGCCGACGATGAGGTAGTCGAAGTGTGTGGTGGTCATGGCGCCAGCGTCGTCGCTCAACCTGACCGAAGCGGATGGGTTGCGGGGGTGAGCGGCATCCGGTAGCGCCCCGCTGACTAGGCTCGGGGCATGAGCGTCGACCTCGAAAGCCTCTACACCGACCTGCACGCCCACCCCGAGCTGTCGTTCCAGGAGACGCGGACGGCGGGTGTCATCGCCCGCCACCTCGCGGATCTCGGGCTCGACATCGAAGAGGGCGTCGGCCGCACCGGCCTCGTCACGACCATCGCCAACGGCGAGGGTCCCGTCGTATGGCTGCGCGCCGACATGGACGGTCTTCCCGTCGAGGAGCAGACGGGCCTCGCCTACGCCAGCACCGCGCGCGGCACCGACCCGGCCGGCAACGCCGTCCCCGTGATGCACGCGTGCGGCCACGACATGCACGTCACCGCCCTGATCGGCGCCCTCGAGCGTCTCGTCGCCACCCGCGACGAGTGGGCGGGGACGGTCGTCGCCGTCTTCCAGCCCGCCGAGGAGTACGGAGCGGGCTCGAAGGCGATGATCGCCGACGGCGTGCTCGACCGGTACCCGAAGCCCGACATCGTGCTCGGCCAGCACGTCACGCCCCTTCCCGCCGGCATGATCGGCGTGCGACCGGGCACGCAGATGGCGGCATCCGACGGCCTCACCGTCGTGCTCCACGGCCGCGGGGGTCACGGTTCGCGCCCGCACTCCACGATCGACCCCGTCGTCATGGCCGCCGCCACCGTCATGCGCCTGCAGACCGTCGTCTCGCGCGAGGTCGACCCCCGCGACGTCGCCGTCGTGACCGTCGGATCGATCCACGCCGGGCTGAAGAACAACATCATCCCCGCCGAGGCCAGGCTCGAGCTGAGCCTGCGCTACCCCGACGACGCCGCGCGCGAGCGCGTGATGACGAAGGTCGAGCGCATCATCCGCGCCGAGGCCGAGGCCTCGGGGGCCGAGCAGACGCCCACCATCACCACCGATCACACCCTGCCGCCGACCATCAACGACACGGATGCCACGGCCCGCCTCACCGCGGCGTTCCAGCGCTCGTTCGGTGAGGGCTCGGTCGTCGACCCCGGCATGTTCACCGGGAGCGAGGACGTGTCGTGGTTCGCGCGTGAGTCAGGCGCTCCTCTCGTGTTCTGGTTCTGGGGCGGTGTCGACCCCGAGACCTTCCAGAGGGCCTTCGCGGGAGGCACGATCGAGCGCGACATCCCGACGAACCACTCGCCGTACTTCGCCCCGGTGATGCAGCCGACGATCGACCGCGGCGTGGAGAATCTCGTCGTGGCGGCGCGGGAGTTCTTGGGCTGAGGGCGTCCTGCCTCCGGCAGGAACCGCGAGGCCGGTAGCCCTCGCGCCGCGCCGCGATCCGTGTGAGGGTGGGATCTCGCCCCTTCCCCCGGAGGACGCTGTGACCACGACAGAGAACACGACGCCGCTCCTTCCCGGAGCGGCGCTCCTCGTCGGCATCCGCTCCCTGCTCGTCTGGGCCATCGTCGCGTCGGCCGTGTCGGCGATGTTCCTCCGCGGCACGCACCAGAGCTGCTCGGGCGGCCTCGCCGCGAACGGACAGGGGTTCATCGATGCCGGGGGCGCTCCGACCGCCATCGAGCCGCGGTGCGGGTTGATCGAGTTGAGTCCGAGCCCACTCCTTTTCGCCCTCCTCGCGGTGGTCGTGATCGGAACGATCACCCGCATCCTCCGCCGAGCCGGTGACGAAGATCACGCCTTCCGCATGCTGAACAACGCGCGGATGGCGATCGTCGTCCTCACGCTGGTGGCCCTGGCCGTCGGCTGGATCGCGATCATGACAGTGCACGTCGACGACTGGAGCTCGTTCTCGCTGCACTCGCCGTTGCCCTTCGGGCAGTTCGACATCGAGACGTGGCCGATCACACAGCGGTAACCGGGGACGGGACACAGAGCAGAGTCACACCGCGGGGTGTGCCGACGGACGACGCCGACGCGAACCCCTCCCTCACGCGAAGTCCAGCCCCTCGGCGACGGTCCGGTCGGCGCGTAGCGTGACCGCCGTGACGTTCAACGACAATGCCCGCGTCGGCGGCAACTCGGCCAAGCGCCGAGGGGGAACCGTGGCGGCCGTCGGCGGTGGGGCCGTGGGCCTCGGCGCCGTGGTGGTGCTGCTCATCTCGATGTTCACCGGGACCGACCTCACCGGCCTGCTCGGCTCGGGTGGCGGCGCGGCCCCCGGCAGCGGCGGCGAACAGGTCGCGAGCTGCGAGACGGGCCGGGATGCCAACAGCGACGACGCCTGCCGCTTGGCCGCGGCATCGCTCGACATCGACCAGTTCTGGGCGGAACGCCTCGACGGCTATCGCAAGCCCCAGCTCGTCATCGTCGACCAGCAGACGGGAAGCTCGTGCGGCACGGCCTCGAACGCGACCGGTCCGTTCTACTGCCCGCCCGACGAGACGGTGTTCGTCGACCCGACCTTCTTCTCGATCCTTCGCGCGCAGTACGACACCACCGCGGGCCCCCTCGCCCAGCTCTACGTGCTCGCGCACGAGTACGGCCACCACGTCCAGAACCTCACCGGCGTGATGGAGCAGTACCCGAACAACGGCACCGGCGCCGACAGCAACGGCGTCCGCACCGAATTGCAGGCGGACTGCTTCGCGGGGGCCTGGGTAGCCGCGGCCTCCGAGCAGGTGGACGAGAACGGCACCCCCTACCTGCAGCCTCCGACCGAGCAGCAGATCCTCGACGCCCTGTCGGCCGCGTCCGCCGTGGGCGACGACCACATCCAGGCCGAGGCGGGTCAGATCTCGAACCCCGACAGCTTCACGCACGGATCGAGCGCGCAGCGCACCCGGTGGTTCGACGAGGGCCGCCAGGGCGGCGTCAACGCCTGCGACACGTTCTCGGTGCCCGGCGGCAGCCTCTAGTCTTCCGGCGACGTCCCCTCGCGAGAGTCGATCAGCGTCGTCCCCCGCCTCCCAGGACTGCCCGTTCGACTCGGGATGCCGAAACCCGGCGCACCCACCTCGACCCCGCGGAACGGGACTCGGTGTGGACGCGCCGGGTCATGGCATCCGGAATCACTCGGTGTCGGACGACTCCTGCTCCTCGCGGGGACGGCGGCTGAGAATCACGACGACGATCACGCCGACGAGCACGACCGCCCCACCGCCCACGAGCAGGCCCACGGTCAGGCCCGACATCCCGCCCGAGGTCGAGGGTGCGGCCACCGGGGTCTCCGCCGGGACGGCGCCTTGAGCGCTCGCGCACGGGGAGGCGTCGGCACCGGGCGACACGCTCTCACCCGTGTACGTGAACGGGATCTCACCCGAGACGGGATGCCCGTCGGACGAGACCGCTCGCCACTCGACCGTGTACCCGCCGGGCGCCCCGAGAGCGACCGGGAGGGTCAGGGTCGGCCCCGCGAGGGCCACGCACTCGCTCTCGTAGTGCTTGCCGTCGGGTCCGACCACGATGACGATGTTGCCGCCGTCGTAGCCGAGCAGATTGGCGCTGAAATCGAGGGTGACCTCCGACAGCGACGAGACGCTCTCACCCTCGGCGGGCGTCGACGACACGAGGCTGTCGTGCGCAGAGGCCGCCGACGCCCCGCCGAGAGCGGCGGTCATCGCCGCAGCGACGACCACCGCCCCGACCAGGGCCCGGCGCAGAGCGTTCCGGGAGCCCATGCTCAGCTGCGCTTCGGGCGACGCGACACGGCGATGGCGCCGAGAACGGCACCGGCGATCGCGATCACGAGAGCGGCGATGCTGAGACCCAGCGACAGTCCCGAGGAGTCGCTCGTCTGAGCCGCGGCCTCCATCGAGTGGTCGTCCATCGTCGGCGCGGCCGATGCCCCACCGTGACCGCCGTGGCCGCTCGCGGGCGGGGTGTCGTTGATGTACAGCACGGGCGCGGGCTCGAGCGTGTCGTCTGCCGCGACCTGCTCGGGGGTGTTCGTCCAGTCGACGACCGAGCCGTCCGAGTACGTCTGCACGGCGGGGAGCACGAGGTGACCCGTGTCGGGGATCGGCCCGAGGACCGCCGAGAAGATCTGGAACTGGTCCTGCCCGATGCCCACACCGGGGTCGGCCTGCCACACGATCTTGAGCGGGCCGTCCGAGATGGTGTTGCCGTCGACCTCGACGGGGGCGGGCAGCGCCCCCTTCTCGACGGTGGCGGTCCAGCCCGGGACGGGCTCGACGAGGACCGAGGTCAGCGGGGTGTCGGTCGGCAGCGTCACCTCGACCTTCACGGTGGACGCGGTCTCCGACTCGGTGGGAACGCGGAAGTTCACGGTGGCGTAGCTGCCGGCCGTGGCGGTGTTGGGATTGACGGTGACGTGGGCCGACGCCGCGAGGGGCACGGCGATCGCCAGGGCCGCGCCGGCGGCGAGGCCGACGAGGGCCCGGCGAAGAGTGGTCTTTCGAGACATGGTGCTGCTTTCTGAGAAGTGCGCACGCCGATGAGGCGCTTCTTTCGCGCGAGAAATGAGAGGTCGGGATCAGGCCGCGAGCGGCGGACCCCGGTGCCTCATCGACGACAGCACGGTCATCGCCGTCGTCAGCAGCAGCGGCTCGGGCGCCGAGAGAACGGCATCCGTCCGCGGAGGAAGACCACGCACGGGGCGCAGCACGGAGAGCACCGCGACGAAGAACCGGGCGATCGCCTGCACCGCTCGCTCGCCACGGCCGAGCGCGACGACCGTCACGAGAGCGGCGACGGCGTGTGCCGCCCACATCCATGGTGACTCCGTGCCGTGAGCGGATGCGCTGTGCGCTCCGGCCGCACTGAAGACGGATGCCGCGCCGTGGTGAGCGGCCGGGACGAACCCGCCCTGCAGATCGAGCACGAGCACCGCGTGGAACAGCGCCTGGCTGAGCACGACCGCGAGCGACAGACGCGTCCACGACAGCGCGCGACCCGCGAGCATGACGCAGACGGGAGCCGCGAGACACAGGGCCAGCACGATGTTGACGAGGGGCGGCCGCTCAGCCGAGACGGCCGAGTGCGACAGGGTCGCCACGAACGTCGCGACCGCGGCTGCGGCCATGCCGCGCCCCGCCCGCTGCGCGCGCCCTGCTCTCGACGACATCTCACTCCTCGCGTCCAGCCTAGGCGGCGGGGCCGCCGAGGGCGGCGAGGGGTGGTCCGCCGTCGAGACACCCGTGGGTCGTGCGCGAGCACATGCGGGGCGTTCGCCGCAACGACTCCCCCGGCGGGGCGGGCTTCAGCATCGACGACGAGACCGGGCAGCTCATCGGTCACGCCACGATGTGGGGAGCCGCCCTCCCGGCCCGCATCGCGACCTTCGCGATCATCCTCGGCCCCGACGCCGTCGGCCGCGGATACGGCGCGGATGCCACGCGCACCATGCTGCGGTTCGCCTTCGACGAGCTCGGGGTGCACAAGGTCGAGCTCCGCGTCTGGGTCTTCAACGACCGCGCCATCCGGGCCTACGAGAAGGCCGAATTCGTGCGCGAGGGCGTGCGACGCGCGGTGGCGTTCCACGGCGGGCGGTTCCACGACGAGGTCCTCATGGGCGTGCTCGCCGAGGAGTTCCGCGCGGGCTGACCGGCCCCTCAGTCGGCGAAGACGCGTCCCACATCGCGGCGCGCGTGCAGCACGCGGTGGACCCGGACGACATCGTCATCGTTCGTGTACAGGAGCTGATACGGGAACCTCTCGACCGCCAGACTGCGGAGTCCCGGGATTCCGGTGAGGGCTTCGGCCGACACCGATCCCGCCGAGGGCAAGGCCGCGATGCGGCGAACGCACTGTTCGATCGCGTCGACGAACCGCTCGGCCGTCGCCGCGTCGGCGGTCTGTCGGTAGACCTCCACGGCGCCGGCGAGGTCATCGTCGGCGCCGTGGGAGGAGACGACGCGGCGCGTCATCGCGATTCGGTGGCGCGCGCCCGCAGTCGATCGAAGTAGGCGGCATCCATTTCCGAACCGTCGCCCGAACGGATGCCGTCGAGGACGGCATCGCGGAGGCGCACGTTGTCACGGTCGCGGCGGATGAGTTCGCGTACGTATTCACTGCTCGACGCGTAGAGGTGCAAGTTCACCTGCTCGTCGGCGAACGCACGCAGTTCATCCGGGAGGGAGATGTTCATCGTGGCCATGAGAGAAGCCTACGCGTCGATGGCAAACCTTGTCATCGAGTCGAAGCGCCCCGGCGCACCGGTCGGGCACGGGCTGCGGAGGTCAGCGGCCGCTGTAGAGAAGTCCGGTGCCGAGGACGCCGGCGAAGCCGAGGAGAAGGAAGAGGCCGATGGCGATGGCACCGACGAGCACGAGACCGTTCAGGATGATGCCCGCGATGGCCATGCCGTGTCCGGCGGGCTCCTTTCGGAAACCGACGAATCCGAGGATGAGACCGGTGAGGGGGACGATGAACGTGAAGCCGAAGAAGATCGACACGATGCCCAGGACCATGCTGGCGACGCTGAGCCCGCGCGGGGGCGCGGGCTCATATCCGACGACGTACCCCTGCGTGGGCGGCGTCCCGGAGGGCTGCGCGGGGGCGTGGTCACGGTAGGGCTGCTGCGGGTTGGTCATGACGGTGTCGCTTTCACTGACGAGACGAGGATCCCCCGATCTGCGGGAGTCTTCCTCGGTCGGGGCTGGCTTGGCTCCACCGTAGCGAGGGCCCGATGGCGGAGATGACACCCAGAGTGGACGGTGCGAGCTGACCTGCTCACCCGCGAACGCCCGCGGCGCATTCGGCTCGTGGCCACGAGCGAAGATCACTCCCTCCGGCAGGCCGTGTCATCGAGCTCGAGCGCCCCGGTCCACCGTCGGGCTGACCACCCCCGCACGGTCGTCGACCAGGCGGCGCCGGCCGATCCACCCGGTGAGCCCGCGACCGTCGGACCACGCGAGCAGAAGGGCCGCGGTGGCCAGCGCCAGGAGGAACGCCGTCAGCGACCACGGCGTCGGAAGCTCGGCGAGGACCGTGTACATCCCGGCTCCGGTCGCGAAGCGCAGGGGTCGTGCGACCCAGGCCGGCAACACGCCGTTCGTGAACCGCACGCGCGTGGCGAGGTCGCCGATCGAGCGACCCGTCGCCAGGATCACCGCGAGCCAGAGCCCCGCCGCCGCGACCACGCCCGCGAGCGAGGCGACGCGATCGGTCGAGAACGACGAGGTCTCGCGAACGAGCAGCACGAGCACGGCCTGCACCACCACGGCGACGGCGAAGCCGACCAGCCAGACGCCCACGACGTCGCACACCAGCCCGAGCAGGCGGCGGCGACGGGTCACCGGGCGCGGGGTCTCGGCATCCGGAGCTCTCTCCACACCCCGGTGCTGCGCCGGAACGACGAACGCGAGGATCGAGCCGAGGAGCGCCCCGCCGGTGTTCGCGATGAGATCGTCGACGTCGAACACGCGGTACGCGCAGGGGAAGAGGCCCCACACACCCGTGAGCTGGGTGGTCTCGATGATCCCCGAGGTCGCGAAGCCGACGAGGCCCGCGATCAGGATGCCGCGGCCCCCGAGCACCCGCAGGAAGAACCCGAGCGGGGCGAACAGCAGCACGTTCAACGCCACCTGCAGGACCACGGGATCGGTGAGGTAGCGCCCCGACACGGCGACGGCGGCGCGGACCTCGTCGACGAAGGCGAAGGGGTGGAGGTTGACCCCCGCGCAGCGGTAGACCTCGGAATCGGGCACGGGGATGAGCGTGTACGTCCAGATCGCCCAGAAGTACACGGCCGCCCCGGCCCACAGGAGGGAGCGCCCCAGCGTGAGATGACCGCGGCGACGGTAGCTGACCGCGACGAACGGCACGAACGCGAGGACGGCGACCACCGCCCCCGCGACGACGGCCAGCAGCCCCGAGCCCACGATGTTGTCCACCCCGAGAGCCTAGGCAGGATCGGCGGGCGACGTAGCCTGGGCGGATGACCCGCGCCGACGACCTTCGCGATGCGCTCGTCGCCCGCATCGACGACACCGGCTTCGCCGCGCACGGCCTCCACGTGCGCGTGGGTGACGATGTCGCGATGCACCGGTGGACGCCCGATGAGCGGGAGGAGATCCACTCCGTCGCGAAGGCTGTGGCGGTGCTCGCCGCGGGCATCGCCGTCGACGAGGGGCTGGTGTCGCTCGACGAGCCGGTCCGCACGGTGCTCCCCGCCGCGGCTCAGGTGACCCTCCGGGATCTGCTCTCGATGTCGAGCGGCATCGACCTGCCCTGGTCCGAGACGATGATGACCGACTGGCCCGACCTGGCCGCCGAATTCCTGTCGCGCCCCTCGCGCGGTCGGATCTTCCAGTACTCGAATGCGAGCACGTACACGGCGATGGCCGCGCTGTCGCAGCGGACCGGCGACATCGAAGAATTTCTTCGCCCTCGCCTGTTCGCCCCGTTGGGGTGGGCTGACCTCTCGTGGCGGCGCTCCCCGAGTGGCCGCGTCCTCGGCGGAGAGGGCCTCGAGCTGCGCACCGACGAGCTGGCTCGGCTCGGGTTGCTCATCCGCGACCGCGGCATCGTCGCCGGTCGCCGCGTGGTGTCGCCGGGAATCGTGGATGCCATGCACTCGGGCTGGATCGAGACGGGCAGCGTCGGCGACGGGTACCGCCGCTACGCCCTGTCGGGGTGGGACGGACCGGGAGATGCGTGGCGCCTGCACGGTGCCCACGGTCAGCTCATCGTCTTCGCCGGCGAGGCCGTCGTGACGGTGACCGCGCACGATCACGGTGGGGCCGACGCCGTCGCGGAATTCATCGGGAATATCGCCGCGACGTGAGCGTTTCCTGCTCTGCAGGAATGCGCGGGAAGATCACGGTCCGGCGACCGTGCGCTGAACGGTGTGCGCGTCAGATTGCGCATGGCGTCCAGTGCGCGTAATGTCGCGCGCCGTGACTGACGAAAGTCGCGTTGACGGCGAAGAGACGCCGATCGCGAAACGCATCCTGATCGGCGAGCCCCTCACGTCGGAGAAACTCGACGAGCAGCTCCTCCCGAAGAAGATGGCGCTGCCGATCTTCGCCTCCGACGCGCTCTCCTCCGTGGCGTATGCGCCGCAGGAGCTGCTGATGATCCTGCTCATCGGCGGAACGGCCCTGCTGACCCTCAGTCCGTGGGTCGCGGTCGCGGTCGTGACACTCCTGGTCGTGGTCGTGCTCAGCTACCGCCAGCTCATCAAGGCGTACCCCTCGGGCGGCGGTGACTACGAGGTCGCGAGCAAGAACCTGGGCGAGGTGCCCGGGGTGGTCGTCGCCGCAGCTCTCTTGGTGGACTACGTGCTCACGGTCGCCGTGTCGGTGGCATCCGGAGTCGACAACATCATCTCGGCATTGCCCGAACTGAATCCTTTCCGCGTCGAGATCGCGGTCGGGTTCGTGATCCTCATCGTGATCGTCAATCTCCGCGGCGTGCGCGAGGCCTCGAGCGTCTTCGCGATCCCGACGTACCTCTTCATCGGCTCGGTCGGGGTCATGATCGTCGTGGGCCTCGGGCGCACGCTCCTCGGCGATGCCCCCGTCGCCGAGAGCGCCCAGTACGCCGTACAGGCCGAGTCGCTCACGCAAGCGGCGCTCATCCTGCTCGTGCTGCGCGCCTTCTCGAGCGGCTGCTCGGCCCTCACGGGCGTCGAGGCCGTGTCCAACGGCGTGCCCGCGTTCCGCATGCCGAAGATTCGCAACGCGCAGACGACGCTCACCATGATGGGCGGCATCGCCATCGTGCTGTTCGCCGGTCTGACGATCCTCGCCCTCATCTCGGGCGTGCACTACGCCGAGAACCCCTGCCACCTGATCGGCTTCGACTGCGCCAACAACCCGCAGCCGAGCCTCATGGCCCAGGTCGCCGCCGCCACCTTCGGCATGGGAAGCATCCCGTTCTTCATCATCCAGGCCGCCACCGCGTGCGTGCTGCTGCTGGCCGCCAACACCGCCTTCAACGGCTTCCCCCTGCTGGGTGCCGTGCTCGCCCGCGACGGCTACGCCCCCAAGGCGCTCAACACCCGCGGCGATCGGCTGGTCTACTCGAACGGCATGATCATCCTCGGCATCGTCGCCATCGGCGTGCTGATCGTCTACCAGGCCAACCTCACGACGCTGATCCAGCTCTACATCATCGGTGTATTCGTCTCGTTCTCGCTCGGTCAGATCGGCATGGTCAGGCACTGGCGCCGCGCACTGCGCGGGCTGAAGGACCTGCCGCCCGAGGCGGCGAAGCAGCAGTCGGCCGCGATCGAGCGCCGCTCGGCGATCTCGGGCCTGTGGATCAACTCCGTCGGCGCGGCGATGACCGTCCTCGTGCTGCTGATCGTCACGATCACGAAGTTCACCCACGGCGCGTGGCTCGTGTTCATCGCGATCCCGATCCTCGCGGTGCTGATGATCGGCGTGAACCGCTACTACCGCGACGTCGAGCACGAGATCCGCATGGACGAGACCGTGCACTTCGGCTCGTCGGGGGACGTCGCGATCGTCCTCGTGAACCGCCTCCAGAAGCCCGTCATGAAGGCGATCGACTACGCCCTCGCGGCCAACCATCAGAAGACCCTCGCGGTCCACGTCGCCATCACCGACGAAGACGCGGCGAAGCTGCAGAAGGAATGGGCCGACCACGACATGCCCATTCCGCTGGTCATCATCGACTCGCCGTACCGCACGTACACCTCGCCGGTTTCGGCCTTTATCAAGAAGTACCGCGAGAACAACGGCTCCGCCGTCGTGACCGTCTACCTCCCCCAGTTCATCGTCGGTCACTGGTGGGAGTCGATCCTGCACAACCGTCGATCGCGCCGCCTCGCGCACCAGCTGATGCTCGTGCACGGCGTCTCGATCACCCTCGTGCCCTGGCTGCTCGACTCGTCCGAGGTCATCTACGGCCGCCGGTCGCGTCCGCTCCCCGGTCAGCAGCGCGGTGGTCAGCCCGTGGCCGAGGCCCCGGCGCACAAGGCGCGGAAGACGCCCACCGACTCGGCATCCTGAGCCCCTCCCGAACGCCCCCGCCCCTCCGGCGGGGGCGTTCGGCGTTTCGGCGCGCGACCGGCGCCGGGCAGAACTCCTAAGAAACGCGAGCCGCTGCCGCTGGAATCAGCCCCGGAGGCGCCGTGCGCACGAAAAGTCAGGAGTTCGGCCCGCTCGCGAAGCAGCGGTGGACGCCGCCGGGAGTCTCCGCCAGGGTGGATGCCATGCCCGTCCTCGCCCTGCTGACCCTCGTCGTGATGGTGATAGCCCTCATCGACGCCATCACCCGCCGCGAGGACCAGGTGAAGCACCTGCCGAAGTTCGCGTGGATCTTCTTCATCGTGCTTTTGCCGCTCATCGGGTCGATCCTGTGGTTCACGCTCGGCCGCGAGTACGAGCAACGGTCGACCCCGATGTCGTTCGGCGACCCGCGGCGCTGGCAGAAGGACGCGCAGTCCGCTCCCCCGCCCGCCCCGCGCGAGAGCCGCACCACCGAGCAGCAGATCGCCGACCTCGAGCGTGAGATGCACCTCGCCGATCTCGAAGAGCAGGTGCGCCGCCGCCGGGCCGAGGGCGGCGCGACCAGCTGACTCCGGTCGCCCCCTCGAGCGTCCAAGACACCCGGACGTTTTTCGGAAGCGTCCGGGTGTTTTGGACACTCACCGCAGGATGACGGGACCGGACGGGCCCGCGTCAATCGGTCGGGCGCCGGCGCATCTGCTTCACGTCGGTGCGGCGCTGCTTGGCCTGCAGGCGGCGTTCCTTCGACCCGCGCGTGGGTTTCGTCGCCCGGCGCGGCGGGGCGGGCGGGCGAACCGCCTCGGCGACGAGGGCCGCGAGACGGGCGCGCGCGGCGTCGCGATTGCGCAGCTGGGCCCGATGCTCTGAGGCCGCGATCGTCAGCACCCCGTCGACCAGCCGATCGCCGAGCCGCTCGAGCACGCGCTCACGCTGAACCCGTGACAGAACGGTGGATGCCGCGGCATCCCACATCATCTCCACCCGGGAGTCGGCGGTGTTCACGCCCTGACCGCCCGGGCCCGACGAGCGTGAGAACCGCCACGACAGCTCGGCCGCCGGGATGGTGAGCCCCGCGGTCACGCGCACGTCCATGTCGGCCATGCCTCCATCATGCGTCGGTGGGCCCTGTGAAGAGGTAGCCCACGTGACACAACGCAGGACATTCGGCCCTTACGGTCCCGATCCCGCACGGCCGACGGCATCCGACGGCCGATACTCCTGCGTTGTGTCGTCCCCTCCGCGGTGAACCATCCCGGACGGCTCCGGCATCCGGGACAGCGCTCCGGCTCCGTTGCGTCCACCTCACCCCGTACGAGTAAGCACCCCGTGCGCGTGAGAGCTCCTTCCCCGTAAGCACCCCGTATGTGTCCGTCAGCGACCCGTAGGGAAAGCGTTAGGACGCCGGGATGCCGCGGGCTCGAGGAGTTGTATCGACAGACGTGCCGCCCCGCGGCGCCCGCGGCCTTCCCGCGGTACAGACCCGAATCTGGAGTCGTCGTGCTCGATGTCGTCTTCCTCGCCGTGACCGTCGCGTTGTTCGCGCTGGTCGCGCTCGTCGCCAAGGGGGTCGAGAAGCTGGGCCCCGAGGCCCGCCCCTCCTCCGCCCGCCCCACCGGTCGAGGCGGTGAGCGCTCGTGATCTTCTTCTCGATCCTGGCCGCCGTGCTCGCGGTCGCCGCCGTCGTGTACCTCGTGGTCGCGCTCGTCCGACCGGAGAAGTTCTGACCCATGGATAGCGGAATCGTCTGGTCCATTGTCCTGACCAGCCTCACCCTCGTCGTCGCCCTGGGCCTGGCCTACCGCCCCCTCGGCGACTACATCGCCCGCATCTACACCGGCGAGCGCGATCTCGCCGTCGAGCGCGGCACCTACCGCCTGATCGGCGTCGACCCCCGCAGCGCCCAGACCTGGCAGGCCTACCTGCGCTCGGTGCTGCTGTTCTCGTTCGTCGGCGTCGTGTTCGTGTACGCGATCATGCGCCTGCAGGCGGTGCTGCCGCTGTCGCTCGGCTTCGATTCCCCCGGCGAGGCTCTGTCGTTCAACACGGCGGTGTCGTTCGTGACGAACACCAACTGGCAGTCGTACTCGGGTGAGCTGACCCTCGGGTACACCGTGCAGTTCGCCGCCCTCACCGTGCAGAACTTCGTGTCGGCCGCCGTCGGCATCGCCGTCGCCGTGGCCCTCGTGCGCGGCTTCGCCTACCGCCGCAGCGGCGTGATCGGCAACTTCTGGGTCGACCTCGTACGCGGCACCTACCGTCTGCTGCTGCCCTTCGCGGTCGTCGCCGCGATCGTGCTGCTCGCCGGCGGCGTCATCCAGAACCTCTCGGGATTCACGGATGCCACCACGGTGGCGGGAGCAGCCCAGTCGATCCCCGGCGGCCCGGTCGCCTCGCAGGAGGCCATCAAGCTGCTCGGCACCAACGGTGGCGGCATCTTCAACACCAACTCCGCGCACCCGTTCGAGAACCCCACGCCCTGGACGAACCTGTTCTCGATCTTCCTGATGCTGGTGATCCCGTTCTCGCTGCCCCGCGCCTTCGGCCGCATCGTCGGCGACGACCGCCAGGGCTACACGATCCTCGGCGTGATGGGGGCCATCTTCGTGGCATCCACCGCCCTGCTCACCTGGGCCGAGACGGCCGCAGGCGGCACGGCTCCGATGCTCGCGGGCGGTGCGATGGAGGGCAAAGAGGTGCGCTTCGGCATCTTCGGTTCGACCCTCTTCGGCACCACCAGCACGCTCACCTCGACCGGTGCCGTCAACTCGATGCACGACAGCTACACGGCTCTCGGCGGCATGATGCCGATGATCAACATGATGCTCGGCGAGATCGCCCCCGGCGGTGTCGGATCGGGCCTCTACGGCATTCTGATCCTCGCCGTGATCGCGGTCTTCGTCGGTGGCCTGCTGATCGGCCGGACGCCCGAGTACCTCGGCAAGAAGATCGGGCCGAAGGAGATCAAGCTCGCGAGCCTGTACATCCTCGTCACCCCGACCCTCGTGCTGGCCGGCACCGCGCTGAGCTTCGGCGTCCCCGCGATCCGTTCCGACGTCGAGACCACCTCGATCTGGAACCCGGGCGTCCACGGCCTGAGCGAGGTGCTCTACGCCTTCACCTCGGCTGCGAACAACAACGGTTCGGCGTTCGCGGGCCTCACCGCCAACACCCCGTGGTTCAACACCGCGCTCGGTGTGGCGATGCTGCTCGGCCGGTTCCTGCCGATCGTGTTCGTTCTGGCCCTCGCCGGTTCGCTCGCGGCTCAGGATGCCGTGCCCTCCACCGCCGGCACCCTGCCGACGCACCGCCCGCAATTCGCCGGCCTCCTGGGCGGCGTGGCCGTGATCGTGACGGCTCTCACCTATTTCCCGGTCCTCACCCTCGGACCCCTCGCTGAAGGACTGACCCGCTGATGTCCACCCTCACCCACGCCCCGGCCCCCGAAGCCGAACCGGCTTCGACCGCCCCTCGTCGCGCGTTCAGCGCCGCGCAGGTCGTGGCCGCCCTGCCGGGCGCGGCCAAGAAGCTCAACCCCGCCGCGCAGTGGCGCAATCCCGTGATGTTCCTCGTCTGGGTGGGCGCCGCCTTGACGACGCTCATCGCGATCGCCGAGCCTTTCCTCGGCGGCAGCGACGACAGCCTCCCCTTCGGCTTCACCTGGGGTATCGCGATCTGGCTGTGGCTGACGGTGTTCTTCGCGAACATCGCCGAGTCGGTCGCCGAGGGCCGCGGCAAGGCGCAGGCGGCGACGCTTCGCAAGACGCGCACGACGACCTCGGCCCGCCGCGTCGTCTCGTACGACGAGAAGGCCGACCCCTCGGCATCCGGTGCCGCCACCGAAGACGTCCCCTCGGGCGACCTCCGCGTCGGCGACATCGTGCTGGTCGAGACCGGCGAACTCATCCCCGGCGACGGCGACATCGTGTCGGGCATCGCGACGGTCGACGAGTCGGCCATCACGGGCGAGTCCGCCCCGGTCGTGCGCGAATCGGGTGGTGACCGCAGCGCGGTCACCGGCGGCACGCGCGTGCTCAGCGACCGCATCGTGGTGAAGATCACCTCGAAGCCGGGCGAGACCTTCGTCGACCGCATGATCGCCCTGGTCGAGGGCGCGTCGCGTCAGCGCACGCCCAACGAGATCGCGCTGAACATCCTGCTCGCGAGCCTGTCGATCGTCTTCGTCGTCGTGGTGCTCGTGCTGAACCCGATCGCCTCGTATGCGGCATCGCCGGTGTCGATCCCGGTCCTGGTCGCGCTGCTGGTCTGCCTGATCCCCACGACCATCGGTGCTCTGCTGAGCGCGATCGGCATCGCGGGCATGGACCGTCTCGTGCAGCGCAACGTGCTCGCGATGTCGGGTCGCGCGGTCGAGGCCGCGGGAGACGTCACCACCCTGCTGTTGGATAAGACCGGCACCATCACCTACGGCAACCGTCGCGCGTCGGCCTTCGTGCCGATGAAGGGCGTCGGGAGCCCCGAGCTCGCCGAGTACGCCTCGCTGTCGTCGCAGGCCGACCCCACGCCCGAGGGCGTCTCGGTGGTCGAGCTGGCCGCAGCTCAAGGCATCGTCGCCGACATGCCCCGCGGTGCGGAGCCCGTACCCTTCACCGCCCAGACCCGCATGAGCGGCCTCGACCTGGTCGACGGCACGCAGGTGCGCAAGGGCGCGAGCTCGGCCGTGCTCGCGTGGCTCGAGGCCTCGGGCAGCCCGGTCGCCCCGGCGTTGCGCGCGCAGCTGATGAGCGAGACGGATGCCATCGCCCAGTCCGGCGGCACGCCCCTGGTGGTCGCGACCCTGTCGAAGGGCGTGGGGCAGGTGCTCGGCGTCATCCACCTCAAGGACGTCGTCAAAGACGGACTGCGCGAGCGCTTCGGCGAGCTGCGCGCGATGGGCATCCGTACCGTGATGATCACGGGCGACAACCCCCTCACCGCCAAGGCGATCGCCGCCGAGGCGGGCGTCGACGACTTCCTCGCCGAGGCCACGCCCGAGGACAAGCTCGCCCTCATCCAGCGCGAGCAGGAAGGCGGCAACCTCGTCGCGATGACCGGTGACGGCACGAACGACGCCCCCGCCCTGGCGCAGGCCGACGTGGGTGTCGCGATGAACACGGGCACCTCGGCCGCGAAAGAGGCCGGCAACATGGTCGACCTCGACTCCGATCCGACCAAGCTCATCGACATCGTCCGCATCGGCAAGCAGCTGCTCATCACGCGCGGCGCCCTGACCACGTTCTCGCTCGCCAACGACATCGCGAAGTACTTCGCGATCATCCCGGCGATGTTCATGGGCGTGTTCCCGGGCCTCGCGGCGCTGAACATCATGGGTCTGCACTCCCCGGCATCCGCCGTCACGAGCGCGATCATCTTCAACGCGATCGTGATCATCGTGCTCATCCCCCTCGCGCTGCGGGGCGTGAAATACCGCGCCGCGAGCGCGTCGAGCATCCTCAGCCGCAACCTGCTCGTCTACGGGCTCGGCGGCGTCATCGTCCCCTTCATCGGCATCAAGCTCATCGACCTCGTCGTGAGCCTGCTCCCCGGTTTCTGAAAGGCCCCGTCATGCGCACCACCCTGCGTACCACCGCCGTCGCCGTCCGCGCGATGGTCGTCTTCACCCTTCTCCTCGGCGTGGCATACATGCTGCTGATCACCGCGGTCGGCCAGGTCGCCCTGCCGTTCCAAGCGAACGGTTCGCTCATCAAGACCGCCGACGGGCAGGTCTCGGGCTCGCAGCTGATCGGGCAGTCCTTCACGGATGCCGATGGCAACGCGCTCCCGCAGTACTTCCAGTCCCGTCCCTCGGCCGCGGGCGACGGCTACGACTCCACCGCGTCGAGCGGATCGAACTGGGGCCCTGAGAACGAAGACCTGATCGCCGCGATCGAGGAGCGCAAGGCCGCCTCGGTCGAGCTCGACGGGTCGGGTCAGATCCCGGCCGATGCCCTGACCGCCTCGGCCTCCGGTCTCGACCCCGACATCTCGGTCGCAGGCGCCGAGCGACAGGTCGCCCGCGTCGCCGAGGCCCGGGGCCTCTCGGCATCTGAGGTCGAATCCCTCGTCAGCGCGCACACGATCCCGCGCGACCTGGGGTACCTCGGCGACCCGCGCGTGAACGTGGTCGAACTCAATCGCGCGCTCGACGCCCTCTGAGAGACGAGAATCAGGGACATGCATCTCTCACCCGCCGCCGCCGCGCCTCTCGCGCGGCGGCGGCGCCGTGCGTTCGAGCGAGCGGTCGCTGAGCCCGTCGAGGCGTTCGCGCGGGTCCCTTCGACATGCGCAGCGACCTGGGCTCCGAGGTGCGCCTCGTGAAGCGCGGGCGCTTGCGCGTGCTGCTGGGCATGGCGCCCGGTGTCGGCAAGACGTACGAGATGCTCGAAGAGGGCCGGCGCCTGCGCGACGAGGGCCATGACGTCGTCATCGCGATCGTCGAGACCCACGGCCGCGTCGCGACCGCAGCGCAAGCCGAGGGCCTCGAGGTGATCCCCCGCCGCGCCGTCGCCCACCGCGGGGTCGCGCTCGACGAGATGGACCTCGATGCGGTGCTCGAACGGCATCCGCGCATCGCGCTCGTCGACGAACTGGCGCACACGAACGTCCCGGGCTCGCGCAACGAGAAGCGCTGGACCGATGTCGAAGAATTGCTCGACGCCGGCATCGACGTGATCACGACCGTGAACGTGCAGCACATCGAATCTCTCAACGACGTGGTCGAGAAGATCACCGGCGTCGTTCAGCGGGAGACGGTTCCGGATGCCGTCGTCCGCTCCGCCGATCAGATCGAGGTCGTCGACCTGGCACCGCAGTCTCTGCGTGATCGCCTCGCCGCAGGTTCGGTGTACCCCGCCGAGCGCATCGACGCCGCCCTGTCGAACTACTTCCGCCTCGGCAACCTGACGGCGCTGCGCGAGCTCGCTCTGCTGTGGCTGGCCGACGAGGTCGACTCGGCCCTGCAGCGCTACCGCACCGAGCACGGCATCG
The DNA here is from genome assembly GCF_029761935.1 of Microbacterium testaceum. Taxonomy (NCBI): domain Bacteria; kingdom Bacillati; phylum Actinomycetota; class Actinomycetes; order Micrococcales; family Microbacteriaceae; genus Microbacterium; species Microbacterium testaceum. Next base: position 2,023,698 of record NZ_CP121699.1, read on the forward strand.
AGGGTTCGTGGCAGGCGCGCGAGCGCGTGGTCGTCGCCCTCACCGGCGGCCCCGAGGGCGAGACGCTCCTGCGCCGCGGAGCCCGGATCGCGGCCCGCTCGGCCGGCGGCGAGCTGCTCGCCGTGCACGTGTCGAGCCAGGACGGCCTGCGCACGAGCGCCCCGGCCACCCTCGCCGAGCAGCGCGCCCTCGTCGAGTCGCTGGGCGGCTCGTACCACCAGGTGGTGGGCGACGATCCCGCCACCGCCCTCGTCGACTTCGCGCGATCGGTCAACGCCTCGCAGCTGGTCATCGGCGTGAGCCGTCGCGGCCGCCTGGCCGCCGCCCTCACCGGCCCTGGCATCGGTGCCACTGTCATCCGCCTCTCGGGCGACATCGACGTGCACATCGTCAGCCACGCGCGCGCGGGCGGACGCTTCGCCCTCCCCCGCCTCAGCGGCCCCGCGCTGAGCGCGAAGCGCCGCCTCCTGGGCTTCGTCGTCGCCGTCCTCGGGGGACCGCTGATCTCGCTGCTGCTGATCTCGACGGGCTCCGACGACTCCATCGCCGCCGACGTGCTCGTGTACCAGCTGCTCGTCGTGGTCGTGGCGCTGATCGGGGGGATCTGGCCGGCCCTGTTCGCTGCGGTGCTGTCGGGCTTCACGCTCAACTTCCTCTTCATCGAACCGCTGTACACCGTGACCATCAGCAATCCCGCGAACACGATCGCGCTGGTGTTGTACGTGGTCATCGCGATGCTCGTGAGCACCGTCGTCGACCAGGCAGCCCGTCGGGCCCGCTCCGCCCGCCGCGCCACGGCCGAGGCCGAGCTGCTCGCCACGGTCGCGGGCAGCGTGCTCCGCGGCGAGAGCACGGTGCCCGCCCTGGTCACCCGTGCCCGAGAGGCCTTCGGCCTGGCCGGGGTGCGTCTCGTCGCCGCGGACGGCACGGTTCTCGCCACCGATGGCGAGCCCGTGCGCGACGGTCGCTCGGTCTCGGTCCCGGTCGGCGACGGTCGCGCGACCCTCGAGCTGCACGGCGGCGATCTCGACGCCTCGGAGCGTCGCCTGCTCGACGTCGTCGTCGCGCAGCTCGCGGCCGCCCTCGAGCGCACCGATCTCGCCGAGACGGCCGCCGAGGCCGACGCCCTCGCCGAGACCGACCAGGTGCGCAGCGCCCTGCTGTCGGCGGTCAGCCACGACCTGCGCCGCCCCCTCGCCGCTGCCGTCGCCTCGCTCGGGGGCCTTCGCGCCGCGGGAGACCAGCTCTCCGACGATGACCGCCGCGAGCTGCTTGAGACCGCCGACGAGAGCCTCGCGACCCTGTCGGTGCTCGTCACCGACCTGCTCGACGTGAGCCGCGTGCAGGCGGGGGTGCTCGCCGTCTCGCTCACGCCGACCGATGCCGCGGGAGTGGTGCTCATGGCCCTCGACGAGCTCGACCTCGGCCCCGACGACGTCCACCTCGCCCTCGACCCCGACCTGCCCTCGCTGAGCGCCGACCCGGTGCTGCTGCAGCGCGTTCTCGTCAACGTGCTCACCAACGCCCAGCGGTACACACCCGACGGCGAGCGTGTGCGCATCGCCACGAGCCGCCTCGGCAGCACCGCCGAGATCCGCGTGATCGATCACGGTCCGGGCATCGCCGCCGAGCGTCGCGAAGACATGTTCTCGCCATTCCAACGCCTCGGCGACACCGACAACACCGCTGGTCTCGGCCTCGGGCTCGCGCTCTCGCGCGGCTTCGCCGAGGGCATGGGCGGCACCCTCACCCCCGAAGACACCCCCGGCGGCGGGCTCACCATGGTCGTGGCGCTTCCCGTCGCGGGCGCGGATGCCGTGGCATCCGGAATCTCCAGGAGGACGCCGTGAAGGTACTCATCGCCGACGACGACCCGCAGCTGGTGCGCGCTCTGCGGATCACGCTCGCAGCCCACGGCTACGACGTGGTGGCCGCGGCCGACGGCGCCGCAGCGATCACGCTCGCCGCTCAAGCGCACCCCGACATCGTGCTGTTGGATCTCGGGATGCCGCACCTCGACGGCGTGCAGGTCATCCACGCGTTGCGCGGGTGGACGACCGCGCCGATCATCGTCGTCTCGGGCCGCACGGGTTCCGCCGACAAGGTGGAGGCGCTCGATGCCGGCGCCGACGACTTCGTGACCAAGCCCTTCCAGATCGACGAGCTGCTCGCGCGTCTGCGCGTGCACGCCCGACGTTCGGTGCCCTCGGCGGGCGACGCCGTCGTGCGCTTCGGCGACGTCGAGGTCGACCTGTCAGCCAAGGCCGTGCTGCGCGCGGGCACCCGCGTGCACCTCACCCCGACCGAGTGGCGGATGCTCGAATTCCTCGCCCGCAACCCCGGCTCGCTCGTCACGCGCCAGACCCTGCTGAAGGAGATCTGGGCGAGCGAGCAGGTCGCTGACAGCGGCTACCTGCGGCTGTACATGTCGCAGCTGCGCAAGAAGCTCGAGGCGGACCCGTCGAACCCCGTGCACCTGCTGACGGAGCAGGGGATGGGGTATCGGCTGGTCGTGTGATCGGCCCTCGGCGTGCAGAGTCCCCAGCGCGGCGACCCGACGGTCCGCGGGCGAGCGGGCGAAACTCCTGTCATTTCGCACGGCCTCGGCTTGCCCGCCGGCCGCGTGCCCGCGGGGACGCGGGAGCACGAGAGCACGCCTCCGAAAGTCAGGAGTTTCGTACGTCCCGGCCGTCCGCCGGCTCATCCTCGGCCTCCGCCGCCAGGAACTCCGCCTGCACGCGGGCGCAGCGCGAAGCGAAGACGATCGAGTGGAGCAGCATCAGCGGACCTCCCCGACCGTGTGGCATCCGGGGCACGGGAAGGCGATGCGGTCACCCGCGTGGACGTCACCGGGGAGCACGACGGTTGCGCACGACTCCTCCCCGTGGGCGTCGACGACGTCGAACGGTTCGTCGTACGCGTGCGAGACGCGGCCGATGAGCCGCGCCTCGCGCCAGACAGCCTCGAGTCCGGCGACGCAGGCGTCGAGGCGCAAGGTGTCGGGCGTGGCCTCGGTCACCGTCGCGATCACCACTGTCGTCGACAGCGTCGCGGATGCCATCCCCCCCGACGCCGGGATCACCGCGGGGCCCGTGCAGACGCAGGGCGTGCCGCAGAGGTCGGCGTAGCGACCGACCGACACCGCCCGCACCGTGACGTCGTCGAGCGTCGGCGCGGAGCCGGCGGGCCACGCCGCGGCGTCGAAGGGCGCCGGGATGCTGGCGCGGAGGGTGGGGAGCAGGGCCGTGAGGGTCATGGCATCCGGTCTACGCGGCATCGGGCGGCGGATCCGCGGCCCTGACGATTCGCGAACGGGGGCGGGCGATTTCCTCACTCTTCGCTCGCGAGGGGGGTGGCGCGTCGAGACTGCATCTCGCTGACATGTCCGTTGCAGGATGACGCGCGGGTTGTCAACGAGATGCAGTCTCGCGGCCCCAGGGGCGTCTCACGACCGGCCACGAGGACCCCGAGCCGGCCGCACGGCACCCACCCACCCGGCGCGACGTAGCCTGGAGGGGTGAGCCTCCCCTTCGACGTCGCCGCCGTGCGCGCCGACTTCCCGATCCTCGAGACCGAGATCGACGGTCGCCCCCTCGTGTACCTCGACTCCGGAGCGACGAGCCAGAAGCCTCGTGCCGTGCTCGACGCCGAACGTGAGTTCCTCGAGCGGGCGAACTCCGCCGTGCACCGCGGTGCCCACACCCTCGCGGCCGAGGCCACCGAGCTGTTCGAAGACGCGCGCGTCACGGTTGCCGAGTTCGTGGGCGCCGAGCCCGAACAGCTCGTCTGGACCAGCGGCGCGACGGCCGGCCTCAATCTCGTCGCGGGTTCGCTCGGGTACGCCGGGCGCCTCCGCGCGGGCGACGAGATCGCCGTGACCGAGGCCGAACACCACGCCAACCTCATCCCCTGGCAGGAGCTCGCTGCCCGCACCGGGGCGCGCCTGCGCCACATCCCCGTGCTCGACGACGGCATGCTCGACCTGCACGCCGCAGCCGACCTCATCGGCGAGCGCACCAAGGTCGTCGCCTTCCCGCACGTTTCGAACGTGCTCGGCATCGTGAACCCCGTCGCGAAGCTCGCCACCCTCGCCCGCGGTGTCGGCGCGCTGACCGTGCTCGACGCGTGCCAGTCGGCACCTCATCTGCGCCTCGACCTGCCGGCATCCGGGGTCGACCTCGCCGTCTTCTCGGGCCACAAGGTCTACGGGCCCTACGGCATCGGAGCGCTCTGGGGTCGCGACGAGGTGCTCGAGGCGCTCCCGCCCTTCACCACGGGCGGGTCGATGATCACCACCGTCACGCTCGACACGGCCG